>DATLUG010000025.1:0-90644 GCA_035533215.1 Candidatus Micrarchaeia archaeon | reverse complement strand
GCAGGTCGAAGACCGGCTCCCGGTCCCGGCGGTGACCCCTCCCCTGGGCGGCCACCGCCCCCGCGTCCCTGATCGGGTCGTCTTCGAGGAGCTCGTGCAGGCCCTGGTCTTCGGGACCGCCTCCTGGCGGCTGGCCGACCCCACCGGTTCAGCCCCCACGCTGCGCCGGCGCCGGGACGCGTGGATCGCAGCGGGCGTGATGGCCCGCCTCGAGGGGCTGGCCCGGACCGCCTACGACCGGATGATCGGCCTGGCGCTGACCGACCTCGCCCTGGACGGGTGGATCGCCACGGCCCCCTGCGGGGGCGAGGTCGCCGGGCGGAGTCGGTCGATCGGGGCCAGCAGAGCCTCAAGCGCTCGCGGGTCGTCGATGGCCACGGCATCCCCCTCGGGGTGGTGCTGGCGCCCGCGAATGTCCACGACTCGCCGCTGCTGGCGCCGACCCTCGCCAGCCTGGCCGCCGAGAGCCCGCTGGCCGAGACCACGACGGTGCATCTCGATCGCGGCTACGACTCGAACCAGAGCCGAGCCACCCTGGCCGGCCACCACCTCACCGGCGCGACCGCCCGGCGGGGTCGCCCCGCCCCGCTTCAGGCCGGGGAACGGTGGGTGGTGGAGCGCACCACGGCGTGGCACAACGCCTTCCACCGGCTGGCCCGGTGCACCGCCCGGCGGCAGCGCGTGATCGCCTGCAGCCTGGCGGTCGCCAACGCGGTGATCATCGTGCGCCGCCTCGTCCGGGAGGGCCGGAAACGCTACCGCTGGGCCACCCGCCCCCCCGTTGCCCATGACCGATTGGCGCACGCTCGTCGCCGATCGGACCGGACCCGGTCGACCGCGCCCCTGTGGTCTTGACAAACATACAGGCCAGCCATAGCGTGGGCGCGTGAACGTGGTGGTGCGGGCGGCCGGACTCCGCTCGATGCGCCAGCGACACCAGCTCACCCAGCGCGAGCTGGCGCGCCGGCTGGGGGTGACCCAGAACTACATCCCGGCCCTGGAGGCGGGGACGCGCAACCCGGGGCCGCGCCTCCGCGCGGCGCTCCTCACCCTCTTCGGGTGCGACTTCGAGGAGCTCTTCGAGGTGGTCATGGTCGACCCCCTCACCCGGGCCGAGCGGCTGCTCCGCCCGGAGCCCCGGGCGGGGAGCCGGGTGCGCTGACGCGGCGGCCCGAGGGGGGCGGGAGCCGGCTCAGCGACGACGGCCCCGCGCCAGCGGTGGCGGGGGCGCCTCGACCGTCTCGATCGACTCGATGTGGAGCACCTCGCGGCGGTTGTCGCGGGTGGGAAAGATCAGCACCAGCGTCTGGGACAGCGCGGCGGTCACCTGGGCCACGTCCCCGACCGCGATGCCCTCGATCGGCTCGGACGTGCTGTGGCGGACGATGTTGGTGACCCGGACCCAGCTGCCGGGCGGCCACCGCATCTCCGCGGTCTGCTCCTCCAGCGGGATGTCGGCGGGATCGGTTGCCGCCGCCCGGGGGTCGGGGCGGGGGCGGGGCGGCACCGGCCGCGGGCTGGAGGCGGCCGGGGACGCCGGCTCCGGTCGGGCAGCGACGGGGGCGAGGGAGCGGGGCCCTGACTCCAGGTCGTCGAGCGGCGGGCGGATGGTCTCCGGCTCCTTGTCCGGGACGGCCGCGGGCCCACCGTCCGCCCCTCCGGGCTCAGCCTCCCGCACCGCGTCTGGCTTCACGGCGACGGGGCGACCCCGCTTCGGGTCGGCCGGCGCACCTCTGGGCTTTGTGGTCATGCCGCGTCGTCCCTCCCAGCCCGCGGACGCCGCCCGCGCTGCGCGGCTCCACCTCCGCTCCCTCCGGCCAGCCTAGCACGCGCGGAGGGCATCCTCGGGGCGGGACGACCATCAGGCCGCCGGGCCCGGGACCTCCTCACGCAGCGCGCGCACCACCCAGGGGTCGCGTCGCATGTCCAGCCACAGGGTGAGCTGGACGGCCTGGTCGGCGGTCGCCGGGCGGCCGCCCGACGCGAGGAAGCTGGTGCGGTCGCGGTAGCGCAGGCTGACGCGCGCGCCCCCCTCGAGCCCCTCCTCGTCGACGTGGATCTGGAGCGACTCCCGGAAGGGGCTGACGCTGATCCCGGCGGTGCGGTAGGTGCGCAGGCGGGATCCGACCTCGCGCAGGGCGTCGCCGCCGAACCCCTCGCTGAGGCGATGCTCGTTGCCGGTCGCGGTGGCGTCGTCGAGGATCTCCAGGATTCGGCGCACCTCGGCGCGGCAGCGGCTGAGCTCGGGAGGCTTGGGCCGGTGGGGCCGCCAGCGCATCGCTCAGCGCTTCCGCGGTCGCATCGGACGCAGCGGGTCCGCCGGTCCGTAGGCGGGAAGCCCGTGCGCGCGGGCGCCGGCGGCCGGCGCCCCCTCCCCGGCCCTCGGAGCAACGCCCGCCTCCACGACCGTCGCCGGGGCGGCAGGTGCCGCACCGGCCGGGGCCGCCGGCGGCACCTGCACCGGAGTCATCGCCGCCCAACTGAAGCTCTCGGGGGGCGGCCCCGGCGCCGCTCCCGGGGCCGGGTCCGAACCCGCCGCCGCCCACCCGTCGACGCCGGTGCCGGCGCCGGCCGGCTCCCGGCCGGGCGGGGTGGCCCGCACGCGGCCGCGGTCCGCGCCCGACAGCCCGGGCCCGCGCCCGGCGAGGAAGGCCGGCAACCCATCCAGCGCGGCCAGGAACGTCATCCCGGCAGCCTCCACCAGGCTGCGCACGGTCCCCGCCGGGAAGGGGCTCTCGGCACCGACCACCAGGCACCGGTGGGCCGGGAATCCGGTGACGCCGGCGAGCACCGAGAAGCCGGGGCGCGCGTCGCAGACGACGGCAGCGGGGGTGGCGCCGTCCTCCATCCGCCGCCGAATCACGGGCACGGCGGTGGCCGGCTCGCGCAGGTCGGGCTCCTGCTCGGCGTCCAGGATGGTGGCGGCGGGAATCAGCCGGGCCACCGCGCGCGCCAGCTGGCGATCGCCGACGACGACGACGGTGGTTACGACCCCGGTCTCCATTCGAACCGATCCGATGCTACGCCGCTGCCCGCGGTGGAGGCCCGGAGCGGCGCCGCGCCCCGTCGGTCAGGGGGCGCCGGCGTCGGCGCCGACCGGCGCGTACACCCCGAGGACCTGCACCGCGTGGGCCACGCCGACCAGCGCGTCCAGCGCGGCGGCGGCCCGCCCGGCCTCGTCGTACTCGAAGTCGAGGTAGTAGCGGTACTCGAACGTCCGGTCCGGGATCGGACGGGAGTCGAGGCGGGTGAGATTGAGGTGGCGCGAGGCGAAGACCCCCAGCGCCGCGTGCAGGCTGCCGGGCCGGTGACTGGTCTCCACCGTCAGCGACACCTTGCCGGGAACGGGGCTCTGTCCGGTCGGCCGCCCGGCCGCCCCGCGGGCCACCGTGACGAACCGGGTGGTGTTGCCGGCGTGGTCCTGGATGTCGGTCGCCACCACCCTGAGGCCGTACCGGCGCGCGGCGGCCGCGCTGGCGATCACCCCGACGCCTGGCTCGGGGCGCTCGGCGAGGGCCCGGGCCGCCCCGGCGGTGTCGCCGGCCGGCAGCGCGGCCGCGCCGATCCGCTCCAGGTACCGGCGGCACTGGGCGAGGGCCTGCGGATGGGAACGCACCCGGGTCACGGTCGGGGGGTCCCCGCCGCCGTCCCCGGCGACCAGCAGGCAGTGCCGCACCGGGAGGCGGTGCTCGGCCACGATGCGCACCGGGTGCTCGGTGAGCTGGTCCGAGACCTCCTGCACCACCCCGCCCAGGCTGTTCTCCACCGGCAGCACCGCCCGCACCACCTCGCCGGCGACCAGGGCCGTCACCGCGAGCGCGAAGGTCGGGTACGGGACGGCCCAGGCGGTGGGGTCGATCGCCTGGATCATCTCCTCCGAGAAGGCGCCGGGCTCGCCCTGGTAGGCGAACCGCGTCCCGCTCGTCCGCTCGCCGCCGCGCGCGCTCGCCGCCGGATGCACCGGGCCATCATGCCGGAGGCGACACCGCGACGGCCCCGGTCCCGGAGGGCGCCACCCCAAAGGGGACCACCCCGAAGGACTCTCCTCCGCGGGGCCCGGCGGCTCCGGCCAGCCGGGCCCTGCCGGCGGGACGTGCCACCCACAATGGCGCTGGCGAGACCGATGGCGGCGGCCGGGCGCGCGCGCGGGGCCGTCCACCTCCCCGGCTACGACGCCTGGCTCGGGACCGGACCGGGCCGCCGCGCCGCCCGCGGCCGGGTCGCCGCCTACCTCGGCGAGGTGTTCCAGGTCGAGCTGACAGGAGGCGGTCCTGGCAGCGCGACGTCCGCCTGCGTCCCCGACGAGGCCTGGGAGGGGTTCGCCCGGGACGTCGGCCGGCTGCCGGTCGCGGCCCGGATCGTGATCGGCTCCCCGCTGGTGCGCCGGATGGCGGTCATCCCCGGCCACCGCTCCCGGCTGGGGCCGGTCCTCGGCACCTACCTGCCCGACCAGGCCGAGGCCGGGTTCGCGGCCGAGCTCTGGACCGGACGGGTCGGGCCCATCCTCGGCATCCGGGCCGCCCGCCACACCCTGGTCCACGAGTGCCTCGGCCACGGGCTCAGCGCTGCCGCGGGGCTCCCGATCACGGACGCCTGGCTCCCGTACCTGGCTCGCACCCACCTGCCCGACCCCATCACCAGCCCGTACCTCGCCGAGTGGCTCCAGGCGATGCTCGGACCCGGTGGGGGTCCGGACCGGGTGGCGCGCCTGTTCGCGGAGCGGCTCGCCCACGCCGCTCCGGGTCTCCTCCAGGCCGGCTGCGTCACGGCCGCCACCCTGGTGGACTTCGAGGTCGCGGTGGCGGGGGCGCCCCGGTACGCCGGTCGGCCCCCCGCCCGGGGCGGGCTCGGGCTGTTCGCCAGCAACCTGGTCGGCGAGGCGCTCGGGCAGCCGCCGCGGCTGCCCGCTCGCACCCTCTTCCCCGACGCGCGGGCGCTGGCGACCCTGGAGGCGGCGGTGCGGCGGTACCGGGCAGGGTGGGAGCCGGCCGCGGGGCGGGACCGCCCGGGCAGCGACCGGCCGATCGGTGCGGGCTGGGCCGGGTGGAGCGTGGACCGTCGCATCGACCACCGGCTCGCCCGCGGCGGCAGCCCGTTCCGCGCCGCCGACCTGCGCCGGGCGCTCTGCCGGCTGGAGCCCGTCCCGTCGGCATACGCGACGGTGACCCCGATCGAGGCGCTGCCGGAGCACCTCACCGTCGCGATCGCGGTCCCCCAGCTGCGGCCGTGGTTCCCCGCCACCCTGGCGGCCTGCGCCGACTGGATGCGCCCCGCGCTCGGGCGGCTCGCCGCCGCCAGGGCCGAGGGCCGAGCCGCGCTGCCCGACCGGCTCTTCGACCGACCCCCGGGGCGCGCGGCGGGGGACGACCGATCACCCGGGGCCGGCCGGGCCCGGGCGCTCCGCCGTTCAGGCGACCACCTCGTGGTGCTGCGTCGCGGCGGCGACCCGGCTGGGGTCCAGCTCGACCCCGAGGCCGGGGCCGGTGGGGACGAGCAGCGTGCCGTCGGGCTGGAGCCGGAACGGCTCTTTGAGGATGTCGGCCTCGAAGTAGCGATCGCTGGCCGAGGTGTCCCCGGGGAGGGTGAAGTTGGGCAGGGCCGCGAGGGCCACGTTGGCGGCCCGCCCGACGCCGGTCTCCAGCATCCCTCCGCACCACACCGGCCAGCCCGCCGCCCGGCAGGCGTCGTGGACGCCGGCGGCGGGGATGAGGCCGCCGACCCGGCCGGCCTTGATGTTGACGATCCGCCCGGCGCGGAGCTGGATGGCGGCCCGCGCGTCCGCCACCGACTCGACGCTCTCGTCGAGGCAGATCGGGGTGCGCAGCTCGCGCTGCAGCGCGGCGTGGTCGACGAGATCGTCGTGGGCGAGCGGCTGCTCCAGCATCATGAGGTCGAAGGCGTCGAGCTGGCGGAGCGTGGCGGCGTCGCCGAGGCGGTAGGCGCTGTTGGCGTCCAGCATCACCGGGGTGGTGGGGAAGTGCGCCCGCACCCCCCGCGCCAGCTCGACGTCGTACCCGGGGCGGCACTTGAGCTTGATCCGACGGTAGCCCTGGGCGAGATAGCCCTCGATCAGGGAGTAGGTCGCCTCCAGTGACGGCTGGATGCCGATGCTCACCCCCGCGGCGACCCGGTCGGAGGTGGCGCCGAGGACCTCGCCGAGGCTGATCCCGGCGGCGCGGCCGGCGAGGTCCAAGAGCGCCATCTCCAGGGCGGCGCGCGCCATGTGGTGTCCGCGCACCCAGGCGACGCGCCCCAGCAGGTCGGCGACCGTGGCCGGCTCCGTGCCGACCACGCCCGGGACGAGGTGGTCGCGCAGGACCCCGAGGGCGGTGCCGACCGTCTCGGACGAGTAGGCGGGCTCGATCCCGGCGGCGCACTCGCCGACGCCGGTGGTCCCGTCGCCCCGGCACTCGACCAGCACCGCGCGGCGAACGGTCTGGGTCCCGAAGCTGGTGGTGAACGGGGACCGCAGGGGCAGCTCCACCACCCGGAGGGCCGCGCCCTCCACCCGCACCGGGGGGAGCCGGTCCAGCCGCAGCGTCGACCCCGGCGGCTCAGCCATCGGCGCCCGGGGCGGTCGCACCCGGCTCCCGCCAGCAGCTGAGGAGGAGGCCGGCCAGCAGCGCCGCCCGGCCGGGGAGCTCGGCGGGCACGATCCACTCGCCGGCGGCGTGGGCGTTGCCGCCGACGATCCCGAGCCCGTCGAGGGTGGGGACTCCGAGCGCCGCGGTGAAGTTGCCGTCGCTGCCACCCCCGACCTCGGCCCCCGCCAGGGCCGGCCAGCCCAGCGCCTCGGCCACCCGGCCCGCCCGCCGGAACAGCGCCGCCGTCGCGGAGCGCTCCAGCGGGGGCCGGTTGAGCGCACCCGTCACCTCGAGTCGGGCCCCGGGGAGGCCCGGGCGCAGCCCGCGGAGCCCCCCCGCCACCCGATCCGCCTCCGCCGCGGTGCGGACCCGGATGTCGATCTCGGCGGTGGCCTGCGCCGGGACCACGTTCGAGCGGGTGCCCCCGCGCACCACCCCGATCGTGACCGTGGTGCCGGCGGCCGGGTCGGCGAGGGCCGCCACCCGCGGCAGCTGGTCCGCCAGCTCGAGGATCGCGTTCACCCCTCGCTCGGGCTCGATGCCGGCGTGGGCGGCGCGCCCGACGACGGTGAGCTGGTACTGGCCGACGCCCTTGCGGGCGACCTTGACCGCCCCCCCGAGAGGTGGCTCCAGGACCAGGACCGCGTCGTGGGCGAGGGCGGCCGCCTCGATGGCGGCCCGGGACCCGTGGCTCCCCACCTCCTCGTCGCCGGTGAGGAGGACGGAGACGGCGCCCTCCAGGCCGCCGGCCGCCCGCAGCGCCGCCAGCGCCGCCACGGCCACGACCACCCCACCCTTCATGTCGAAGACCCCGGGGCCGAGGATCCGGTCACCCGCGCGGGCGAACACCGGCAGAAAGCTTCCCCGGTCCCACACCGTGTCCAGGTGGCAGAGGAGGAGGACCCCGCCCGGGCCGGCCCCGGTCCCGAGCCGGCGGCTGGGCGCTGCGACGGTGTCGTCGGGTCGATCCGCCAGCCCGGCGTGGTCCGCGAAGGCAGCCGCCGCCCGGTCGGCGCAGCCGGCGACGGCCTCGGGGTCGTCGCTGGGCGACTCCAATCGCACCAGCTCCTCCAGGGTCGCGAGCCAGGTCGCCTGGCGTTCCTCCAGCCAGCGCTGGAGCGCGAGCAGCTCAGCCGGTGGAACCGCGCCGGCCGCGGTCACCGGACGGGCCGGCGGGCGATCGGCGTCCAGCCCGACCCGCCGTCCAGCCTGCACCGAACCGCCGCCCCCATCGACCGCGATCGTACCAGGCACCGCGGCGGCCGGCGCCGTCACCGCCGGCGGGACGGGGTCGAGGTGCGGCGGGGGGGTCCCGAAGATCCGTCCGATCAGGAGCACCATCTCGCGCGCGTCGGCGCGAAAGCGGCTGCGCCGCCAGCCGGAGTGACCCAGCAGGCGTGCGAAGGGGCCGGGGCGGCGTGTCTCAGGCACACGCCCACTGACCCGACTCGCCGCCGGCGAACATCGCGGCCGCGATGTCGGCCTGCTGGGCGGCGGACCAGATGTCGGTGCCGCCGTGGCCGTAGAAGGTGCCGGGCATGAACTGGAACAGCCCCGTCGCCCCCGACGAGCCGTTGACCGCGTCCGGGTTGAGGCCGGACTCACAGGTGGCGACGCCGAGCAGCCAGCTGTACGAGACCCCGTGGCGCTCGGCGGCGGCCAGGATGATCGAGGCGATCGTGCCCGCGGTGGGCACGGCGACGATCTGGGCGCGGGGGCTGACGAACGGCGTCAGCCGCGGGGTGGGCGCTTGCGTCGCCGACCTGGCCCTGGTGGAGGATCGGCTGGGGGGGACCGCCGCCCGCGCCTGCGCGCGCAGGCTCGGCGGCGCGGTCGCGCGCGGGCTCGGCAGAGCGGTCGGGCGCGGGCTCGGTAGAGCGGTCGGGCGCGGGCTCGGGGTGGCGTCCACCGACGGGCGCGGGGCGCGATCCGGCGGGCGGGAGGGCCGGGCGGTGGGCAGGGTCAGCTGGAACCCCTGGGCGGGGACCAGGTTGCGGGCCGCGTCGGCCAGCCGGGCCAGCGCCGCCGGCGACGGCCCCGCAATCGCGGCGGGAACGCCGCCGACGCCGAGGAGCCCGACCACCGGGGTGCCGGCGAGGGCGAACGCCCCGCCCGCGAACCAGCGCAGCCGGCTGGCGAGGCGGAGGACCCGGCGCTGTGCCGGGGGAGCCTCAGCGGGGGCCGTAGATGAACCCCAAGAGGCCGTCCCCGCCGTTCGGGACCCAGCGGTAGTCGACCTGGTCCCAGGCGCCGAAGTTCATCTCCGCGACCTCGAACTGCCCGCTCCCCACCGCCTCGACGTAGGCGACGTGCCCGAGCGGGCTGCTGCCGCTGACGCCGAAGACCGCGATCGCCCCCACCGTCGGGATCTCCCCCTCCGCGTAGCCGGAGGCGGCCGCCGCCCCCCACCACTGCCACGCGTCCCCGAACCACGGAACGCAGCGCTGGGTGGCGACGTACCAGGTGCACTCACCGAACGCGAAGTGGTTGGCACAGCTCTGCGGGGTGGTCGGCACCGCGGCCGGAGCCACGGGCGGCAGGGTGTTGGCGAAGGTGCTGAGGGCGCTGCGGGCGGCTGGGGGCGCCTCGGCATAGGCGACGTCCCGCTGGGCGGTCGCGGCCAGCAGCTCCTGGGCCTGGTTCCCGAGCTGGGTCTCGGCCCCGACCGCGGCTCGCTCGTCCACCCGCAGGACCACCGCCGCCCGCCGCGCCCGACCCGCGGCGGACCGGATCTGGGTGACGAGGTTGCCGAGGTTGGAGGCGGTGGCGGCCGGGAGGGTGGTGCGGGTCATGAAGGCTCCGATGCTGGGGGCGGCGAGCGCGGCGGCCACCCCGGCGGGACCGCTGGCGTCGAGGTAGGCGGTCCGGATCGCGGTCGCCAGCGCCATCCGGTCGGCGGTGAGCCGCTGGGTGAGGCGGCTCTCCTCAACGACGGTCACCGCCAGGTGGTTGTCGAGGGCCTGCAGGGCGCTCTGGTTGGCCCCGATCGCGACCAGCAGCCGGTGGACGCGGAGCTCCGATGCCACCGCTCCGCCGGCCCTGAGCTGGTCGAGGCGGCGGATCAGCTGGTGCTGGTCCGCCTTCCCACGCCCGTGCGCGAGTGCCACCGCTCCGGCCGGGGTGCTGAGTGGATCGCCTGCCGCGCGGACCGGCAGCAGGGTGCCGGCCGCCAGGACCGACAGCGCCGCCGTCACCGCCAGCAGCGCGCGCGTCCCACGGTGCATCCCGCGCATACGTCCTCCCACATATGGCGCGTACGGACGGGGGGACCGTACGGGATCGGGGTGGTCCGGGTCAAGCCGTCGCCCTCGGGCTCCCGTCCGGCCCGCCTCGCTTGGCCCGTTCGGGCCCCCTCGCCCCTACCATCTCCCCATGGCCGGAGCGGAACCCGCCGCCGGGGCGAAAGCGGGCGGAGCGGTGGGCGCCCACATCCTCTACCTGGAGGACGAGGCCGCGATCGCCCTCCTCTACCGGCTCGCCCTGGAGGCCGCCGGCTATCGGATCACGATCGCCGTCGACGCCGCCAGCGGGGTGGCGGCCGCCCCCGAGATCCGGCCCGACCTGGTCCTCGTCGACTACCACCTGCCCGATCGCAACGGGGTGGACGTGGTCCGGGCGCTCCGGGCGGAGCCGGCCACCCGATCGGTCCCGATCATCATCCTCAGCAACGACGACGCGCCGGCCGTGATCCGCGACGCCACCGCCGCCGGGGCGACCGAGGTCCTCACCAAGATCCTCTGGCGGCCACCGCGGCTGATCGAGGCGCTGCCGGGGTGGCTGGGGGCCGCGCCCGCCGCTGGCACCTGACCCCCCGTCCGGCGAGCCGCAGACCGCCCCAGGCCCCGGCACCCTCGCCACCGCCCCCGGGGAGAGCGTCCTGCGGTCGCTGGTCATCGACCCGGCGCTGCTCCTCCGGCTGCGCCTCTTCGGTACGCGCGAGGTGGGCCAGATGACCCTCTTCGTCGTGGTCGTCGTCCTCCTCGTCGCCACGCCGTCCTGCCCGCCACGACCGGGCCCGACCGCTCGCTCGTCGGGGGCCTCCTGATCATCGGCACCCGGTGGTGCGCCACCTGGCGGGTGGGCCGGCTCCGCAGCCCGGTCGTGCGGCGGCTGCTGCAGCCGCACGCCACCGTGCTGGCCCAGGGCGGCGCCGGGCTCCGACCGGTGCTCGGCCGCCGGGGGCTCGACGCGTCCGACGTCGAGACCGGGTGGCGGGAGCACGGCTTCGACAGGGTCGAGGCGACCCGGCCGGTGGTGCGGGAGCCGGACGGGTCGATGGGCGTCGTCCCCGCCGACCAGCCCCGGGTGCGGGTGCCGCGGCGGGCGGGGAGCGTCCGCCGCCCCTAGCCGGGGCGGCCAGGCTCAGCCGGGCGTGCCCACCGGGCCGGCGGCGTGGACCAGCTCCACCAGCCGGCGGAGGCAGTCCGGGTCGGTGGCGGGGTCGACCCCGTGGCCGAGGTTGAAGATGTGCCCGGGCCGTCCCCCCGCCAGGCGGAGCACCGCCTCGGCCGCCGGCTGGACCACCGACCAGGGGCCGAGGCAGACGGCCGGGTCCAGGTTGCCCTGGACGAAGCGGTCGTGGCCCACGGCGCGCCAGCCCTGGTCGAGCGGGACCCGCCAGTCGAGGCTCAGCCCCGGGCTCCCGAGCCGGGCGAGCGAGCCCAGCAGGTGGGTGGCTCCGGTGGCGAACACGATCACCGGGACCAGGCCGCGGAGGGCGAGAACGATCCGGCGGAGGTGGGGGGCGACGTGGCGGTCGAAGTCCGCCGGGGCCAGCACCCCCGCCCAGCTCTCGAACAGCTGGACCACCTGCGCGCCTGCCTCGACCTGCGCGGCGCAGTAGCGGATGGTGGTGTCGGTGAGGACGGTCATCAGGGTCGCGAAGGCCACCGGGTCGGCGTGGAGCCACCCCCGGGCCCGGGGAAAATCGCGCGCCGCGTGCCCCTCGACGCAGTAGCAGGCGAGGGTGAACGGGCCGCCCGCGAAGCCCACCAGGGCGGCCCGGTCGCCCAGCTCGCGGCGCACCGCCCGGATCGTCTCCAGCACGTAGGGGGTCGCCTCCGCCGGGTCGGCCACCCTGAGCCGCCGGAGGTCCGTCTCGGAGCGGATCGGGTCGGGGACGACCGGCCCGGTCCCGGGCCGGATCTCGAACGGCACGCCCATCCCGGTGAGGGGCAGCATGATGTCGGCGAAGAGGACCGCGGCGTCCACGCCGAGACGGTCGACCGGCATCAGCGTGGCGGCGGTCGCCAGTTCCGGGGTGCGCGCGATCGTGAGCAGGTCGTGACGCTCGCGCAGCCGGCGGTATGCGGGCAGCGAGCGCCCGGCCTGACGCATGAACCACACCGGGGTGGCGTCGACCGGGCGGTGCGCGCAGGCGGCGAGGAGCCGCGCCGACCCCGTCATCGGCCCCGGGCAGGCCCGGGCGCGGGTGGACGGCTCGACGGATGCCATGATCCGGGAGGATGACAGGTCGGTCGGGCGGCACCGGCGCGTGCGCGCGCCTGCAGGGCTGGCTGCAGCTCACCCATCCGGGGCCGAGCCTCGCCACCACCCTCCTCACCTTTGCCTGCGCCCGGGCGGCCGGGGGTGGCCGCCGGCGGCCCGGGTGCGATCGGGCCCGGCGCGCCGCGGCGGCGATGGTGCTGGCCCAGGCCAGCACCGGATGCCTCAACGACTGGGCCGACGCCGGCCGCGACGCCGTTGCCCAGCCCTACAAACCGATCCCCCGCGGCCGCGTCGGTCGGACCGCGGCCGGGTGGGTGGGGGTGGGCCTCGGTGCGGCGGCGCTGGCGGTGGCGCGCCCGCTCGGCCGCCCGGCCCAGCGGTGGCTGTGGCTCGGGCTCCTCGCCGGGTGGGGGTACGATCTCGGCCTCAGCGGCACGGTCGCGTCGCCGGTCCCGTGGGTCGTCGGCCTGGCCGCGGTCCCGATGCTGGGCATCCGAGCGGCCGCCGGCAGGACGCCGGTGCGGCGCAGCCTCGTGCCCCTGGTCGGCGTGCTGGCCACCGCCGCCCATCTCGCCAACGGGGCGCCGGACGCGGGCACCGACCTGGGCCGCCGCCGCCGTGGGCTCCCCGCCCGGCTGGGCACCCGGGCGTCGTGGCGGGCGGCCCGAGCCGGGACCCTGCTCGCGGCCGCCGGCGTCGTGGCGAGCGCGCCCGAGGGGCGCCGGGTCCGCTCGCTCGCCTGGGCGCTGCCCGCGGCCCTGGCGGTCGCCGGCGACCGGCGCCGCGGGGGCGGCGGCCGCCGGCCCGGGTCGATGCCGTTCGTGCGCCACGCCTGCGCCTCGGTGCTGGTCGGGCTGGGCTGGCTCAGCGGCGGCTGGCGGGCCGGCCCGCCGTGAGCCGCCGGGGCACCGCGCCCCCTGCCCGAGGCCCAGGGACCGCCGGCCGGTCAGGGCGAGCGCCGCACCAGGGCCCGCGTCCGCCGCTGCGCGGCGGCGTGGTGGCGGAGGAGCTCGTCGAGGGTCGCCTCCGCCGCGTCGCGCAGCGTCCGTCCGCGCTCCGCGGCGCCCGGGTCGTCGAGCTCCTCGCAGGTTGCGGCCAGCCGGTCGACCCGTCGGAGCACGGCCCGGGCCTCGCGGACCGCCACCGCCAGGGCCTGGACGCGCTCCGCGCCGGCCAGCGCCTCCTCGGGCCCGCGCGGCGTCATGCGGCCGCCGAAACCGGCGGCGGGCGTCGCCGCGCCGGCACCAGGATGAGGCCGGCGCCGAGGTACGACGCCCCCATCATGAGGAAGCCGGCGGCGAAGCCCAGGTGCTGGATGAGGAAGCCGAGGGCGATCACCCACAGCGACCCCACCCCGTAGGCGATCGCGAAGTAGAAGCCGAAGACGGTGGCCTGCGCCTCCCGGTGCACCGCCTCGCTCAGCAGCGCCTGGAGGAGCGGGCTCTCGGCGTAGGCGACCAGACCGATCCCGAGGGTGAGCGGGATCAGCAGGTCCATCCGGTGGGCGGCGAGGCCGTAGCTGCTGACCAGCAGCGCCGACAGACCATAGGCGGTCCACAGCACCCGCCTGCGTCCGAAGCGGTCGGAGAGCCAGCCCGCGGTCAGCGGCCCGAGCACCCCGCCGGCGAGCATGAGGTTGAAGAGCAGCCCGACCACGATGGTGGGGAGGTGGACCCCGTCGCGAAGGTACAGGGGCACGAAGGCGCTGAGGGTGCCGAGCCCGCGCCCACCTGCCGCCACCGTCGAGGCCAGGATCACCAGGACCACCATCCGCCGGTCGATCAGCCGCGAGCGCCGCACCGGGACCGCCGCCGCGGCCGGCTGGCGGCGGGAGATGTCGGCGCTGCGGGGAAAGCGGGCCAGGAAGACGATGCCCATGAGCACCATCGGCACCGCGAACACGAACAGGGTCCCGCGCCAGCCCACGTGGATGATGAGGATCGCGGCCGGGATCGGCACCAGCAGGGAGCCGATGTTGCCGCCGATGACGTGGGTGCTGAGGGCCAGCCCGCGGCGCTCGGGGTATCGCCGCGACAGCACCGCGCTCCCCACCGGGTGCTGCTGGCTCGCCACCACCTGGCTCAGGCCGCGGACCCCGACCCAGGGCGCGAACGACGGGCTCAGCCCACCCAGCACGGCGCACATCCCGAGCAGGACGTTCTGGCCCCCGAGGATGAGGCGGGTGGGCGCGTACCGGCTCACCAGCCCGGCGGTCGCCTGCATGAAGCCCCCCACCACCCCGACCAGGCCCAGGCCCAGGCCCAGCGCGGTGTAGCTGAGGTGGAAGGTGACCAGGACCGCCGGGTAGGTCAGCGGCAGCAGCGCCGCGTAGGTGTGCTGGGTCGCATGCGAGGCGCTCACCAAGGTGAGGGTCCGCCGCTCCCCCCGCAGTCGCGGCGGGGCCGCCGCCCGGTCGGCCTCCAGGGTCACCGCCAGCCAGGATAGGGGGTCCGCCGCCGAGGGCCCCCAGCCTCGGTGCCCGCACCCCCGGGCCGACCCCTGCCGCCTCGGGCGGCGTCGCGGACGGTGGCGCGGGGGCGGCCGGGCCCGCCCGGGGCCCCTCGATGAAACCCGCCAGCTGCTCCGACGGGCTCCCGCTGGAGCCCGCCGGCACCCAGCGGAGGTCGACGTACGGCGCGCGCGGACCGAAATCGTCCCAGTTGGCCTCGGCGACGGTGTAGCTGCCGTCATCGGCCACCCCGACCACGAAGGCGACGTGGCCGGGCCCGGCATCGGTGTCGACCGCGATCGCGCCCAGGGACGGCAGCGTGCCGATCGCATAGCCGGCCCGGGCCGCGCCGGTCAGCCAGGTTCCGGCGTCGCCCCCCAAGGCGCCGGTAGGCCCCGGCCAGGTGACCAGCCGACGGGTGGCGACGTACCAGGTGCACTGGCCGGTCTCGAACCCCTGGTACCCGAACGGGTAGGGGAGGGGATGGCCGACGCAGGCGGCCGGCTGCACCGCCAGCGCTCCCGGCTCCGGGCCGCAGGGGCGGGCGAAGTCCGGGAACGACCGCGCGTCCGCCTCCAGGTGTCCGCCGGGCGGGAGCATGAACCCCCCCGGCTCGAGGGTGAGCGGCCCCCCGCCGGTCTCCGCGGCGGTGAGGCCGGAGCCGCCCACCACCCCCAGCAGCGCCCCGACAGCGGCCAGCAGGACTGCCATCGCGAGGGCCGCCGCCAGGGCCGCGCCGGCGCCACACCCCTGCCACACGGGCCGGCCCCAGTCAGAAGACATACGGCACCGCCCGCCCCAGGGTGGCGGCCGGGTCGATCGCGTGCCCCGGCCAGTGGGTGGGGGGCACCGCCCGGTCGAGCGGTTCACCCAGCTCGACCTGGTAGTGGAGGTGGGGGCCGGTGGCGAGCCCGGTGCGTCCCTCCCAGCCCAGCACCCAGCCCGGCGGTACCCACTCCCCGAGCCAGAGCCGGGCGAGCCCCCGGAGGTGGGCGAAGAGGACCCGGGTCCCGCGGCGCTGGAGCCACACCGTGTCGCCGAGCGGCCACAGCCGGCCGAGGAACACCACCCGACCGGCGATCGTCGCCCGCACCGGGGCCCCCGCCGGGCAGACGAGGTCGATGCCGTCGTGGCCGCGGTGCGTCGCCCGCCGGTAGCGCGGGTCGTGGAAGCCGGCCGAGATGACGAGCCCGGGGCAGGCCACCGGGAGCCCGTGCGGCAGCGGGCCGCGGAGGCCGGCGGGGGGCGCCCGGTGAGCCCCGGCGGGCGCGGGCGCCCCCTGGTCGAGGTGGAGCCCTCCCGCCGCCAGGCCGCCGATCCCGAGCGCGACCAGGACCGCCAGCCGCAGCCGGGTCGCCGAGGGCCGCCTCATGCCGCCCCGTGGGTCTCGGCCGGATGGGTCGTGATCCAGCGGTGGAGCTGGGGCGAGGCCAGGCCCCGGAAGGCGGCCTGGTCTCGCCCCACCACCACCAGGCCGCATCCCGGCGCCGCGCCCTGGAGCAGGTCCGCCGCCCCTCGGGAGAGGCCGAACGCCGCCGCCACCTGGGGGAGGGCGACCGGCTCCTGGCGGAGCAGGAGCTTGAGGTGGCTGTTGCGGACGATGACGCTGCCGGAGCGGGAGTCGAGGAGGTCCTCCACCACCTGGGAGATGACCAGCAGCCCGGCGCCGTGCTTGCGCAGGCGCCGGCTCAACCCCTCCAGGGCCACCGCGCTGGGCCGGTGCCGGAGGAGGACCTCGGCCTCGTCCACGACGAGGAGCCGTCGCGGCCCCGGCTGCCGGAGCAACTCGCCGTGGAGGTGGCCGAGCACCATCGCGACGATGGCCGGCAGGAGCGCGTCACCGTAGCCGGCGAGGGAGCGAACCCCGACGCTCACGATGGGGGCGTCGAGCCGGGCCGTGGTCGGCTGATCGAGGAGCGAGCCGTAGGCGCCCTCCGTGAAGCGCCCCAGGCGGGCGGCGAGGCCCCGCAGCCCCCGGGCCTCGATGCGGGAGGCGAGGTCCTGGAGCCGGGGCTGCCGCGAAGGGTCGGGGTCCGGATCACGTCCCGGGATGCCCGCCGCCGCATAGAGGTCGAGGAGGGCCGCCTCCAGCGCCGCCACCTCGCCGGGCCGGAGCTCGAGATGGCGCCCCTCTCCCCTCGGTCGGCCGACCAGCAGGGTCAGGACCGGGAGGAGCTGCGCCACCTTGTCCCGGCGCGCCAGCACCGGGTCCGCCCCCGCGGCCGTCTGCAGGTCGAGCGGGTTCACCCGCGTCGGCGACCCCAGCCCGAGGGTCAGGACCTGCCCGCCCAACCCCTCGGTGAGAGCCCGGTACTCGTCGGCCGGGTCGACGCACCGGATCTGCACCCCCTCGGCCGCGCACTTGGCGAAGAGGAGCTTGGCCGTGTACGACTTGCCGGCCCCCGACGTCCCCACCAGGACGCCGTTGGCGTTGGGGTGGCCGGGGGCGAACGGGTCGAGGAAGACGAGGCCGCTCTCCAGCAGGTTGGTGCCCAGCAAGACGCCCCCAGCGGCCGGGAGGCCATTGCGGAGGAACGGAAAGGCGGTCGCCAGCGCGCTCGACGGGAGGTCGCGCACCCAGCCCAGCCGGGAGGCCCCGATCGGCAGCGTGGACCGCCACCCGTCGAGCTGACGATGGCGCAGCCAGCTCCCCCGGCAGCCGAGCTCGGCCAGCGCGGTGGCCAGGTCGGCGCAGCGCTCAGAGAGCTCCTCCTCGGTGGCGGCGAACACGGTCGCCACCACCTCGAGGTGGAAGAGCCGCTCCTCGTCGAGCAGCACCTGCTCCTCCAGCTGGGTGGCGTCGGCGAGGACGGTGCGGGTGCCGGAATCGGTGCGGCGGCCCTGGAGGTGGTCGACCACCTGGGTGGTCTCGAACCCGCGGATCTTGCGGCGGAGGTGGCCCAGGACCAGGGCCTTCGGCAGGGGGCGGATGTGCAGCGCCAGCCGGGCCGGATGACCGAAGCCTCCGAGCAGGGGCGCCAGCCATCCCATCCGGACCGTGCGCGGATACCCGGTGAGGGCGAGCGACCGGCACAGCGTGGGGCCGAGCACGAGGTGGTCGGCCCGCACCGAGAGCTGGGCTGGAGCCAGCCAGTCGGCGAGGGTCGCCGGCTCGCCGCCGCTGCTGCCGCCGTGGGTGCGCTGAAGGAGGGCGAACCACGCCCCGTCGTCGAGCCGGTCGGCCCCCACCCCGACCCGGCGCAGCCCCTCGCGAAGGGTGGCGCAGCGCTCGCGAAGCTGAGCCGCGTCGGCGCCGTCGCTACGGCTCCCAGCTCCGCCCCCGGCAGCCACCCCGAGGCGGCCGCCGCTGGGCCGGCCGGCGAGGTGCCACCGCCAGCGGTCCGGTGGGCCCGCGGTCGGCCCCGCGGCCGTCACCACCGCCAGGAACCGAGGCTCCAGCAGCCGCCGCTCACGCAGGTGGGCGGCGACGACCGCGGCCTCCTCGCGGATCCATGGCCCCAGCTGCGGGGTCAGCGGCCGCTCGGCGCACCGCCGGTACCGCGCCAGCAGCGGTCGGGGGTCGAGCGTCTCGGTCACGACGTGGAGCGACACCGGCGCGGTGAGCCCGTCGAGCCACTGGCGGTAGGCCGCGTAGACCTCGGCCTGCTCGGCGGGCCGTCGCAGGAGGAGGCTCAGCGGCCGCACCTCCAGGGCGGCGCGGGCACCGCCGTCGCGCAGGCGCAGCGTGCCGTCCCGGAGCTCGACGGGGTCCACCACCGCCAGCGACCCCGGCGCCGTGCCGGCGCCCCGCCGCCGAGCGTGGCACCGGCTCAGGCGCACCCTGAGTCCCGCCCGCGACCGGGGCGCTCGGGGGCGTCGACCGCTCGCCAGGCCCGCTCCGCGCAGGGGCCGGCTCCGGCCGAGGGGTGCCGCAGCTCCCGGGGGCGCCGCCGGTATCGGGCCCAGTCCAGGCACCACGCGGCGGCCGGCCGGCCGTCCGGCCGGGCGAACGCCGCGGCGAGCCCGGCGAGGGTCGTGGGCAGGCTGAGCCCACCCCCCGGCACCAGCGGGAGGTGCCAGCGCACCAGCAGGATGAAGGGAGCGGCGGCCGCCGCCCCGCACCACCCCAGCTGCGGGAGGGTGAGGGGTCCGAACCGGGTCGAGCTGGCGGTGATCGGCTGCGGCACCTGGGCCTCCACGGCGGGCTCCCCTCCCCTGCGGCATCGACGGGCATCGGGTCCTGTCGACTCACCTCGGTCCGCCGGGCCGGGTCGAACGGGGACGGTCGGGCGGTGGGTCCCGCTCGGCGTGGACGAAGGCGAGATTGAAGCCGGGCAGCTCGCGGCCCTCGTGGGTGATGTAGAGGGCCCCCAGCCGGCGCTGGGCGCGGATCGCGGCCGGGGTCGGCCCCCCCTCGCGTCCGCGCGCCAGCGCCCCCCGCTGCAGGCGCGCGAGCGCCTCGGGCGCCAACTCCAGGTCCTCGGCGATCCCCGGGTGGCCGAGCGGTCGCTCCGACAGCCGGTGACCGACGAAGACCGGCCAACGCTCGGGGGCCAGCCGGTTGGGGCGGCCCCCCGCCGGGGCCGCCGACCCCGGCGGGGGGCCGCCCGGCTCCGCACCTGGCTCCAGCCCCGAGCCGGACCCCGGGGGCTGAGCGGACATGGCCGCGGCGCCGGCCGCCCGCGGGTCGCCCCCGGACCCGGTCGAGGTGGGCATCCGGGCTCCCCCGACCCGGCCGCCGGCGCGCGCCAGCGCCCGGGGGAGATCACCCGCGAACACACCGATCGCGGCGGCGCCGGCCGCCACCCCCGCCGCCCCGACCAGCCGCGTTCCCCGGACGCTCACCATGTCGTGGGGGGCGAGCTGGCGGGGCAGCACCAGCATCAGGAAGACGGCGATGATGGCGAAGCAGCACTTGGCGAACTGGTCGCCCTGGGCGGCGCTGCCGACCGTCGCCAGCAACCCGCCGCCGCTGCTGGCGACGCAGCCGCTGGCGGCGGTCGCGTAGATCGGGCAGCCCGCCGCGTCGCTGCTGGGGGCCAGCCCCGACGCGGTCGACACCACCGCCACGAACACCAGGAACACCGCGGTCTGGACCACCACCACCAGGGAGAGGCCGAGGAGCACGCGCAGCCAGCGGCTGAACAGGGCGCCGCCGCCGGGGACGGCCAGCGCCAGCACCGCGACGGCGCTGAAGGCGGCCAGCAGGGACAGAACAAGGTAGCGCACGACGTAGCTGAACGCGAGCACGATGCCGAGCAGGGTGAGGACGGTGTAGGCGACCATCCCCACCAGCCCGTCGGGAACGTCGTAGCCGTTGCGGCCGTGGGGGCCCACCCCCGCCCACACGTTGGTGAAGGTCGGGGTGGTGCCCCAGTAGATGTCGGCGTAGCGGCAATCGGCGGCGCGCTGCCCGTTGCCGGCCCGGGGCTCGCCGGGCCGCGGCAGTGCCCCCAGCTGGCCCTGGACCCCGTCGCGGCTGCCGGCGCCCTCCAGGCAGTCCTGGTTGTGGTTGGCGTTGACGGCGTTGTCGGTGTTGGTGCACAGGGGCTGGCTGGGATCGACCACGGTGGCGTCGCAGTTGATGTCGTGGAGCGGGGGGCCGAAGAGATTGTCGCTGCGGTCGGTGACCTCCTTGGCAAAGTCCGGGTCGGTGCTCGCGATGCAGTGCGACTGGGTGTCGCCGGGGTCCATCCAGGGCTTGATCAGGACCGCCTCCCGGGGCGCGGACCCCGGCCAACCGAGGTGGATGCCGGGATGTGCGATCGGGCTGTCGGCCGGGCAGTAGGCGGTCATCGCCAGCACCGTCATCATGTTCAGCGGTCCGCTGCGGGCGGTCGCCGGGGCGGGCGCTGGCAGCGCCGTCGTGACCAGCGCCTGCGACAGCCAGCTGCCGGCGTCGACGATGCGGCCGGCGACGTGCAGCGGCAGGTTGGCCGCCAGCAGCCCCGCCACCACCAGGCAGGGGACGACGTGCCGGCGCAGCTGCAGCTGCTGGCCCGCCATGAACAGGGTCACCTGCACCAGGAACACCAGCACCAGCAGGCCCAGGCAGAGCGGGACCGTGAACCGGTCGAAGGTCTCGACCCAGGGGATGCATCCCGGGGCACCGCATTCGTGGGGCGGTCCGCCCAGACTTCCGTCGTAGTTGTCGACCACCGGGTTGGTGCCGACCATGGTGGTGATGAAGTGCCAGGGCCCGGCGGTGACCGCCCCCGACCCGGGGTCGATGTGGAGGGGATCGGGACTGCCGTCGAAGTTCCCCATCACCGCGATCGGACCGGTCACGACCGCGCTGAGGATGGTGCAGAGCGGGTCGATGAGGTTGCACTGCTGGCTGGTGCGATCGGCGCCGATCGGCTGGTGGGGGCGCGCCGCCGGGGAGGTGCGGAGCAGGAGCGCGGATGGCCTGCCGTCCGCGGGCGCTCCCAGGGTCGCGGGGGTGAGCACCAGTGCGCCCAGCGCCTGGGCGCACAGCATGGTGACGGTTGCCGTGCGCACCCACCCGCCGGCGCGGCCGGAGAGGGCCCCCCGCGACCGCCGCACCGGTCACGGACCGGTGCGGGTGGAGGCGCCGCAGGCGGAGCTGGTGCAGGCGGTGTTGCTCCCCGTCAGTCCCTCGACGAAGCCCAGGATCGCGCCCTCGTTGACGATCAGGAGCACTCCCACCAGCACCGTCACCAGTCCCTGCAGCGCAGCCGCCCGGCGCTGCGCGCTGTCGAGCGCGGTCATGTAGCGGATCGCGGCCACGGTGAGGCAGAGAACGGCGATGGCGCCGAGGGCGAGGGTGGTCACCGTGTGGATCACGGTGTCGAGGCCGGTGAGCAGGCTGATGACGGGCGGGGGCGGCACGGTCTCGGTCATCCCCGCGATGCCAGCCCGACCGGCGCCGTCCCGGGGGCGGCCGCCGCCGTCGGCGCCGGGGTGGCCGACGGCGACCACGGCTCGCAGGCATCCCGGAGGGGGCTGCCGGCGGCGGGGCCGAGGTGGGCCCGGGCGGGGACCGGCAGGGCCACGGCGGCGCGCAGGCGGCGGTCCCGGTACCAGCGCCGCTGCCGGACGATCGCCGGCTGGGCGGAGCTGTGCAGCAGCAGCGCCTCGTGCGACCGCAGACGCCGGATGTCGTCGGGATGGAGCAGCGGCTGGGCGGCGTGGGCTTGCGCTCCCGCCTGGTCGTCGGCGCGGATGTGGAAGGTGGTGGTCCCCGCCAGCCGGCTGGCCTGCTCCAGCAGGTCGACCTCGGAGATGCCGGCGAGGAGGAGCTTGGCGCGGCAGTTCGACCACAGCGCCGCCACCGCCTCGGTGCCATAGGTGGCGCGCACCGAGGCCAGATCCTGGGCGAGGAGACACAGGCGCACTCCCTGCGACCGTCCCAGCTGCGCCAGCGCCGGCAGCTCGGGGAGATGGGTCAGCTGGGCGAATTCGTCGAGGACGAATGCCGCCGCCGGTTGCGGCGGCGAGGCGAAGCACGCCCGCCAGGCGCGGGCGAGCAGGGCGCCCACCAGGCCGCGGATGAGGACCGCGTCATGGGGCGCCACGACGCAGTAGAGGGTCCGCAGCCGGCCGTCGGCGATCCCGGCCGGGTCGAAGTCGGACGAGGCGGTGGCCGCGAGCACCTGGTCGGCGCCGTACGGTCCCAGCTGGGCGATGCAGGTGGCCACCACGCCCATGGCGGTGCGGTCCCCCCCGGCGAGGGCTCCCTGCACGATCCGGCGGGCCAGGGGGTGGCCGGCGGCGTCCGGCAGCTCTTCGGCCGGCGTCTCCTGGAGCAGGCGGAGGATGTCGCCGAGGGTGAGCCGAGACACCGCCGCCTCCACCAGCAAGCCGTGCAGCAGCTGGCGGGCGAGGTCGTGCCAGAAGGGGTCTCGGTCGGGGGCCCGCCCCATCAGGAGACCGGCCGCCCTCAGCGCGTCGTCGCCGGACGCGATCGCCTCGACCGGATTCCAGCGGTCGGTGGGGGCGAGCATGGGCGCGAACACGGCGGCGGGCCCCAGGCGCTCGCGGTGGGCGAGGGTCCGCGCCACCAGCTCCCCCTTGGGGTCCGTCACCACCACCGGGCCCGGCCACTCCAGCACCGCGGGGACTGCGAATCCGCTGGACTTGCCGGCCCCGGTGGGACCCAGGATGAGGAGATGGTCGTCGGGGGCGCTCCACAGCGGCCGGCCCCGGTGGGACCCGAGCCGAAACCGCGGGTCCGCTGACGCCGTCCGGCGCGGGCGGGGCGTCCCCGCAACGCTCTCGGGGACGGGATGGGTGGCGGCCGCCCCTGGGGAAGCTGGCTCCGCCGGCGCCGGGGAGGTTCCCGCCGGCGGGAGGGAGCGGAGCGCGTCGAGGATGGCCCCCGCCAGCCCGGCGGAGCTCGCCCAGCCACGGCGTAGCTGAGCGAGGTCCGCCGGGCGCGCATGGTTGGCCCGCCCGAGCACGCCGCCCCGCACCGGCTGGCGATGCCTGTGCCACCACCGTCCCAGCCCCGCGGCGCCGACCCCCGACGCTGCTCCCAGCGCCGTGAGCAGGCCCCAGAACACCGGCACCGACGGGGGCGGCCCCCCGCCACCTTGGGCGGGCAGGCCGCGACCGAGGAGGAGGTCGGGCAGCAGACCGCTCGAGAAGGGGCCGAAGTGTGCCCCGGAGCTGAGCCCCGCGGCCAGCCACACCAGGCCGCTGCCGTAGAGGAGGACGACCAGCGCGGCCGCGACCAGCTGGCCCGAGTGGACACCCGGCGGATGGCCGCTGCCCGATGCCGACACCGCGGTGCCTCCCCTTGCCCGCCTCCCTCATCCCTGTGGTCCCCTCAGCGGTGCGCGGCGGGACGGACCGGGCGACGCGGGCTCCGACCTGGCAGACCCGTCACAGGATGGGTGCGCAGGTGCAGCGCGGCGGTGAAAGGATCGTCAGATCATCGGTCGAGAATGGGAGCGTGGATCTCTCGCCCGGCTCCCCGACCGGCCTCGGCCTGGGACCGCGTCAGCCGATCCTGGTCGTGGACGACGATCCCGACAGCCGCACCGTCACCGGTGCGATCCTGGCGCGGGCCGGGTTCACGGTGGTGGAGGCGGCGGGTGCGCTGGCAGCGTTGGAGCTGGCCGCCGCCACCCGCTTCGCGTGCGCCGTGCTCGACGTCCACCTTCCAGACTTCAGCGCCTTCGAGCTCTGTCGGCGCCTCCTCCACACCCACCGCTGGGACCGCACCCCAGTCGTGTTCCTCAGCGCCAAGACCCCGGGGGCGGAGCTGCGCCTGCGGATGGGGGCGGTTGGGTTCGTGTACCTGGAGCGGCCCTTCCGCGCCACCCATCTGCTGGCGGCGGTGGGCGACGCCCTCGCCACCGGTGAGGGGCTGCGGGCCGGCGAGCGGCGACGCTGGCAGGTGCTGGCGGGTGCCGAGGAGGCGGTGCTGGCGTAGGGCCGGGACGTGCCGGGCCCCCGCCGAGGTCCGCCCCCTCCGGCGGGCCGGGTCGCGTCACCGTAGGTCGGAGCGTCCCCGGTTCTCCGATCTCGGGCGGCGGGCGGCCTCGCCCGTGTCCCCGATGGTGCGCCTGGCTCGCGGACCGGGCGGGCGTCGGGTGACCGGTTCCGGGCGTCGCTACGCCATCTCGGTGAGGCCGAGGACCGCCCGCCGACTTCCCCTGGCGAGCGCGCGGACACCCGCGGTCGCGGGCGGCCGCTCAGCCGCCATGGCCGTGACCGTGGCCGTGCCTGTGGCCGCCGCCCCGACCGTGTCCATGGCCGAGGGCCGCCCCGGCTGGTGCCGGCGTGGTGGTGGCGGCGCGCGGCCCGGGGTCGCCGGGGAGGGTCGAGGGTCCGGTCCCGCACCAGTAGTAGTGGCCCCCGTCATACGTCCAGTAGCGGCAGATCCCCTGGTAGCGGACATCGGTCGTCACCCCACCGGCGGTCGGGTTGGGGACGCCCAGGATCGCGGTCTGGGCCCCGGTCCCGGGCAGGTAGTAGGCACGAAGGCCGGCCGACCCCTGCACCGTCAGCCCGCCCGGGGTGGGGAAGTACCGGTTGCGGGTGTGGGCGAGGGCCTCCGACATGAACGCGTTCCACAGCGTCGCCGCCCCACTGATGCCGTTGATCCCGCCCCCGTACATGGGCGCGTCACTGGCGTTGCCGACCCAGGTTCCGGTGACCAGCGTCGGCGTCCACCCGACGGCAAGGTTGTCGCGCAGGTCGTTGGAGGTCCCGGTCTTGACCGCTGCCGTGCGCCCGGGCAGGACCAGGTCGGTGGTGGGCCCGAAGGCGAGGAGGCGGTTGGCATTGCGGGAGAGCATCACATTCATGATGTAGGCCACTCGGGCGGGGAGGACGCGGCGGGCGACGCGGGGAGCTGTGTAGAGCGGCCGTCCCCACACCGTCGTCACCCGACTGACGAACCGAGCCGGCCGGAGCCGGCCCGAGGCGGCCAGGACCGAGCCCACCTGGGCTGTCTCCCACAGCGGGATGGGATAGGCGCCGAGGGTGAGGCTGGGCCCGTAGCGCGCGGCCGGTCGCCCCAGCGTGGTCACGCCCATCCGCCGCGCCAGTCGCACGATCCTGGCGACTCCGGTGTGGAGCTCGACCCGGACCGCCGGGACGTTGAGGGAGTTGCCCAGCGCCACCTGGACCGGCACCACCCCCTGGTAGACGTCCTCGTAATCGTGCACCGCGAAGGGCCCGCCACCACCGGGGGGTCCCCCCCGAGGCAGGGTGAGGGGAGCGTCGAGCACCGGGGTGGTCATGGTGACCCGGTGGGCGGCGAGCGCGGCGCTGTAGGTGATCACCTTGAAGGTCGAGCCGGGCTGTCTGGGCTGGGCCGCCATGTCGATCTGGCCGCCGGGGGCGCCGGCGCCCGCACCGCCCACGTAGGCGACCACGTCGCCGGAGCGGGGATCGATCGCCACCAGCGCGCCGTCGCTCATATGCATCGACTGGCCCTGGGCCACCGTCGCGGTCACCAGCCGCTGCGCGACGTCCTCGAGGCGGAGGCGGAGGGGCGTCGCCACCCGAAGGCCCATCGCGGGGTAGCCGGCGCCGAACCGGCTGGCGAGCCAGGCACGCACGTGGTCGACGAAATAGGGAGCGCGGTCGAGGTTGGTGGCAGGCGCCCGCCGGAGCGGCAGGGGCGCGGCCAGCACCGCCCCGGCCCGGGAGGGGGCGAGGTCGCCCGCCGTCACCATCGAGGCGACCACCACCTGCTGACGCTGGCGCGCGCCGGCCAGGTTCACCAGCGGGTCGAAGGCACTGGGTGCCGGCAGCAGCCCGGCCAGAAGGGTGGATTCCGCCAGGGTGAGCCGGCTCGCGTGGATCCCGAAATAGGTGAGCGCGGCCGACTCGATCCCGGTCGCCCCGTCGCCGAAGTAGACGTCGTTCACGTACTGGTCGAGGATGGTGCGCTTGGACTCGGTGGCGGCCAGCTCCTGCCCGAGGAGGATCTCCCGGATCTTGTAGCCGATGCTGCGGTCGTCGACGAGGTAGCGCCGCTTGGCGAGCTGCTCCGGGATGGTGCTGGCTCCCTGCAACGCGCCGTGGTGGACGACGTCGTGGAGCCCGGCGGCGATCAGCCGCGGCCAATCGATGCTGCCACCGGTCCAGAAGCTGCGGTCCTCGGTGGCGACGACGGCGCGCAGGAAGGCGGGGGCGACCCGGCGAAGCGGCACCGGGATGCGGCTCTGGCCGGGAACGTGGAGGTCGGCGATCTCGGTCCCGCCGGCAGCATAGACGAGGGTGTCGGTGGGCATCCGATTGGGGGTGGGGAGGGCGCCGAGGACCCGGCTCAGCGCCGCCACCGGTCCCGCCCCCAGGGTCAGCCCGAAGGCGAGGACCAGGAGGGTCGCCAGCAGCCCGCTCACCCCCTGTGAGCGCCGCCGCCGGAGCGGGGCCCGCGCCAGCGGCGGGGCCGGGTGCGGCCGACTGCCGCCGCGCCGGGAGGCGCGCCGCGGACGGGGACGCCCGGGCGCTGGGAGGGGCGGCGGGCCGCCGGGTTCGGCAACGTTCCACATGGTCTGGTCGACTCGGGCACGGCGCGCGGCCCGAGTCGACCGGCTGGGCCGGGACCCGGGCGGGCGGGGAGGCGCCCTGCGCGCCGTGCCCATCGTTGCAACGCGCGAGGAGGCGGGATGGTTTCGCTGTCGCCGAGCGGAGGGGCCGGCCGGACGCCGACCCCTCCAACGGCGAAGGATCGAATGGGTGAGATCGATCGCCGCCATCGTCGCCCGCAGGAGCCGGACGCCGCCATCAGGCGCCGGCTGAATTTCCCCGCGGGGCGCCTGAAAGGCCCCCCCTTGGGGCCGCACCCGGACCGCCGTAGAATCGCGACGACCGCACCCCGATCCCGGTGGCGGTTCCCAGAGGAGTTCGGGTGCGCCTACCGCTGGCGGCGCTGCGGCGGCGGCGCTCGCTGTTCCAGACGGTGATCGTGGCCAACAGCCTCATCATCGTGGCCGGAGCCCTGCTGGGCACCTGGGTGACCCTCAATCTCGCCCGGTCCTCCCGGCTGATGATCCTCATCGGCCTGGTCACCGCCGGGATCGCGGTCAGCCTGGTGGTGAACTACGTCGTGCTGCGGGCGGCCTTCGCCCCTTTGCGCGGCCTGGTCGCGGTGATGGCCGCGGTCCGCCGCGGCCGGCTCGACGCCCGGGCCACCCAGACCGGTCAGAGCCCGGACGTGCGCCGGATCGCCGCCACCCTCAACCTCATGCTCGACCGGCTCCAGGTGGAGCGCCGGCAGCGGGCCGAGCGGGTGCTGGAGGCGCAGGAGCGGGAGCGCGAACGGATCGCCCGCGAGCTCCACGACGAGACCTCGCAGGCACTCACCCGCCAGATCATCGGGCTGGACCTGCTGCGGCAGCGGACGGACCTCCCCGGTGACGCCCGCAGCCAGATCGGCGGGCTGCGCGAGGGGGCAGAGCGCACCCTGGCGGAGGTCCACCGGCTGGCCCGCGACCTCCGGCCCACCGTGCTCGACGACCTGGGGCTGGTCCCCGCCCTCCGGAGCATCGCGTCCGACGCCGGCCGGGTCCGGTCCGCCCCCCGGATCGTGGTCGAGGCGCACGCCGGGGCCGCGCGGTTCTCCGCCGCCGTGGAGACCGCATGCTACCGGATCGTGCAGGAGGCGCTGACCAACGCCGCCCGCCACAGCGGCGCCGAGACGGTGACGGTCCGTCTCGAGCACGACGCCGCGGCCCGGCGGGTCACCGTCGAGGTGGTCGACGACGGACGCGGGGGCGTGGACCCCGTCCGCGCCCCCGGGGGTGGGCTCGGCCTCTTCGGCATGCGCGAGCGCGCCGAGCTCCTGGGCGGCAGCTTCACCATCGTCAGCCAGCCCGGCGTCGGTACTCGGCTCCTCGCCACCATCCCGCTCGACGCCGACGAGCCCACGGGGACTGGCCCTGTCGGCACCCCGACCGGGGGCCGGCGCCGGGCCCGGATCACGCCCGCGGGGCTGGCCCGGCCGTGATCTCCGCTGCGGCGCGCCTGCGGGTCCTCCTGGTCGACGACCACGCCGTGGTGCGCGAGGGGATCCGGATGGTCCTCGACGCCCAGCCCCAGATCGAGGTCGTCGGCGAGGCCGATGGGGGCGAGGAGGCCGTCCGGCTGGTGCCGACGCTCGGTCCCGATGTGGTGGTGATGGACGTGGGAATGCCGAGGCTGGGGGGGATCGAGGCCACCCGCCGGATCCGGCGGGCCCACCCGGCGGTCCAGGTGGTGATCCTCACCGCCCACGACAACGAGGAGTACCTGTTCGAGACCCTGCGCGCCGGCGCCGTCGGCTACATCCTGAAGAAGGCGGCTGCGATCGAGCTGGTGGCGGCGATCGAGGCGGCGGCGCGCGGCGAGCCGTACCTGTACCCGTCGGTGGCCCGGCTGCTGGTCCGCGACTACCTGCAGCGGGCCGACGCCGGGGCCGACCCACCCGAGACCCTCTCGGAGCGGGAGCGCGAGGTGCTCCGGCTGGTGGCCGAGGGCCGCACCAACCGCGAGATCGCCGACGCCCTCTTCCTCAGCATCAAGACGGTCCAGACCCACCGCGCCCACGTGATGGAGAAGCTGCACCTGCGCGACCGCGCGGCGCTCGTCCACTACGCCATGCGCAAGGGCCTGGTGACCCCCGACTGAGGTGGCCGGCCCGCGGCCGCCGTCGCTGACGGACCCGACCCGGCCGGGAACTCTCGCCGGGCTGCCGCGCGAGTCGCGCGGCCACAGCCCCCGCCCGCCGCGGCGGGCGCGCTGGCAGCTGACCTTGGGGGGCATCCTGCTGCTGGTGGTGATCGCGGTGGTGCGCGGGCTCCACGCCACCCCGCCGCCCAGACCGTCCCATGCCTCGCCGGCGGCGGCCGTCGCCGGATACCTCCAGGGGGTGGGGCGCGGCAGCCGGGCCGAGATGCGCCGGTACCTGGCGCCCCCGGCCCGGCCGCGGCTCGCGGGCTCGGTTGCCGCGATCGAGCGGCTCCGCGTGGTGGTCGCCGGCGTGGTGGTCAGCGGGGTCGACCTCGGCCGCCGGCGGGCAGAGGTGCAGCTGATCGCCACGGTCTGCTTCCACGTGAGCGGCGGCCCCCCGCGGTGCGACCTGCTGTCCCGCCATCCCCTGGGGCTGCCGCCGAGCCTCGCCACGGTCGAGCAGGGGGGGCGGTGGTACGTCGCCGAGCCGATCGCGCCCCGCGCCTGATCGGGGTGCCGCTCGGGGGCTCGGCGCCGACTCAGCCCCCGGCCGGGACCTCGAACCCCGGCTCCACCAGGCGCGAGGGGTCGAGGAGACGGTCCAGCCTGCCGTCGTCGAGGCCGGACCGCTCGCGGGCCACCGCCCGCACCGTGCGCCCGCTGGCATGCGCCTCGTGGGCGATCGCGGCGGCAGCGTCGTAGCCGATCGCCGGCACCAGCCCGGTGCAGATGGCGAGCCCCTGCTCCAGCAGCTCCGGGCCGCGGCCCGTCGCGCGCAGGCCGCCCACACAGCGGCGCGCGAAGTTGACGGCGGCGCGGGCCAGGAGCTCGGTCGACTCCAGGAGGGCGTGCCCCGTCACCGGGAGCATGACGTTCAGCTCCAGGAGCGACCCGGTCGCGGCCGCGAAGGCGATGGTGGCGTCGTTGCCGAGCACCCGCGCCACCACCATGCAGAGCGACTCGATGATGACCGGGTTGACCTTGCCCGGCATGATCGAGGAGCCGGGCTGCACCTCCGGCAGCTCCAGCTCGCCGATCCCCGCCCGTGGCCCTGAGCCCAGGAGGCGGAGGTCGGTCGCGATCTTGTGGAGCGCGAGGGCGGTCCCGCGGAGGGCCCCGGCGACCGAGACCACCGCGTCCAGGCTGGCCTGGGCCTGGAAGTGGTTGGTCGATTCGTGCAGCCCGGGCGCGCCGGTGCTGACCGCGAGCCGGGCGATGGCGCGGGCGGCGAAGTCCGGGTGCCGGCCGATGCCAGTCCCGACCGCGGTGCCCCCCAGGGGCAGCTCCTCCAGCTGCGCGGCGGCGGCGGCCAGCAGCCGGCGCGCCCGCGCGACCTCCGCCGCATAGCCGGAGAACTCCTGTCCGAGCCGGATCGGGGTGGCGTCCTGGAGGTGGGTGCGGCCCGTCTTGATGACCGGCCAGAAGGCTGCCTGGCGATCGCCGAGCGCCGCCTCCAGCTCCGCCAGCGCCGGCAGTAGGTCGCCCCGGAGCGCGTCCAGCGCCCCCAGCTGGATCGCGGTGGGGAAGACGTCGTTGCTGGACTGGCCGCGATTCACGTGGTCGTTGGGATGGATGCGGTCGCGGGACCCCGGCGGCAGCCCGAGCCGCTCCAGCGCCACGTTGGCGATCACCTCGTTGGCGTTCATGTTGGACGAGGTGCCGCTGCCGGTCTGGAAGATGTCGACCACGAACTGCTGGTCCCACCGGCCGGTGGCGACCTCCCGGGCGGCGGCCGCGATCGCCTCGGCGATCCCGGGCTCGAGCAGCCCCAGCTCCGAGTTGGTCTCGGCGGCGGCGGCCTTGATCCGTCCGAGGGCCTCGATCAGCCGCCGGGGGAGCCGGAGCGTGCTGATCGGGAAGTTGTCCACCGCCCGCTGGGTGGAGGCGCCGTAGTAGGCGGCGGCCGGCACCGCCAGCTCGCCCATCGAGTCCCGCTCCGTCCGGGTCGGGCCCTGGTCTCCGCCACCGCCGTCAGGAGCCACGCGGCCCCACCAGTCGCTGCCCGGGCTGACGGTCGTGGATGATCCGCTCCCAGAGCTCGTCGGGGCGGCCCTCCGACCGCTCGAGCGACCGCTTGCGCTGGTCGACGTAGCCTTCGAGGCGGCGCAGGCAGATGCAGGCGAGGACCCCGACCGCGGCGACCGCGTCGGGGAGGGGGGCGTGGCTGAGCCAGAGAACGGCGGGCAGCCCCACGAAGCCGGCGAGGACGCCGACCGGGATCCGGTGCCAGAGCCAGCCCAGCAGGTAGGCGGTGAGGAGGAAGACGAAGCCGGGCCACCACAGGAGGCTCACCGCCCCGGTCGCGGTCGCCACCCCGCGACCGCCGTGGTAGCGGAAGTACGCCGGCCAGCCGTTGCCGATGACGGCGCAGAGGCCGGCGCCGGCCACCACCACCGGGTTGGCGGTGAGCCGCTGCGCGACCAGCACCGGCAGCAGTCCCTGGACGAACTGCACCGGGCCGACCACGGCCGCCGCCATCCAGCCGGCGTTGCGGAACAGGTTGCTGGTGCCGATCTTGCCCGTTCCCACCCGCCGGAGGTCGATCCCCATCACCCGTCCCATCAGCCACCCGGTGGGGATGCCCCCGACCAGGTAGGCGGCGGCGAAGAGCAGCGCCACCAGGCCGACGGCGATCACCGATCGACCGCCGGAAGCGGAAGGTCCGGCACCGCCGCGGCGCCCAGCAGGCCGGGACCGGTGTGGAGGGCGATCACCGGGGTGAGCGCGAGGCGCTCCACCGGCTGGTCGCCGAAGGTTGCCCGCAGCTCGTCCACCAGCTGGTCCGCGGGTGCCCCGGCCCCGCCGGTGAACACCGCGAGCCGCAGCGGCCCCTCGGCCGGGGTGACCGCCCGCAGCTGCTCGGCGACGGTGCGGAGGGCGCGGCGGGTGCCGCGGACCACCGCGAGCCGTCGGATGTCGGCTCCGCTCAGCGCGAACACCGGCCGGACGCGGAGGAGGTCGCCGCCGAGGGCAGCGAGGGCGGGGACCCGCCCGCTCCGGGTGAGGAAGCGCAGGGTCTCGAGGGCCCCGATCACCTGGGCGCCGCGGGCGACGGCCTCCGCGTGGGCCACGACCCGGCCCGGGGGCAGCCCCGCGGCGCAGGCTCTCGCGACCGCCTCGGCGACCAGGGTGTAGCCTCCGGCGGCCGTCCCCGTGTCCACCACCCGGACGTCGCGGTCGGGCTCGTGCTCGTGGAGCATGTCCACCGCCACCCGGGCCGACCGGCCCATCATCGAGTACCGCTCCGGGATGGTGAGGCAGACCACCGCCTCGGTCCGGGCGGCCCGGAACGCCTCCAGGTAGGCGCCGGGAGCGGGAGAGCTGCTGGTCGGCAGGGGTCCGGGGCGCCGCAGCCGGGCGTAGAACTCCTCCACCCCGATGTCGATCCCGTCGAGCAGGTCGCGCCCGTCGACATGGAGGGTCATCGGCACCACCTGCACCCAGGGGGCCTCACCCAGCGCCGGGGGGAGGCAGGCGCTGCTGTCGACGACGAGGGAGGTTCGGCCCGACCCGGTCACGGAAACCGTGCGGCGGGGCGAGCCAACGAGCGGTAGACGTCCACGACCCGGTCCAGCATGGCCTCGACGCCATGATGACGCACCGCCTCGGCCCGCGCCAAACGGCCGAGCTCGGCGGCGATCCCCGGATCGCGGGCCAGCCGGCGCAGTTCGGCGGCGAGGGCGGCCGGGACCCCTGCCGCGGGCAGGGTGACGCCCCCCGGCCCCGCCACCGCGGCCCCCGCCTCCGCGGTCGCCACGATCGCGCAGCCGCTCGCCATCGCCTCGAGCAGGGCCAACGAGAGCCCCTCCGCGCTGGAGAGGAGGCAGAAGACGTCCACCGCCCGCCAGAAGTCGGCCCGGGCCGATACCGTGTCGAGCCGGCCGAGGTAGCGAGCGTGGGTCGACCGCAGGACGGCGGCCCGCACCCGCCCCTCCTGGCGACCCCTGCCGGCCACGAGCAGATAGACGTCCTCGGGCAGGCCCGCCCCGAGGGCGGTCTCGACCAGGATCGCCGCCCGCTTCTCGGGGTCGAGTCGGCCGAGGTAGCCGACGACGAGACGGGCCCCCTTCAGCTCGCCGGTGCGCAGCCGCGAGGCCCCGGGTCTGAACCGCTCGGTGTCCACGGCGTTGGGGATGACGACGCAGCGGTCGGCCGGGACCCCCGCCGCACTGAGCCGCTCCACCTGCTCCGGGGTGAAGGCGATCACCCGGTCGAAGTCTCGCAGGCGGCCCGCCCAGAATCGGTAGAGCGCCTGCAGCACCCGGCCCCGGCCGCTTCCGCGGCGCCCGTGGGGGACGTGGAAGGTCACCACCGCCCCGGCTCCGAGCCGGTGCGCCTCGGCCGCCAGCCACCCGTCGGCGAGGCTGAAGCTCAGCGAGCAGTGGACGATGTCGGGTCGTTCGGCGGCGAGGCGGCGGGCGGCGGCCGCGCGGAAGCCCGGCGCCGCGACGCTGACGGTCTTGAATCGCGCCCCCCGCCAGACGGTGCGGTGCCGGTCGTCCACCGGGGCGAGGTGGCCATCGCCGCGGAGATGGTGGAAGAAGACGGTCCACCCGCGCCGTCCCAGCCCCTGCCCCAGCTGCTCGGAATAGCTCGACAGCCCGTCGGCACGCCGGCCGGCTGCGTGGCCGAACCAGCTGACGACCGGGCCCGGCGACCGGTCCGGCCCCGCCCCGGCCCTCGCGTCAGCCTCCGTGTCCGTCACCGTCCGCGGCCGGGTCGACGAATCGGTCCCGATCGAAGGGGAACCACTGCTCGGGCGCACGCCGGACCGCGGCCTCGAAGACCGGCACCAGCGGCCGGATCGCGGCCGCCGGATCGTCCTCCCGGCGCAGGACGACCGGGGGCTGGATCTCGATGACGTAGTGGCCGTCCCGCGCCCGCTCGCAGGTCACCGCGTGGATCGGCGAGCCGGTCCGGGCCGCCAGCAGGCCGGGCGCCGCCGAGAAGCGGCTCGGTCGGCCGAGGAACGGGACCGTGACCGCGGGGGTCTCCTTGGGGATGTCGGAGAGCAGGGACACCCAGCCACCCTGGCGCAGCGACCGCAGCAGCGCCCCCGCACCGCGCTCCGGCGTCACCACCGTGAGCCCGATCCGGCTGCGGGTCCAGACCACGAGCTGGGTGAGGCGCCGGCTGGTCCCCTCGTCCATCACCGACCGGCTGGGAAAGCCGTGCGCGAGCGCCGCCGCTCCCGCCACGTCCCAGCTGCCGTGATGGACGAGGACCAGGATCCCTCCGCGGCCGAGCGCGTCGGTGCGCTCGAGGTGGGCCAGCCCGACCACGCGGGCGAGTGCCGCCACCTCTCCCCGCGAGAGCGTCTGGACGTGGAGGAAATCGACCGCGGTCCGGGCGTAGGCCCGGTAGCTGGCTGCGGCCAGGCGGCGGGCGCGGCGGCGGCCGATGGGCCCGAGGGCGCGCTGGAAGTTGGCTGCGGTGGTGCGCCGACGCACCGGCTGGCAGGCGAAGGCCGCGTTGCCGAGGGCGTCGGCGAGCCGGTAGCGCGACGGCCCCAGGGCGCGGACGGCTGCAGCGGCGAGCAGGAAGCCGGTGCGCAGCCAGGCGGGCGGGCGGCTGCGGGAGGCGTCCGCGGGACCGGGGTCAGCGCCAGGCGACATGCTGGGCGACCTCGACCCCGTTGAGCGCGAGGTGGTGGGCGAACATGGCGTGGTGGAGGTCGCCGTCGTGGGGAAGGGCGCCTGACGACCGCGCGTCCGCCGCGGCGAGGTCGTAGGTGTCGACCGCGTCGAGCCCGACCACGACCCGGACCGGGCCGAGCTCGCGGGCGATCTCCGGGCGGTTGGCCCACAGGAGCAGCCCCATCGCGGTCTGGTACAGGCAGAGGTCGGTCGCGTCGCCGGCCACCGCGATCGCAGGGCGCGGTCCGAGCGCGGCGCTGGCGCCCGCGGCCCAGTCCAGCAGCCCGGCATCCCGCGGCGTGATCGTGGCCTTGCGGATCCAGGTGGTGTCCAGTCCGGCCCGCTCGGCGGCGGCGGCCACGGGCTCGACCGTACGGCTGGCCCGGGTGCCGGCGAGGCAGTGGGGGGGGAACGCGCGGAACTCGGGGGCGTCCGCAGGATGGGCGTCCTCCACGACGCAGAGCCAGCGTCCGCCCCCATCGGCGAACCCCCGCACGCACTCGGCGACGACCGGGACCAGGCGCGCGACCCTGGGACTCGCCAGCGGCCCCTCGTCCACGAAGCCGTGGACGAGGTCCACCACCACCAGGGCGCTCCCGGCGGCCGCGAGGGTGATCTCGGGCCGGCTGGCCAGCCAGTCGTCGAGGTGGTCGAGGAAGGCGGAGGCTCGGACGCGCAGCGGCTCCGGCGCGCCGGAACGGGAGCCCGGCTCCGGGGTGGACACGAGGGGATTGTCCCATCCGTCGTCGTCGGGGTCGGCGGACGCCCGTGGCCGTTCCCCGTCGGCGCGTGCGGTACGGTGGCCGGGTGAACCGGCTCGCGGGCTCCGCCAGCTCCTACCTGCAGGAGCACGCCGACAATCCGGTGGACTGGTACCCGTGGGGGCCGGAGGCGTTCGCGCGGGCTCGCGAGCTGGACCGGCCGATCCTGGTCAGCATCGGCTACGCCGCCTGCCACTGGTGCCACGTCATGGCCCGGGAGAGCTTCGAGGACCCCGAGATCGCCCGGCACCAGAACGCCCTTTTCGTCAGTGTGAAGGTGGACCGCGAGGAACGGCCCGACGTTGACGCGGTCTATATGGACGCGGTCCAGGCCCTGACCGGGCGGGGCGGCTGGCCGATGACCGTCTTCTGCCTCCCCGACGGCCGACCCTTCCACGCCGGGACCTACTACCCTCCCCGCGACCGGGACGGGATGGCCGGATTTCCGCGGGTGCTGGACGCGGTGTCGACGGCCTACGCCGAGCGCCGCGCCGAGGTTGAGCGGGCGGCGGCGGACCTCACCCGGGCGCTCACCCCGGCCCGGCTGACCACCCCGGCCGCGCCGGCGCCGCCGTTCTCGGACGCGGCGGCGGCGCGGCTCCTGGAGCAGGTGGACGGGGTGCATGGGGGGTTCGGCGGCGCGCCGAAATTCCCCAACGCTCCCGCCCTCGGCTTCCTCCTCGGACGGTCGGCCGCCGCTCCCCCCGCGGCGGCGACGACCGACCGCCCCAGCCCCGCCAGCGCCGTCCTCCAGGCCCTCGACGCGATGGCGCGCGGGGGGATCCACGACCAGGTCGGGGGCGGGTTCCACCGCTACACCGTCGACGCCGCCTGGCGCATCCCCCACTTCGAGAAGATGCTGGTGGACCAGGCCCAGCTGGTCAGCCTGTACGCCGCCGCCCACCGCCGCTTCGGCCGGCCGGCGGATCGACGGGTGGTGGCGGACACCATCGACCACGTCCTCGCCGACCTCGCCGTCGCCGATGGCGGCTTCGCGGCCAGCAGCGACGCCGACAGCGAGGGGGAGGAGGGCCGCTTCTTCGTCTGGACCCGAGCGCAGCTGTCCCGAGCGCTGGGAGCGGACGACGGTGCGCTGGCGGCCCTGGTCTTCGGGGTCGACGCCGCGGGGAACTTCGAGGGCGGGACCACGGTCCTCCACCTGCCCCGCCCGCTCGCCGAGGTGGCGGCGGGGCTGGGCGGCACGCCCGAGGAGCTGGAAGGGCGGGTCGACCGCTGGCGCGCGCGGCTCCGGGAGGTGCGCCGGCGCCGGGCCCCCCCCCGCCTCGACGGGGCCCGTCTCACCGGCTGGAACGCGCTGGCGGCGACGGCGCTCCTGGACGCGGGTGCGGTTCTGGGCCGGCCCGATCACCGGCAGCGGGGGCTGGAGACCCTCGCCATGGTCCTGGAGCGGTCCCGGACGGACGGCCGCCTGCGCCACGTCTGGCACCGCGGGGCGCCCCTGGTCGACGCGTCCCTGACCGACGTGGCGGCCCTCGGCCTGGCCTGCATCGCGGCCCACCAGGCGACCCTCGACGGGGCCTGGCTGGAGACGGCCGGCTGGGTGGCGGAGGCGGTCCTCCCCCGGTATCGCGACCCGCACGGGCCGGGCTGGTTCGACGCTCCCGAGGATCACGACGTCCAGCTGCCGGTGCGGCCACGGTCGCTGGAGGACGGATCGGTGCCCAGCGGCACCGCCCTGGCGGCGCTGTTCGCGCTGCGCGCCGGCGCCCTCTGCGGGGACTCCGGGCTCCTGGCGGCCGCCGGGGCGGTCCTGGGTGCGCTCGCGCCCACCGCCGTGCGGGTGCCGCTCGCGTTCGGGGGCCTGCTGCTGGCCGCCGACGAGGCCGCGGCCGGCCCGGTCACCGTCGCCGTCGTCGGGGGAGCCGCCGCTGACCGTGCCGCGCTGCTGGGGGTGGTCCGGGAGCGGTACCGTCCCCATGTGCTGTGCCTCACCGACCCGGGCCCGGCCACCGGCCGCCTGCATCCCGCCCTGGCAGCGGCGCCGCCGGGTCGGGCGGTGGCGGTCGTCTGCCGCGACAGCCGCTGCGGCCTCCCCCAGAGCGACCCCGCGCAGCTGCGGGTGGAGCTCGCCTTCGCGTGAGCGGACCGGACCAGCGGGTCGCCGTCGTCACCGGGGCCAGCGCCGGGATCGGGGCGGCCACCGCCCGTCGGCTCGCCGGCTGTGGATACCGGGTCTGGCTGGGGGCCAGGCGGCTCGATCTGGTGCAGGCGATCGCCGACGAGGTGGGCGGGGTGGCGCGAGCCCTCGACGTCACCGACGAGGCCAGCGTCGCCGCCCTCGCCGCCGAGCTCGAGCGGGTGGACGTGCTGGTCAACAACGCCGGGGGGGCCCGTGGCCGCGACGAGGTGGCCGCCATCCCGGACGAGCACTGGCGCTGGATGTGGGAGGCGAACGTGCTCGGCCTCGTGCGCGTGACCCGGGCGCTCCTGCCCCGGCTGGAGGGGTCCGGCGGCGGCCACATCGTCAACATCGGCTCGGTCGCCGGCTTCGAGGTGTACGAGGGCGGAGCCGGGTACACCAGCGCCAAGCACGCCGTCCGCGCCATCACCCGGACCCTGCGCCTGGAGCTGGTGGACCGACCGATCCGGGTCACCGAGGTCGACCCCGGCATGGTCGAGACCGACTTCTCCCGCAATCGCTTCCTCGGCGACGAGGCCCTGGCCGCTCAGGTCTACCGCGGGGTCACCCCGCTCACCGCCGACGACATCGCCGACTGCGTCGCGTGGGCGGTCACCCGGCCGGCTCACGTGAACATCGACGAGCTGGTGGTGCGTCCCCGGGCCCAGGCGGCGGCCCACAAGGTCCACCGCTCCGGGTAGGGGCGGCGGCCCGCGCGATACGCCGGTGGCCCGGCGCGCGGCGACCGAGCCCCCCGCCTCGGCTCAGGGGCTGGGGCCGAGCACCGCGGGGCGGTCCGGGTGGCCGCTCCACTCGCTCCAGGAGCCCGGGTAGAGGCGGCCGTCCTCGATCCCGGCGGCGGCGAGCGCGAGCAGCACCATGCAGGCGGAGACGCCGGAGCCGCAGTAGACGACGGGCGCGGCCCCGGCGGTCACCCCGGCGGCGTCGAGCCGGGCGGCCAGGACACTCGGCCCCAGCAGCCGGCCGTCCGGGAACAGCTCGGTGAAGGCCAGATTGCGGGCTCCGGGGATGTGTCCGGGGCGCGGGTCGACCGGCTCCAGCTCGCCCCGGTAGCGGGCCGGAGCCCTGGCGTCGAGCAGACGGGTGGGGGCGCCGGCCCCCGCCGCCGCCAGCCCCGCGACAGCGTCGGCGTCGACGGTGCCGCTGAACGGCGCCAGGGTCACCCGGCCGACGCGTGGCGCCGGCGTGGTCGTCGTCAGCCCACCCCCCGCGTCCACCCACCCGGTGAGACCGCCGTCGAGCACCGCCGCAGCCGCGTGACCGGCGGCCCGCAGCATCCACCAGCAGCGGGCGGCCGAGCCGGTGCCGTCGTCGTACGCGACCACCGTGGTCTCCGGGTCCACCCCGGCTCGACTCATGGCCGCCTCGAAGATCGACCGATCGGGGAGGGGGTGGCGTCCGGCCGCGCCCGGCGGGCCGGCGAGGTCCGCCTCCAGGTCGATGAACACCGCACCGGGTACGTGCCCCGCCGCGTACGCATCGGGCCGCGCGCCGACCCCGAGGGTCCACCGACAGTCCAGCACGCAGAGCCCGGGGTCGGCGAGGTGGCGAAGCAGCCACGTCGGCCGGACCAGCGGGCCGGGGAGTCGCCGCATGCGACCATCATGGCGGCGGCGTGCGGAGCCCGTCGGTCAGCGCTCGGAGGAGCCCCACCGTGGCGAGCGATCGAGCCCGACCCCTGCGCTGCCTCGTCGTCGGTGAGCTGCCGGCGGAGGCGCTCGCCTTCGTCCAGGCCGCCCTCCTAGAGGACCGCCTGGAGCTGATCACGCCGGACGCCGCCGGTGGTGGGCGGCCATCCATCGCGCTGGACGTCGTCTGGCACTGCTTCGGTGAGCCGGACGCCGTGGCGCGGGCGCTCGACGCGCACCCGGAGGTGAGCTGGCGGCACACCAGCGCGGCCGGGATCGACCAGCTCCGGGACGCGATCGGGGGCCGATCCGGCCTCACCGTGACCACCGGGTGGGGATCAGCGCGTTGCCCATCTTCGAGTTGGTGGTGGCGTGCCTGCTCGCCCATGCCAAGCGCCTGCCCGACCTCGCCGGCCAGCACCGCGACCGCCGGTGGTGGGCCCCCGACCTCCGCGAGCTCCGGGACGTCCGGGGGGTGATCCTCGGCCTGGGCACGCTCGGCTCCGCGGTGGCGCTCCGGCTCGCACCGTTCGGGCCGGACGAGGTGGGGGTCCGCCGCGACGCCGGGCGGGGGGTGCCCGCCGGCGTCGACCGGGTGAACGGCCCCGACGGGCTCGCGGCCGCCTGCGACGGCGCCGACGCGCTGGTCGTGGCCGCCCCTGACCGCGGCCACGCGGGGGCTGGTGGGTGGGGCGGTGCTGCGGGCGCTGGCGCCCGGGTCGGTGGTGGTCAACGTCGCTCGGGGGCGGCCGGTCGACCAGCCGGCGCTGCTGGCGGGCCTCGCCCTCGGACGCCCCGCCGCAGCCCACCTCGACGCGCCCGACGAGGAGCCGCTGCCGGCGACGTCGGTGCGGTGGTCCACCCCGGGCGTCCTCGTCACCCGCACACCAGCTGGTCCTCTCCGCGGTTCGGCGAGCGCAGCGCCCGGCTCTTCTGTGACCAGGTGCGGAGCCGGCTGAGGGGCCGCCCGCTTTGCAACATTGCCGAGGTCAGCGCCGGCTCCTGAGGGCCGCGCCCCCCGGGGGAGCAGGGCCGATCGGGGGGAGCGCTCGCCCGCGCTGGCGGTGGGCGGATAGGATGCCAGCAGTCGGCAGGGGTCGCGGAGGGCGGCAGATGAGCGCTGACCGGAACACCATCGAGGCGCTCCAGCAGGAGCGGCGCACGTTCCCGCCCGCGCCCGAGTTCGCGGCCCAGGCCAATGCGACCGCCGCCCTCTACGACGAGGACCTCGAGTCGTTCTGGCGGCGGGAGGCGCTCAGCCGGGTGAGCTGGTCTGCGCCCTTCGCCGAGGTCCTGGAATGGAAGCTCCCCCAAGCGCGGTGGTTCCTGGGCGGACGGCTCAATGCCTGCTACAACTGCGTCGACCGTCACGTCGAGGCGGGCCGCGGCGATCGCGTCGCGTACCACTGGGAGGGGGAGCCGGAGGGCGACCGGCGCACCCTCACCTTCGCCGACCTGCAGCGAGAGGTGGTGCGCTTCGCCACCGGCCTGCGCGCGCTGGGCGTCGGCCGGGGCACGCCGGTCGCCATCTACATGGGGATGGTCCCCGAGCAGGCCATCGCGATGCTGGCGTGCGCCCGCCTGGGGGCGCCGCACACGGTGGTGTTCGGCGGTTTCAGCGCGGAGGCGCTGGCCGGACGGATGAACGACATGGGCTGCGAGGTGCTGATCACCCAGGACGAGGGCTGGCGGCGTGGCCGCCGCGTCCCCCTGAAGATCAACGCCGACGGCGCCATGGCCCTGGCCCCCGCGGTCCGCGCCGCGGTGGTGCTGCGGCGCACCGGCGGGGCGGTGGCGATGGCAGAGGGCCGCGACCGCTGGTGGCACGAGCTCACCGACGGGGTCGACGCTGACCCCGCCTCCTGCCCCTGCGAGGCGATGGACGCGGAGGACCTGCTCTACCTCCTCTACACCAGCGGCACCACCGCGCGGCCCAAGGGCATCGTCCACACCACCGCCGGGTACCTGGTCGGGGTCAGCACCACCCACCACTACGTCTTCGACATCAAGCCCGACACGGTGTACTGGTGCGCCGCCGACATCGGCTGGGTGACCGGCCACAGCTACATCGTCTACGGCCCGCTCTGCAACGGCACCACCTCGGTCCTCTACGAGGGCACCCCGGACTTTCCCGACAAGGACCGATGGTGGGCGATCATCGAGCGCTATCGGGTGACCGTCCTCTACACCGCGCCGACCAGCATCCGCACCCACATGCGCTGGGGCACCGCCTACGCCGACGGTCACGACCTCTCGTCGCTGCGGCTGCTCGGTACGGTGGGGGAGCCGATCAACCCGGAGGCCTGGGTCTGGTATCGGGAGCACATCGGCGGCGGCCGGACCCCCGTCGTCGACACCTGGTGGCAGACCGAGACCGGCATGATCATGATCGCACCCCTCCCGGGCGTGACCACCTGCAAGCCTGGATCCGCCACCCGCCCCTTCCCCGGGGTCGCCGCCGCGGTGGTCGACGACCAGGGCAGGGAGGTGGCGCGCGGCGGGGGCGGGTACCTCGTGATCACCAGGCCCTGGCCGGCCATGCTGCGGGGGATCCACGGGGACCCGGAGCGCTACCGGCAGACCTACTGGAGCCGCTTCCCCGGCGCCTACTTCGTCGGCGACGGCGCCCGCATCGACGAGGACGGGGACTTCTGGCTGATGGGGCGGGTCGACGATGTGATGAACGTCTCGGCCCACCGCATCTCCACCATCGAGGTGGAGTCCGCGCTGGTGGATCATCCCTCGGTGGCGGAGGCGGCGGTGTGCGGCCGCAGCGACGCCCAGACCGGGCAGGCGATCGTCGCCTACGTCACCCTCCGAGCCGCCCACGAGCCCTCGGTCGAGCACATGGGGGTCCTGCGCGAGCACGTGGGCACGAAGATCGGCAAGATCGCCATGCCTGCCAACATCGTGTTCACCACCGAGCTGCCCAAGACCCGCTCCGGCAAGATCATGCGCCGGCTGCTCCGCGACGTCGCCGAGCACCGCACCCTCGGCGACACCAGCACCCTGGCCGACCCCGCGGTGGTCGACGAGCTGCGGGCCCGCGCGGTGAGCGACGAGGGCCAGGAGGGCTGAGCTCTTGGCCGGCGGCGGGGTTCGCCCGCTCAGGTCGCCCGGGCCCGGTCCGCCCGGGCCCACCGGGCGGCTGACCCCCAGAGGAACGGCAGGCTGCCGGTCATGGCGGCGACCACCGCGGCGGCGCCCACGAAGGGTGCCCAGGGCCCGAGACCGAACAGAAGGCCGCCGACGGTCGCCCCCACCGCGGCGGCGCCGGTCTGGGCGCTCCCGGCCATCCCCTGGGCGCGGCCCGCCCGGCCCGTCCCGACCGTCTGCATCAGCAGGGAGAGCACCGCCGGGAACCCGATCGCGGTGGCGCTCGCCTCGATCACGCCGAGCGCCATCAGGTACGGCGGAGCCGGCAGGAACGGGTAGATCGCGGCGCAGGCGCACCCGACGAGGAGGGCCAGCCCGCCCAGCCAGCGGCGGTCCCGGTGGTCGGCGAGCCACCCCGCCGGCCATGAGGCCGCGACCAGCGGCAGCGCGAACAGGGTGAAGGAGAGCCCGACCTCCCACGGCGGGGCGCCCTTCGATCGCAGCAGGAGGCTCCAGTCGGCGTCGTAGACGCCGATCAGGAGGCCGGTCCCGGCCGACACCACCATCACCCCCTGCACCACCCGCCGGCGCAGCGACTCCTCGCCGCCGGTCCGGCGGGGCTGAGGCGGGCGGGCGGGCGGGCGACCCCGCGGGACGGTGACGCCCACCGTCACCGCCGCCGCCAGGGCCGCCACCGCCGCGGCGACGAAGACCAGGCTCGGCTGGCGGGTGTAGAGGAGGGCGCCGGCCACCGGACCGACCACCATCCCGCCGAACTGCGACCCGTTGAGGAGCCCATAGGCGCGGCCGCGGCGATCGACCGGAACCAGATCGGCGACCACGGTCTGGGCGACCACCTGGGTGGTGCCCGCGGCGGCGCCCTGGAGCGCCCGCAGCAGGATGTACACGGGGGGGGCGACGGGCACGACATAGACGACCGTCACCACCGCGTAGAGCCCCAGGCTGAGCACCAGGGGGCCGCGCCGACCGACCCGGTCGGAGAGCCGGCCGAGGGGGTACTGAACGACGAAGCTGGCGGCGAGGAAGGCACCCATCACCACCCCGATCAGGGCGTACGAGGCGCCGCCGTGGCGGATGAAGAGGGGGAGCACCGGCAGAACGGCGGTGGCGCCGGCCCACTCGACGCAGCTCGCCGCCACCAGCCCGAGGACGCTTGGATGCAGGCCGGCCAGCGGCCCCCGGCGGGCGGCGCGGGCCCCGCCCTCGGTCACAGGCGCCATGCTCCGATCGCGCTCACCTCCGACGGTCCCACGCTGCGCATCGCCCCGCCGCCTCCGACGGCCGGGCCATACGGCGGATCGCGCGCCGGACCGGGATCGCGGATCGCCCCTCGCGGTCGGTCCAGCATACCGCCGTCCGTCGTCGCCCCACCCCGCGGCCGCCCGGGACGGCTCGGCCCCACCGCCGCCCGGTAGAATCAACGGATCGGAAGGAGGTGTCCATGACCTCGGCGGGGCAGATCGCGATTTCCCTGGGCGTGCTGGCTGTCATCGCCGGGAGCTCCCTGGTGGGGTGGGTCGTGTTGTTCCGGCGAGCGGGCGAGAGCGAGCGCCGGACCTCGGCCGCGGAGGGGGGCCGACCCCAACGGCACTGAGCGGCGGATGCTGGCCGCCCCGAGCCGCCCGGCGCGGGGTGGGAGGATGACACAGGACCGGGCCCGGATCGTCGGGGGGTCCGGCCGGAGGCGCTCATGACCGTAGCGGTGTCGGTCCGCGAGCTGATGCACCGGCCGCCGGTGGTGGCGCGACCGGAGATGACCGCCACCGAGCTGGCGCGGCTCCTCGACGGGGCCAAGGTGGGAGCCGCCGCGGTGCTCGATCCCAGCGACCGGGTGGTGGGCATCGTGAGCGAGCGCGACCTCCTCCGCGCGCTCGGCACCGGGCTCGACGCCTCGACCCCGGTCGGCGCGCTGATGTCGAGCAGCCCGGTGACGCTCACCGCCGACAACCCGGTGGCGGTCGCCCTGGAGATCTTCCGCGAGCACCACTTCCGCCACCTGCCGGTGCTGGACCGGGGAACGCTGGTGGGGATGCTGTCGATCCGGCATATCGTCCGGGTCGCCCACATCGAAGACGTCAGGGCGGCCGGCTCGGCCCCCACCGTGGCCCCGCCCGGGCTGGAGGGGGTGGCCGTGGCCGAGACCGCGATCGGTGACGTCCGCGGTGAGGAGGGGTTCTTCCACTACCGCGGCTACGACGCCACCGAGCTGGCCCGACGCTGCTCGTTCGAGCAGGTCTGGCACCTGCTCCTGATCGGCGAGCTGCCCGACGCCGCCCAGCTGGCCGCCTTTCGCGCGCGCACCCGGGCGGCGCGCGAGGTGGCCCCAGCGGTCGCGGCCCTGCTGGCTCCGCTGGCACGGATCGAGCCGTACGCCCCGCTGTCGGCGCTCAGGACCTCACTGTCCCTCGTCGCCACCAGCCTCGGGCTGCGCCCGACCCTGGACGCCGGGCACGCGGAGGTGATGGACGCCGCCGTCCGCCTCACCGCGGTGGCCCCGGTCGTCCTCCTGCGCCAGTACCGGGCCCGCCGGGGCGACCCCCCGGCCGAGGCCGACCGCGACCTCGGCTACGCCGGCGCCTACCTCCAGCTGCTCACCGGCCGGCGGCCGGAGCCGGAGGCCGCGCGGGCGCTGGAGCAGTACCTGATCCTCACCATGGACCACGGCTTCAACGCCTCCACCTTCACCGCCCGGGTGATCGCCTCCACCGGCGCCGACGTCGGCGCGGCCGTGGTCGGCGCCCTCGGCGCCCTCTCCGGCCCCCTCCACGGCGGGGCGCCGTCCCGGGCGCTGGACACCCTCGACGCCATCGGGACCCCGGACCGGGCCGAGGCGGTGCTGCGTGAGCAGATCGAGCGCGGCGAGCGGCTGATGGGGTTCGGCCACCGGGTGTACAAGACCGACGACCCCCGCTCCACCCTCCTGCGCGAGGTGGCGCTGCGGCTGGGGGGAGCCCAGGCCGAGTTCGCCAGCGAGGTGGAGGCCACCGCGCTCCGGGTGCTGCACGAGCTGAAGCCCGGCCGCCGCCTCTACACCAACGTCGAGTTCTACGCCGGCGTGGTGATGAACACCGTCGGCGTGCCCCGGGACATGTTCACCCCGACCTTCGCCTGTTCGCGGCTCGCCGGCTGGACCGCCGCGGTGTGCGAGCAGGCCCAGCACAACCGTCTGATCCGGCCGTCGGCCATCTACGTGGGGCCGTCGGCGCCCCGGCCCCTCCCCGACGGCTACGCCTACGGCTGACGGGCCGCGGGCGGCCGGGCGGTCCTGGAGAGGAGAACGCCGGGGCCCGGACGGGGCCCCGGCGGGGGAGCTGGGGAACGGGCAGCGCCGATCCGCGCGGCGCCGCCCGGGAAGCCGTGTCTCAGCCGGGGGCGCCCGCCGCCGGGTTGACCCCGCCGTTGAAGCTGGTGTCGTAGATGAGCACCGCCACCGGCCCGCGGTGGGGGATGGAGCGGCCCCTCACCACCACCACGTCGCCCGGCAGGAGTGCGCTGACCGGGATCCGGTGCACCTGGGCACCGCGGCCCCGGAACTGGAAGGCTTTGGTGTACGGCGTGAGGCTGATCAGGACGGCTCGGCCGTTGGGGCGCTTGAGCTGCAGGACGCCGCGGTTGAACAGGCCGCCGGTGGCGCTGACGCTCACCACGGTGCCGATCGCCAGCGGGCGGGGCCGCCCGCTGAGCCGCGGCGCGGGGGCCACAGCCACGGACGTCGCGTCCGTCCTGGCGGCGGACCGGGCCGGTGCCCGGGTCGCCGCCAGGACGTTGGGGGCCCCGGCGAGGCAGAGCAGCATGGTCGCCGCACCGAGGGTGCGCCGTCCGAACGCTGGTGACATCGCGGGGCCTCCGTCTGGGTTCCCGGGGGGAGGTCCGGGAGGGATCGGGTGGTTCTCGGCTCACGGTAGGCGGTCCCGGCCCGGCTTGCCTGAGAAGAGCCTGAAAGTTTGCTGGCGCCCCTGCCGGCTTGCCGGGGGCGCGAACCGAGCCGGAGCGCGAGGGCTCCGGCTCGGCAGGATGGGTGGGGCGGCGCCGGTCGACCGGCGCCGCCCGGGAAGGCTGTGGGTCAGGCGGCTGGGGGCGTCGCCGTGGGGGTGGCGGAGGGACCGGGGGTCGGGGTCGCCGTGGCGGTCGCCGGGTTGGCCGGGTTGAAGCCGGTGTCGTCGATCACGATTGCCAGCAGGACCGCGCCGTTGGGGTTCGGCGAGAGCGCGTTGCGAACGTCGATGATCTCGCTCCGCACCACCACGAAGTCGCCGGCGGCGAGGGTGGTGGGATCGATGCGAGCGCGATCGCGGCCCCCCAGCCCGCGGGTGAGGAAGGCGCGGGACATGTGGTCGAGATTGATGGTGAGCATCTGCTTGGATGCGGTCTCGACCACTAGCTGGCCCTCGCCGAACAGCCCGCCGCTGCCGCTGTCGCTCTCCACCACGTAGAGGTTGCGGGGGTGCGTGCGGTGCCAGTAGCGCCAGAAGTTGCGGCGCGGATGCCGGTGGTTGGTCGCACTGTGGCTGACCGTCGCCGCCGACACCGCGGCGGTGCCGCTGATGGTGCCGAGCAGGAGGGTGGTGCCGACGAGGATGCTGCGGGCCTTGAGTCCAATCATCGAGGTGTCTCCGTCGGTGGTGGCCCCGGCAGAGGTCCCGGTGGCCGTGGTGTCGATGACCCGAGCCTAGGGCGGGCGCGCCGCCGCCACCTGAGACGTGCCTGAGAGCTGGCTGAGACCACCCTGAGAAGGCGGTGGTGTCAGCCCGCCGGGCGGTCCCTCGACGAACCCCGGGCCTGATGCGGGTGACGGCTGGTCGGGCCGGCGGCCCGTCAGCTCAGGCCCAGTCCGCCAAGAGGGCCTCGAACTGCCCACGACTGAGACGGAGCTCGGCCTCCCCCAGATCGCGCAGCGGCACCGCCGGCAGGTGTTCGCGATCCGCCAGGTCGGCCATCTCCGGGTTGACGTACAGGAGGCCGGTCACCAGCTGGCCGGCATCGCGACCCTCCTGGACGAGGCGGAGCGCGGCCAGGCGGTCGCGGGGGTCGTGCTCGCGGCCGAGCTTGCGCAGCACCACCTCCGAGCCGTCGTGGAAGCGCACGGTGGTCGCGGTCCCCTCCGGGTAGTCGGCGAGGATCTCCCGGGGGGCGGGGACGAAGTCCAGCTCCTGGAGGACGGCGTCGTGGTCCTTGACGTAGTCGTAGCTCTTGGTGGAGCCCTCGTGGTCGTTGAAGGTGACGCAGGGGCTGATGACGTCGAGCACCGCCGTCCCCCGGTGGGCCAGGGCGGCCCGCAGCAGCGGCACCAGCTGCTTGCCGTCGCCGGAGAAGCTGCGGGCGACGAAGGAGGCTCCCAACTGCACCGCCAGGCCGCAGATGTCGATGGTCTCGAACTCGTTCACCTGCCCCTTCTTCTGCATCGACCCGAGGTCGGCGGTGGCCGAGAACTGTCCCTTGGTGAGCCCGTAGACGCCGTTGTCCTCCACGATGTAGGTGCAGTCGACGTTGCGGCGGATGAGGTGGCAGTACTGGCCGAGCCCGATGCTGGCGGTGTCACCGTCACCGCTGATCCCCACCATCACCAGGTCCCGGTCGGCCAGCTTGGCGCCGGTGGTGATCGAGGGCATCCGGCCATGCACCGCGTTGAGCCCGTGGGCGGACTCGACGAAGTAGGCGGTGGCCTTGGAGGAGCAGCCGATGCCGCTCATCTTGGCGAGCAGGTGGGGGGGCACCGCCGACTCGTAGAGAGCCTTGATGATGTGGTTGTTGATGGAGTTGTGGCCGCAGCCCGCGCAGAGGGTGGTGGGCAGGCCCTTGTAGGTGTCACGGCCCAGGCCCAGGCGGTTGCGGGCCCCGGCGGCGGGCGGCGGCGCGGCCGGCGGGGTGGCGGTGGTGGTCATGCGGCGGGCACCCTGCCGACCGCGGCCAGCGGCCTCGTCGCCACCGCTCCCTTGTCGACGCCGGCCTCCTGCTGGCGCAGCGGCCCGATGACGGCATCGGCCGGGAGCGGCTCGCCGTCGAAGTAGCAGACGGAGCGGAGCCGGGGCACCAGCTCGGCCGGGAGCTCGGCCCGGAGGATCGCGAAGAGCTGGCCGTCGCGGTTCTGCTCGACCACGTAGACGCGTGGGTGGCGGCCGACGAATCCCAGCGCGTCCGCGTGCACCGGCAGCGCCCGCAGCCGGCAGTAGTCGGTGACGAGGCCTTCGGCCGCGAGCACGTCGCGAGCCTCGACCACCGCCGCGTCGCTGCTGCCGAAGGCGATGATGCCGACCTCGGCGCCGGCCTCCGCGAGCGCGGGCGCCGGCATCTGCTGCCGGATGGTCTCGAACTTGCGCCGCAGGCGCTCCATCGTGGCGCGGTAGGCGGTGGCGCTCTCGGTGTAGTGGGCCTGGTCGTCGTGGCCGGAGCCGCGGGTGAAGTAGCCGGCGCCGGGATGGTCGGTCCCGGGCAGGGTGCGCCAGGGGATGGCGTCGCCGTCGACGTCGGCGTAACGGGCGAAGTGGCCGCCGAGGCGGTCGAGGTCGGCCGCCGTCAGCACCTTGCCCCGGTCGAAGGGCCGGTCCGGGTAGGTGAACGGGGGCGTGCGCCAGAGGTTCATCCCGAGGTCGAGGTCGGAGAGGACGAAGACCGGGGTCTGGAAGCGGTCGGCCAGGTCGAAGGCGAGCTGGGCGTGCTCGTAGCATTCGGCGACGGTGCCGGGGAGCAGGACCGGGTGGCGGGTATCGCCGTGTGAGAGGGTGTGGGCGAAGGACAGGTCGCCCTGCATGGTTCGGGTGGGCAGGCCGGTCGACGGCCCCACCCGCTGCACGTCGAAGACGACGGCCGGCACCTCGGCGAAGTAGCCGAAGCCGATGAACTCCGCCATCAGCGAAATGCCCGGCCCGGAGGTGGAGGTCATCGCCCGTGCCCCGGCCCAGGCCGCTCCCAGCACCATGCCGATGGCGGCCAGCTCGTCCTCCGCCTGGATGGTGGCGATCCGGCGCTCCCCGGTGGCCTCGTCGGCGCGGTAGCGGTCGGCGAGGGCGATGAGATGCTCGCACAGGGACGACGACGGGGTGATCGGGTACCAGGCCATGAAGGTGCAGCCGCCCATCAGGCAGCCGAGTGCCGCCGCCTGATTGCCCTCGATGAGGAGTTCGCCGCGGGGGCCGTCGAGCCGCTGGACCCGGAAGGGGTCACGCTTCGGCAGGTGGGCCCGGACATGGGCGCGGCCGAGCTCGATCGCCTCCAGGTTCGACGTCCGCGCCCTGGGCTTGCGGCGGAACTGGGCGTCCAGGGCGACCCCCAGGGCTTCCGCCTCGATCCCGAGCAGCTCGGCCACCGCCCCGACGTAGAGCATGTTGGTCAGGTACTTGCGGAGCGCCGGGTTGGCCACGTGCTCCTTGGCGAGACGCTGGAACGGCACCGGGTAGAACGTGCAGTCCTCGCGCGCGGCCGCCCCGGTCCTGGGCAGGGCCGCCTCGTGGATGACGACGCCGCCGGGGGTCACCCCGGCCGCGTCCGTCTGCCAGGTCTGGGGGTTCAGCGCCACCAGGACATCGGTCCGGGGCCGCCTGGCCTGATACCCGAGGGGCGAGAGTCGGACGCTGAACCAGGTCGGCAGCCCCTCGATGTTGGAGGGGAAGACGTTCTTGGGCGCGACCGGGATCTCCATCGCGAAGAGGGCCCGGGTCAGGACCAGGTTCGCTGACTGGCTCCCCGAGCCGTTGACGGTGGCGGCGGTCAGGGTGAAGTCGTTGACGATCGGGCGCGGGGCGGCGGCCGGTGCCTCGCCGGCGGCCGCCCGCCCGTTCGAGAGAGGCATCCGATGCCATCGTACCCCGTGCGACCATGGCCCGATGGCGCCCCGGGTCCTCATCGGCACCTGCAACTGGGCCGACCACGCCCGCTTCTATCCCCCCGGCCTGCCCCAGCGGGAACGGCCTCGCTGCTACTCAGGGGTGTTCCCGATCGTCGAGGTGGACAGCGCCGACTACGGGATCCCCGTGCCGCAGACCACGGAGCCGTGGGCCGCGATCACCCCTGACGACGTCGTCTTCAACGTCAAGGCCACCCGGAGCATGACCGGGCACGACCGGGCGGACGGCCGGCCGCCGGGGCCGAGCTGGACGCCTCCGAGGCGGCGCTGGCCCCCCTGCGCGCCTCGGGCAAGCTTCGGGCCGTCCACCACCAGTTCCCGCCGTGGTTCACCGCCGCCCCGGAGAACCTCGTCCGGCTCGCCGAGCTGCCCGAGCGCCAGCCCCTGGACCGGGTCGTGGTCGAGTTCCGCCACCGCTCCTTCGGGCACCCCGAGCGCTGGGCGCAGGTGCGCGAGCTCTGCGCCGTGGCCCGGCTGACCAGCTGCTGCGTCGACGAGCCCCAGGTCGGCTCCCGGTCGATGCCCCGGTCCGGGCCGTCACCACCCCGGAGCTGGCGATGGTCCGCTTCCACGGCCGCGACCACACGACGTGGTACCGGGGGGGGGGACGCGGACGGGCGACCGATTCGACCACCGTTACACCCCAGACGAGCTTCGGGGGTGGCTGGCCCCGATCCGCCAGCTCGGCGCGGAGGCGGAGGAGGTGCACCACCTCTTCAACGACAACCAGCAGAACTTCGCGGTCCTCGACGCCTTCGAGCTGGCCGCGCTGCTGGGGCTGCCCCGACCCCGGCCGATGCCGGAGCCGACCGCAGTGCTGCCGCTGCCGCTCACCGCCGATGCGGACCGGCCGGCGGACGACGCTCCGCCGCGGCCCCCGCCTCGGTGAGGCGCTCGGCCCAGGTCCGAGCCGGGGCGCGCGGCCGCCCTCGGCTCGCGAATCGGCGATCATGGGATGGTCGTGCGTCCCGCCGGGGACCCGGCTCACCCGCGCCGGCGGCGGCGCTCCTTCGCGCCAGGGAGTCCCGTGTCCCAGCCCCAGCTACCCGGGATCTTCCACACCCTGGCCCCGGTGCTCGACCACTACGGCTACCTGGCCGTCGGCGGGCTCATCCTGCTGGAGGACTTCGGGGTCCCGGTCCCTGGGGAGACGGTCCTCATCGCCGCCAGCGTCTATGCCGGCGCGGGCCGGCTCAGCCTCGCGGCGGTGGCTGCAATCGCCTTCGTGGCGGCGGTCGTCGGCGACAACATCGGCTACACCATCGGACGCGCCGGCGGGCGCCGAGCCGTGCTCCGGTGGGGACGGTACGTGTTCCTCACCGCCGAGCGCCTGGACCGGGCCCAGCGTTTTGTGGAGCGCCATGGCGGCAAGGTGGTCACGGTGGCCCGCTTCATCGAGGGGCTCCGCCAGGCCAACGGCCTGCTGGCCGGCGTCGCCCGCATGCCGTGGCTGCGCTTCCTCGCCTTCAACGCCCTCGGCGCCGGTCTGTGGGTGGGCGCCTGGTGCACCATCGGGTACACCGCCGGACGCCACCTGACCACCCTCTACCACCTCGTGGTCCGGGTGGAGGTCTACCTGGGGATCGGAGTCCTGGTCCTCGTCGCGGCCCTGGTCGCCCGCCGTCTCTGGCGCCCGGGCGGAGCCCCCGGCTCCCACCGGGACGGACCGCCCGCCCGCAGCTGACGGCGGGCCGCAGCGGGCAGGGCGGCGTCGGCCCTCGCCCCCTCAGGGTCGGTGCGCCAACCGGGCGAGCAGCTGGCCGAGTGCCCGGCCCCGGTCGGGGACGAAGCCGGCCGCCGCAGCGCGCAGCCGCGCGACCTCGTCCTCGCTGAGCGTGAGGTCGGCGGCGGCCGCGCTGGACTCCACCTGGGCCACCGAGCGGGCTCCGGGGATCACCACCACCTGTGGCTGGGCGCAGAGGTAGGCGAGGGCGACCTGCCCCGGGGTCGCCCCGTGGACCCTGGCCACCTGTCGAAGGGCGTCCAGGACGGCCGCCGCCCGGGCGAGATTGGCCCGGGTGAAGAGGGGATTGGTGCGCCGGAGATCGCGGGGCGCGTTGTCGGCGTCGTAGCGCCCCCCCAGCACCCCCTGGGCGAGCGGACTGTAGGCGATCACGAGTCGGCCCTCCCGTTCGGCGAAGGGGAGGAGCTCGCGCTCCGCCTGCCGCTGCAGGAGGTTGTACCGGACCTGGTTGGCGAGGACCGGCCGACCCAGGGCTCGGTCGGCCGCCAGCCACTGATGGCGGGAGTAGTTGCTGACCCCGGCATGGCCGGTGAGCCCGCGGTCGAGGACCCGCCGCATCCCCTCCATCTGTCGGCGCAGGGGCACCAAGGGGTTGGGGAAGTGGAGCTGGTAGAGGTCGACGCGGGCGACCCCCAGCCGGCCCAGGCTGTGCTCGCAGGCGCGGACCAGGCGACCCGCGGTGGGCAGCAGCGGGAGGAACTTGGTGGCGAGGAACACCCGCTCGGCGCGGTCGCCCAGCGCCCGCCCCAGGATCCGCTCGCTGGCGCCGCGGCCATACATCTCGGCGGTGTCGAAGAGGGTGATGCCGAGCTCGAGCGCCCGCTCGACGATGGCATGGGCCTCGCGCTCGCCGAAGACGGAGCCGTACCCCCAGCTGCGGGACCCGAACTGCCAGCAGCCCAGTCCCACCACCGAGACCTGCCGTCCGTCGACCTCGATCGAGCGCACCGTTCCATCTTCGCGGATGCGGGCCACGGGCGGTGGTCTCGCCCCCCTGGCAGCCGCTCCGCCAGTCGGCGGCGTGGGCGGTGGTACCCTGCCGGGGACGGGTCGGGAGGAACACCAACGGTCGGAGTCACGGTGCTGGCCGCGGTGCTGGCGGCGGCGTTCGCCGCGGTGGTCGCGGGCCGCTGGCGCCGCTCTCGTCGGGCCGCCTTCCTGGCCTGGGCGGTGGGCCTCGTGATCTTCGCCGCCGCCGCGACGGTGCAGGCTGCCGGGCAGGCGTTCGGCTTCACCCCGGCCCTCTTCCGCGCCTTCTACCTCCTCGGCGGAGTGCTGGGTGTCATCTACCTCGCCCTCGGCACGGTCTTCCTCATCGCCCCGCCCCGGGTCGGGCGGGTCAGCGCGGCCGTGCTCGGGGTGCTCACCCTGGCGCTCGCGGCCGACGCCGCGATGGTCCCGGTGGATCCCGCCCGGCTGCACTCCCCGCAGGGGATCCTGGGCCAGGCGATCTCCCAGCCGGGCAGCCCGATCTTCATCGCCGCGGTGGTGTTCAACATCGTCGGGACGGTGGTCCTGGTGGGAGGGTCGGCCTGGTCGGCCTGGCGGTTCGTCCGGCTGCGCCAGGGGGCGGACCGCGTCCTCTGCAACGTCCTCCTCACCGCTGGCGCCCTGGTGATCGCGGCCGGCTTCTCAGTCGCCAAGACCGCTGGTGGCACCATGGGCCAGCTCGGCACCGCGGAGACGATCGGGATCTTGGTGATGTTCGTCGGCTTCCTCTCACTCGGCCGCGTCGGACAGGCCGCTCGCCGGCCGATCCCCAACCCGCCGCGGGGAATTCCCCCCGGCGACTGAGCGGGCGGCTCGTGCGGGGCCGCCTGCCCTCGGGGAGCACGCCGCCCCCTGGCCCGGGGCGAGTTCGATCGGATGGCGCTGCCCCTTCCCGCGGGATCCCGGGGGCTACCAGGCGTAGGCCTCGGGGGCTGTTCCGCCCGGTCCTGGGAAGATCTGGTCGAGTCGGGCGAGCTGGGCCTCGTCGAGCCGCAGCTCCACCGCCCGCAGGGCGCCGCGCAGCTGCTCGGCCGTCCGGGGCCCGATGATCGGTGCGGTCACCGCCGGCTGGTGCAGGAGCCAGGCCAGGGCCACGTTGGCCGGATGCTCGCCCATCGACGCGCAGAATGCCTCGAAGGCGGTGACCTGCTCGCGGTGGGCGGTGAGCTTCTGCTGCACCTGCTCGCCCGCGCTCCGCCCCTCGCGCTCCTTGCCCAGGATCCCGCCCAGCAGGCCGCCGGCGAGGGGGCTCCAGGGGATCACCCCGAGTCCGTACGCCTGGCAGGCTGGCAGCAGCTCCAGCTCCACCGTCCGCTCCATCAGGTTGTAGAGGGACTGCTCGCTGACCAGGCCCAGGCGGTGCCGGGCCCTCGCCGCCTCCTGGGCCTGGACCAGGTGCCAGCCGGCAAAGTTCGACGAGCCGACGTAGATCACCTTGCCCTGCTGCACCAGCACCGCCATCGCCTCCCAGATCTCCTCCCAGGGGGTGCCGCGATCGACGTGGTGCATCTGGTAGAGGTCGAGGTGGTCGGTCTGGAGGCGGCGCAGCGAGGCCTCGCAGGCGCGCCGGATGTTGCGGGCGGAGAGGAAGGTGTCGTTGGGCCAGTCGCTCATCGAGCCGTAGAGCTTGGTGGCGATCACCGTCCGCTCCCGGCGGCCGCCCCCCTTGGCGAACCAGCGCCCCAGGATCTGCTCGGTGATCCCCTCGCCCTTCTGCCACCCGTAGACGTTGGCGGTGTCGAAGAAGTTGATGCCGAGCTCCATGGCCTCGTCCATCAGCAGGTGGGCATCCGCTTCGCTGGTGTGCGGTCCGAAGTTCATGGTGCCGAGGCAGAGCCGGCTCACCTGGAGACCGGAGCGACCGAGGTGGGTGAGCTGCATGAAGACCTCGCTGACGGACGGACGACGCTCCTCCATTGTCGTCGACCCGCCGCCTCGGCGCTCGCGGCGCCTCCGCCGGGACTCCGGCCGCGGCTCGGGGGGCGGAGGTCGCCGGCGTCCGCGGCCACCCGGTGAGGTGGCGCAGTCGATCCCGCCGGTCCCGAGTGGGGGCACGGCCTTCGACCAGACGCCCAGGCCCAGGTGGTGGTGAATCCGGCCTGCCGACCGCCGGGGCCAGCTGACCGGGTGTCCGCCACCGCCCGCGGCGGTTGACACCGCCTCCACGCATCTGCTCTCATTCCCTCGGATTCGCAACCGGATTCCAGCGTGTCCACAGATCGGGCGAAGCTCCCGCGGACGGGGGGGCCTCGATCCAGCGGCGCCGGCCCCCGGGGCCGCCAGGGAGGGAGGCAGTCGATGAAGCATCATCCGTTCGTTCTCGGCGGGCTGCTGGCGGCGATGGGCCTGACGGGGTTGAGCGGCGCGGCGGCGGCGTCCAACTCCTCCTCGGCGGGTGGAACCGCCACCTTCGCCCAGCAGGTCGGGGCGCCCCCCACCTACATCTTTCCGCTGCTGGCCGGCTCCGACTCCGGCAACAACAACCTCACCTACCTGGTGCCGCTGATGTGGCGACCGCTCTACTGGTTCGGGCACCGCCGCAGCGACCAACCCACCATCAACTACGCGCTCAGCCTCGGCGAGCCGCCGACCTTCTCCAACGCCGGCAGGACGGTCACGATCACCCTGCGCCACTTCACCTGGTCCACCGGCGCGCCGGTGACGAGCCGCGACGTCGCCTTCTGGATCAACCTGCTGCGCGCCAACCGCAGCGACTGGTGCTGCTATTCGCCCGGCGACTGGATCGACCACCTGGTCGCGATGCGAACGGTGTCGCCCTCCCGCTTCTCCCTCACCTTCGACGCCGCCTACAATCGCAACTGGCTCGTGGGCAACGGCCTCTCCCAGATCACCCCCCTGCCGCAGGCCGCCTGGGACAAGACCTCGCCGACCGGGGCGATCGGCAACAGGGATCGCACCACCGCGGGCGCGCAGGCGGTCTTCCACTTCCTCGACGGCCAGTCCAAGGACCTCGCCACCTGGGACACCAATCGGCTCTGGCAGGTGGTCGACGGACCCTGGCGGCTGGAGCCGAACCGGGGCTTCCAGCCCGCTACCGGCCTCACCGTCCTGGTCCCCAACACCCACTACGCGGGGCCCGACCGCGCCCGGCTCGCCAAGCTCGAGGAGGTGCCGTTCACCAACGCCACGGCCGAGCTCAACGCCCTCCTCGCCGGGCAGGTCGACTACGGCTACCTGCCATTCACCGACGTGGCGCTGGCGAAGAGCCTCATCCGGCGCGGATTCCAGGTGAAGCCGTGGCTCTACTGGGGCTTCAGCGACATCCAGCTGAACTTCGCCAATCCCAAGGCCGGACCGATCTTCGACCAGCTGGCGGTGCGCCAGGCGCTGCAGCGCCTCATCGATGAGCCGAGCTACATCAAGACCATCTTCAAGGGCTACGGATGGCCCACCTACGGACCGGTGCCGGTGGTGCCGGCGAACCCGTACGCGAGCGGCTTCGAGAAGAAGAACCCCTACCCGTACAGCATCGCCGCTGCCGGGCACCTCCTCGGCCAGCACGGGTGGAGGGTGCGGGCCGGCGGCACCACCACCTGCGCCGCCCCCGGCACCGGCAGCCACCAGTGCGGCGCCGGCATCGCCAGCGGCGCCAAGCTCGCCTTCACCCTGGTCTACTCCAGCGGCACGCCCGCCTACGCGCAGGAGATGCAGGCCTTCAAGTCGGCAGCCTCCCGGGTCGGGATCCAGATCGCCCTCAGCCAGGCGCCCTACAACGAGGTGCTCACCTCGACGGCGGCCTGCAACCCCAAGAGCGGCAGCGGCTGCTCCTGGCAGCTCTTCTACCTGGGGGCGCCGTCGATCACCTACGTGCCGGTGTACTACCCCACCGGCGGCACCATCTTCGGGACCGGCGCCCCCATCAACGTCGGCCACTACAGCAATCGCACCAATGACGCCAACATTCGGCGCAGCCATCTGGAGCCCGGCCTCGGTGCCCTGGTCACGTATCAGAACTTCGTCGCCGCTCAGCTCCCCGAGCTGTGGATGCCCAACAGCGACTATCAGATCTCCGTGATCAGCGACCGGCTGCACGGGATCACCGCCCAGGACCCCACCGGCCACCTCTACCCTGAGGGCTGGACCCTGGGCAAGCCCTGACCGGCCGTCCGACCCCGCGCGAGCGCCGCCAGGCGCTGCTCACCGTGGCCCAGGCGGACCCCCGCGACGAGGTCGAGGTGCCCATGCGCGACGGGGTGCTGCTGGCCGCCGACGTCTACCGCGCCGACCCCGACCCCGGCCGGCCGGTGCCGGCGATCGTCTTCGGCACCCCCTACGACAAGCGGGGGCCGGGGGCGGTCGACGAGGGACGCTTCTTCCAGGCCCGCGACTATGCCTACGTCTCGTACGACACCCGTGGACGGGGAAAGTCGGAGGGGCTGTGGCGGGCGCACGTCCACGACGGCCGGGACGGCCACGATGTGGTGGAGTGGGTGGCCCGGCAACCGTGGTGCGACGGTCGGGTCGGCACCACCGGGCTCAGCTACGGCGGCTGGAACCAGTGGGCGACGGCGCGGGAGCACCCGCCCCACCTCGAATGCATGGCCTCCTTCGCCGCCGCCGGGCGCTGGATGCAGGAGATCCCGTACACGTTCGGGGTGTTCCAGCTCTACTTCGCCTACTGGGTCTACGGCACCCGCCGCCGGATCATGAACCGTCGCTCCGACCTGGACTGGGAGTCGCTGCTGATGCAGCTCCCGGTCGCCGACATGATGGAGAGCCTCGGCGCCGCCCCGGGGACGTGGCCGGACATGCGTGACCACGACACCCTCGACGACTTCTGGCGCGGGCTGCGCCTCGACGACGACTACCGGAGCCTGGCGGTGCCGTGCCTGCACGTCGCCGGCTGGCACGACCGCGAGGACCTGCTCGGCGCCTTTCACCACTACGAGCAGATGATGGCGGCCTCGCCCAGGGCCGCCGAGCAGTGGCTGGTCGTCGGGCCCTGGCCCCACGTCGGCACCCGCTACCCCCAGCGGAGCTACGGCGGGGTCGACTACGGTGAAACGGCCGCGGTGGAGATGGACGCCATCCAGCTGCGCTTCTTCGACCACTTCCTCAAGGGGAGGGCGAACGGCTGGGCGGACGAGCCTCGGGTGCAGCTCTTCGAGACCGGCACCAACCGCTGGGTCGCCCCGCCCGGGTGGCCGCTCGCCGGCGAGCGCCGCCCGCTTCACCTCCGCCACGGGGAGGCCGGCACCACGCTCGACTGGGACCAGGCGGCCGGCCCCGAGGCCCCGCGCGCCTACCGGTACGACCCGGCTGACCCGGTGCGGGTGCCGGGCGGCCTCAGCTACGAGGAGTTCTACGAGCCGAAGCTGGACGAGACCCACCTCGCGGCGCGGGACGACGTCGTCCTGTACTCCACCCCGCCCCTGGCCGAGGCCCTCGCGATCAGCGGATGGCCGCGGCTCGAGCTCTTCGCCAGCAGCGACGGCGAGGACACCGACTGGCACGTGAAGCTGGAGGATCAGGGGCCCGACGGCCGCCTCCTGCGGGTCGCCGCCGGCTGCCTGCGAGCGGTGTGCCGGGAGTCGCTCGAGCACCCCACCCCACTGGTGCCGGGCGCGGTGACGCGCTTCGAGGTGGAGTGCAACCCGGTGAGCCACGTGTTCCTGCCCGGCCACCGGCTGGTGCTGGCCCTGACCAGCAGCGACTTCCCCTGGTTCGCCCGCAACTGCAACCGCGCGGGCCGAGCGGTGGACCAGCGCGACCCTCGGGTGGCGGTCAACACCGTCTACCACGGTGAGGGGCATCCGTCCCGGCTCTGGCTCCCGGTCGTCACCGGGACGCCGGCCACGTGAGGTCCCGGCGGCGCCCGGGGATGACCGCCGACGGCATTCCGCCCGATCCACCCGCGATGCTGCGGGAGTCCGCTGCGGCGCCGATCCCGATGGAGCGGCGGCTCGAGATCCTGGCGGCGATGCGCGAGCGACCGCTTCTGCGCGCCGACGAGATCGCCGACCATTTCGGGGTCTCCGGGGAGACCGTCCGGCGCGACTTCCTCGCCCTGGAGCGGGAGGGGCTGCTGCACCGGGTGTACGGGGGGGCGACCCGGGCAGTGCCGCGGACCCTGGAGCCGCCGTTCGCCGAACGGCGGGTCCAGCACCTGGAGCGCAAGCGGGCGATGGCGCGCCTCGCCGCCACCCTGGTGGAGCCGACCGACACCCTCATCCTCGACGTCGGCACCTCGATCGCCGAGCTCGCCCGCCAGCTGCCGAGCGACTATCACGGACGGGTCCTCACCACCTCCCTCGAGGTGGCGGTGGCGCTCGCCGACCGGCCCCGGGTGGAGGTCCTGGTCGCCGGCGGTCGCGTCCGACCCGGCGACCTCGCCTGCTCTGGCCCGAGCACCATCCAGATGCTCGCCGACCACTTCGCCGACAAGGCCTTCCTCGGCTCCGGCGGGGTCCATCCCGAGGTCGGCCTCACCGACTTCCACGTCGACGAGGTTGCCTGCCGCCGGATGATGATCGCGCACGCCCCCCTGCGCTTCGTCCTGGCGGACGGCTCCAAGCTCGGGCAGGTGGCGGTCGCGAGGGTCTGCTCCCTCGACCAGCTGACCGCGGTGGTGACGGACGGGGGTGCCGACCCTGCCATCGTCGCCGCCCTGGAGCAGCAGGGGCTGGCGGTGCGGGTCGCCCCGCTCGGGCCCGACCCGAGTGGGGCGACTGACCGCCCGCCGCCGCCGCGCGCCGGGGAGGGTCGGTGACCGGCGCGCCCGCGCCGCGGGCTGGCCATGTCCTCGCGATCGACCAGGGGACCTCGGCGACCAAGGCTCTGGTCGTGGCCGACGACGGTGCGGTCCGGGCCCGGGCCCGGGTGGCGGTGCACCCCCGGGCGGGGGCGGGCGGTGCCGTCGAGCAGGACCCGGAGGCGCTCTGGCGCTCGGTGGTGCGGGCCGGCCGGTCGGCGCTCCGGCGGGCCGGCGTCGCAGTCGAGGCCGTCGGGCTCGCCAACCAGGGGGAGACGGTGCTCGGCTGGGACCGCCGGAGCGGCCGAGCCCTCGGGCCCGCGCTCTCCTGGCAGGACCGGCGGGCGGACGTGGTCTGCCGCCGGCTCCGGGGCGAGGCCGCGACCCTCACCGGCATCACCGGCCTGCCTCTCGACTCCTATTTCGCCGCCCCCAAGATCGCCTGGCTGCGAGAGCAGGGGGCCGGATCCTCGGTCGGAGCCGCGGCCGTGGTCGGCACCACCGACACCTGGCTGCTGCACCGCCTGACCGGCACGTTCGCGACCGACGCCGCCACCGCCAGCCGGACGCTGCTGCTGGACCTGGACCGCGGCGAATGGTCACCCGATGCGTGCCGCATCTTCCGGCTCGACCCGCAGTCACTGCCGGCGATCCAGCCCTGCGCCGGCCGGTTCGGGAGCACCACCGCGTTCGGTCCGTCGCTCCCCGTGGTGGCGGCCATCGTCGACCAGCAGGCGGCCCTCTTCGGCGCGGGATGCCATGCCCCGGGCGACGCCAAGTGCACGCTCGGGACGGGAGCGTTCCTCCTCGTCACCGTCGGTGCCACCGCGCCGCGCTCCTCGCACGGCCTCGGCGCCTCGATCGCCTGGCAGATCGGCGGGACGACCACGTATTGCCTGGACGGCGGGGTGGCGACCGCCGGGGCCGCCCTCGACTGGCTGCGGCGGCTGGGCATCGGTCCGCCCCCGGGCGGGCTGGACCGCGCCCTCCGGCGCGCCGGCGCTCCCGAGGCGCGGCCTGACTTCGTGCCGGCCCTGGCCGGCCTGGCCGCGCCCGGCTGGCGCCCCGACGCGCGCGGAGCCTTCCTGGGCCTCACGCTCGGGACCAGCCGGGACGACCTCGCCGCGGCGGTGGTCGACGGCGTCGCGGCCCAGGTCGCCGAGCTCGCCGCGGCCGCGGCCGCCGACACCGGGCGCGCGCTCAGCCGCGTCAGGGTCGACGGCGGCCTCACCCGCTCGCCCCGGGTGGTGCAGGCGGTGGCCGACCGGCTCCAGGCGCCGGTCGAGGTCTACCCGGGCGGCGACGCCACCGCGATGGGGGTGGCGGCGCTCTGCCGCCTCGGCCTCGGCGACCCCGGGGGGGCGGCGCGGATCGCCTCGGGCTGGCGGCCGGCCCTGACCGTCGCCCCCGCGATCGGTGGCGCCCGGGCGGCGGATCTTGGGGGCCGGTGGCGGCAGGCCCTCCGAGCGGTCACGGCCCGGGCGGACGGCGAGCGGTGACCGAGACCGCCCCGGCGCCGCCTGCCCCGTTCGACGTTGCCGTGATCGGGGCCGGGGTGGTGGGGACGGCGATCGCCAGGGAGCTCTCCCACTTCCGGCTGCGCACCGTCCTGCTGGAGGGGGCCGACGACGTGGGCACCGGCACCAGCAAGGCCAACACCGCGATCTGGCACACCGGTTTCGACGCCGCGGTGGGCTCGCTGGAGGGCCGCCTGCTCCGCCGCGGCCACCAGCTCCTCGGGGCGTATGCCGGGCGCACCGGGATCCCGGTGGAGCGGGTGGGCGCGCTCCTCGTCGCCTGGTCGGACGAGGAGGCGGCCCGCCTGCCCACGATCCTCGCCGACGCCCGGCGCGCCGGCCACCGGAATGTCCGCGCGGTCGGGACCGACGAGCTGCCGCGACTGGAGCCGGAGCTCGGCCCGGGGGCGCGGGGCGGCCTGCTGGTCCCGGACGAGGGGATCCTCTGCCCCTTCACCACCCCGCTGGCGTTCGCGACCGAGGCGGTGGTCAACGGCGTCGAGCTGCGCCTGGGCACCAGCGTGGTGGGGGCGGCGCCAGGCCCCGCTGCCCACCGTCTCCTCACCACGGCCGGCCCCGTCGACGCCCGCCACGTGGTCAACGCCGCGGGCCTGGAGGCGGACACGATCGATGCGCTCTTCGGCCGCCGCCGGTTCACCGTCGCGCCGCGGCGGGGCCAGCTGGTGGTCTTCGACACGTGGGCGGCACGGCTCCTCGGCCGGATCCTGCTGCCGGTCCCGGGCCGCTCGGGCAAGGGGGTGCTGATCGCCCCGACCGTCTTCGGCAATGTCGTGCTCGGGCCCACCGCGGAGCCGCTGGGCGACCGCCGCGACACCCGCTCCACCGTGGAGGGGGTGGACGCCCTGCTCCGGCGGGGCCGGCGGGTGCTGCCGCGGCTGCTGGAGGAGGAGGTGACCGCGGTGTATGCCGGGCTGCGGGCGGCGACCGAGCACCGCGACTACCAGATCGACGACGATCCCGGGCTGCGCTACGTCGTCGTCGGCGGGATCCGCTCCACCGGGGTCAGCAGCTCGATGGCGATCGCCGAGCACGTGCGTGACCGGCTCCAGGCGATGGGGCTGCCGCTCCGGCCTGCGCCCGACCACGAGGAGGTGCGCATGGCGAGCCTCGGAGAGCGCCAGCTGCGCAGCCACCGAGACGGGGCGGCGATCGCCGCCGATCCCGACGCCGGTCGGATCGTCTGCCACTGCGAGCGGGTCACCCGGGCCGAGTGCCTCGCCGCCTGCCGCGCGCCCGTCCCGGCGCGCTCGCTCGACGGCCTGCGCCGCCGGACCCGAGCGATGCTCGGCCGCTGCCAGGGCTTCCACTGCTCGGCCGCCGTGGTCGGGCTCCTGGCCGAGGCCACCGGCCGGTCGCCCTCCAGCCTCGTCGCCCCCAGCCGTGGGGAGCGCCGAGGCCCCGGTCCAGGGGCCCCGGGACATGCCGAGTGACGCCGGCCGCGCCGGCCACCGCGGTCGACGTCCTCGTCGTCGGGGCGGGCCCGGCAGGCCTCGCCGCCGCCCACCGGCTTGCCCGCTCCCAGGCCGGCCGCGTCCTCGTCGTGGAGCGGGACCCCGCGCCCGGGGGTCTCCCCCTCCATTGCCGCCACGCCGGCTTCGGGCTGCGCGACCAGCGGCGCCTCCTCGACGGCCCGCACTATGCCCGCAGGTGGGCCGCGCAGGCGACCCGCGCCGGGGCGGACCTGTGGTGTGAGACCACCTGCCTGGAGTGGACCGGTGCCCGCGCCCTCCTGTGCACCGGGCCGGGCGGCCTGCGCCGGGTGGAGGCGCGCTGCGTGGTGCTGGCGACGGGGTGCCGCGAGCGGCCACGCCACGCCCGCCTGGTCCCCGGCACCCGGCCCGCCGGTGTCCTGACCACCGGCAGCCTGCAGCGGCTGGCGGCGCTCGCCGGGCTGCGGGTCGGCAGCCGGGCTCTGGTGGTGGGGGCGGAGCGGGTGAGCTTCTCGGCTCTGCTCGCGCTCCGCGCCGCGGGGGTGCGGGTGGTGGCGATGACGACCGAGCACCCGGTCCCCCAGGCGGCCCCCGCTCTGCGCTGGGCGACGGCGACCCGCCTGCGGGTGCCGGTCTGGACCGGAACCCGGGTGGCGGAGCTCCACGGAACCGGGCGGGTGACCGGCGTCACCGTGGCCGCCGTCGACGGCACCGGGGTGCGGCGGGTCGCCTGCGACACGGTGATCTTCACGGGGGACTTCGTGCCCGACCACGAGCTCGCCCGCCAGGGCGGTCTGCGGATCGACCCACGGAGCCGCGCCCCGGTGGTGGACGGCCACCAGCGCACATCCCGACCCGGGGTCTTCGCGGCCGGCAACCTCCTCCACGCCGCCGAGACCGCCGCGGTGGCCGCAGCCTGCGGGACCGAGGTGGCAGCGGCGGTCCTCGACCACCTCCGGGGCGAGCCCTGGCCCGATTGCGAGCCGCTCTCGATCCGGGTCGAGCGACCGCTGTTGTGGGTGTCCCCTGCCGCCGTCAGGCCGGGCGAGACACGCGTCCCCCATGGCCACTGCATCCTGCGGGTCGCCGAGCCCATCGCGGCGGCCAGGATCGAGGTGCGCCAGGCCGGGGTGGTGCTGGCGACCCACCGCATCCGCCGGGCCCTGCCCACGCTCCCCGTCCACCTGCCGACCGGCTGGCTGGGGCGGCTCGGCCCCGAGGGGGGGGCGGTCGTGCTCCGCCTCGCCGGGCGGCCGCCCGGGCCCGACGCGGGCGGGTGAGGCGGGTGGCTCAGACCCCGCCCGGCCGGCTGCGCAACACGCAGAACTCGTTGCCCTCGGGGTCGGCGAGCACCACCCAGCTGACGTCGGCGCCCTGGCCGATCTGGACCCGGTGCGCCCCGAGGGCGGTCAGGCGCAGGACCTCGGCGGTCTGATCGTCGGGGGCGAGGTCGAGGTGGAGACGGTTCTTGGTCGTCTTGGCCTCCGGCATCGGCTCGAAGATCAGGCCCGGGTAGGTGTGGTCGTCGCGCGCGATCACCACCCCGTCGGCGGCCTCGTGGACGATGCGAAAGTCGAGGGCGGCGGTCCAGAACCGGGCCAGGGCGGCAGGGTCGTGGGCGGCGACGACGACGCTGTACAGGCGGAGCGGCATGGGCCCGACGATACACGGCGCCGCCCGATGGGGCGCGACCCTCAGCGGCGCCCCACCCAGCGCCGCCAGCCCCCGCGCTGATCGGCCAGGATCACCCTGGCGGCGTTGCGGGCGGGGGTGCCCATGACCCCGCCCCCGGGGTGGGCCCCGGAGGCGCAGAGGTAGAGGCCCTGGAGGGGGGTGCGGTAGGCGGCGGCGGCGGCGGCGGGGCGGAACGAGAGCATCTGGTCCAGCGCCATCTCGCCGTGGAAGATGTTGCCGCCGAGGAGGCCGAAGGTGCGCTCGAGGTCGAGCGGGGTGACCACCTGCCGGTGCAGGATCGCGCCGGCGATGTTGGGCGCGTAGGCGCTGAGCGTCTCCACCACCCGGTCCCCGAACCCCTCCCGCTCCCGGTCCCAGTCGCTGCCCACCAGGTGGTAGGGGGCGTACTGCACGAAGCAGGTCATGACGTGGCCCCCAGCGGGCGCCAGCGAGGGGTCCTTGATCGACGGGATGACGCAGTCCATCATCGGCTGCCGGCTCCAGCTCCCCCGCTTGGCGTCGTCCCAGGCCGTCTCCAGGTAGTCGATCGAGGGGCAGAGCTCGAACTCGACGTGGTGGTCCTGGGGTGCCGTGCCGGGCCGCGCGGTGAAGTCGGGCAGCTCGCCGAGAGCGAGGTTGACCTTGGCGGAGGAGCCGCGGGTGCGGTAGGTCTCGATCTCGCGGACGAAGTCGCGGGGCAGCTCCTGCCGCTCCACCATCTGGAGGAACGCCGTCTGCGGGTGCACCGCCGCCGCCACCACCGGGGCCCGCAGCGCGGTGCCGTCGTCGAGGGTGACGCCCACCGCCCGCCCCGCGATCACGTCGATGCGGGCGACGGGCGCGTCGGTGCGGACCTCGGCGCCGGCCGACCGGGCCGAGGCCGCAATCGCCTCCGACAGCCGGCCCATCCCACCGCGCACGAAGCCCCAGGCGCCGCGCTGGTTGCCGGCCTCGCCGAGGCGGTGGTGGAGGAGCACGTAGGCGGTGCCCGGTGTCTTGGGACCGCCCCAGGCGCCGATCACCCCGCCGGGCGACATCGCCCCCTTCACCTGCTCGTCCTCGAACCAGCAGTCGAGGAAATCGCTCACCGACAGGGTCATGAGGTCGACCAGGCGGCTGAGTCCGCGCCGGTGACGGTAGAGGTGCCGCCCCATCCGCAGGAGCTCGCCGACATCCTCCGGACGGAGGCTCTGCGGCAGCGGCGGCACCATGTCGAAGAGCGGGCGCACGATCTGCACCAGCTCGTCCAGGGCCCGCTCGTAGTCCAGGTATGCCACCGCGTCGTGGGTCGAGATCTTGGCGATCTCGGCGGCGGTGCGCGTGGGGTCGTACCACCACATGATCGAGCGGCCGTCCGGGAAGGGCGTGAAGGCGAGCGGGTCGAGCGGGATCACCTCGTAGCCGAAGCGGGGCAGCTCCAGCTGCCGCACGATGTCCGGCGGCAGCAGGCTGACCACGTACGAGCAGGTGTTGACGCGGTAGCCCGGCCACGGCTCCTCGGTCACGCACGCGCCGCCGACCAGGCCGCGCCGCTCCAGCACCACCACCCGCTGTCCGGCACGGGCCAGGTAGGCGGCGCAGACGAGGCCGTTGTGACCGCCGCCGACGATGATCGCGTCGTACTGGGTCGCCTGCATGCTCCTCCTCCCTGGGCGCAGACGAGCGCGCCGCCGCATTGTCGGCGCGCCCCTCGGGCGCTGTCAAGCCGCCGGCTGCATGAACGATGCATACTGCGCGGGGACGAAGTTCGGATCGCGGCCCTGATAGCATCCGGTCCGTGTCTGCGCTGCACGAGTCGATCGCCATGACCGACGGGGTGCGGCTGGCGGCGTCGCTCTACCGGCCGGCGGGGTCAGAGCCCGTGCCGGCGCTGCTGGAAGCGCTGCCGTACCGCAAGGACGACGCCACCCTCGCCGACGCCGAGTGGTACCGGCGTCTTCGCGACGAGGGCCGGTTCGCCGTCTGCCGGCTCGACCTCCGCGGCACCGGCTCCTCCCAAGGCGTCGCCGTCGACGAGTACCCGCCATCCGAGGTGGAGGACCTCGCCACTGTGATCGCATGGTGCGCCGCCCAGCCGTGGTGCAGCGGGCGGGTGGGGATGTTCGGGACCTCCTACTCGGGGTTCAACGCGCTCCACGCGGCGATGGCAGGACCTCCGCAGCTGGGCGCGGTCTGCGCGCTGTTCGCCAGTGACGACCGCTACAGCGACGATGTCCACTACGGTGGCGGCGCGCTGCGTGCACTCGACCTGCTCGACTATCCCCTCTACATGGTGGCGCTCAACGCGCTGCCGCCGGTGCCGACCCGGGCCGGAGCCGACTGGCGGCGGGCGTGGTCGGAGCGGATCGACACCTTGGAGCCCTGGCTGCTGCGCTGGCTGGCGGAGCCCCACGACGGGCCGTACTGGCGGCAGGGGTCGATCCGGCCCCGGACCGGCCGGATCCGGTGTCCGACGATGCTGATCGCGGGCTGGGCCGACGGCTACCGCAACGCGACGTTCCGCGTCTTCGAGCAGCTGCGGGGCCCCCGCCGGCTCCTGATCGGGCCCTGGGCCCACATGAGCCCCGAGCGCGCGCGGCCGGGCCCGCGGGTGGACGTCATCCCGGAGCTGATCCGTTGGTTCGACCGCCACCTCCGCGGCCGCGACAACGGCATCGACCGGGAGCCGCCGATCGCGGTGTTCGTGCCGGAACCGACCCATCCCGCGGCGGACCGCGACGAGGTGAGGGGGCGCTTCCGCCTGGAGCCGACCTGGCCACCGGAGCGGATGGCGGCCTCGACGCTGCGGTCGGAGGCGGCGATCGGCCCCGCCCCGGTCGCCGACGGTCGCCGCACGCTCCCGCTGCGCGGACCGGTGGGCGTCACCGGTTCGATCTGGTGCGCGGGCGCGCTCCCCTTCGGGCAGCCCTGGGACCAGCGCGACGACGAGGTCTTCGGGCTGGTGTGGGACTGGCCGGTGACGGTGGGCCCGCTGGAGGTCATCGGCACCCCCCGCCTTCGGCTCAGGCTCGCGAGCTCCGCTCCGGTGGCCACCCTCTCCGCCCGGCTGACCGACGTCTTCCCCGACGGCACGACCCAGCTGGTGTCGCGCGGGGTGCAGAACCTCACCTGCGTATCGGGGACCTGCTCCCCGTCGCCGCTGCGCCCGGGCGCGCACCGGGACTTCGCGGTGGAGCTGGACGCCACCGCCTTCGTCTTCCCGCCCGGTCACCGGGTCCGCCTCACCCTGTCGGCGGGGGACTGGCCGTCGGTGTGGCCGCCGCCCCGACCGGTGAGCCTGGACGTGGAGCTGGCCTCGCTGCGCCTCGACCTGCCGGTGCTCCTGGGACCGGGCCCCACGGCCGTGGCGCCCCGCCTGCGGATGGTCGGAGGGGCCCCGCCCGCGGGGGGTCCCGCGGTGGTGTGGCGGGTGGAGGACGACCGCCTCCGCCGGGAGCGGCGGGTCGTCATCGACCACGGCAGCCGGACGCGGCTCCCCGGCGGGGGCTGGCTGCGGGAGCGCTGTGCCGGCGCGGTGGGGGCCTCGTGGCGGGACCCCGGTCTGGCCTGGGCCCGGGGCACGGCCTGGTACGCCATGGGGGTGGCGGAGGCGACCGTCGGCACCCGCGCCGACCTCCAGGTCAGGAGCGACCACGACCGCCTCGACGTCCACCTCCGCCTCCGCGCCCGCGAGCGGGGTGGGATGAGCCGCGAACGGCGATGGGTCCGACGCTACCCGCGCAGGCTTCAATGACGGGGATGAACGGTGGACGGAGCCGACGCCCCCGGCTGCTCCTGCTCCTCACCGCGATCGCGGTGGTGGTCGCGGCGGCGGTCGCGACCGGGGTGGAGGGGTCGCCGAGCTCGGCCGTCAGCCCGGTCCAGGCGCAGCGGGTCGTCCGCGCCTACGACCGGGCCGAGACCCTCGCCACCCTCCGCCTCAGTGCCCCCGCCCAGGATGCGGTGGAGGTCCCGCCGGAGTCGATCATCGACGACGCCACCTTCGCCGCCCTCCACGACCAGGGCCAGCGCCGCAGCGCCCCGGCACCGCAGACCGATGTCCGCATCACCGTCTACGTCCCGGTGCAGCACCGCGGCGCGGAGACGTTCGCGGCCTACGTCAGCAGCCGGGTGCACGGGCAGCCGGGGGCGATCCTGATGGTCTTTCGGCGCCCCCGCGCCGGCGGGCGGTGGCGCCAGTCGATGTCGCCGGCGTATCCCGGCGCCGGCAGCCCGCCGCCGGTCGCGGTCGGGGCCGGCGGCTACGTCCAGTCGCTCGGCCCCTCGACCCAGGCGCGCCGGCTCCGCCTCACCGCCGGGACCGTGGCCGCCGACTACGCCGGGCTGCTGGAGCTGGCGGGGCGCGGCGACCGGCTGGCGAGCGGCAACCCCTTCGCCGCCGGTGCCTACACCAGCCGGCTGGCTGCGAGTGACCGCCAGGTGGTGGCCCAGCTCACCGGCGCCGGCGGGACCGTGACCGGCACCGCCCTCCCCGCGCCCTACTCCGGCCTCACCCTGCGGCTGCGCGGGGGCGGCGGGCTGGTGCTGTTCACGGTCTCGGTGCGGCAGTCGTTCGCGGCCCGCGCCGGCCTCTCGCTCCGGCAGGCGGCGAACCGGACCCCGTGGAGCCCCCTGCTGGCGCCCGGCTCGTACCGGCAGGTTTCCACCACCACGCTCATGACGGTGGCGGCGGTGGTGCCGCCTGCAGGATCGGCCAGCCCGGTCCGGGTGGTGGCGGAGACCGCCTCGGTGATCGCGGTTCGCGCGCTTCAGGCCGGGAGCGCGACCACCGCCTGACGGCGGGCGCTGCCACCGGTCAGGCGGAGAGGACCGCCTCCGCGATCGCCAGCCCGCGGCTGATGTCGGCCGGTCCGATCCCGAGGTGCGTCACCAGCCGGACCGTGCCGGCCCCCTCGTCGAGGCAGAGCAGGCCGCGCTCGCGGGCCGCGGCCACGAAGGCGGGTGCGGTCAGCCGGGTGAGGCGGAGGCACACGATGTTGGTGGCGACCGCGTCGGGGTCCAGCACCGTCCCCGGCAGCTCAGCCAGGCCGAGGGCGAGGGTGCGGGCGTTGTCGTGGTCCTCGGCCAGCCGCTCCACCATGGTGGCGAGCCCGATCAGACCGCAGGCGGCGATGATCCCCGCCTGGCGCATCCCGCCGCCCAGCATCTTGCGCCACTCGCGAGCTCGGGCGATCAGCGCCGGCGGCCCCACCAACAGGCTGCCGACCGGGCAGCCGAGGCCCTTGGAGAGGCAGAAGCTGACCGTGTCGGCGTGGGCGGCGATCGTCCGCGGATCCGCTCCCAGGGCCACCGCCGCATTGAAGACGCGGGCGCCGTCCATGTGCACGGCGATGTGACGGGCGCGGGCCAGCTGGGCCAGCTCCCCCAGCTCGGCCCCGGTCCAGACCACGCCCCCCTTGCGGTTGTGGGTGTTCTCGACCGCGACCGCCGCGGTCGTCGGCTGGTGGGAGTCGCCGCCGGGGCGGATCGCCCCCGCCACCTGCTCTGGGTCCATCACCCCGCGCGCGGTCGCCAGCGGGCGGAGCTGGATCCCGCCGACCACGGCCGCGCCGGCCGCCTCGTTGACGAAGATGTGGCTGTCGGCCTCGACGATCACCTCCTGGCGCGGGCCGGCGTGGACCAGGAGGGCGAGCAGGTTGGCCATGGTCCCGGTGGGCACCAGGACCGCCGCCGCCTTGCCGAGTCGCGCCGCCGCCGCCTGCTCCAGCTCGTTGACGGTGGGGTCCTCGCCGTAGACGTCGTCCCCCAGCGCGGCGTCGCGCATGGCGTCGCGCATCGCGCCCGTGGGCTGGGTGACGGTGTCGGAGCGCAGGTCGATCGGGGTCACGCCCCCATCCTACCGGCGCCGCTGCGGTCCCGCGGATGGCCGCACCCGACGCATCCCGGGGGAGCGGGCCGGAGAGGGAACTCCTCCCGGTGGCAGCGGCGATGGGGGGGTGGTGGTGCCGGCCCGGCCCCGCTCCTCTCGCGCCGGCTGTGCAGCGGGATCGTGCGGGGGACTGGGGCGGGTGGGGGCCCTGCCCGGTGATCAGCAGAGCACCGGTCCGCCGCCTGGGCTCAGTACTGAGCCCAGGGAATGTTCCAGTCGGCCTCGCCGTTGACCTCGCCCGCCGGCAGCCCGGTCCCGGTGATGCGGACCACGTCCCCGGGCACGCTGAAGTTGTAGAACCAGACCGCGTCGGCGGGGTTCTGCTCCACGCATCCGTGCGACACGTTGGCCACCCCGTGGTCGTAGACGTCCCAGGAGGCGTCGTGGATGTAGTAGCCGTCGGTGGAGATGGCGACGTCGTAGTACACGTTCTCCGCGTAGAGCCCGGGAAAGCCGATGGTGGAGCTGTCCATGAACACCGAGGGGCTCTTGGAGAGGACGATCAGGGTGCCGCTGATGGTGAGGAATCCCGGTCGACCGAGGCTCACCGGGAAGTTCTGGACCAGGTGGCCGTTGTTGTACACCAGCTCGCGCTTGGTGACGGCGTTGATCAGGGTGAGGTGGTCGTCGGCGACCCGGAAGCTCGAGCCGAACGACGAGTTGACCAGCCGGTGACCGAGGATGGTGAGGCCGCTCAGGTCACCCTCCAGGGCCACCCGCTCCCCGAGGGGCCAGAACCGCTCCGGCCTGAAGTGCAGCTCGCTGGGGGTGAACCAGCGCCACTTGCCCGGTACGGGAATGCTCATGGTCAGGTGCAGCGCGCGCAGGATTTCGCCCTGGCCAGCGGGCGGAATGGCCTTCGGGAACTGGAGCACGAACACCGCGCCCTCGCCGACCTGCTCGCCGTCGTACGGGGAGATGTTGGGCACCATCGACATCATCGCCAGCGGCGCCGGTGGGGTGGTGAAGCTCCGCACCACCGTGACCGGGGCCCGGTGATGGCGGCCGCCGCCGGTCGCGCGGGCGGTCGCGACGACGCGGTAGGTGGTGGCCCAGGCGAGCGGGGCGATCGGCATCCAGGTGTCGCCCTGCAGCCGCCCCGGCACCGCCGCGCCGCCGGCCAGCGGCGTCACGTTGAGGGTGGTCAGCGTGCCGTGCGCCACGGTCACCGTGATCGGCGAGGCCGGCGGCACCCCCGTCACCGGACCTGCGAAGGCCAGCGCCAGGGTGGGCGGCAGGGCCGGCGGTCGGGGGTGGACCGCCCGGGCCGGGCCCCGCGCCGTCTGCGGGAGCGTGACCAGTCCCAGCTGCACCACGGTGGTGGCGGCGACGGCGGCCGCCAGTCCGAGCACCGTCACGACCACCGGCCAGCGCCGTCGGCGCCGGCGAACCGGCGTCGATGGACCGAAGGCGGGCGCGGAGGTCGAGGCATGGGAGCCGCGAATGGCCATGCTGACCAGTATAGGCGGGGTCCGGGAACGCGGCGGCCGGCCGCCGCGCGTTCAGAACCCCTCGGCGACCGCCTCCGTCCAGCTGTAGGTCAACGCCGGCCTGGGACCGTGGACCAGCACCAGCAGCACGGCGGCGCCGCCCGAGTCGGCACCCCGGTCGACCGATGCGGCCCCCATCAGCAGCCACCGGCCGGGAGTGGGCGTCCATCGCACCAGGATGTTGTCCCGGTGGCCCCAGCAGCCGCTGGCCGTCGGGGTGGGGCAGGCGAGGTTGCCGGTCCCGTAGCCGTCATCGTACATCCAGGCGTAGCTGGCGCCCAGCGGGGTCGGTCCGCTGGCCCAGTTGCCGGCCCAGGCGGCCACCCCGTCGGCCCCCAACCGCCAGCTGGTGAGGGTCGGGTCGTTCCCGGCGGCGGCGGCGGCGGCGGCCCGCCGTCCCAGGTCCACGGTGAGGCCGACGAAGGGCGCGAGGCCGCGGCTCGTGCGCTCCTCGTTCGCCAGCACGAAGAGCTGCTCGGCCGGGGGAAGCCCGGCGAAGCGGGACGGGAGCGCGAGCGGGCCCAGCCCCTCCAGCCCGCGGGCCCGGTCGAACGCCAGGGTCGCGGCGCGCGCGCAGGCGGTGCCGGTCGCCCCGGCCCTCGCGCACACGCCGAGGAACGCCGGTCGGGCGGGCACGTTGGCGGTGGGGTGCTGGGGCGGCAGGATCCCCCTCCCGTGGCCCGATGCCTGCACCATGAGGGTCGGCGCCGCCCCCAGCAGGGCCACCCCGATCCCAATGAGCAGCGCCGAGCGCCGTCCGGTGCCGCCCCGGCGCCCGACGGGGCGGGAGACGGCGACGGGTGCGGGGAGGATTGGCATGGGCGTCTCGACCATGGCCGCCCGTGGCCTCCAGGGGGGTGCCCGTTGCCCGCTTGTCACCGGACCGGGGACGGACGGCGAGGCGGCCGTCAGGGGGGGCACCGGAGCCCAGTCGCGCTCCCCCGGGCGGCGGCGATCCCCCCGCCCCGGCAGAATGGGCCGGGTGGGCGACCACGACGCCACCGCCTCCCGGCTAGACGACCTGCCCCCGTTCCGGGTCGAGCGTGCCTGGCTCCGGCTGGTGGAGCTGCCGCTGGTCAGCCCGTTCGCCACCAGCGTCGACACCCAGACCGTCAAGACCGCCCTCCTGGTCGAGCTCGAGGGCGACGGCCTGACCGGCTGGGGCGAGTGCGTCGCCGACCCGGACCCCAGCTACTTCGGTGAGACACTAGTCACCGCCCGTCACGTGCTCACCGCCTATCTGCTGCCCGGGGTGGTGGGCGCACCGCCGCAGCCCGTCGCCGCGCACCTCCGCCGCACGGCGTGGGTGCGCGGCCATCCCATGGCCCAGGCGGCCCTGGAGATGGCGCTCCTCGACCTCGCCGGGCAGGCAGCCCGCCGGAGCCTGGCGGCGATCCTGGGCGGAGTCCGCGACCGCGTCGCGTGCGGGGTCAGCGTCGGCATCCAGCCGACCATCGCCCTGACGCTGCAGGCGGTGGAACACTACTGCGCCGAGGGCTACCAGCGGATCAAGCTGAAGTGCCGCCCCGGCCACGACCTCCGCCTGGTGGCTGCCGTCCGGAGCCGCTTCCCCACCATCCCCCTCACCGTCGACGGCAACACCGCCTACACCCTCGCCGATGCCGGCACCCTGCGCCGGCTCGACCGCCACCACCTCGCCATGATCGAGCAGCCGCTCGCCCACGACGACCTGGTCGAGCACGCGGAGTTGCAGACGATGCTGCGGACGCCCATCTGCCTGGACGAGAGCATCGTGTCGACGGGGGCGGCCCGGGCGGCCATCGCGCTGGGGGCCGGACGGATGATCAACCTCAAGCCCGGCCGGGTGGGCGGATTGCTCTCCGCCGCTGCGATCCACGATCGGTGCCGGGCCGCGGGATGGCCGACCTGGGTCGGCGGAATGCTGGAGACCGGCATCGGCCGGGCCGCCAACCTGGCGCTGGCGGCCCTGCCCAACCACACCCTCCCGGGCGACACCTCGGCGAGCGACCGCTACTTCCACGAAGACATCGTGCAGGAGCCCTTCCGGCTCGCCCCCGACGGGACGCTGCCGGTGCCGGTCCACCCCGGTCTCGGGGCGGTGCCGGACCCCGGTCGGCTGGCCCGGGCCACGGTGTGGTGGGAGCGGTTCGGCGGCCCGGCGACGCGGCGTGGCTGAGCCGGACCCGTGGACCGCCGCGGAGGCGGCCGCACGGGCCAGCGGCGTCACCCTGCGCGAGCTCGACCGTCCCGGCGACGGCCGTCGAGTCGAGCAGCTGACCCGGGTGGTGTGGGGCACGACCGAGGTCGCGCCGCCGTTGCTGCGGGCGATGGCGCACGCCGGCGCGATCCTGGTCGGCGCCGACGACGCCCAGGGGGAGCTGGTGGGCTGTGCGGTCGGCTTCATCGGGCATGCCGACGGGATGCACTGCCACTCCCACCTGGCCGGGGTCCTGCCCGCGGTCGAGGGCCGGGGCATCGGCCGCGCGCTCAAGCTGGGGCAGCGGGCGCTCTGCCTCCGGATCGCGGTCGCCGAGATGCGCTGGACCTATGACCCGCTCCTGTTGCGCAACGCCTGGTTCAACCTGGTGCGGCTCGGTGCCGTGGGCCATGCCTTCCTGCCGGACTTCTACGGAGTGATGGACGACCTCCAGAACCGCGGCGACCGCGGCGACCGCTTCGAGGTGCGCTGGTGGCTGCCGTCGGCGGCTACCGGCTCGGCCGCCGCCGCGGCGACCGGGGCGGCGGCGGACCTCGGTGGTCCGCGCGCGGCGGCGCCGCCGCGGCGGCTCCTCGACGCGGTCGAGATGGACGGGCTCGCCCGCCCGGTTCCAGCCGCCCTGGAACCGGGCGAGCTGGCCGAGGTCGCGATCCCGCTCGACTACGCAGGCCTGCGCCGGCTGGACCCGGCGCTCGCGGCCGACTGGCGTGCAGCGGCCGCCCAGGCGTTCGCCCGCTGCTTCCAGGTGGGTCTCGCCGCCACCTCGGTGAGTCGCACCGGGGTGTACCGGTTCGAGCGCCGGGCGGCGACCGATGCGGGCCGGCGCTGATGGCTGCTGGTGCCCCGCGGCAGCCCACCGGGGTGCGGGTGCGCGCAGCGGAGTGGCGGCGCCGGCCGGGAACGCTCGGCGGCAGTGTACGATCGGCCTCTTCCGCGCGGACCCACCCGAGGAATCGTTCATGACGGCACGACCGATCCTGCGCGCCGCCGGGCTGGTGGCCGCCCTGACGCTGGCGGTGGTGGCGGTTCCGGCGTCGGCCGGCCATCGCCGGACCGCCGACCGCCTGGGCCAGCAGGCGAGGCCCGCCCTGGTCGCCTCCTGGCCGGTCTACCATCGCGACAGCCTGCGCAGCGGCGACGCGACGGGGATCCCCCGACTCGGACGGCTGCGGCGGAGCTGGGCCGCCCGTCTCGACGGTGCCGTCTACGCCGAGCCGTTGGCGGTGGGCGGCTTCCTCATCGTCGCCACCGAGAACGACACCCTCTACGCGCTCGATCCGTTGAGCGGCCGGGTGGCCTGGCGGCGTCACCTGGGCACCCCGGTCCCGCTCCACACCCTTCCCTGCGGCGACATCGACCCCCTCGGGATCACCGGCACCCCCGCCTACGACCGCGCCACCGGGCTTGTGTACCTGGTGGCAGAGGTGACCGGTCCGGCGCACGTGCTGTTCGCGCTCGACGCCCGCACCGGGCGGGTGCGCTGGTCGCGCCGCGTCGATGTCGGCTTCTCCGCGCCGATCGCGACCCAGCAGCGGGCGGCGCTCGCGGTTGGCAATGGGATGGTCTATTTCGGCTTCGGCGGACTGGACGGGGACTGCGGGTCGTATCGGGGCGCCGTGGTGGGGGTGCCGGCGACCGGGCGGGGGCCCACCGTCGCCTACGAGGTGCCGACGGCTCGCGAGGGAGCGGTCTGGGCCACCGCTGGACCGGTGCTGGATGCCAAGGGGCACGTGTATGCTGCCACCGGCAACGGGGCCGCCACCGGTCCACCGTACGACGGCACCGACTCGGTCGTGGAGCTCTCCGCCCGGCTGCAATTGCTCAGCCGCTTCGCCCCCGCCAGCTGGGCGCAGGACAATGCCAACGACCTCGACCTCGGATCCACCTCACCGACCCTACTTCCCGACGGGTACGTCGTGGCCGTCGGCAAGAACGGCTCCGGCTACGTCCTCCGCCAGTCCGCGCTGGGGGGCATCGGCCACCCCGTGTCGGCGGGACGGCTCTGCGCCTCGTTCGGCGGCACCGCCTTCGTCGGGACCACCGTGTACGTGCCCTGCTCCGACGGCCTGCGCGCCATCGCGGTCACGTCCAAGGGTCGCTTTCGCATCCTCTGGCACACCTCGTCAGGGGCGACCGGGCCGCCGGTGGTGGGCGGTGGTGCGGTCTGGACCGTGAACACCGGCACCGGCGTCCTCGACGCCCTCGCCCCCGGCAGCGGAGCGGTGCGGGCGAGCCTCGCCGTCGGACCGGTGCCCCACTTCGTGTCGCCCACCCTGTGGGGCGACCGGGTGTTCGTCGGCACCAGCTCCGGGGTGGTGGCGGCCGTCGGCGCCTGAGGCCGCCCGGATCGCGGTGCGCCAGCGGCGGCACCGCCGCCTCCGCTCAGCCGTCCGCGCCGCCGGCGGTCGTGGCCGCGATGGTGCCGAGGAGCCGCTGCGACACCTGGGTGAGGTGCATCCGCATCCGCGCCTGCGCCATCGGCCCGTCGCCGTCCTTCACCGCCTGCACCACCTGCTCGTGCTCGCGCTGGCCGACCGCCTGGCGGGCGGGATCGAAGCCCCGCCGCTTGAGGTTGCCCCAGTAGGGCTGGCCACGGGCAGCGTTGCACACCTCCAGCACGGCGATCGCGAGCGGATTGTGGGTGGCGGCTGCCAGGGCCTGGTGCAGCGAGGCGTCCCAGAGCTCGAACTCCTCGTGCGAGCTGGCGCTCCGCCCCTGGGCGAGGCAGGCGTCGAGGGCGTCGCGGTCGGCCGGCCGAGCGGCCCCCGCCGCCAGCGGCATCAGCGACGGCTCGACCGCGAGGCGCACCGCCATCACCTCCACCGGTGACGTCTGCACCAGCTCCGGGAATGGCTTCCGCCCCTCGATCGCGGCGGTGACGAAGGTGCCGCGGCCGACGTGGCGGGTGATGCGCCCGTTGTCGGCCAGCACCCGGAGGGCGCCCCGGAGCGCCCGGCGCGGCACCCCGAACCGGCGGGCGAGCTCACGCTCTGGGGGCAGGCGGTGATCGGGCGTCCCGGCGCGCGACCGGACCTCCGTCTCGAGGCGGGCGACGAGCGCCCCGATGGCTGGCCGGGGCGACCGGATCGTGCTCACCGGCCAGCGCGCCATTTGCGAACCAATCCCTGCTCCGGTGCGGCGTTGACGCCGGCCTCTGCCCTGGCTACAGTACCGAACCGCACGGTGGCGCCGCACCGAGCTCAACCAGCTCTGAACCAATCGACCCAAGGCACGCCCCGAGAGGATGAGGGGCTCCACGGGCCAGGGGCTGACCGCCCGGGCCGAGGGGGAGGCCGGTATGCGTCTGATCTCGTTCACGGTTGGTGGGGAGGTGCGCCCCCGCTTCGGCGTCCACCTCGGCGAACGGGTGCTCGACCTCGCCGAGTCCGACGGGTGGGCGGAGCGCTGGGACCGTCCGCCGGCCAACCTGGTCGAGCTGCTCGCGGCGGACGGCCCCGGCCTGGAGCGGACCCGCGCGGCGGTTGCCCCGGCCCAGGACGGGGCCAGCGGGCTTCATCCCGCCGTGGAGGTGACCCTCCTCTCGCCGTTGCTGCGCCCCCCGAAGGTGATCGCGGTCGGTCGCAACTACCGCGACCACGTCCGCGAGGCCGGGGTGAAGCAGCCCGACCTGCCCAAGCTGTTCGCCAAGTACGCGGGCTCGATCGTCGGTCCGGGGGCAGCGATCGTGAAGCCCACTGTCACCGACGCGGTCGACTTCGAGGCCGAGCTGGCAGTCGTTGTCGGGCGCGCCGGAGAGGGGGTGGCGCCGGCGGAGGCGATGCGATACGTCGCCGGCTACAGCGTCGCCAACGACGTGAGCGCGCGCGACATCCAGTTCCACGACGAGCAGCTCACCCTGGCCAAGAACTTCCGGACCTTCGCCCCCATCGGGCCCTGGCTGGTCACCGCCGACGAGGTCGAGGACCCCGGCCGTCTCGACATCCGCCTCTGGCTCAACGACACCGTGATGCAGGACTCCAACACCGCCGACCTGGTCTTCGACATCCCCTACCTGGTGGCGTTCATCTCGACGGTGATGGATCTCGAGCCCGGCGACGTCATCCTCACCGGGACGCCCGCCGGTGTCGGCTACGCGCGGACCCCGCCCGTCTTCCTCCGGCCCGGCGACCGAGTCCGGGTGGAGGTGGAGGGGATCGGGGTGCTGGAGAACCCGGTCGTGGCCCAGGAGCCGGCACTCCCGTTTCCGCCGTCCCCGGTGACCGGACCGGCCTGACCGCCGGGGGCCGGCGGGGCCGAGCCCGCGCCGGCCAGGGGTCGGTGCCCGCCGAGGGGACGGCCGGTGCGAGCTGGAGGCGGACCCGGAAGGTTGATCCTGCTCCGAGGGCGCTGTCGACCTCGACCCGACCCTCGTGGGCGCGGATCAGCGCGGCGACGATGGCGAGGCCGAGACCCGCGCCGCCGGTGGTGCGCTCCCGCGCCGGATCGGCCCGGTAGAACGGCTCGAAGATGTGACGGACCGCACCCGGAGACAGCCCCGGCCCCTGATCGCGCACCTCCAGCACCGCCTCGTCAGCGTCGGCGCGAAGGCCGACCGCCACCGGGCTCCGGGGGCGGGTGTGCCGGCGGGCGTTGTCGAGGAGGTTGGTCAGCACCTGGCGGAGCCGGGCCTCGTCGCCGAGGACGGTGACCCCGGCGGGGGCCTCCAGCTCGACCGGCCGCTCGGGGTCGACGACCCGGAGGTCGGTGACGGCGTCGCCTGCGAGCCGGACGAGGTCGACGGGACGCATCTCCAGGGGACGGCCGCTGTCGAGGCGGGCGAGGAGGAGGAGGTCGTCCACGAGCAGCCCCATGCGGCGCGCCTCCTCCTCGATCCGCCGGAGCGACTTGGCCAGGTCCTGGGGCCGGGAGGCCGCCCCCCGCCGGAAGAGCTCCGCGTAGCCGCGGATCGACGTCAGGGGGGTGCGCAGCTCGTGGGAGGCGTCGGCGAGGAAGCGGCGAAGCCGGTCCTCGGAGGCGCGCCGCTCGGCGAACGCGGACTCGATCCGCTGCAGCATGGTGTTGAGCGCCTCCGCCACCCGTCCCACCTCGGTGCGCCGGCCGGCCCCGGTGACGCGGCGGCTGAGGTCCCCCTCGGCGATCGCGGCGGCGGTGGCGGCGATCGTCTCCAGCGGGCGCAGGCTGCGGCGGACGGCCCACCCGGCCGCGAGGATCACGCCGGCCAGGACCGCCGCGCTGGCGAGCAGCTCGATCAGGACCAGCTGGCCCAGGGTCTCGTCGGTGGTGGTGAGGGGGATCGCCGTGACCAGCGCCCCTGGGTGGCCCGGGATCCGCTGCACCAGGACCCGGTAGGCGACGCTCCCGTGACGTCCCCCGACCGCCCCGAAGGTGCGCCCGGCCGTGGTCGCAGCGGCGAGCTGGGCGCGGGGGAGGCGCGGCGCCGGGCCCGGGCCCTGATAGCTGAACGTCACCCGGCCCAGGACCCGTCCAGCCGGGCTCACGAACTCGCCGACGGTGCCGGGAGGCAGCGTGGACACCACCGCCCCGGGCCGGCTCGGACGGGGCACGATGTGGCGCCCGACGAGGCCGAGGGTGTGGCTCGGGGGTGCGCCCGGGCGCTCCATCAGGGCCCGGACCACCGGGAAGTGGGCCGCCCGCAGCTGCTGCCCCACCTGGGCGTACAGGGCGGAGCGCAGGAGGGTGTAGGTGATGGCGCCGACGGCGAGCAGCCCCGCCGCGGTCAGCCCGGCGACCGCCAGGATCAGGCGGAGGCGGAGCGACACCGCCTACGGCCCCGGCGGGCGGATGGTGTAGCCGACCCCGCGCACGGTGCGGATGAGCGGGGGCCCCAGGGGGTCCAACTTCCGCCGCAGGTAGCTGACGTAGGTCTCGACCACGGTGTCGGCGCCCTCGAAGTCGTCGGGCCAGACGTGGTCCAGGATCTGGGCCTTGGAGACGACCCGTCGGCCATTGCGGAGCAGGAAGCGGAGCAGGCTGTACTCCGTCGCGGTGAGCGGGATCGGCACCCCGCCGCGGCGTACCTCGTGAGCGTCGTCGTCGAGCTCGAGGTCGGCGCAGACCAGCCGGCCGGGACCGGGGTGGCGGGCGCGCCGGAGGACGGCCTGGACCCTCGCCGACAGCTCCGACAGGCTGAAGGGCTTGGTGAGGTAGTCGTCCGCGCCGAGCCGCAAGCCGTGGACCTTGTCCGCGACCGCGTCGCGGGCGGTGAGGAAGAGGACGGGGACCCGAGGCAGCTCACGGCTCAGGCGGCGCGCCACCTCGAAGCCGTCGAGGTCCGGAAGCATGACGTCGAGGACCACCAGGTCGGGACGGAAGGCGCGGCAGCGCTCGACCGCGACGCGGCCGGCGGCCGCCACCTCCACCTCGTACCGCTCGTAGCGGAGGGCGGTGGCGAGCAGGTCGGTGATGTTCGGCTCGTCGTCGACGACCAGGATGCGCGCGGTCGGCGGCTCGCCGTCGGCCGCGGTGGTGGACGCCATCGCCGAGAGTGTGCACGCCGAAGATGTGAACGACCTGTGAGGCGGCTGGGGCCCGGGACACTGCCGGTACCATCGTGCGGTGCGCAACCTCACCCGATTGGTGGTGTGCGTGGCGTTCGTCGACACGGTGTTCTTCGCCGCGCTGGCGCCGCTCCTGCCCCACCTCGCCCATGCTCTGATGCTCAGCAAGGGCGCGGCCGGCTTCCTCACCGCCGCCTACGCGGTGGGCAGCATGATGGGAACGGTGGCGGCGCTGCCGGTCGCCGCCCGCGGCACCCTCAAAGCTGGGGTCCTCGTCGGGCTCGGGCTGATGGCGGTCTGCACCCTCGGCTTCGGCTTCGCCACCAGCGTCGTGGCGCTCGATCTCGCCCGCCTGGGCCAGGGGGTGGGCGACGGCCTCGCCTGGACCGGGGCGGTCGCCTGGCTGGTCACCGCCGCGCCGGCGGACCGGCGGGGGCGCGCGATCGGGACCGCCGCCGCCGCCTCGTCGGCCGGCTCCCTCCTCGGCCCCATGCTCGGCGGGGTGGCGGCGTCGGTGGGGCTGCGTCCGGTCTTCACCGGGATCGCCGTCGCCACCGCGGCCCTCGCCGCCTGGACCTGGTTCACGGCGGCACCGGCCGAGGAGGCCCGCCACCCGCTCGGGCGCCGGCTTCGCGACCTGGTCGGATGGCGGTCGGGCGCGGCCCTCTGGCTGGGCGGGCTGGGGGGCGTCCTCACCGCGGTCCTGGCGGTCCTGGCGCCACTGGAGCTGGCTCGCGCCGGGCTCGCCGGCGTCGCGATCGCGGCGGTGTTCTTCCTCGCGTCGGCGGCGCGGGCCTGGGTCAACCCGCTCCTCGGCCGGTGGACCGACCGCAGCGGCCACAGCCGTCCGGTGCAGGTCGGCCTCCTCGCCTCGGTGGTGGCCTCGCTGCTCCTCGCCGTCGGCTGGGGCGCATGGCCCCTGGCGGCGGTGGTGGCGGTGGCGGGAGCCGCGTACAGCTCCTTCTGGGTCCCGGCGATGTCGATGGTGTCGGCCGTCGCCGGCCGATCGCCGCGGGCGGTGTGGATGGGGCTCGGGCTCTGGAACCTCAGCTGGGGGATCGGCTGGACCCTGGGATCGGCGGGGGGAGGTTGGCTGGCCGCGGCCGCCGGCGACGCCTGGGTCTACCTGGTGCTCGCCACCATCGCGCTGCTCACGCTGGCCGGGGTCCGCGGCGGCCGGTGGGCGCTCCTCCTCCGCCGCCCGGTGGCGGCTGGACGCGCCGGCTGAGCGGGACGGCCGCGGCCCGCGCCGGATCACCGGCGCCGCCACCTTGACACGCTGGCGGCCCCCACCTAGTGTTCACCTGGGCTTGCAGGTGTGCTGCAAGCCCAAGTTGGGCCGGTGTCGGCACGACCCCGGCTGGGGGACGCGAGCGGGCGGGGCCGGACGGTGGGGTGCGGCCGGATGGGGGAGGGCAGGCGATGTCCAGACGTCGACTCACCGTCACGAGCGCCCTCGGCGCCCTCCTCGCCCTGACGGCACTGCTCAGCGCCGGTGGCGGGACCGTCGCCGCGTCCCGTCCGGCCCCGCGGGCGCAACCGAGCGGGACGGCGGCCTTCGCCACCGCCGGTCCGCCGAACTGGATCTTCCCGATGTGGACGCCGACCACCTACGGCATCCAGGTGACCCAGTTCACCCTGCTGATGTACCGGCCCATCTACTGGGTCGGTCGCCACGGCACCACCGCCTTCAATCCCGCCCTCAGCCTCGCCGAGCCGCCCGTCTGGTCCAACGGCGGCCGCACCGCCACCATCACCCTCAAGCGCTGGCGCTGGTCGGACGGGCAGCCGATCACCACCCGCGACATCGAGTTCTGGTTCAGGCTGGAGGCCGCCAACAAGACCAAGCTGGGCGCCTACCATCCCGGCTGGCTGCCCGATGACCTCAGCCGGGTGACCTATCCCAGCGCCACCACCTTCAGTGTCACGTTCAAGCAGGCGTTCAGCAAGCTGTGGCTGCTCGACAACCAGCTCACCGACATCATCCCGCTCCCCCAGCACGTCTGGGACAAGACATCGCCGTCGGGTACGGTGGGCAACGCCGACCGCACCACCAAGGGCGCCCAGGCAGTGTTCAGCTTCCTTGCCAAGCAGGCCGGAGACCTCGCCACCGTCGCCACCAATCCCCTGTGGAAGGTGGTCGACGGCCCCTTCCGGGTGGAGAGCTACTCGGCCCCCACCAGCGACGCGATCCTGGTCCCGAACTCCCGCTACTCGGGCCCCGACAAGCCCCACCTCGCCGAGGTGAAGTGGATGGTGTACACCAGCGACACCGCCGAGTTCGACGCCCTGCGGGCCGGCGAGCTCACCTACGGATACCTGCCCTACAACGATGTCTCCCAGGCCGGCTACCTCCGCAGCCACGGCTACAAGGTGGTGTCCTGGAACTGGTACACGCTCAACTACGCCGAGATCAACTACACCAACCCCAAGACCGGCCCGATCATGCGCCAGCTCTACCTGCGCCAGGCGCTCCAGCACCTGGTCGACCAGCGCACCTTCATCAGGGTCGCGCTGCACGGGTACGGCCTGCCCACCTACGGTCCGGTCCCGACCGTCAACCACTCGTCCTACGCCAGCAGCTTCGAGCGCCACGACCATTTCCCCTACAGCATCGGGACCGCCCGCGGGCTGCTCGCCGGCCACGGCTGGTCGATCCACCCCAATGGCACCGACACCTGTGTGCGGCCCGGCAGCGGCCCCACCGACTGCGGCCGCGGGATCAAGGCGGGGACCCCGCTGGTGCTCCGCTTCCTGTACTGGAACGCCTACCAGTACACGAGCCAGGAGGTGGAGGCCTTCAAGTCGGCGGCCTCCAAGATCGGGATCGTCATCAACCTCCTGGGCCACACCATCGCCGGGGTGTACGCGCTCGGCGGCCAGTGCCCGGCGTCGGCGTGCAACTGGGAGCTGCTCACCTTCGGCGGCAACCTGTGGAACTTCGGCGGCGGGGACGCCTACCCGACCGGGGGCCAGATCTTCGGCTGTGGCAGCTACTGGGGGGGCGGCTACTGCGACAAGAGCATCAACCGGCTGATCCAGGCCACCCACACCGATTCCAGCGTCCAGGCCCTCTACCGCTACCAGGACGCCACCGCGCTGCAGGTGCCAGGGCTGTGGTGGCCGCTCGCCAACTATCAGATCTCGGTGGTCAGCGACCATCTCCACGGGTGGACCCCCCAGGACATCTACGCCTCGGCCTACCCGGAGAACTGGACGCTGAGCCGGTGAGCGCGGCCGCGGGCCCGGCCGACCAGGTCTTCACCGGCGGGGCGGTCTACACGGTGGACCCCGCCCGGCCCTGGGCCGAGGCGGTGGCGGTACGGGACGGGCGGATCACCGCGGTCGGTGCCGACGAGGAGGTGCGACCGCTGATCGGCCCGCGCACCGCGGTCATCGAGCTGACCGGCCGGATGCTGCTGCCGGGCTTCCAGGACAGCCACGTCCACCCGGTGTTCGGCGGGTTGCAGCGGCTGCGCTGCGACCTCAGCGAGCGGCACTCCCTCCCCGACTACCTCGCCGAGGTCCGCGCCTACGTCGAGCGGCATCCGGAGCGGCCCTGGGTGGTCGGGGGCGGCTGGGCGATGGACGTCTTCCCCGGCGGGGTGCCCACCGCGGCGGCGCTCGACCGGGTGGTCGCCGACCGCCCGGTCTATCTCAGCAACCGTGACGGCCACGGCGCCTGGGTGAACACGCGGGCGCTGGAGCTGGCCGGGATCGACGCCTCCACGGCGGACCCCGGCGACGGCCGGATCGAGCGCGACGCCCAGGGATGCCCGACCGGCGCCCTCCACGAGGGCGCGATGGACCTGGTCAGCCGGCTCGCGCCCGCGCCCACCGCGGCCGAGTACCGTCGTGGGCTGCTCACCGGGCAGGAGTACCTGCACCAGTTCGGGATCACCGGCTGGCAGGACGCCATCGTCGAGGCCGGGGGCGGCGACCTCGCGCCCACCCTCGACACCTATCGCGAGCTGGCCGAGCGCGGCGAGCTGACCGCCCGGGTGGTGGGAGCGCTCTGGTGGGACCGGCACCGCGGGCTGGAGCAGCTCCCCGAGCTGGTGGCGGCCCGCGATCGGGTCACCACCGAGCTCTTCCGTCCCACCAGCGTGAAGATCATGCAGGACGGGGTCTGCGAGGACTTCACCGCGGCCGTGCTGGACCCGTACCTCGATGGCCACGGCTGCCCCACCGACCGCCGCGGGCTGAGCTTCGTCCCCCCCGAGCTGCTGAACCAGGCGGTCCCGGCGATCGACCGCGCCGGCTTCCAGGTCCACTTCCACGCCATCGGCGAGCGGGCGGTGCGGGAGGCGCTCGACGCCATCGCCTGTGCCCGCCGGGCCAACGGGATGAACGACCTGCGCCCCCACATCGCCCACATCCAGGTGATCCACCCCGACGACCTGGCCCGGTTCGCGGAGCTCGGGGTGGTGGCCAACGCGCAGCCGCTGTGGGCCGCCAACGAGCCCCAGATGACCGACCTCACCATCCCGTTCCTGGGCCCCCAGCGGTCGGCGTGGCAGTACCCCTTCGCGAGCCTGCACCGCCTGGGCGCGCGGCTGGCGTTCGGCAGCGACTGGTCGGTCTCCAGCCCCAACCCGCTGTGGGAGATCCACGTCGCGGTCAACCGCCTGCCGGCGCCTGGGGACCAGGGCCACCGCCTGGCCGCGGGGAGCAGCGAGGTCTTCCTGGCGGGAGAGCGGCTCGACCTCGCCACCGCGCTGCACGCGTTCACCATGGGGTCCGCGTACGTGAACCACCTGGAGCGGGAGACGGGGTCCATCACCTGTGGCAAGCAGGCCGACCTGGTGGTGGTGGACCGCAATCTCTTTCGGGAGCCGGCGGGCGCGATCGCCGACGCCCGGGTGGTGATGACCGAGGTGGCAGGGCGGCCCGTGTACATCGACCCCCGTGCCTTCGGCTGACCCCGCCTCGGCGCCCGCCGACACGATCCTCGTGGGCGGCGCCGTCCACACCTGCGACCCCGCCCAGCCGTGGGCGCAGGCGGTGGCGGTGCGGGACGGCCGGATCGTCGCGGTCGGGACCGACGGCGAGATGCGCGCACGCCGCGGGCCGCGCACCGAGGTGCTGGAGCTGGCCGGGCGGACGCTCCTCCCCGGCTTCCAGGACGCGCACGCTCACCCGGTGGGCGGGGGGATGGACCGCCGCCGCTGCGATCTCACCGACCTCGCCACCGGGGCGGCCTACCTCGACGCCGTCCGCGCCTACGCCGCGGCCCATCCCGACCTCCCCTGGATCGTCGGCCGTGGCTGGGCGATGCCCGCCTTCCCGGGCGGGATCCCCACCGCCGGCGAGCTGGACCGGGTGGTGCCCGACCGCCCGGTGTACCTGCGCAACCGCGACGGCCACGGCGCCTGGGTCAACAGCCGGGCGCTGGAGCTGGCCGGGATCGACCGCCGCACACCCGACCCCGCCGACGGCCGCATCGAGCGGGACGAGCGGGGCAACCCCGTGGGCACCCTCCAGGAGGGCGCCCGCGACCTGGTGGAGCGGCTCCTCCCGGCGGTGGCTGACCAGGACCGCGAGGCCGGCCTGCTGGAGGCGCAGGCGTACATGCACCGGCTCGGGATCACCGCCTGGCAGGATGCCAACATCGGCCTCGACGGCGGCCGCTACGGCAACCTCGACACCTATCACCGGGTCCAGCGACGCGGCGCGCTCACGATGCGGGTGGTGGGGGCGCTGTGGTGGGACCGTCACCGCGGGCTGGAGCAGCTCGACGAGCTGGCGGCGGCGCGCCAGCGGACGTCGGGGGGCCGCTTCCAGCCCACCAGCGTCAAGATCATGCAGGACGGGGTGCTGGAGAACTTCACCGCCGGGGTGCTGGAGCCGTACCAGGACGGCCACGGCGGTGCCACCGACCGGCGCGGGCTGAGCTTCATCGACCCCGAGGAGCTCGCGCAGGTGGTGCCTGCGGTCGACCGGGCCGGCTTCCAGGTCCATTTCCACGCCATCGGCGAACGGGCGGTGCGGGAGGCGCTCGACGCCATCGCCTGTGCCCGCCGCGCCAACGGGATGAACGACCGCCGTCCTCACATCGCCCACATCCAGGTGGTCCATCCGGACGATCTTCCCCGCTTCCGCCAGCTGGGGGTGGTGGCCAACGCCCAGCCGCTGTGGGCGGTGAATGAGCCCCAGATGGTCGAGCTCACCATCCCCTTCCTCGGTGCGGAGCGATCGACCTGGCAGTACCCGTTCAGGAGCCTGGTCGCGGGGGGGGCGGCGCTCGCGTTCGGGAGCGATTGGCCGGTCTCCAGCTGCGACCCGCTCTGGCAGGTGCACGTCGCGGTCAACCGACTCCCGCCGGTCGCCGACCGGACCCACCGGCCGCCGGCGGGGAGCCCGGAGGTGTTCCTCCCCCGAGAGCGTCTCGACCTCACCACCGCGCTCCAGGCCTTCACCATGGGCTCGGCCCGGGTCAACCACCTGGAGCGCGACACGGGGTCGGTCACCGTCGGCAAGGCGGCGGACCTCGTGGTCCTCGACCGCAACCTCCTCCAGCAGCCCAGGCTGGAGATCGCAGAGGCCCGGGTGGTCCTGACCCTGGTGGACGGCCGCCCCGTCCACGTGGAGGAGGGGGCCTGGCGCTGAGGTGGTCACCCCCGGCGGCCCCGGCCAGCCGGTCTCGGGCCGTCCGTGCCGGCTCGGCCCGGGAGGGGTCGCTGCGGTCCTCGATCTCCCAGGCGTGGTCCAGCACGTGCCAGGCGAGGCGGCGGATCGCGTATCGGACCGGCCAGGGCTGGGCGCGCGGGTTCTGGGAGAGAGGCAGGGGGGCGACGATGGCGTCCGTGATCGCCCGGCGGTGGGTGGCGATGGCGTCGCGGTCGTCGCGATGGGGCGGCCGCAGGCGAAGACCGAGCTTGCCGGCGTAGGCGAGCTCGGCCGCGATCACGTGGTCGACGACGGCGTCGCGGTCCCGTCCGCCGCCACGCGGCCCCTTGCGCAGCGAGGCCGGCGCTCCGGCGGCGACGCGGTCGAGGACCGTCCACGACGCCTGGAGGAGGCGCAGGAGGCGGGCGCGGGCAGGCTCCACCAGGGCTGCCCGCTCGACGGCGGCGACGGCGCCCGGTGCGCCGAAGTCCGTGGTCGCCGTGCCGGGGAGGCGCTCCACCACCGCCAACCGATCCACGGCGTCGGGCGGCCAGGGTTCGCCGGCCGCCGCCGCCACCGGGGCGTACCGCGAGGCCGCCTGTCGGAGGGCGAGCAGCGCGCCGGCCTCGTCCCGGCCCGACCGGCACCAGCCCGGCCACGCCAGGCAGCTGGCGAACACCCGGCGCGACCCCGACTCGACCACGACGTCGACCGACCCCGACCGGGCGCGCGATGGCGGCACGGCGCCGAGCATGACAGGCGTCGGTTGCGGCGGCAAGGGTGCCGGGGGGCCATCCGGCCGTGATCGGCGGATGGCGGTCCGCCCGCTCGGATCGCGAGGGCTCACGGTCGCGCCGATAGCATGGCGCCGGACCAGCAGGGGAGGCGGGCGGTGACGGGGCAGGACGGCGAGCCGGCGGCCTCGGGGCGTGTGATCGTCAACCCGATCAGCGGCGAGCGCATCATCGTCCGCACCAGCGGGACCGAGACCGACGGCCGGCTGCTCTGCTTCGACCTCTTCCTGCCGCCCGGCGGCCACGTGCCCGCCGGCCACGTCCACCCCCGCCAGGAGGAGCGCTTCACCGTCCTCGAGGGCCGGATGCGCTTCCGTCTCGGACGCCGGGTCATCCTCGCGAGCCCCGGGGACACGGTCAGGATCCCGAAGGGGGCGTCGCACTGGTTCGGCAACCCGGGGCCCGACGACTCCCACGCCCTGGTGGAGGTGCGCCCGGCGCTGCGGATGGAGGAGATGTTCCGCCGGACCGAGCGACTCTCGGGGTCCGGGCGGCTCCTCGGGACCCGGCTCCCGCGGCTCTCCGACCTCGCGGCCGTCATCCTCGACTACCAGCCTGAGGTGGCGGTGCCGCACGTCCCGGCGGTGATGATCCGGCTCGCGCTCGGTCCCCTCGCCTGGCTCGGCCACCGCCGGTCCCGGCGCCCCGGGATCTGACGAGATGCGGCGCCTCTCCCGGGCACTGCTGACCGCGGGGGCCGCCCTCGCCGCCTGGCTGGTGATGGCCCTCGTCACCACCGACTTCGGCGTGCCGGAGCGGTGGCCGCGCCGGGCCCGGCGGGTGCTGGCCGTCTTCCCCCACGCCGACGACGAGACGGTGACCTGCGGGGGAACCCTGCACCGCCTGGCGCGCGGGGGGGCGCGGGTCGTCCTCGTGCTCCTCACCGAGGGTGAGCGCGGCACCCCGGGGGGGGACCCGGCCGCCGGCCTGCGCGCGGTCCGCGCCGCGGAGGCGCGGGCGGCCGGCCGCCGGCTGGGGGCGGCCGCGGTGCTCCAGGCGGACTTCGGGGACGGCGAGCTGGAGCACCGCCGCCGGGCGGCGTCGGCGTTCCTCGATGCCACCATCCGGCGGGAACGCCCCCACCTCATCGTCACCTACGACCGCGCCGGCCTCTACGGTCACCCCGACCACGTCGCCTGCTCCGCCGTCGTCACCGAGCTGCGGGATCGGCGTCACCCCGCCACGACGCTCTGGCACACGGCCCTGCCAGGGCGGGTGCTGGGGGTGATGCGGTGGGCGGGGCAGCTGTCGACCACCCCGGAGGTGGAGCGTCGCCGGGCCCCTCCCACTCACAGGGTGTTCGTGGGCCGGGACCTCTTCGCCAAGCGCGCCGCCTGGGCCCGGTACCGGAGCCAGCGGCAGGCGATGGCGCGAGGGGTTGCCCGCCTCCTCCCGCTCTGGCTGGTGGTCTTCCTCCAGCCCTACGAGCACTTCACCGAGGTGGCCGCGCCCGGCCGGCCGGATCCGCCCCGCGTGGCTCCCCCTCGCGCGGCCGGGTGAGGCGCGGGATCGCGGTTGATCATCGGGCAGGCGGGCGCGCCGGCGGACGCCTGGGCGTTCTGGGCGATCTTCGGTGCCTGGGTCGCTGGCGAGTGCTGGCTCCAGCGCTCCCGCCCGCTCCCGGCCGGCGCCGCCGACCGCGATCAGGGGTCGCGATGGGTCCTCGTGGCCGCGGTGTGGACCGCGGTCGCGGCCGGGATGGCCGCGGCCGTCGTCGTGCCGGGAGCGCGAATCCCGCTCGCCACCCAGGCGGTGTTCACCGCCGGCTTGGTGCTGATGGCGGCCGGGATCGGCGTCCGCGGCCTCGCCGTCGCCGCCCTCGGGAGTGACTTCAGCGTCACCATCGGCACCGAGCCCGGCCAGCGGGTTCGGGACCGGGGCCCCTACCGCTGGGTCCGCCATCCCTCCTATGCCGGCAGCCTCGCCACCGTCACCGGCATCCTCCTCTGTTGCACGAACCTCATCGCGCTGGGGCTCCTGATCCTCCCCATCCTGGGCTACGCCCACCGCATCCGGGTGGAGGAGGCGGCCCTGCTCGGCGGCCTCGGGGAGGCGTACCGTGCCTACATGCGAAGGACCAAGCGGCTGATCCCCTTCCTGCTCTGAGCGCGGGCGGGCGCCTGGGCCGCGGGCGCCGACATGACGGGGAGGTGCAGGTGGGAGCGCGTCGTCGTCGGACCGCCGACCGCCCGCGCGCGACTGCGCGCGCCGCGGTCCTGCGCCGCGCGGGCCGTGGCCCGGCCGCCGCCCTCGGGCTCGCCGCCCTGCCGGTGCTCTCGGAGGTCCGCATCCGGCGCGCGGCGCGTCCGCCGTCCGAGCGGTGGAGATGGATGGCGGTCGAGCCGCGTGGAACGACCCAGCTGGGCCTCAGCTTTCGCCCGCGCCAGGCGGAGACGTTCGGCCTCGATCCCCGCACCTGTCTCGCCCGTCTTCTCGCCCACCCCTTCCAGGTGCTGCGCCTCGGGGTGTACTGGGATCGGGCGGAGCCGGAGCCCGGCGTGCTTCGCACCGACGAGCTGGACTGGCAGCTGGCGCTCGCCGAGGCCAGCGGGCGCAGGGTCATCCTCTGCGTCGGTGCGGTCAAGACCTTCGGCTATCCGGAGTTCTTCGTCCCCGCCCACCACCTGCGCCGACCCCTGCGCGAGGGCGCGCTGATCGAGCCGCACGGGCACCAGCACCTGCTGGAGGCTGCCAGCGCCCATGTGACCAGGGTCGTGGAGCGCTACCGGGATCGCCCGGCGGTGGTCGCCTGGCAGGTGGAGCACGAGGCGGTGGACCCGCTCGGGATGGAGCACTCGTGGCGGCTGGCCACGACATTCGTCGCCGAGGAGGTGCGGGCGGTCCGGTCCGCCGACCCCTCGCGCCCCGTGCTCATGAACGGATTCCTGCCCACCTCACTGCTGGTCCGGGCGCAGCAGTGGTGGCGCACCAGGGACCAGGGCGACTCCCTCGTGGTCGCCCGGGGGCTGGCCGACATCGTGGGGGTCGACCACTATCCGCGCCATGCCGTGCTCCGCCTCGGCGGCGCCACCGTCTACCTCGACGGGAGCCGCCGCCCCTGGCAGCGCGCCTGGCGCCGGCGGGCGTTCGCCGGGGTCCGGGCGTCGGGTCGGAGGCTGATCGTGACCGAGGGGCAGGCCGAGCCGTGGGAGGCGGTGACCACGCCCCCCAGCCCGGCCGGCCGCCAGATGGCGAGCTGCCTCCCCGAGCAGGTGATCGCGACCTACAACCAGTGCCTGGGCGACGCCCGTGCCGCGCGCGTCGCGCTCGACGCCTATCTGTTCTGGGGGGCCGAGTACTGGGTGCTGCGCGCCGACGGCGGCGACCCCAGCTACCTGGAGGCGTTCAGCCGGCTGCTGGCCCTGGCGGGACGGTGACGGGCGTGATGCGAGACCCGGCCCCGACCGGCCCTGGCACC
>DATLUG010000024.1:0-6869 GCA_035533215.1 Candidatus Micrarchaeia archaeon | reverse complement strand
ATCGAGAGCGCACTGGCGGCGATCGCCGACTGGTGGCAGCACGCGGCGGGGCGCAGTCCGGGAGTGAGGTCGAGCGCCGCGACCCGCGAGCACGGAGCGAGCACCGCGGCCGATCATCCACGGACAGGCGATCTCCGTCGTAGTGGATCGACAGCCCGTCCGGCGATGACCGCAGATGTCGCCGGTTCTGAGCCTGGGATCCCGGAGGGACGGGGATTCGAACCCCGGAGGGCCTTGCGACCCCAGCGGTTTTCAAGACCGCCACCATCAACCACTCGGTCATCCCTCCGAAGGGGGATTCTAGCGTCCGAATCGAGTTCGTGGAGCCATCCGGTGGCGACGCAGACTCTATGAGGATACATAGAGCTGACACCAATCATGACGGCAACCTCCACGGACGGGTTCTCGCACGTCTGGACTGCCGTGGAGCGAGATGCAAGGGTCACCCCCGGTCAAGGCGTGGCCCAGCATCTCGGAGCCACCCTTCGAGTGCACCCCGCGGCTCAGCAGGAGGGCTGCTGCCGTGGGCCGCAGATCGACGAACCGGACGGCTGGAGCCCCGCACGGGCCAGGAGGGAGCGAGACCCGGCGTTGACCAGGTGGGGCGCCTCCAGCGGACCCCCGTGCCCGTTGGCGACAGCGACGTCAGGGCTGTCCATGCTGCACCTCTCCGCGGGGGTTCTCAGTCCGGCCGGCACGGCGGGGACGGAGCGCCTCGATCGTCTGATCCGCGAGTGCGACCCTCCACCGCGAGCGCGGAGTCTTCAAGGATCGTCATCCTCCCCTCGCTGCGAGGCGGCGTCCCGGTGACGCGCAGCATCCCAGCGACCCGATCGACACCCCGACACCTGAGCGCGAGCTGTTCGCCCCGGCGCATGCCGCTGGCGATCGCTGGCAGTTGCGGGACTTCAGCCCGGTCCCCGGCGGCGACCGCGCACACCGGCGCGCCGGTCCATCCGACCGCACCACCGGCTCGGGTGATGTCCCGCGAGCCCAGGGGGCGCGAGGGCAGCCAGCAGCCAGCCCACGGTGGCCTGCGGCGCGGGGATGACCCGCAGGCAGCGGTGCAGTCGGCGGCCTGCCGAGTGCACCGCTGCCTGGACACCTCGGGCAACAATCGTGACCCCAACCTCAGCGGATGCCGCCTGACGGCGACGGCCGGGGGGACCACCCAGGCCGGGGCGAGATCGCCAACGGACCTGGAACCCAGGTCGACATCGCCCCGCGGAGAGCCGGCTCTCCCTTGGTGCACCGCGGTGGCATCGGCCACGATCGGCGGCACCGGTGCATGCTCATACACCCGCGCGGGGGCGATCTGGTCATGGGTGCGATGCCACATCGTGCTATCATTTGAGATAGCATGATCGACGCTCCGGGACAACTCCGCCTGGCCCGGGCTCGGGCCGGGGTGTCGCAGCGCGAGCTCGCGCGGCGGGCGCGCACCTCCTCAGCGACGCTCTCCCGCTACGAATCGGGCCGGCTGGAGCCGACCGTCGCTACGTTCAATCGGCTCCTGGCCGCGTGCCTCCCTGCTCATCGCCGCTGGCCCTCGTTGGCCATGTTGGCCCCGGTGGCCGCGAGGACGCTGGCGGAAGCGGGCGGACCGACCACCTGGCGCCTGACGGTCGGGGAGGTGATCGACGACGAACAGGCCGGGAGCACTGCGGCTGAAACCCGGATGGTCGTCGCGGATCCTCCCCTGCCCACCGGTGATCGCCGTGTCGACGCCCTCATGGCAGCGCTGGCGGAGTGGCTGTGCCTGCGCCATCAGCTCGCCCCGCCGGGCTGGTCGCAGGACCCTGACCGAGTGGCGGAGCCGTGGTGGTTCGTGGCCGCGGCGTCCGCCTGGATCGCAACGGCGCTGCGGGAGAGCCCACCCTCCTTTGCTCGGCGCGGGATCTTCGTGACCGCGACCGCCTTTGAGCGCCGATGACCCGACCGCAGCCATCCCCGTGGCTCGACCGAGCGAAGGTGCTCGCCGCGCTGACGCGCCTGGGAGAGCACCTGGCCGAGCGCGGCCTCACCGCCGACGTGTATGTCGTTGGCGGCGCCGCGATGAGCATCGCGTACGACAGTCGTCGCTTCACGAGGGACGTCGATGCGGTCTTCGTGCCAGCGGCCGAGGTCCGCCGAGAGGCCGTCGCGGTCGCCAACGAGCTGGGCCTGGGAGTGGACTGGTTGAACGACGCCGTCAAGGGATACATCCCGGGGACGGATCCGGCCGCCCTGCCGGTGTTCGAGCACCCCGGGCTGCGCGTGACGGCAGCCTCCGCGCGGCACTTGCTGGGGATGAAGCTCCTGGCGGCCCGGTCGGACGTTGACCGCGACGACATCCACACCCTCGCGGTTCGGCTAGGGCTGCGAACGGTGGCAGAGGTCCTGGCCGTTGCCACGAGCCTCTACGGCGAAGACCTGATCCTCCCGCGGACCCGGTACCTGGTGGAGGAGTTGTTCGGCTCGCACGGCGACGATGATCGGCCAGGTCAGACCGGGACGGCCTCGCGGGGCGATCCGGGCACGCACTCGCCCGCCCCGGAGGCGAACCAGCCCCCCGCACCCGCGCCGAGCGCCAACCGCCCCGAGACAGGGAACGCTCCGCCGCCGGCCGGGCAGCCGACCAATCGGGCGCGGCGCGCTGGACGCAAGCGGGTCACGCCGCCGAGGCTCTGACGCCTGCAGCCGCAGCGAATGCACGTTCGACGACCGCTCCCTCGGGACCGTCCCGCATGAGAGGTCCCGGCAGCGGCGATGGAGCGTTCCGGGGAGACTCAACCCCGGGGTCGCCCGTCGGGGGTGGGATCGAGGACCCATCGCCCAAACCCGGTCCGGAACAGGCTCGGCCTCGGCTGCTACCAAGGCGTGCATTGGCAAGGGGACCGATCAGAGCGAACATCGAGGTCCCGGGGCATCATCAAGGCGCCCGCCAGCGACGGGTGGTACGCGCACCGAGGCCACCTGGTCCGACCATGTCAGTACGGCAGCGATGTGAACACCGACTGGATTCCAGGAAGCCCGATCCGATTCCACAGCGAGTGGGCCAGCGCCGTGTACCAGCAGTGGGGTGGGCCCTGGACGTCAAGGCCAGCGGATGTAGCAGCTCTACGCTGATCGCTCCTGGGCCGGACCTGGTCGACTCGCCTGGCAGCCACGTCACCATGGTCTACCGTCTCGACGAGTCCGCCGGCGCCACGACGCCGAGCACCACGCGGGAGGACCCGCGGGAGGGGTCCGAGAACGACTCCCACGAGCCAGACGGCACGAGTGCGGACGGCGTTCTGGCCACGCTGACGATGCTGGTGGAGTGCGGACGCTGACCGATCGTGGAGCCGGAGGGTGCCGAGCGGACGGGGTCCACCACGGTGACGGCGCAGCGCTCGCCGGCCATGCCCGGCCTCGGCTCGCACCCGGCCGCCGAGCTCATCGACCTCGAGGTCGACGGGGAGTCCTCGGGCTCCCCTCAGCTCGGGGCGAGTCGCCCGTCACGGCACGCGCCGGTTATGCTGAACCGCCGATCAATCGAGGCGGCCGCGTCCGCAACCGCGACCTCCCCGGCCGCGCGAGGTGCACGGATGGACCTACGACTCGACCCGGAGGACCGGGCCCTGCAGGCAAGGGCCCGCGCGTTCACCGCCGAGCATCTGCTCCCGCATGAGGACGAGCTGGAGGAGCAGGGCCGGCTTCCCGACCGAAGCCGAGCCGCCATCAGGGCCGCCACCCGGGCCGCCGGGCTGGGGGCCATCAACCACGCCCAGGAGGACGGCGGCCAGGGCCACAGCCTCTTCCAGCAGATCCTAGTCCAGGAGGCATGGGGCGGAGCCACCGGCAATCTCTGGGGTGTTCCCTGGACCCCGTCGCGGCCCCTGCGCGCCGGCACCGAGACCCAGAAGGCCCGCTACCTTCGGCCAGCCTGCCGGGGAGAGTGCAGCGACGCCTACGCCATCACCGAGGCCGACGCCGGCTCCGACGCCAGCATGGTGCGGACCACCGCCCGCTGGGACGGCCACGCCTTCGTCATCCGCGGCGAGAAGTGGCACGTCACCGGCGGCGACCGTGCCGATGTCCTGCTGGTGCACGCGCTGGTGGATGGGGACCCCGCCCGGGCGACGGTGTTCCTGGTCGACCGGGGGAGCCCCGGGCTGCGCATCGTGCGCACCCCCCGGTACACGAGCGTGTCGGCGTACGAGCACCCGATCTTCGCCCTCGAGGACGTGCGGGTGGGGCCGGAGCAGGTCCTCGGGGCGGTCGGGCAGGGCGACGAGCTCACCAAGGAGTGGTTCGTGGAGGAGCGCTTCATGATCGGCGCCCGCACGGTGGGGGCGGCGGCCCGCGCGCTGGAGCTGGCGACCGCGTTCGCCACCACACGGGTCCAGTTCGGCCGCCCGATCGCAGCCTTCCAGGGGATCGAGTTCCAGCTCGCCGACATGGCGGCGGAGATCATGGCCGCCAAATCGCTCCTCTACCGGGTGGGCTGGGAGGCCAGCCACGGGGGGCTCGACCGCAAGGCGATGCACGGGATGGCGTCCGCGGTCAAGCTGGTCTGCTCGGAGACGGCGGGGCGGGTCGTCGACCGGGCGGTGCAGATCCACGGCGGCCGCGGCTACATGCGCGAGCAGCCGGTGGAGCGACTGGCGCGCGATCTCCGGGTCGACCGGATCTGGGAGGGCACCTCCGAGATCCAGCGCGTCATCCTCGGCAACGAGCTCCGCAAGCGCGGGCCGGGACTCTTCATCGGCTGGCCCGGGGCGGCGGCAGAGTCCCCCCTCCCTCGGCCCGAGCGCCCGCCCCGGCGGGGCCCGGGGCGGCCGGGGAGTGGCTGATGAGCCCCCGCCGCCGGCTGGGCGACGTCCGGCGACCGCAGATCCTCGAGGCGGCCGCCGCGGTGATCGCCGAGCGCGGCCTCCCCGACACCCGCATCGCCGACATCGCCACCCGGGCGGGGACCAGCCCGGCCCTCGTCCTCTACTACTTCCGCACCAAGGACGAGCTCCTCGCCGAGGCACTGGTCTTCGCCGACGAGCGCTTCTACGACGCCACCCGGCAGGAGCTGGCCGGGATCGCCAGTGCCACAGAGCGGCTCTGCCGCCTCATCGAGCTGAACTTCGCGACCGACGGCCCCGGGCCGGAGGCGTGGCGCGAGGACTGGATCCTCTGGCTCGACCTCTGGGCGCGGGCGCCCCGCGACCCGGTGGTGGCGCGGGGCCGGGAGGCGCTCGACCACAGGTGGCGGGAGACGATCGCCGCGATCGTCCGCGAGGGCCAGGCACGCGGCGAGTTCGGACCCGTCGACCCCTTCGCGTTCGCGATCCGCCTCGCGGCGCTCACCGACGGGCTCGCGATCCAGCTCGTGCTCGGCGACCCCGCGGTCACCCCGGGGCAGGCCGCCGCGCTCTGCCTGGCCAGCGTGAGCCAGGAGCTCGGCTTCGCGCTCCCGCCGTCCGGGGTCAGCCCGCCGCCGGGGTGAGGTGACAGCTGGCGAGGCCGCGCTTCTCCAGGTACTGCTGGTGGGTGTCCTCCGCCGGCCAGAAGGTCGAGGCGGGCTCGATCGCGGTCGCCACCGGGCGGCCGAGCCCGCGCTGAACCCGGTCCCGGGACGCCCGCGCGCGCACCGCCTGGTCCTCGTCGTGGGTGAAGATGGCGGAGCGGTACTGCCGGCCCACGTCCGGACCCTGGCGGTCGACCTGGGTCGGGTCGTGCAGCTGCCAGAAGGCGTCGAGGAGGTCGTCGTAGCCGACCCGATCCGGGTCGTAGGTGACCTGCACCACCTCCGCGTGGCCGGTGCGGTCGGTGCAGACCTCGGCATAGGTGGGGTGGTCCCTGGTCCCCCCCATGTAGCCGGCGGCGGTCGCGACCACGCCGGGAAGCCGCCGCAACGACGCCTCCACCCCCCAGAAACAGCCGCCGGCGAAGGTCGCGGTCCGGGTCATCGGCGATCCTCCTCCACAAATGGGCCCCGCCGGCTGGCTCGCCGTGCGGCCGGTGCCCTGCGATCGTACCCGCCCGTCGCCGCCGCCACACCGCGGCCGTCGCGGTCTCGGGCTCCGCGATCGGCTGGCCGGACGCTCGCTGCTGGGTGGGAGCCTGAGCGACCCGGGATCGCGCGGGAGCCTCCGTGGTCGGGCCCGGGGCGCGCCTGCCGGTTCCCATCCCGCTCGCGAGCCGGCCGATCTCACCGGCCGCGTGCGCGAGCGCGCGGCCCGGACCCACGATGGCACCAACACGTGGGCACCCGGCCCCTGCCACCTGCGGTCGGGGCCGCTGGGCTCCCGCCGGTCGCGGTCGTCGCGCACGCACAGGATGGCGTCCTCGCGAGCCGGCTGGCGGCCCCGACCCGACGATGGGCCACCTCGCCCCGGCGACCCGGTTCCCGCCGGGCCGCCGGGCTGGTGCGGTCTCGTCCAGGCGGACCGGCCTCCGGGGCCGGTCGGGTGCCGGGGCCACCGTTGCGTGGGAGACGCTCGATCACCTGAGGCGGCGGCGCGCGCACCCCGGCGGCCGACCGGCTGGATCGACCGCCGATGACAAGGGGCCCTCCAGCTTGTCCTCAGAGCCGCACCGCGCGGCGCCACGCAGCGGCGACCTCGGGGTCGCCCTCCAGCCGAACTGCCGTCCCGATGGGCCGGTTCCACACAAAGCCGAAGACCGTCCCTGCCGGCCCGGTCGCGGTGCACTCGGCCTCGTCCGACCGGCCCCTCTCCACCACCGCGGCGTCCTCGCCGAGGCCGACGGTCCACGCCCCGTCGCTGTCGGTGCACCGCAGGGCGAGCACGCCGCGGAGCCCGGGAACGGGGCCGCCCTGGTAGCACCGGGGCAGCATGACCTGGAGGAACTCGTCGATGCCGTCGGCGGCGAGCCACGGCTCGAAGGCCGGC
>DATLUG010000023.1:0-12597 GCA_035533215.1 Candidatus Micrarchaeia archaeon | reverse complement strand
CGCGAGTTCCTACAATCGCCGGCGATGCTGCTCGCCCTCGACGTCGGCAACACCAACGTCACCGTCGGCGTCTTCGACGGCGCCGAGCTGGTCCACGACGGGCGGCTCGCCACCCGCCGGGAGGTGACCGGGGACGAGCTGGCGGTCCAGTTGCGCGGGCTGCTGGGCCCCGCCGGGCGGCTGGACCGCATCGACCAGGTCGCGATCAGCAGCGTGGTGCCGTCGATGGACCGCGCCCTGCGCGAGGCGATGGGGCGCGGGTTCGACGTCCGGCCGCTGATGGTCGGGCCCGGCACCCGCACCGGGATCCGCATCCACTACGACCCGCCCCGCGACGTGGGGGCGGACCGGATCGTGACCGCGCTGGGGGTGCGCCACCGGTACGGTGCCCCCAGTGTGATCGTCGACTTCGGCACCGCCACGACCCTGGACGCGATCGACGCCCAGGGCGACTACCTCGGGGGCGTGATCGTGCCGGGCGTGCGCCTCAGCCTCGACGCCCTCTCGCAGCGGGCGGCGCGGCTGCCGTGGGTGGAGCTCACCGTCCCGGGCGCGGTGCTGGCGCGGACCACCGTCGCCTCGATGCAGGCCGGCGTGGTCTTCGGGGTCATCGGCCAGGTGGAGGAGATCGTGCGCCGGATGCGGCAGGAGATGGACGGACGCCCGCAGGTGGTGGCCACCGGCGGCCTCGCCGAGCTGCTCGGCCCGCAGATCCCGTGCGTCGACCACGTCGACCCGCTGGTGACCCTGGAGGGCCTGCGCCTGGTCGCCGCGATGAACCCCCCCGGCGGCTGAACCGGCCCTGCCCATCCCTCGTCCGCACCCCCGCCGGGCCGCCGCAGGCAAAAGGAAAGGGCGCCCCCGAAGGGACGCCCCGAGAGGGGGGGGCAATCTCACGATCGACGTACGATCGGCAGTCGCTGGTGACCGCGTCCCGATCATAGCAGCCGGGGTGAGATCGGGCAACCGGCTGAATACGGCGGCCGCCCCGGGGCATCTCGGCTCCGCCCCGGCGCGGGGGGATGCGGCCGGCGTGAGCGTCCCCCCGGTCCCGGGCGCCGCCACACCCCCGGTTCGCCCCCGCCGGCGGCCCCGTCAGCCGTTCCATTGCACGAGGTGAGGCGGAACGGTAGAATCACGCTTCCCCGAGGGCGGGCTGCCAGGCGCCCGACGTGCGGCACGCCCCGTCCTCGACCATGGAGCGACGCACCATGCAGGACAAGCCGGTCCCCCTCACCCGCGATGGGCACGAGAAGCTGGTCGTGGAGCTGGACCAGTTGCGCACCGCCCGCCGCCAGGAGATCGCCGAGCGGATCAAGCACGCCAAGGAGTTCGGCGATCTCAGCGAGAACGCGGAGTACGAGGACGCCAAGAACGAGCAGGGCTTCGTGGAGGGGCGCATCCTGACCCTGGAGCGGATGCTCCGCTACGCGCAGATCATCGAGGAGGAGGAGTCGTCCGACGGGACGGTCCAGATCGGCTCGACGGTCCGGGTCCAGGACGAGTTCGGCGACACCACCTACACCATCGTCGGGCCCGCCGAGGTCGACGCGGCGGCGGGCCGGATCTCGCTGGAGTCGCCGGTCGGTCGGGCGCTCATCGGCCACCGGCCGGGCGAGGCGGTCGCGGTCGAGGCCCCCGACGGACCCAGGAAGGTCAAGATCCTGCAGGTCGCGTGACCCGGTGACCGGCCCGCCCGCGGGGCCGCCCGCCGGGGCGCCCTTGGAGGAGATCCTGGCCGCCCGCCGGCGGGCGGCCCTCGACCTTCGGGCGGCGGGGATCGCCCCCTGGAACGTCGACTTCGAGCGCGACGCCACCACCAGCGAGGCCCTCGGACGGCTGGCGGCCCGCGAGGCGTCGGGCGGGACGGCCCCGACCGCCCGGGTCGCGGGCCGGATCCTGGCCCGCCGCTCCTCGGGCGGCCTGGCCTTCGCCGACCTCCACGACCAGGCCGGCCGGCTGCAGCTGATGGCGCAGCGCGGGCCGGAGGCTGCGGCCGGTCCGTTCGCCTTCCTGTCGGCCATCGACCTCGGCGACATCGTGGGGACCGCCGGCACCCTCGTGCGCACCCGCCGCGGGGAGCCGACCCTGGTGGTGGAGGAGGGGGTGCTCCTGGCCAAGGCGCTCCGGCCCCCCGCGGAGAAATACCACGGCCTCCAGGACATCGAGGCCCGCTACCGCCGCCGCCACCTCGACCTCCTCACCACCCCGTCCCGGCGCCGCCCGTTCGTCCAGCGGGCCGAGGTAGTCGCGGCGCTGAGGGCCGAGCTCGTCCGCCGGGGCTTCCTCGAGGTCGAGACCCCGGTCCTGCAGCCGATCCCCGGCGGCGGGCACGCGCGGCCGTTCCGCACCCGACACCAGGCGCTCGACCAGGAGCTCTACCTCCGGATCGCGCTCGAGCTCTACCTGAAGCGACTGCTGGTGGCCGGCTTCGAGCGCGTGTACGAGATCGGCCGGGTGTTCCGCAATGAGGGGCTCTCCCCCCGCCACGCCCCCGAGTTCACGATGCTGGAGGCGTACCAGGCCTATGGCGGGCGGGACGCGATGCTGGAGCTGAGCGAGGCCCTCGTCGGGGCCGCGGTGACCGCGGCGGAGGCCGTCCCGGGGGAGGGGGAGACCCGGCCCACCCTTGACCTGCGCCCCCCCTTCCGGCGAGCGCGGATGGCGGACCTGGTGCACGAGGTGCTGGGCCTGGACGTCCTCGGCGGCTGGGACGAGCCGGACCGGCTCGCCGCCAAGGCTGGCGCCCTCGGCGTCGAGCTGCCCCCGGCCCCGACCCCCGGCATGGTCCTGGTGGCCTGCTACGAGGAGCGGGTGGAGCGCACCCTGGAGGCGCCGACGTTCGTCCTCGACCACCCGGTGGAGACCTCGCCGCTCGCGCGGCGGCGGCCGGACGACCCCCGCTTCACCGAACGCTTCGAGCTGGTCGCGGGCGGGCGGGAGCTGGTCAACGCCTTCGCCGAGCTCAACGACCCCATCGACCAGCGCGAGCGCTTCCTGGAGCAGGCCCAGCGGCGCGCCGCGGGTGACCCCGAGGCCCACCCGATGGACGAGGACTTCCTGGAGGCCCTGGAGCAGGGCATGCCGCCGGCGGGCGGCCTCGGCCTCGGCGTCGACCGGCTGGTGATGCTGCTGACCGGCGCCCCCTCGATCCGCGACGTGATCCTCTTCCCCACCCTGCGGCGCCGGGACGGAGGCGGGGAGGGGGCCGTGCCCGCACCGGCCGACGCGGCCGGCGACCCTACCCTGTAGCGGTGCTGGCCCTCACCTTCATCCGCGAACATCCCGACCTGGTCCGCGACGGCGCCCGCCGCAAGGGGGAGACCGCCCCGGTCGACGAGATCCTGCGGCTGGACGCGGAGCGCCGCCGGCTGGTCGGCGACGAGGAGCGGCTGCGGGCGGAGCAGCGGCAGCGCTCCGCCGAGGTCGGTCGGGCCGCCCGTGAGGCCGGCGGGGCGGCGCCGGGCCCCCAGGGTGAGCTGGCCCGGCTCAGGGCCGCCATCCAGCTGGCGGAGGGCCGGCGCCAGGCGGTCGACGACGAGCTGGAGCGGCTCTGCCTGCTGGTCCCCAACCTCCCCCACGATTCGGTCCCGGAGGGGACGGGCGACGCGGACAACGTCGTGGTCCGCACCTGGGGCATCCCCCGGGCGTTCGACTTCCGGCCCCTGCCGCACTACGAGCTGGGCGAGGCGCTCGGCTTCTTCGACTTCGAGCGGGCGGTGAAGGTCGCCGGCAGCCGCTTCGCGCTCCTCCGCGGCGCCGGCGCCCGGCTGGAGCGCGCGCTGGTGAGCCTGATGCTGGACCTGGCCACCCGCCGCCACGGCTACGTCGAGGTGTCGCCCCCGTACATGGTCCGGCGCGCCTGCATGGTGGGGACCGCCAACCTGCCCAAGTTCGAGGCCGACGCCTTCCACGTGGTGGAGGGCGACCGCTTCCTCATCCCCACCGCCGAGGTGCCGGTCACCAACCTCTATCGCGACGAGATCCTGGAGGCGGGCGACCTCCCCATCCGGCACGTCGCCTGGACGCCGTGCTGGCGGAGCGAGGCCGGCGCCCCCGGCCTCGACACGAGGGGCTACGTCCGTCTCCACCAGTTCTCCAAGGTGGAGATGGTGGCGTTCACCCGGCCGGAGGCGTCGCTGGAGCAGCTGGAGCGGCTGGTCGCCGACGCCGAGGGGGTGCTCCAGGCGCTCGGCCTCGCCTACCGGGTCCGGCTGATGTGCGCCGGCGACATGGGCTTCGCGCAGTGGAAGAAGTACGACCTCGACGTCTGGGCCCCGGGGCTGGACCGCTTCCTCGAGGTCTCGTCCTGCTCCAGCTTCGCCGACTTCCAGGCGCGCCGGGCGAACATCCGGTTCCGACCCGGACCGGGGGAGCGGCCGCAGTTCGTCCACACCCTGAACGGGAGCGGGCTGGCCCTGCCGCGCACGCTCGACGCGGTGGTCGAGACCTACCAGGAGGCCGACGGGTCGATCGTGATCCCGCCGGTGCTGCGCCCCTACCTGCACGGCGAGGAGCGGATCGGCTGACGGGCGGTCGGCGCCCCCGCCGGCCGGTCGGCCGGTCGGGCGGCGGCGAGCGGGGGTAAACCGCGGCGAAGAGCCAGGCGTTATATCTACGTGATCATGGATGTCCTCGGCGCGGCCGTGACCACCGACCGTGCCGTCGCCGAGGACTTCGAGCAGGCGGTCCGCTCGGAGGGACCCCGCCTCTTCGGACTCTCACTGGCGGTGCTGGGCCGTCCCGAGCTCGCCGAGGAGACGGTACAGGAGACGTTTGAACGAGCCTGGCGGGTTTGGCCGACCCTGGACGACCCGGACAAGCGGCGGGCATGGCTGGCGCGCGTCTGCGTCAATCGCTCGCTGGACGTCCGCCGGTACCTCGCCCGCCGGCTGCGGCTCGCCTTCGCGCGCGAGGCCGACCACCCCACCACCACCACCGAGTTCGGGCTCGACCTCGGCCGGGCGATGGGGCACCTCTCCCGTCGCCAGCGCGCCATCATCGGGCTCCACTACGCCTGCGGGTACTCGCTCGACGAGTGCGCGGCGATGATCGGCTGCCAGCCTGGGACGGCCCGCAGCCACCTCGCGCGGGCCCTCGCCACCCTGCGGGTCGAGCTGGGGGACACACGCCGTGGATCCTGAGCAGCACCTGCGGGAGCTCCTCGGACGGCTGGCGAACCGCCCCCTCAGCGGCTCCCTGGAGGAGCGGGTGCTCAGCCGGACCACCCGCCGCGCGTCCGCGCGCGGCTCCCGCCTGCTGGCGCTGGGGGGCGCCCTCGCGACCGCCGTGGTGGTGGGCGGGGTCCTCTACGGGGTCACCGCCCTCGGCCGCCATCACGCGCCCCGGAGCGGGCAGCCGCAGGGGGCCGGGATCCACAGCCCCCGGCCCACCGCGCAGCGGCCGACCCCCACCCCGAGTCCGACCCCCCTCGGGCCGCCGAGCCCGTCGCCGCATCGGCCGCATGCCGTCCTCCCCTCCCCGTCACCGACCGGAGCGGTGACCGCGGTCCCGCCTGCGGTCACCCCCGCTGCCCCCGTTCCCTCCGTCACCCCCAGGGCGCTGGCCGCCTGCTCGGGGCGTGAGCTCACCATCGCCGAGCGGCCCGGTCCCCGGACCGCCTCCGCCGCCGACGCGGTGTACATCCTCACCAACGTCGGCGGGAGCGCGTGCACGCTCCGGGGCGTCCCCGCGGTGCGCCAGGTCGTCGCCGGCGGAGGGGCGAGCCCCCTGGTCCCGGTCCGCGCCCGCTCGGGGCCCCACCCCCTGGTCGTCCTGCGGCCCGGGGAGCTGGCCTCGTTCGTGCTGCGGGACCGGGGCTGCCATGAGCGCACGGTCACCCTGGGCGATGCCACCCTGGAGGTCGAGGTGACCCTCCCCGGTGCGGCGGGCGGGTCGCCGCTCCTGGTCCGGGGCGGGCTGGTCTGCGGCCCCACCGCGGTCGAGGTCTCGGCGATCAGGGCCGGCGTGGCCCGCCCGGTCCTGGGCCCGCAGCGGTCGGCCACGCCGCGGGCGACCCCGATCGTGACCGCCCCGGCGACCCCGCGCGCGAGCGCGACCCCGACCGGCCGCTCGACCCCGACCGCGCGCCCGACCCCCACCCGAAGGGCGCGCCCGACCGCGAGCCCGACCGAAGGGAGGACCCCGCGCCCCACCCCCCGGCCGACCCAAAGGCCCACCCCGCGCCCCACCCCGTTCCCAACCCCGACCGCGGCGCCGACCCCGACCCCGGCGCCGGTCCCGCTCTGCAGCGCCAGCGAGCTCCACTTCGCCGTCGTCTCGGGGCCGGTGACGGGCCAGTCGACCTCGGTGTCGCTGGGCCTCACCGACGACACCGCCGCGCCGTGCCTGCTGGCCGGGCTGCCGGCGGTCTCGCTCACGCTCGCCGACGGGACCGCGGTGCCGCTCACCCTCAGCTCGGTCAGCTACAACCCCAACGTCGAGCTGGTGCTCGCGCCGCTCGGCCAGATCGGGCCCCAGGACAGCGGCGCCGTGGTCGTGCTCGACCTGCGGTGGCCGTCCTCCAGCCTCGGCTGCCCCGACGCGACCGGCGTGGCGATCGCCCCCAAGTACCTCGGCGCCGCCCTCACCGTCCACGACGTGCCGGTGCCGGTGTGCACCGGCGCCGCCAACGTCACCGCCCAGCTCCAGGCGTTCGGGAGCTGACCGGGCCGCCAGGCCCGGCCCGGGGCGACCCGGCCCGCTCTCCATCGGGCGGACGGCCCGCCTCCCCGGGCCGTCCGCCATCCACCCGCCCCGGTGGCGTGGGCCGTGCCCGTGGCCCCGGCTGCGGATACTCGGGGGGCCCGGACCGCCGGTAGCCGGGCCGCCCGCCCGCCGACGAGGAGCCCAGCCGACGTGATCAAGACCGAGGTCGCCCTCTTCGTCGCGCTGCTGGGTGCGGCGGCGGCGGTGGCGCTGGTGGCGCGGCGGATCGCGGTCCCGTACGTCACCCTGCTGGCCGTCCTCGGTGCCGCTGCCGGCCCGCTCCTCGCCGGCCACACCCCCCGGATCGGTCACACCCTCATCCTCTTCGTCCTCCTCCCCGGCCTGCTCTTCGAGGCCGCCCTCGGGCTGGAGTGGCGCCACCTGCGTGGTCACCTGTTCGAGATCGCCGTGCTGGCCACGCTCGGGGTCGCGCTCACCACCGTCGTGATCGCGGCGCTCGGGCACCTGGCGCTCGGTCTCCCGCTCGCGGCGGCCGTCCTCTTCGGTGCCGCGGTGGCGCCCACCGACCCGGTCGCGGTGGTCGCCACGTTCCGACGGATCGGGGTGCCGGCGCGCCTGCTCACCCTGGTCGAGGCCGAGAGCCTGGCCAACGACGGCACCGGGATCGTCATCTTCGGCATCGCCCTGGCGGCCCTGGCCTCGCCGCAGCTCGCCATCGGGGCGGCCGCCCTGGACTTCATCCGGCTCACCGTCGGCGGCCTGGCCCTCGGCGCGGCGCTCGGGGGTGTGCTCTCGCTCGTCACCCACCGGATCGACGACGCCGAGGTGGAGGTCACCCTCACCGTGCTCGCCGCCTACGGCGGCTACGTCCTCGGCCAGGCGGTCCACGTGTCCGGGATCCTCTGCGTCGTCGCCGCCGGGGTCGTCGTCGGCAACGTCGGCAGGCCGCGGGGCATGTCGGCGGCGACCCAGGCCGCGGTCGCGACCCTCTGGGGGTACGTGGCCTTCCTGCTCAACGCGGTGGTCTTCGTCCTGATCGGGGCGACGGTGCCGTGGGCCGTCCTCGGCGCCAACCTGGGGCTGGTCCTGGCGGGCGCGGCCGTCGCCCTGCTGGCGCGGGCCCTGGCGGTCTACGGGCTCTTCGCCCTCCTTCGCCCGCTGGGCCGGGCCATCAGCCTTCGCTGGCAGCACCTCCTGGTCTGGGGGGGGCTGCGGGGCGCGGTCGCGCTCGCCCTGCTCCTCAGCATCACACCCGGCGCCCGGGACCTCACCACCGTCCGGGCCCTCGTCTACGGGGTCGTCCTGGCCTCGATCCTGCTCCAGGGATCGACCGTCGGGTGGCTGGCGAGGCGGCTCCTCCCCGAGCTCACCCACGCACGTGGGGGGGCCGTCCCGAGCCCCGCCGACCGGCCCCTGGGCTAGCCGCGGGGCGCGCGTGCCGACATTGGCCGGCAGCTGCCGGTGGCAGCGGCCGGACGGCAGCGCGCCTGGTGACGCCAGCCCCGCCGCCGAGCGGTTCCCGAGGCCGCTCGGCGCAGAACAGGTCGCAGAGCGTGGGGCGCCTTCGCCCAGCACGCGGGGGCGGGTCGACAGCTCCCGCCGACCGGCCCCGGCTGGCGTGCCCCGGTGCCAGAGCCGCCATGATCGGCCCCGTCCGGCCGGCGAGCGTCGTCGGCGGGTGGGCGGAGTCGTCCGGATCGGTGCGCGTGCCCTCTCGACCGGCCGCCTTCGCCGGTCGGCGATGGTGGCGGAGGCGACCCCTGCCGCGATCCGGGAAGGGAGGCGGCGAAGCGCCGCCGCGGCCGGAGATCCGGTCGCGGCGGGGGTGCCGGCTCCACCTGTCACCCACGACCTCGGATGACGCGGGCCCGGGGCATCCGAGCCGTCGGCGACGGTGCCCGACCCTCCGGACGACGGCGTGCGGTGGTGCAGCCGTTTCCTATCCTGGGAGGACGGGCGGCGAGGCGCCGTCAGGTCGCCCACGGGGAGGCTCGCCATGGCCAGGCTGATCTACTCCGCGATCACCTCGCTCGACGGCTACGTGGCGGACGAGGACGGCACCTTCGACTGGGCCCAGCCGAGCGAGGAGGTGCACGGCTTCGTCAACGACCTCGAGCGGCCGGTCGGCACCCACCTCTACGGGCGCCGGATGTACGAGGTGATGGTCTACTGGGAGGCGGCGCACGCCCTCGCCGGCCAGCCCCCCGTGGTGCGGGACTTCGCGGAGATTTGGGGGCCTCCCGGCATTCATGGGGTGACCAAGGGGGATTGGGGAGCAATCGGGCCGTGGCGGGCCTGACGTCTTCGATCGGCTGACACGCCTCACCAGACGAGTACGTTTCGGAGGGAGTCAGCCCGGGCCGCGGAGAGCCCGTGGGGGTGGGGTCGCCGCCACCGGGGCGGCCCGGGCTCCCTCCCCGAGAGGCCAGGCGACCGGCCCCTCACGGGGCGGCCGCCAGCTGGGCCCCATCCGCGCCGGTGGGGGTGACGCGCTCGGGCGAACCCGTATCTTCGCGGGTGTTACCTCCAACGAAGCCAGAGGAGTCCCCCCATGCGCGTCAACACGGCAGCTAGGCACCGCTTGCGCCTGCCCGGGGTCACCATCACGGCGGTCGCGTTCTCCGCGCCCGCCGTGGAAGTCACCGTCGCCCTCCGCCCGCGACGGCTCCGCTGTGCCGAGTGCCCCTACACCACCCGCACCCGCACCGCCAGCCGCCCGGTCGCGTCGGCCTGGCGGCACCTGACCTCTGCGCCTGGCGGCTGGTGGTGCGAGCCAGCCTGCGGCGGCTCCGCTGTCCCGCTCACGGGGTCCGGGTCGAGCAGGTGCCCTTTGCGCGGACGGGCGCCCGCCATACCCGGGACTTCGATGACCTGGTCGGGTTCCTGGCCACGACCATGGACAAGACGGCCGTCAGTCGTCTCTGCCGCGTGGACTGGGGCACCGTCGGCCGGATGATCACCCGCGCCATGGACGACGGGCTCCACCCCGCCCGCCTGGACCACCTCTTCGAGATCGGCGTGGACGAGATGAGCTGGCGCACGGGGCACCGCTATCTCACCTTGGGCTCCGACCATCGCCGCGGCAAGATGGCTTGGGGCCAGGAGGGCAAGGACGCCGCCACGCTCGACACCTTCTTCGCGGAACTGGGGGAGGCCCGCGCTGCGCAGCTCACCGCGGTGTCGATGGAACTGGGGCCGGCCTACGCCCGCAGCGTGACCCAGAACGCCCCCCACGCGATCATCTGCTTCGATCCATTCCATGTGGTGCAGTTGGCGACCCAGGCGCTCGACACGGTCCGCCGCGAGACCTGGCAGGAGCTCCGCCAGCTGCCCGATCCTGAGGTGGCCCGCCGCTTCAAAGGGGCCCGCTGGTGCTTGCTCAAGAACCCCACCGATCTGACCGACAAACAGGCCGTCACCTTGCGCAAAATCCGCCACCGTGGCGGCGATCTTTGGCGGGCCTCCACCCTCAAGGAAGCCCTGCGGGCCGCATTTGCGGGCGACCTCGGCGAGAGCGCGGTCGCCTTCCTCCTCGACCGCTTCTGCTCCAAGGCCTCGCGCAGCGGCCTCAAGCCCTTCGTCACCCTGGCCCAGACCCTCCGCAAACACCGAGCCGGGATCCACGCCGCCGTCCACCTACGGGTCAACAACGCCCGGCATGAAGGCCTCAATCGGCGCGTACGCCTCCTCGTCAACCGCGCCTACGGATTCCACTCCGCCAAGGCCGCCCTCGCCCTGGTCATGCTCACCATCGGTCCCGTCAAACTCCAACTGCCACATGAGCGAACGGCTGTTCCCGCATGAGGACCCACGTCTGTGCCGATAGTCCCAGAAATCGGTCGCCCTAGCTGGGTGATGGCCAGTGAACAGAGATGAACGGTGCGATCTTGGGAGTTCCTGCAACAGGTCTGCAGCAGCACGCTGAGGAGGACAACGATGGCCAAGAAGTTGGAGGTACAGGTACGTCGGGTCTACGACACGCCCGCACGAGGCGACGGCGCCCGGGTGCTGGTCGACCGGATCTGGCCGCGAGGGCTGGCCAAGGCCGAGGCCCAGCTCGACGAGTGGTGCAAGCAGGTTGCGCCGTCGACGGAACTCCGCAAGTGGTACAACCACGACCCAGCACGGTTCAAAGAGTTCACTCTTCGCTACCACGTCGAACTTAAACAACCAGAGCGATCCGACGCGCTGACGCATCTACGGGAGTTGGCGAAGGACCGGATGTTGACCTTGCTCACGGCGACCAAACAGCCCGAGATCAGCGAGGCCGAGGTCCTCGCCCAGATGCTCCGCACGTGACTTCCGGCGTCTACGGGACGGCCCCGAGCCGACCCGGGGGTCTTTGGCGGCTCGAGCAAGGTAGCGCTGGTCATCGCCCACATCACCGTGCCCGTCACCGCGAGAACTGAATGCAGTATCCTGTAGTGGCCCAGGTTTCCTGGACACCTTAGGGACCTCAATCGTAGCGAGGCGAATCACGCGACCGCCTCCAGGGTGAGCATGGCGCGTGCCGCAGCCGGGGTGCAGTAGCCGTGCTTGGACGCCAGCCATTGCTGGTTGTAGCGGCGACGGAATGACTGCAGCGCCTGGCGCAGCTCTTCCACGGTCTCGATGCGCTCCACCCAGAGCAGCTGCTCCTTCAGGGTGCGGATGAACCGCTCCGCCACCGCATTGCCCTCGGGCTCTCGCACATGGGCCGGGCTGCTCTGGATCCCCAGGAAGTCCAGCTCGCCTTGGAAGTACCGCGAGGTGTACTGGCTGCCGTTGTCGTGGCGCAGGGCCAGCCCGGAGGCGATCTGCTCGGCGTAGCTGGCGAAGTATTCCCGGATCCCCTGGCGGATCGGCTCTAAGGCCTCGAAGCGGGTGCCCCGGAGCGCCGCATGGATCCCGGTGCACTCGTGGGTGCAGTGGTCCACGGCGATGAAGACGCTGGCCTGTCCCTCGCCGGTCAGCGTGCCGGTGGCGTCGCTGCCCCGCATTTGGTCAGGGCGTTCGGTGGTGATGGTGCCATCGTGGGCTTTGGGCCTGTGGGCATGGCGGGCCCGGGTCGGGGCCAGCAGATTGGCCTCCCGCATCAACCGCAGCACCCGGATCCTGCTGGTGCGGACCGCCTTCGCTCGCAGCTGCGCCCAAACCTGGCGGTACCCCTCGCCCAGCCAGGGCGAGTCGTCAAGCACCTGTCGGATCCGCTCGGTCAGCTCCGCATCGCTCCAGGTGGTCTTGGGACCCCGCTTGCCCAGAGTCGGCGCCGGCCCCAGGGCTCGCTGCCTGGCCGCGTACACCGTGGACCGGGGCAGCTCCAGCGCTCGGCACACCATGACCAGCCCGCACGCCCGTCCCGCGGAGGGAGAGGTGGTGGCAGCCACCGCCTCAGCCTCCGCCACGACGAAAGGGTGATTGCCCTCCGCTCGGCGAGCCCTCTCGCGCAGCAACTCATTCTCCGTGGTGATCTCGCCGATCTTGGTCTTCATGCGGCTGATCGCCAGGTCGCGCTCGTCGGTCTCCCGGCTGCGCAGTCCGGCCTGCCCGCTGGCCAGGAACTGGTCCCGCCACTGCGCCAGCGCCGCCGCGGTCACCCGCAGCTCGCGGCTCAGGCTGGCTAGATCCTCCCCCCGCAAGATCCGCAGCACCACCTCCATCTTCCGCCGCGAGGACCAGCGGCCACCATCCCCCGCACCACCACCCTCGCCGCCAAGTCCGCTCCGCCGGTTGCTCATCTGGCCACCTCCTGGTTGTTCCCCTCATCTTCCCAACCAGGTGTCCAGAGAATTTGTGGGCCAGGGGAAGTCGCGCGAACTCGTATTCGCGTGGACCCTTCGCCCCCTCGGTCACGCGCAGACGCACCCACTGGCCATCCGGCAGCCCGGCGGAGACCGTCGAGACCCAGCGCGAGGCCGGAGAGGCTGCCGTCGGCCGTCGCCGGGTTCG
>DATLUG010000022.1:0-41623 GCA_035533215.1 Candidatus Micrarchaeia archaeon | reverse complement strand
CTGCACCTACCCCGTCCACACCCACACCCCGGACGGGATCCTCCACATCGAGTCCCCCACCAGCCGCCTCTACACCCTCGGCACCTTCTTCGCGGTCTGGCACCAGCCGCTCAGCCCCACCCGGGTGGGGCCGGTGCGGGGCCCGGTCACGGTGCTGGTGAACGGCAAGCCCTACCACGGCTCCCCGGCCAGGGTGGTGCTGCGCGAGCACGAGCTGATCCAGCTCGACGTCGGCACGCCGGCGGTGCCCTTCCGCTCCTTCACCTTCCCGTCGGGGCTGTAGGGGGAGGGGGGCGCCCCGACCCCCTCCGAACCGGGGGCGGCTGACACCGGGGCGACCTGGGCCCCGGCCCCGCCGCCGACCACCGCGGGGCCGGGGCGCGCCGCTCCGGGTGCGGGCCGGATCCCGCGGCCGGCGGGGCAGGGGCCCCTCGGCGGACCTGACCGCGCCAGGGCGACGAGCAGGGCGAGCGCGGCCAGGGCGGGCAGGGAGCTCAGCTGGAGGAACGGCCACCAGAGCGGGGTCGTGCTCAGCTGGACCACCCCCGCCATGGTGAGGTGGGCGAGCGCCAGGGGCACCGCCAGCGCGGTGACGACCAGGAAGGCCGCGGTGGCGGCGGCGATCAGCCGGCGGTGGCGGGCGCCGGGGAGGACGGCGAGTCGCAGCCCCACCGCGGCCGGGATCAGCAGGCTGGTGTAGTGGGGGACCCAGGCGATGGTCGCGACCAGCACCATCGCGGTGACCCCGACGGCGAACTCGGTCGCCCGCTCCAGCGGACGGGCGTCCACCGGGCGCACCCGGAGCACGACCAGGGCCAGCACCGCCACATCGAGGCCCAGGACCGCTGCGTGCAGCAGGGCCAGCGGGGCCGCGAAATGGGTGACCGAGTGCCCGACGACGCGGCTGGCGACGCCGTCCAGGGACTGGTTGTAGATCCAGCCGTTGTCGCGGGCGAGGGCGGGGAGCACGTCGTGCACCCAGGTGGGAAGGCTGCCCCGCACCAGGCCGGCGGCCAGGCCCAGCGGGATGAGGCAGGCGGCCGCCATCGCCGCCAGCCCCCGCCACCAGCCGCGGCGGAGGAGGAGCAGCCCCAGCACCACCGGCTCCAGCTTGATGTCGGCGCCGAGGGCGAGGAAGATGCCGCAGGCCACCTGCTCCTCCCGCAGGTAGGCGCGCAGCGCCAGGGCCAGGCAGAGGAAGACGAGCGGGTTGATCTGCCCGTGCCAGTAGTTGTAGGCGGCGGGGGCGTAAAGGAGCGCCGCGACCAGGGCCAGGCTGGTCCGCGGCCAGCTGGGCGGCAGCACCGTCCGGCAGACGATCACCGCGGCGGCACAGGTGGCGGCGAGATCGAGCCAGAGGAAGGCGCGCGCGGCCCACCCGTGGGACAGGACGGCCAGGGGGGCGACCAGCAGGAGGGCCGGCGGCGGGTAGTCGAATCCCGACATCACCACCGACGCCTGGGCGTGGAAGCCGAGGTACGGGTCATGACCGTGGGCCACCGCGACCGCCGCCTGCCAGTAGGCTTGGAAGTCCTCGAACGGGCCTCCGAGGTGGCCGGCGAGGGGGGCGACGACGAACGTCAGGAGGGCTCCGAGGACGGCGGCCGCGGCCGCCGCGTGGCACAGCAGCCGCGCGTCGCGGACCAGCCGCTGCCGCCGCCGCTCGGCGGCCGGCTGGGGCCTCGTCACGATGCCCGTCCCCACCTCACACCCCGCCCTGGGGGACCCCGATGGGGCCGGGCCGGGCCGTCCTCCCATCCTCGGCGGGCCGTGGCCCGAGCGCCCGCCAGCAGGCCCAGGTGGCGAGGATCAGGAGGATCGGCGCGGCCTTGACCGGAAGGTTGGCGGTCGCCCCGTTGGTGTCCCAGACCGCGGCGCCGTCGAAGAGGCAGGTCCACGCGACCACCGGGAGCAGGCCCTGGCCGCGTGCGCTCCGGGCCCGGACGACCCAGCCCGCCGGCACCACCAGCAGGACCAGGTCATGGGCGAAGAGATGGGGGGCGAGGAGCAGCGACGCGCAGGCCGCTCCGCTCAGGGCCAGCCACCACTCCGCCTGGTCGCGCGGCGGCCGGCGGCCCCACGCCCACGCCAGGAGCGCCAGGCCGGCGAGCGAGAGGGCCGCGGCCACCACCACCGTGAGGGATCCCCCGCCCAGGAGGTTCCACACCTCGGCGAGGACCGTGCTGTCGTGGGTGGGGAGGAAGTGGCGGCCGAGGGTGGCCCCGTTGAGGCGGACCAAGGCCGCCACCCCGGCCGGTCCGAGCACGGCGGCGGTCCCGGCGGCGAGGACGGCGAGGGTCGCCGCCGCCACCCGCACCGCCGGCCGCCGCCACCGGTGGGCGGCGGGGACCGCGAAGGCGAGGAACAGCTCGGGCTTGACGCTGCACACCGCGGTCCCGACCGCGACCCGCAGCCAGCGCTGCCGCGCCACCCCGGCGGCGACGACGGCCACGGCGAGGGGGAGGAAGAGGTCGTACTGACCCTCGCCGAGGGCGCTCAGGGTGGGGACGCCGGCGGCCGCGAAGCAGGCCGCCGCGGTGCGGGGGTCGCGCAGCCCGTCGGCGCCCGCGAGCCAGCAGGCGGCCGCCAGGAGGGCTGCGATCCCGCAGCTGTCCCAGACCAGCAGGGCTGGGCCCGAGGCCAGCCAGGTGACGGGGAGGACCAGCAGGGTCCCGATGGGGGGGTTCACGAAGGGGATCGGCGGCAGGGCCCCGCTGCCGGCGAGGCCAAACTCGGCTCGGCGCTGGAACCCCGGCTGGTACAGATGGGGGAGGGCCGACCAACCGGTGTGGCGGAGCGCTCTGCTCACCGACCAGAAGGCGGTGAAGTCGTGGCTGCCCGCTCCCGCCCCCGCCAGCACCAGCCCCGCGTAGGCGCAGAGGAGGGCGGCGCTGACCGCGAGCAGGATCCGGGAGGGGCGCGTCAACGGGCTGGCCGCTCCGCGATGCAGGCGGCCAGCCCCGCCCGCCGCCAGCCCGCCGCGGTCGGCGTCGCCGGGAGGTGGAGGCGGGCGGGGCTGTCGGCGCGGGCGAACACGTCCATCCGGCGGTCGTGATAGACGAGGGGCCACCCGCGGACCTGGCCGAGGGCCTGCGCCAGCGGGGTGCCACGCTCGTACACGACCAGCTGGGTGCGGCTGCGGTCCAGCTCGCCGAGCCACCCCGGCGCGAGCCCGGCCACGGCGGCGAACCGGAGCAGGACCCCATTGCCCATCAGGGCGGCGTCGCCGAAGACGAAGACCCGGTCCTCTGGGAGGTGGTCGATGAGGTAGCCGCCGTCCTGATAGAGGTTGAAGAGCCGCAGCCGGCCGGGCGCCCGGCTCAGCCAGTGGGCGGCGCACACCGGGAAGCGCGGCACGTAGAAGGCGCTCCCGCCCGCCGGCACCGCGGCCGCCGCGACCCGGGTGGCCAGCACCGCCAGGATGGCCCCGAGCTCGAGGCCGGCCGCCAGCCGCACCGCCAGCGGGGGCCGGCGCAGCGTGCGGGGGCGCCGGCGGCGGCCGGCCAGCTCGGTCACCGCCCCGTCCAGCTGGGCGATCCACACCGGTGCCGCCACCACCGCGAAGACCGCTGTCTGCCGCACCGACTGGAGGGCCAGCGGGGTCACCAGCAGGAGCAGGGCGGTGTCGCGCAGGCTGCAGCGCCGGTAGCGGAGGAGGAGGACAAAGAGGCTCAGCAGCAGGGCCAGGAAGGGCCACAGGGCCACCAGGTGGAAGTCGGGGCTGTGCCACTCCTGGATCAGCCGTTGCTGGACCGTGTCGAACTGGGTCTGGAAGGGGTAGACGAGGATCTGCGGGCCGTTGGGGTTGACCAGGATGGCGAGGAGCGCGAACAGGGTGGCGGAAGCCAGACGGCGCAGGTCGCGGGCGGCCGGCCCGGCCCGGCCGCCCGCCCACCGGCGGGCGCCCTCGACGGCCAGCACCACGAGGAGCAGCCCCAGCCCCAGCACCCACCCCGCCTCCAGGTTGCTCCAGAGAAGGAAGATCGGCGGCAGCCACAGGGCGGCCCGGCCGCCGCGTCGGAGCTGGCGCTCCGCCAGCCAGAGGGTGACCGCGAGGAGGAGGTAGGTCTCCATCTGGGGCCGCGGCCCCCACACCGGCGCCCCGGCCAGCATCGTCACCACCGCCCCCAGGCCGAGGCTGACGGCGCCGACGGGGTGGAGCAGCCGGGCGCGGAGCAGGATGGCGGCCAGCATGAAGAGGGCGACCAGCTCGAAGCCGACCACCAGCGCCGCCCGCGCGCCGCCGCCGCTCAGGGCGGCGTACCCCAGCTCGGTCAGCCACTCCTGCAGGACCCAATGGTGGTGGACGGCGGTGAAGGTGTAGGGGTCGGTGGCGATCAGGCGGTGGGTGCGCAGGAGGGTCGCGCCGGTGCGCAGGTGCCACCAGAAGTCGGGGTCGGTGATCGCGGGCGGCACCGCCAGCATCGCCACCAGCAGCCCCGAGGCGGTGAGGAAGCGGGGGACGGTGAGCCAGCCCGCCCCGGCGGCCGACCGGTGCGACGGGACCGTCCGGCGGCGGTCCTGGCCGCGCGAGCGTGCCGGCGCGGGGACCGGGCGGTGCGCCATTCGGGCCAGTGTAGATGGGGCCCGCCGGCCGCCCCGGGGGCGTGGCGGCCTGTTGCAGGATCGCGGCAGGCGAGTTGCGCCCCCTCTCCCCGGTGCTCGGCTGGCGCGTTCCTGCCCTACGCTGTGCGGATGGCCCGCGCCGCCCCCAAGGGCGCCCCCACCCTGAGCCAGCTGCAGGCCGTCCTCCAGGAGGAGGAGCAGCGTGCGGTGACCGAGCTGGTCAGCCTCGACGAGGAGATGGCGGTGCTGGCGGAGGCGCTGGAGGGCGTCCGCGACCGCATCGACGACGCCGAGGTGATCCGCCGCCACGTGCTCCGGGACCACGCCCGCTTCACCGCCGGCGAGGTGGAGGCGGCCCTGTCGCGGGCCGGCGCTCTGCGCACCGAGGTCGCCCTGGCCCGGCTCCGGCTCGCCGGCGGCCTGTCCCGGGTCGCCGAGCTGCGCGACTGGCACCGGCTCCTGCGGGAGCTGGGACAGCACCTGGACGACCACCGGCCGCCTGACGGCACCCTCGCCGAGGGGCTGGCCCGGTACCGGAGCGCCTCCCGCCAGGTCTTCCAGATCATCGAGGAGGAGCGGGCGCGGATCGCGCGCGACATGCACGACGGGCCCGCCCAGGGACTCGCCAACCTGGTCCTGCAGGCGGAGATCCTGGAGCGCCAGCTGGACCGGGAGCCCGAACGGGCCAGGGAGGACGTGCGGGGATTCAAGGACGGGGTCCGCGCCGTCCTGGAGGAGACGAGGCGGCTGGTGTTCGACCTGCGTCCGCTCACCCTGGACGACCTCGGGCTGGTGCCGACCCTGCGGCGCCTCGGGCTCGAGTACCGGGACCGGTACCAGCTGGAGATCCGCATCAGCGTCCTGGGGAGTGAGCGCCGGCTGCCGACCCGGACCGAGGCGGCGCTCTTCCGGATCATCAGCGAGGCGCTCACCAACGCCCGCCGGCACGCCAACGCCAAGTTGGTGGAGGTGATCCTGAACCTCCAGCCGCACCGGGTGAGCGCGGTGGTCAAGGACGACGGCGAGGGCTTCGAGCGGGCCACGGTGGAGGCGCGCCTGGCCACCGAGCCCCATCTGGGGCTGATCTCGATGCGCGAGCGCGCCGACCTCGAGCACGGTCGCGCGGAGATCGTCTCCCAGGTCGGCCGCGGCACCGAGGTGCGGGTCACCCTGCCGCTGCCGTGACCGGCAGCAGTTCGCGCTGGTTCCCGGATCGTTACCCGGTGATTACCCGCTCTTCAGACCCCACCACCTAGACTGCGGCCAGAGACGGGGAACGAGGAAGTCCCCGGTGCAGCGGAACAGGAGGTTTTCGGATGCTGAGTCATGTCGGAGCGTGGTACTTGGGCCTGCGGGAGCGGCTCGCCGGCGTACGGGCCCACAACGAGGACGAGGAGGGCCAGGGCATGGTTGAGTACGCCCTGATCCTCGTCCTGATCGCCATCGTCGTCATCGTCGTGCTCACGGTCGTGGGCCACCAGGTCAGCAACGTCTTCAAGAACATCTCCAACGGCCTGAACCCCTAAGGCGTTCAGCGCACCCGGAGGTGCGACGCGGGCGCGGCGGTCCTCCGCCGCGCCCGTTTTCGCGCCCGGCCCGGGCCCCGCCGCCGCGCGGGGGCGGCGGTCCGTCACACGTCGTTACCGCGAAATGCCGCCGCCATCACAGGTTCCGGGACCGCCCCCGCCTATACTCCGGCTCGGTCGACGGTGCGGAGAACGCCCCGATCGACCGAATGCTGTGTCACTATCGAGCGGTCCGCCGGCACCGTGGGGCGATCCCGCGGGGCCCAGTCTTCGGCCGTGCTGGGGAGCCAACCGGCTTCTGCAGATTGCGGTCGCGCCACCATCGGCTACCTTCGGAGGGTTAGGACGGTGACCACCGAACTCCGCCGCCGGGGCAACCAGGCGCTGGTTGCTCTGGGGCTGATCATCGCGGTGCTGGCCTTCGGGCTGGCGTACTTCCTGTCGCGCTCGACGCCGCCGCCCGCCCCCGCCACGGTTCTCCCGGTGACCGGCACCCAGGTGGTCGTCGCGCGGGTGGCGATCCCCGCGGGCACGCTCATCACCCCGGCGATGCTCGCCGAGACCAGGATCAAAGGGCTCCTGCCCCTCAACGCGTACGGCAGCTGCCAGGCGCTGGTCAACGCCCTCTGCGCCACCACGGCGGGGGTGGTGCCGGCCGCCGCGACGGCCGCCCAGGCGACCCGGGCCCAGGCGGTGAACTTCTACGCGGTGGTGGGGATCACTCCCCGCACCGTCATCACCACCAGCCTGGTCGCCCCCAACCGCACCGTTCAGCCGCCTAGCTTCGGCAACCTCGACCTGCCGCCCGGCCAGGTGGCGATGGCGGTCCCGCTCAGCTCCCAGGAGGAGGTGGACGGGTACCTGCAGCCGGGCGACCACATCGACCTGATCGTCGCCAGCTCCAAGCCCAAGCCGGAGGTCGGCTTCGCCTTCCAGGACCTGGCGGTGCTCGCGATCGGCAGCCCGGTGGTGCAGACGCCGCAGAACGGGCAGACCGCGTCCACCGCGGCCGCGGCCCCCGCCGCGAGCGGGGGACCGGTCATCCTCGCGCTCAGCCGCAGCCAGGCGCTGGGGATCAGCGAGCTGCTGCAGACCGGGGCCATCTTCAATGCGGTGCTGCGGTCCACCTACGACTACGGGCTGGGCTACATCCCGTCGACCACCACCGCCACCGACCTCTACAGCCGGGCCTGCGTCACCGCCGGGAAGGTGAACCCGATGGTGGCGTCCGACCTGCAGACGGCCCTCGCCACTCAGCAGGCCGCGCGGGCCGCCTACAACGCCGCCACCACCACTCTCAACACCGCCACCGTGGCCCAGCACCAGTCCAAGCCGAGCGCGCTCGCCGCCGCCAAGGACAAGGTGAACTCCGACGTCATCACCGTAGCTCAGGCCGAGCAGACCCTCGCCCAGGCCCAGCAGCGGGTGCAGGACGACACCTCGGTGCTCTACTGCGGCGCCGCCCAGGCCACCCGCCAGTCCCAGCGGACCGGCAACTTCGCCTTCGGCACCAGCTCGATGATGCAGGACCTGTTCGGCTTCACCCTGCCGGGCTGATGAGCCTCACGATGGAGACCGAGGTGGCGGCCACCGCGCCGGCCGAGGTGATCCGGGTGCTGATCGTCGACGACATCGCCAGCACCCGCGAGAACCTGCAGAAGCTGCTGGCGTTCGAGGACGACATCGCGGTGATCGCCACCGCCGGCAACGGCCGCGAGGGGGTGGAGGCGGCTCGCGAGCTCTCGCCGCACGTGGTCCTGATGGATGTGAACATGCCGGTGATGGACGGGATCGAGGCCACCGAGACCCTCGCGGTCGAGGCCCCCCAGTGCCCGGTCGTGATCATGTCGGTCCAGGGCGAGCGCGACTACCTCCGACGAGCGATGCAGTCGGGCGCGCGCGCGTTCCTGATCAAGCCGTTCAGCGGCGACGAGCTCCTCACCAGCATCCGCCGGGTGCACGAGCTGGAGGGCAAGAAGGGCACCTACCTGCGCCAGCTGGCCCCCACCAGCGCGGGCAGTAGCGCCACCCCGGCCGGGGTGGCGGTGGCGGCGCGGTCACGGACCGCCGAGGTCCACCTGGTGATGGCCGGCAAGGGCGGCTGCGGGAAGTCGCTGCTCGCCACCAATCTGGCCACCGCGCTCCGCCTGGAGGTGGCCGGGCGGGTCTGCCTGGTCGACCTCGACCTCCAGTTCGGCGACGTGGGCGTCCTCCTCAACCTGCCCCACGGCCGGACCGTCTCCGACCTCGTCGACAACGCCCAGAGTCTGGACGGCGAGTTCGTCGACGAGGTGCTCGCCGACGGTCCGGAGGGACTGCGGGTCCTGGTCGCGCCGCTCAGCCCGGAGCTGGGCGACCTGGTCCGGGCCGAGCACGTGCGGGCGATCTTCGAGATCCTGAGCCGCGAGTTCGAGCACATCGTGGTCGACAGCGGCGGCCCCTTCGCGGAGCCCACCCTGGAGGCGGTCGACCTCGCCGATCACGTGCTGGTGATCGGCTCGCTGAACATCCCCGCGATCAAGAACACCAAGCTCCTGCTGAAGACCCTGGACTCGCTCAAGGTCCCCGGCGACCGGGTGCTGGTGGTGGTGAACCATCACGACGCCCACGCCGCCTACGACCGGGCCAGCATCGAGGACACCCTCCGATCGCCGGTGGCGATGGAGCTGCCCAGCGATCCCAAGCTGGTCGGCGCCTCGGTCCATCGGGCGGTCCCGGTGGTGGTGGGGAGCCCGGACTCGGAGGTCTCCCGACGGATCCGGGCGCTGGCGCGACGACTGGCGCCCGCGGCAGCGGGGGCCGCCTCCGACGAGGCGAGGCGACCATCGGGTGCGCGCCGCTTCGGGTTCCGCAGGTAGATCATGTCCCTGCTCGACCGCGTCCGCACCAAGGGAGAGCTCGGCGAGGAGGAGGCCGGTCGGCCGTCCGCCAACGGCGCGGCCACGCTGCGGCCGCCGCTCCCCGCCGCCCCCCCGGCGGAGGCGACGGATGGTGCGCCCGCGGGGGGGGCAGCGGGGGCCCGCCGGAACGTGGCCACCCGCGGCTACGGAGTCCGGGCCACGACGGACGCCGCGACCGGCCGCCCCATCCTGCGCGTCGGCCGGATGGCGGCCGCGCCGCCGGCGCCCGCCGGTCGACCGGCTGCGTCCCCGGCTGGCTCCTCGGACGAGGAGGGTCCCGGCGAGGACCGCGGCGCCCAGCCCGCCGGCTGGCGGGAGCGGCGGCTGCTGGCCGGCGCCACCCCGGCCACGACCGAGCGCAAGCCCTACCAGCCGGCCCAGTACGCGGTGGTCAAGTCCCGGGTCACCCAGGCGCTGCTCGACGAGTACACCGACATCGACCAGGTCGCCCGGGAGAAGCTCCTGGCCAAGATCGCCGAGCTCACCGCGACCGCGCTGGAGGAGCAGGGGATCTCGATCACCCGCCAGGACCGCCAGCGGATGGTGGAGCAGCTCGCCAGCGACGTGCTCGGACTCGGTCCCCTGGAGGCGCTGCTCAAGGACCCCGACATCAGCGAGATCATGATCAACGGACCCTCCCGCGTCTACGTGGAGCGGCGCGGGCGGATCGAGCCCAGCCCGCTCACGTTCGAGAGCACCGAGCACCTGATGCAGATCATCGACCGGATCGTGAGCACCATCGGGCGGCGGGTCGACGAGAGCTCGCCGATGGTGGATGCCCGGCTTCGCGATGGGTCCCGCGTCAACGTGATCATCCCCCCGCTGGCGCTGCGGGGCCCGACGATGACGATCCGGCGCTTTGCCACCGACCCGCTCACGATCGACAACCTCCTGCAGTCGGGCTCGCTCACCGACCCGATGGCGACCTTCCTGCGCGCGTGCGTGCGGGGGCGGCTCAACGTCCTGGTCTCGGGCGGCACCGGCTCCGGCAAGACCACCACCCTCAACGTCCTCAGCTCGTGGATCCCGGAGGACGAGCGGATCGTCACCATCGAGGACGCCGCCGAGCTGCAGCTGCGGCAGGAGCACGTGGTCACCCTGGAGGCGAGGCCGGCCAACGTCGAGGGTCGCGGGCGGATCACCATCCGCGACCTGGTGGTGAACAGCCTTCGGATGCGGCCGGACCGGATCGTCATCGGTGAGTGTCGTGGCGGGGAGGCGCTGGATATGCTGCAGGCGATGAACACCGGGCACGACGGGTCGCTGACCACGATCCACGCCAACAGCCCGACGGACGCGATGTCCCGGCTGGAGACGCTGGTGCTGATGGCGGGGACTGACCTGCCCTCGCGCGCGATCCGGGAGCAGATCGCGTCGGCGATCAACATCGTGGTCCAGCAGGCGAGGCTGCGGGACGGGACCCGCCGGATCGTGGCCATCTCCGAGGTCGAGGGCTTCGACGGTGAGCGCCTGCGCCTCGCCGAGGTCTTCTCCTACCACCAGCGCGGCCTCGACGAGGAGGGCCGCGTCCTCGGCGAGCACCGGGTCACGGCGCGGCCGCGGGTGCTGGACCACCTGGCCTCGGTGGGCGAGCCGGTCGACCCCGCCATCTTCGCCTCGGTCAAGGCCGCCGGGGGGCACGCCGCATGAACCCCGCCATCCTGGGTCTGGAGGTGATCGGGGCGGTGGCGATCTTCGCCGCCATCGCCAGCCTCGGCCTGCGCAAGCCCAGCCCCACCCAGGAGCTGGCCAGCCGGCTCCGGATGGCCGAGGTGGGCGGCTCGGAGCAGATCATCTTCGCCGCCCCGCGGGATCGGATCGCCAGCCGCGCCAAGGGCTACCGGGAGACCTGGACCCGGGTGGTGGAGCTCCTCAGCGGGCGGTTCGGAGCGGGCAGCGAGGGTCGCGCGGTCAAGCTCGCCGACGACCTCTCCCGGGCCGATCTCAAGCTCCGGGTGGGGGAGTGGTCCCTCATCAATGTCGGCACCATCCTGCTCGGAGTCCTGATCGGGTTCGGCCTGTACCACAACGTCTTCTTCGCCGCCATCTTCGCGGCGGTGGGATGGGTGGCGCCCGCCTTCTACCTGCGCTGGCGGCAGCGCCGGCGCACGCGCAAGTTCAACAACCAGCTGGGAGACACGCTGACTTTGCTCAGCAACGCCCTCAAGGCCGGCTACAGCTTCCCCCAGGCGATGGCGACCATCAGCCGGTCGGCGGAGCCGCCGATCGCGGACGAGTTCGGTCGCGCCACCCGGGAGGTGCAGCTGGGCGTCAGCACCGACGACGCCCTCAAGCACATGGTCGACCGGGTCAACTCCGAGGACTTCGATCTGATGGTGACGGCGGTGCAGGTGCAGCGAATCGTTGGCGGCAACCTCGCCGAGATCCTCGACACCATCGCCCACACCATCCGGGAGCGGATCCGGATCAAGGGCGAGATCCGCACCCTCACCGCCCAGGCCCGCGCGTCCGGGTACATCATCGCCGTCCTCCCGATCGCGCTGGCCTTCCTCCTCTCCCTCATCAGCCCCGGGTACTTCGGCCCGATGCTGCACTTCCCGGGGCCGGGCCCGTTCATGCTGGGCATCGGCCTGGTCATGATCCTGCTCGGATTCGGCATCATCATGCGCATCGTCAAGATCGAGGTCTGAGCATGTTGGTTGGAATCGGTGTGGGGCTGCTGGCGGCGGCCGGGGTGACGCTGGTGGCGATGGGGATGATGCGGCGCTCCAGCGTGGACCTGCTCGACGCCAGGCTGGCGGTCTACGAGCAGGCGCCGCTGAAGCGCTCGCTGGACGAGGTCGACCTCGCCCGCCCGCTCTCCGACCGGCTGGTGCGGCCGGTGCTGGAGCGGCTGGGTCAGCGGTTGGCCCGGCTCCAGCCCGGCGACCAGGCGCAGCGGGTGCAGGAGCTGATCGGTCAGGCGGGTCGGCCCCTGGGGCTGACCCCGTCCACCTACATCGCGATGCAGGTGACCGGGGCGGTGGTGGGGGCGGGGGTGTTCGCCGGGCTCGCCTATGTGCTCGGCTTTCCCGCCCCTCTGGGCCTGATCTTCGGGATCGTCGTCGGCTACATGGGCCCCCAGTACTGGCTGAAGCGGCGGGCGACCAAGCGGCGCAAGCTGATGCTGCTGGCGCTCCCCAACGCGCTCGACCTCCTCACCATCACGGTCGAGGCCGGCCTCGGCTTCGACGCGGCGCTGGCCCGGGTGGTGGAGAAGTTCGACAACCCCCTGACCGAGGAGTTCGCCCAGGTGCTCAACGAGATCCGACTCGGTCGGCCCCGGGGCGAGGCCATGCTCGACTGCGGCCGACGATCCGGCGTCGAAGAGCTGAACGCCTTCGTGCAGGCCCTGGTGCAGTCGGAGCAGCTGGGAGTGGGCATAGCCCGGGTGCTTCGTATCCAGTCCGAGGACATGCGCCGCCGCCGCCGCCAGCGGGCGGAGGAGAAGGCGCAGCAGGCCAGCCTCAAGATGCTCTTCCCGATGGTGGGCTGCATCTTTCCCACCCTGTTCATCGTCCTCCTCGGCCCGGCGGCGGCCGTCGTGATCTTCCATGTCCCGAGCTGAGGCCGTGGCGGCGCCGGGACCGCTCGCCGTGATGGGAGCGGACGGGCGCTGCCTGGCCGGGTCGGTGCGGCGGGCGGACGGCGTCGTGGGCCGCTTTCTCGGCCTGATGGGGCGCACCAGTCTGGCGGAGGGGGAGGGGCTGTGGCTGGAGCCCAGCTCCGGCATCCACATGTTCTTCATGCGGTGCGCGATCGACTGCGCCTTCGTCGACAAATCCGGCCGGGTGCTGCGGGTCGCGCATCGCCTACGTCCCTGGCGAGTGGGCTGGTGGCTGCTGGTGCCCGGGTCCCGCGCCACGCTGGAGGTCGCCGCTGGCGTCCTCCAGGCGGCCGGGGTGCGTCCGGGCGATCGGCTGGCCCTGGTCCCCGCCCCCCGCGCCGCCCTTACCGATCTCGCCCGCCCGCCCGTCAGCCAGATCGCCCCCAGGTCTGCCGCCGGGGTCGACCGACCCCGCGTCGACACACCCGTTCCGGGAGGCTCGTCATGAGCGTTGCCGCGTCCGATCGCCATCCTCAGAAGGAGATGGACACCTATCTCGATGCCCTGGGCCCGCTGCGGGTCTTGGTCGAGGACGACCGACTCACCGAGATCATGGTGCTGGGTCCGGAGATGGTCTATGTGGAGACGCAGGGCAAGATCGTGCTCACCGACGTCCGCTTCGACGACGAGGAGCACGTCCTGCGCGTGATCGACCTGATCGTCAGCGCGGTCGGGCGGCGGATCGACATCCGGCAGCCGCTGTGCGACGCCCGCCTGCTGGACGGCTCGCGCGTCAACGCGGTGATCCCCCCGATCGCCCTCGACGGACCGATCCTGACGATCCGCAAGTTCTCCCGCGATCCCTTCCAGGTCTCCGACCTCATCCACTTCGGCAGCCTCACCGAGTCGTCGGCGGCCTTCGTCCAGGCGTGCGTCCTGGCCCGCGCCAACATCCTCATCTCCGGCGGCACCGGTTCCGGCAAGACCACCCTCCTCAACGTCTGCTCGTCGTTCATCCCGGCTGACGAGCGCATCGTCACCATCGAGGATGCCGCCGAGCTCCAGCTCCAGCAGGAGCACGTCTGCCGAATGGAAGCCCGACCGGCCGATCTCCGCGGCGAGGGTCGGATCGCCATCCGCGACCTCGTCATCAACAGCCTGCGGATGCGGCCCGACCGGATCGTCGTGGGAGAGTGCCGGGGCGGCGAGGCGCTGGACATGCTGCAGGCGATGAACACCGGCCATGACGGCTCGCTCACCACCATCCACGCCAACTCCCCTCGCGACTGCCTCGCCCGGTTGGAGACCCTGGTGCTGATGGCCGGGATGGACCTGCCCGCGAAGGCGATCCGGCAGCAGATCTCGGGCGCGATCGAACTCATCGTCCAGCTCAGCCGGCTCCGCGACGGCAGCCGCAAGATCACCGCCATCACCGAGATCCTGGGGATGGAGGGGGACACGATCACGATGCAGGACATCTTCATGTTCGAGGCCCTCGGCCAGGGTGAGGACGGTCGCATCCTCGGCGATCTGAAGCCCACCGGGATCCGGCCCCAGATCATCGACCGCCTGCACGGGATGGGGATCGCCCTGCCGCCGGACCTCGCCCGACTCTTCCCCGACCAGAGGAGCGCAGCCGCCAATGCCCTGCGCGACCCCACGCTCGGCGTCGGCGCGCTGGCGCAGCGCACCGGGTGAGGTGACCGGACCCAGCTGGCTGCGACGGGTGCGGGTGGGCGGCCCCGTCCGCCTGCTGGGCGCGGTGGCCATCTCCCTGGGGGCGGTCGTTCTCCTGGGCGGTGAGCCGGTCCTGGCCGGTGGGCTCGCGGCGGAGCCCACCGGCCGGCCGGCCGGCGAGGACCAGGAGCTGTTCGCGCTCACCAACCAGGACCGCAGCAGCAACGGGGTCGCCGCCGTCAGCTGGAGCCCGACGCTGTCCGACGTGGCGGAGGCCCGCCCCTATCATGCCTGCCGGCCCGACCCCATCTTCGGGCGGGCCGCCGACATGGCGACCCGGGACTACTTCGCCCATGTGATCCCCGGCTGCGGCACCTACGTCTGGCCGATGCTGGCGGCGGCCGGGGTCGCCTACCGCCAGGCCGGCGAGAACATCGGCTGGAACAGTGGTCTGGCCGGCAGCGCCTCGGCGGTCTACGTCAACAACGAGTTCATGAACTCCGCCGACCACCGGGCCAACATCCTCGGCCCCTACGGTGAGATGGGGGTGGGCTCGTGGTACGCCTCGGGGCCGTGGCGCTACCCTGGTACCGGTCCGTTCCGCGATGTCTACCTGTATGCGGAGGAGTTCGTCGCGGCTCCGGCGGCCCCCGTCCCGACCCCGCCAGTGATCCCGGTGGCCCCGACGGCGAGGCCGACCCGCCACCAGCCGGTCCCCACCCCGCAGGTGCCCGCGGCCACCGCCACGGCGAGGCCGACCGCGGCCCCCGCGCCGGTGCCGACCGCTCGGCCGAGGGCACCGCGGACGCCGAGCCCGACCGCGGCCCCCACGCCGCCGCCGACCGCCCGGCCGACCCCGGCCCCGACGCTGACGCCGACTCCAGCCCCCACAGCGCGGCCGACCGAGCGTCCCACCTCGCGATCGACGCCGCGCCCGACGCCGACTCCGGCCACCACCCCCATCCGGCAGCCCGTCACCGGCGCCCTCGAAGCCCCGCCCGCGGAGGGTCTGCTGGGATCCACGGTGGAGTCGGTGATCGCCGGCTACCTCGCCGGGTGAGCGCCGTCAGCGGGGGGGGCGACCCGGCGCCGGCGGGGATGGGGCCGCCGCCTCCGGTCCTGGTGGCCGAGGGGCTGGAGAAGACCTACCGCATCAGCCGCCAGCCGCGCGCGGTCCTGGCGGGCGTTTCCCTGGCCGTGCGCCGGGGGGAGCTGGTCGCGGTCATGGGCCCGAGCGGCTGCGGCAAGTCGACCCTCCTGCACGTCCTCGGCGGTCTCGAGCTACCCGACCGGGGCACCGTCGCGGTCGCCGGGATCGACCTCTACGCCCTCGACGACCGCCATCGGGCCGCGTTCCGCCGCCGCCGGGTCGGCTTCGTCTTCCAGTTCTTCAATCTCCTCCCCAGCCTCACCGCCGCCCAGAACGTCAGCCTGCCCCTGGAGCTGGGGGCGCGGGGCGGGTGGCCCTGGCGGCGCCGGGCCGACCCGGCCACGGCCCGCCGGGTGCAGGAGCTGATGGCGTCGCTCGGGCTGCACGGATTGCAGGGGCGCCGTCCCGACGAGATCTCGGGCGGGGAGCGGCAGCGGGTGGCGATCGCCCGGGCACTGCTGACCCGGCCGGACCTCCTCCTCGCCGACGAGCCGACCGGCACCCTCGACCACCACGCCGCGGGCGAGGTGCTGGAGCTCCTCCTCCAGCTCACCGAGCAGCAGGCCCAGACGATCCTCGTCGTCACCCACGACCTGCGCACCGCCGCCTACGCCGACCGCGTCCTGCTGATGCGAGACGGGAGGCTCATCGAGGAGGTGATCCTCGGTCGGAGGGTCCACCACGACACCGCTCCGCTGCTCGGTCGGCTGGCGGCGCAGGGGCTCTGACCACGGTGGCGGGCGCGCGGCTCGGGCGCGCGGGCGCACCTCGCTCGCGCACGCGGTGCCGGTCCTGACCCGGTGACCGCCGAACTCGGGCCGAGCTTCCGGTCGCAGGCCGGAGTCGGCGTGCGCGCGCACCGAGCTCGACCGCTGCACCGACGCGCTCCGACGCTGGACACCGCGCGCTGGCCCCGATCGATGCTCGTCCCGACGATCAGCGCCGCCCCGCGGCCATTGCCGGCGATGCGCATCTTGGAGATCACCAACACCCGACCAGGAGTGGAATGACGATGGCGGCGGTCGGGGGCGCGGGGGCGAGGGAGTGAGACGCCGCACCTGGCTCCTGGCGTGCGCTGTGGCCATCGCCGCCGTCGTTGCCGCGGTCACCCTGGCGATGGAGAGCCGGCCGACGCTCGTTCTCGCCTTGACCACACCCGATCAGTCACTGCGCCGCCACGTCGTCAGCGGCTATGCCACCGGACCTCGGTTTCCCTGGAGTGTGCAGCCCGGGCAGACGATCAGCTTCCACGTCAGCTGCTTCGCGCGGGACTATCGGGTCCAGATGGTCAGGCTGTTCAACCTCGATCCCAACCCCCGCGGGCCGGGCCTGGTCGCCCAGCCGCTGGCAGCGTCCACCGACGGTCTCCACCCGGGCCACCCCCATCTGCTCCCGATGGGCTCGTACATCACGGTGCCAGACAGCCCTCGGCTCCGGCTCCAGCACAGCTTCACGATCACGGCGTGGATCGCGCCCACCACCATCCCCGGCTCGACGCTCAATCCGCTGGCGACGGCGGCCACCCCGGTCGGCTCCCCTCGCTGGCAGGGCTTGGTCACCAAGTGGGCGCAGGGCGAGGGGTACGGCCTGTATCTGGACTCACGCGGGCGTCTGGCGCTCAGACTTGGCTCGCCACGCAGCTCGGCGACGGTGGCGACCGGGACGCCGCTGCGACCGTGGGTGCCGTCCTCACCGGGCTGGATCTGGGATGCGACGCAGGATCCGCGAAGCGTCTCGCCCCAGATGACCGTGGCGCGCTGGTACTTCGTGGCGGCCACGTACGACGCGACCAACGGCGTGGTCACGCTGGTCCAGGCGCCCCAAGGACAGACCCCCGATCCGACACGGGTGCGGCTCATCCGACCGACGTCACTCAGGGAGCTGGGAGCCAATCGCGCTCCCCTCCTGATTGCCGCGGGCGCCACCACGGGGGCCGCCAGCCGGACCCAGGACTTCAACGGCAAGATCGACAATCCACGCCTCTATGGGCGCGCCCTCACCACCCGGCAGCTCCAGGTGGTGGCCGCTGGCGGCAGCGCTCCGGGGCTGGTGGCGAATTGGGACTTCTCCCGCACCATCGGATCGAGTGCGATCGTCGACACGTCTGCGAACCACCTGGACGGTCGAGCCGTCAACGCCCCCACCAGCGGGGTTGCCGGCCACAGCTGGGACGGCAATCAGTCCGACTTCGCCGCTGCTCCCGAGCAGTACAGCGCCCTCTACTTCCACCAAGACGACCTCAGCAACGCCGACTGGCCGGTGAGCTTTGCCTTCCACGTGGCATCGGGGACTCCAAGCGGAGTCTATGCGGCGGTGCTGACCGCCGACGGGCACAAATTCTACATCCCCTACTTCGTGACCCCGCCGCCGGCGAGGGCGACCGCGCGCATCGCGCTGGTGCTGCCAACCTACACCTATCTGGCCTACGGGTCCACGGGCAGCGGCGCCAACGGACTCAGCCTGTACTCCTACCACGTGGACGGCAGCGGTGACATCTACACCTCGGCGCTGCGACCGATCGGGACGATGCAGCCGACGATGTCCCCTCGAAACTTCAGCGGCGACATGGAACTGGTGTACTGGCTCCGCCAGCATCGGTTCCGGGTGGACATCCTCACCGACCAGAACGTGAATCAGATGGGCTCGGCGCTGCTCGAGCGATACCGCGTCGTGATCACCGGTGCTCATCCCGAGTATGCGACCAGCGCACTGCGGCACGCCTACGTCTCCTACGTGGACCACGGTGGCCGCCTCATGTATCTCGGCGGCGACGGGTTCTACTGGGTGGCAGCCGCGTCACGCTCGGGCAGCGAGATGGAGGTGCGGCGCTTCGGTGGGACCGAACCCTGGCGCACGGCTCCGGGGGAGGGGCGGCTGTCCATGACCGGTGAGGAGGGCGGCCTGTGGAGCTCCCGCGGGCTGACCCCGCAGCAGCTCCTCGGGGTCGGCTTCACCGCCCAGGGGTATGGGGGCGTGGCGGGGCGGGCCTCCGGCGGCCGTCCCTACCTGCGGACGCCGGCCAGCTTCAGGCCGGGGGTGTCGTTCATCCTCAGGGGCATCGGGCGCCACCAGCCGATCGGAGATTACTACAATTTCTACTACCCCGCAGGGGGAGCCGCCGGGGACGAGATCGACCGCGCCAGCTACACCCTGGGCTCGCCCGCGGATACCATCGTGGTGGCGAGCGCGACTGGCTTTTCGGACCAGTACCTGGCCGCCGTGGAAGGGCTGAACGAGACCGGGCCGCTGCCGTCCGGCCCCAACGACCCGCTGGTCCGCGCGGACATGGCCTACACCCGGTTCCGGGGGGGCGGCGCCGTCTTTGCCGTCGGCTCGATCGCCTGGGACAGCTCGCTCCTCTACGATCACTCGAACAATGACGTGTCGCGCGTCACCCGCAATGTGCTGGATCGGTTCCTGGCCGGGGCGCCGCTTGGCTAGGGTGCCAGTCGGGCCGCCAGCGGCTCCGATCGGCACCGCCGGCTGCGGTGGTGGGATGGCGTCGGTGGCTGCTGGGGGTCGCGCCAGGGACGCCGTCGATCCACCCTCGACCGACCCGCGCCAACCCCGGGCCGTGGTCACTGCTGGGGCGGATCACCCCGGGCCACGGGGCCGGATCGACCGCCCCACCCGTGGGTTCGCCCCGTGACACGGCTGGTATGGCGCAAGGGATCCCTGGGGCGCCTGGTCCTGGCCCTCCTGGCCCTCGCGGTCGCCTCCGCGGCGGTCCTCGCCACCCAGCTGACGACCACGGCGCTCCAGCGCCAAGCGGCGGCCGCGCTGGCCGCTCGGGCCGGGCGGGCCGACGCCGACGTCACGGCCTTCGCCACCCAGGGTTTCAGCCCGACCGCCACGCTCGCGATCAGCCGGACCGCAGGGGTGATCGCCGCTCAGCCGCTGCGGCAGAAGGCGGTCCTGGCGCAGCTGCCCGGAGGCGGCTTTCGCCAGGTGGTGCTGGTCGCCACCTCGGGCACTGGTCAGGTGGCCCTGCGCCGGTTGCCGATGGTGTCCGGCCGAGCCCCCAGGCCGGCGGCCCTTTTCCAGGTCGCGGTCAGCGTCGGCCTCAGCGGCGGGGTGGCGGCGCCGAACGGGACCCATCTCCCTGGCCGGATTCGTCTGGGCGGGTCGCTGGAGCTCACCCAGCTGCTGGGGCTGGACCGGTTCCATGTGTCGGGATTGGTGGCCGACAGCGGCCCCGGTGCGCCCTTTGCGGCCGACGCCGTCTACGTCTCCGCCGCTGCCGCCGACCGCCTCTTCGCGGACGGGCTTCGCACCGCCGCGGTCGCGGTCCGCCTCCGCCCGGGGACCACGCTCGGGGACCTGGTGCGGCGGCTGGCACGGACGGTGGGCGAACCCTTCGTGGTCAGCGACCCCCGCGTGGTCCCCGGGGGCGACCCGGCCGGGGAGCTGCGCCCGGTGCTCCTCGTCATCACGCTGGAGAGCCTGGTCCTGGCCGCCGGGCTGTTGCTGGCGGTGCTGAGCGCGGTCGTCGCCGAGCGACGACAGGAGATCGGGCTCCTGCGTCTGGCCGGCGCCAGCCGGTGGCGGATCTTCGTCTCGCTGCTCGGCGAGGCCCTGGTTCTCTGTGGCGCGGGCACAGCGGTCGGGATCGGAGCCGGGACCGGTCTCGCGATGGTGCTGCTGGCGCACTTCGCGCCGGGTGGGGGCAGCCCGTCCCCCCGGCTGGTGGTGCCCGCGGCAGCCGTAGGGCTGACCGCTCTGCTCGGGATCGGCCTCGGCGGCGCGGCGGCGGCGGTCACGGCGCTCCGGGCGAATGGGGTCGCCCCGATGGCGGCCCTGCAGCCGGCACCGGTGTGGCCAGCGCGACGGGCCGCCCTTCTGCCCCTCGCCTTCGCGGCGGCGCTCGCGGCGGCGCTCGCCTTCGCCGCTGGCGGCCCGGCCGGTGTCGCCGTTGGGGTCGTCGCGCTCGACGGCGCCCTGGTCGCCTGCCTCCCGACATTGGGGCCGGCCGTGGTCGGCCTGGTGGGGCGGGTCCTCGCGCCCCTGCTCGGCGTCGCTCCGGCGGCGGTCCGGGCCCGCAGCCGCGAGCGGCCCGGACGGGTCGCCCTCGGGACCGGCACCCTGGTCGTGAGCCTCGCCACGGCGGTCTCGCTGGCCGGCCTCAGCGCCGGAGCCCTGCGGGCTGGATCGACCTGGGTCGATCAGCTCTTCGTCGGCAACCAGCTGGTGGTCAGCCCGGTCCCGCAGCCGGAGTCCGTCGAGACCGCGGTCACGAACCCGCTCGCGACGGCCGGTCCGGGCGGCCGTCGCCCGCTCGTGGCGTCGGTGAGATTCCTCCCCGCCCGCATCGGGCACCGGGGCGTCGACCTGGCGGTCACGGAACCCGCCGTCTACCTTCGAGCCCGGGCACTCGCCTTCGTCGCGGGCTCGCGGGCTCCCGCCCTCCGTGCCACCGCCACCGGCAGGGGGGTGATCGCCCCGCTCTCCCTCGCGCTGGCGGCGGGTTGGCGCCTCGGCACCCGGCTCCATCTGGCCACCGCGACCGGAGCCGCCTCCTTCACCGTGGTCGGGATCGTTCGCCACACCCTGCCGGGGCCGAGTGGCGCCGAGAGCCTGGTGGTGGGGCGGGGGCCGGCGGCGACCGTGTTCGGGGCGCCGGCGTCGGGGTTCACCCTTCTCCAGCTGGCGGTGAGGCGGGGGCCGGTCCCGGTGCGACGGCTCCGACTCCTCGCCTTTCGGTACGGGATGGAGACCGTCTCGGTGGCGGCGGTGCGGCGTGGCGTCGACGCCGGACTCGCCCACGTCCTCGCCCTGCTCCAAGCGCTGGCGCTGGCGGGCGTGGTGGTGGCACTGCTGGCGGCCACCGACACCCTCCTGGTGCGAGCACGGGAGGGGACGGGAGAGCTCGGACTCCTGCGGACGGTCGGGCTGAGCGCCGGCGAGGTGCGGCGACTGGTGGTCACGGAGGCGCTCGCGATCGGACTGGTCGGAGGTGTCATCGGGGTCGGCCTCGGGCTCCTGCAGACCTGGCCGGTCCTGGTGGGGGCCACCACGTCGGACTTCGGACCCACGTTCGTGGTCCCGGTCCCCACCCTGCTGGCTATCGTGGGTGTGGTGGTGGCCGCGGTCGGGCTGGTGGCGCTCCTGCCAGCGCGGCAGGCCTCCGGGCGGCCACTGCTCGACGCGCTCCGCACCGAGTGAGGCGGCGATGACCGGGGCGCCCGCCGCCGCCTCCCTGGCAGCCCTCCTGGAGCACCGGGCCCGGCGCCTGCACCGGCTGGTGCTGGGCGCGGTCCTCGGCATCTGCGTCGGCTACGCCGCCTACGCTCTGCTTCACCTCGTCCCACCCGAGCCGTACGGGCTGGGCGGTGACTACCGGGTCTTCTACGCGGCCGCCCGCCTGGTCGCTGCCCACCACGATCCCTACCAGATGGCGGGGCTCCGGCTGGCCGAGCAGGCCGCGCTCGCCTACCCCCACCGGGTGCTGCAGCCGGTGCTGGACCAGTTCGCCAACCCCCCGGTGGTGGCGCTCGCGATGGGCCCGCTGGCGGCGCTGCCGTTCTGGGTCAGCTACGTCGTCTTCACCGCGATCGGGCTGGTGGCGCTGGGGATGGTGGTGGCGGTGCTCGCCCGCGACCTCGGGTGGCGCCACTGGATGGTCCTCCTCGCCGCCACGGTCCTGGCCTGGATCGGACTCCTCGGGATCACCGCGGGCCAATTCGACGCCGTCCTCACCGCCGCGGTCGGGGGTGCCATGGTCCTCGCCTGGCGCGGGCGGCCCGGCGGCGCCGGCGCCCTGCTCGGGCTCTGCTGGATCAAGCCCGACCTGGTCTGGCCGGTCCCGCTCTTCCTCTTCGTCGCCCTGTGGCCGGATCGGCGGGCCGCGCTCCGGATGGGGGCCGGGTTCGCCGGTGCCGGAGGCGGTCTTCTCGCCCTCCAGCTGGCGGCGGCACCGGGGCTGCTGCCGCAGTGGTGGGGGTCCTTGGGCACCTTCGCCAGGGCGGTGGGACGAGCGCAGCCGGATCTCGCCGGCCTCCCCGGGATGCTGGGCGCCCTGCCGTCTGCCTGGGGGCTGGGGACCGGGGTGGCGAGCCCGGGCACCCTCCTGCTGGTCGCGATCGGCCTCGCGGTGATGGCGGGGTTCGGCCTCTGGCTGGGCCGGGCGGACGACTGGACCACCGTCACCCGGGTCGGCCGGATCGCCTGGGGGGTCGCCTTCCCGCTGGGGGTGTGGATGCTGGTGACCCCCTACGGCCATCCCAACGACGACCTGCTGCTGCTTCCCCTCCTGGTCCTCACCATCGGGCGCGACGCCCGCCGGGTGCACGGCCTCGGCCTCGTCGGCTCGGTGGCGGCGATCCTGCTGCTGCTCGGGTTCTGGCCGCTCCGCGTGCTGCCCCTCGCTCTCCTCCCGGTGGTCCTGGCGATGGCGGCGGCGCTGCTGTGGGTCCGCCGGACCGACCCCCGCCTCACCGGGTTCGGCACCGGGATCGTGGTCCTCACCATCGTGACCCTCCCCGGGGTGGCGCCGTTCCACGCCCTGCCGGTCGGGCTCACCCCGCTGGCGGTGCTGGCGCTGGTGGTGGAGGCCGGGCGCACGGTGTGGATGGAGGTCGGCGGCGCCGGGACCGGCCCCGCCTACGTGCAGCGCCCACAGCCGACCGAGCCCGCCCGCGTGGGCGCCGGCGGTTAGGGGGATAATCCCGACCGGTGGTCCCGAGCGCCCGCCGCCGCCCGCAGCGGCCCGACTCACCCTCCCCCAATGAGCTTCATCACCAAGGTCTACGACCCCACCCGCCGCGAGGTCCACCGCCACCACCGCGAGGTGGCGGCGATCAACGCCATGGAGCAGGAGCTCACCCAGCTCGACGACGCGGGGCTGCGGGCTCGGACCGACCGGTTCCGGGAGCGCTTGGAGGCGGGCGAGGAGCTGCTCGCCCTGCGCGGCGAGGCCTTCGCGGTCGCCCGCGAGGGCGCCCGCCGCCACCTCGGGATGCGCCCCTTCGACGTGCAGCTGATCGGGGCCGCCATCCTCGACGAGGGCAAGATCGCCGAGATGAAGACCGGCGAGGGCAAGACCCTGGTCGCCTCCCTCGCCCTCTACCTCAACGCCCTCACCGGCAGGGGGGTGCACCTGGTCACGGTCAACGACTTCCTGGCCCGCCGCGACGCCGGCTGGAACGCCCCCTACCTGCACGCCCTCGGCCTCTCGGTGGGGGTGATCATCCCCGAGCAGTCGCTCTGCTTCGACCCCGACTTCCGCGACGAGTCCCACCACGACGAGCGGCTGCGCCACCTCCGCCCGGTGTCCCGCCAGGAGGCCTACGCCGCCGACATCGTCTATGCCACCAACAACGAGATGGGCTTCGACTACCTCCGCGACAATCTCGCCCGGGCGATCGACCAAAGGGTGCAGCGGGACCGTTACTTCGCCATCGTCGACGAGGTCGACTCGATCCTGATCGACGAGGCCCGCACCCCCCTCATCATCAGCGGGGCGGCCCAGGAGTCGACCGAGAAGTACTACCAGTTCGCCGACGTGGTCCGTCGGCTGCGGGCCGAGGACGACTACACCATCGACGAGAAGAGCAAGTCGGCCTCGCTCACCGACCCGGGTACGGAGAAGGTGCAGCGGGCGACCGGGATCGCCAACATCTTCGACATCGAGCACGTCGACGAGGCCCACCAGCTCAACCAGGCCCTCCGGGCGCATGCCATCTACCGCCGCGACGTCGACTACATCGTCAAGGACGGCGAGATCGTGATCGTCGACGAGTTCACCGGCCGGACCATGCCGGGCCGGCGCTGGAGCGACGGGCTGCACCAGGCGATCGAGGCCAAGGAGCGCCTCCGGGTCCAGCAGGAGCAGCGGACCCTGGCCACCGTCACCTTCCAGAACTACTTCCGCACCTTCGAGAAGCTCGCCGGGATGACCGGGACCGCGGCCACCGAGGCCGAGGAGTTCCACAAGATCTACGGGCTCGAGGTGGTGCCGGTGCCGACCCACCGGCCGATGGTGCGCCTGGACCAGGCGGACCTCGTCTTCCGGGGGGAGGAGGCGAAGTTCCGGGCCATCGCCGACGACATCGAGGAGCGTCACCAGCGGGGCCAGCCAGTCCTGGTGGGGACGGTAAGCATCGAGAAGAGCGAGCGGCTGGCCCGGATCCTGGAGAAGCGGGGAGTGGACCACGAGGTCCTCAACGCCAAGCTGCACGAGCGAGAGGCGGAGGTGATCGCCTCCGCCGGCGCCCCCGCCGCGGTCACCATCGCCACCAACATGGCCGGTCGCGGGACCGACATCGTGCTCGGCGCGGGGGTGGCCGAGGCCGGCGGCCTGTACGTCATCGGCACCGAGCGGCACGAGTCGCGCCGGATCGACAACCAGCTCCGGGGCCGCTCCGGGCGCCAGGGCGACCCCGGCGAGAGCCGCTTCTACCTCTCCTTCGAGGACGACCTGATGCGGGTCTTCGGCGGGGAGCGGATGCAGGGGTGGATGCAGCGCCTGGGGGTGGACGACGAGACCCCGCTGGAATCGCGGATGGTGAGCCGCCAGATCGAGAGCGCCCAGTCCCGGGTCGAGGGCTTCAACTTCGACAACCGTCGCTACGTGGTCGAGTACGACGACGTGGTCAACCGCCAGCGGGAGGTGATCTACGAGGAGCGGGACCGGATCCTGGAGGGGGTCGACACACGGACCAACCTCTTCGAATGGATGGAGGAGGTGATCCGGGACACGGTCGGCCTCTACTGCCACGGCCGCCACAAGGCGGAGTGGGAGCTGGAGCCGATGTGGCAGCGGCTGCGTGAGCTGGTCCCGTTCCCCGCCGCCGAGACGGTCGACCTGGAGGCGCTCGGTGACACCCCGGAGGAGGTCCGGGAGACCTTGGTCAAAGAGGCACACCGCCTCTACGAGGAGAAGGAGGCGCGCTACCCGGAGGAGGTGGTCCGCTCCGCCGAGACCCAGCTGATGCTGGAGATCCTCGACACCAAGTGGGCCGACTACCTCACCCTGATGGAGCACCTCAAGGACGACATCCGCTGGCAGTCGCTGGGGCAGCGGGACCCCCTGGTGGTCTTCAAGGAGCAGGCGTTCGCCACCTTCCAGGAGCTGCAGGAGGAGATCAAGCAGGAGGTGGTCCGCTACCTCAGCCACATGGAGATCGAGCTCGGTGGGCCCCCGCCGGAGCTGGAGGCACCGGTCGGGCTGCCGGTGCACCCGGAGGCGCCGACCGCCGCGGCCGCCGCCGCCGGGATCGCCGGGTTGGCCGGGGCGGCGATGGACCCGGCGCCGGAGCTGACGCTGGCCCGGATGACGGGCCAGGGCTCCCTGAGCCCGGCCCAGGGTCCCGGTCCTGTCGCCGGTCGGCGGTTGGGGGGGCCGGTGGGGACGGTCCCGGCGGTCGGGCGCAACGCCTTCTGCCCGTGCGGCTCCGGGCGCAAGTACAAGCGCTGCCACGGGGCCGCGGCCGCCAGCTGACCCGAGCGGGCCGGCGGGCGCGGTCCGATACACTCGCCATCCGAGATGACCGAGCTGCAGGAGCGCGCCGACGGGCTGTACCGGAGGGTGCAGCAGCTCAAGGAGCACCTTTGACGGTGCCGGCAAGGCGGCCCGGGCCGCCGTGCTGGAGCGGGAGATGGGTGCGCCCGACGCCTGGGACGACCCCCGGGCGGCCCAGGAGCGCGGCCAGGAGCTGAGCCGGCTCCGCAGCGAGGTCGACGATCTCCAGGGGCTCGACCGTCGCACCACCGACCTGCGCGAGCTGGCCGAGCTGGGGGCGGACGACCCCGACCTCGCCCAGCAGGTGGCCCGGGACCTCGACCAGGTGGGGGAGGAGCTGGACCGCCGCGAGCTCGACCTCCTCTATGCCGACCCCTACAGCGAGTTTCCGGCCCTCCTCGCCGTGCACGCCGGGGCCGGCGGCACCGACGCCCAGGACTGGGCGGAGATGCTGCTGCGGATGTACCTGCGCTGGGCGGACGCCCACCGGATGCGGTCGGAGCTCCTGGAGCAGTCGGAGGGGGAGGAGGCGGGTCTGAAGAGCGCCACCGCGCGGATCACCGGCCGCCGCGCCTTCGGCCGCCTGCGGGCGGAGAAGGGGGTGCATCGGCTGGTCCGGATCAGCCCCTTCGACAGCCAGCACCGCCGCCACACCGCGTTCGCCCTGGTGGAGGTCGACCCCGAGATCCCCGACACGGTGGAGGTCGAGATCGACGAGGACGACGTCCGCACCGACGTCTACCGCAGCTCAGGCGCCGGGGGCCAGCACGTCAACAAGACGTCCTCGGCGGTCCGGCTCACCCACGTGCCGACCGGGATCGTGGTCGCGATCCAGAACGAGCGCTCCCAGCAGCAGAACCGCCAGGTGGCCTGGACCGTCCTGCGCTCCCGTCTCCTCGCCCGCCAGCGGGAGCAGCGGGCCCAGCACATCCAGGATCTCAAGGGCGACCTGGTCAGCCCCGAATGGGGCAACCAGATCCGCTCCTACGTCCTCCAGCCCTACACCCTGGTCAAGGACCTGCGCACCGGCCATGAGGTCGGCAACGTCCAGGCGGTGCTGGAGGGCGAGATCGACCCGTTCATCGAGGCCTTCCTGCGCTGGGACGCCAGCCGCCGCCAGCAGGAGGCGTAGGGGAGGGTGCCGCGCGCCGTCCGGCGGCCAGCCCACCGCCGCGCCCTGGATGAGCCCGATCCGGGTCGGAGGGGGGGGGGTCCGCTCCGGGGACGGCCCCGCCTGAGCCGCCCGGCGCGCGAGCGGACGTGACCGAGGGCGTGCGCTCCTCCTCCTCGGCGTCCGCGCCGAGATCCCTGTGGCCCTCACCCAGGTGGGCCGGGCTCAGCCCCAGCCATGGCTCGTCGGCGGGCACGGAGGCCGTCGTCCAGGGCACGTGGTTGATCGGCGGGTCGGGTTCGCCGTCTCCCACCGCAAGGACCGGCTGGTGGCGGCTTTGCACCCGCCCCCGGCCACCCGGGGTCTCGCTCCTCTGGAACAACTCGAGCCCGCAAGCGGGCCCCCTACGGGCGGGTGCGGTGAACCTGCCCCGGCGCGCCCTGGAGGACAGGCACTGGGACGCCGGCCGTGCGCGGTGATGATCGACGTCCTCGAGCACCTGGGTCGCCCTCCGTCGGCGCCGCCGGGCTCTCGCCGGTGGGCGGCTTCAGCACCGAGGCAGGCGCTCCGGCGACCGTCGACAGTGTGGCGACGCCCCCCGGCCCGCGAAGGATGGTGGTGACCCGGCCGACCGGCCCCTTCTGCCGGTTGGGGCGGAGCCGGTTCGACCCACGCTCGCTCGGCTCGCTCGGGCACCGCGGCCACCCTCCGCGACGTCGTGCCTCGACCCCGTGGGCCGCGACCCGGACGGCGTCACGTGCCGGTCGACCTGCCCCGTCCGATCCAGGATAGGCGTTTCCGGCGGACCAGCGGGGGGGCGCCCTGGAGGGTGCTTCGCTCCCACCTCCTGGCCGCCGGCGGGAACAGCGCACCCAGCAGATCCAGGACCTCCGGGGCGATCTGCTCCCACCCGGGTGGGGAGCTCGATCCGCTCCGAGGTCGCCGAACCCCCTGGTGCCGGATCGGTGCACCGGCCACGAGCCGTTCAGGGTGCCGGCGGCGCTGGAGGGCGAGCTCGATCCTCTCTGCTGGGCCGTCCCGGGCTGGACCTCGACCGACGCGTGAATAGCACCGCGTCGGCCTGAGAGGGCGAGTCGCGGAAGCGGGCGCCGATCGTCCGCCCACACGCCCTGCCGCCAGAGCCGGTGCGGCACGCAGGGGGCGTGGCATGGGGGTGCTCGCACAGCTCTGCCCCTGCGGCGCGGAGGCGGCGCACCGACGCGGCGACTGGCCCGCGACGGAGACGAACATGCTCGTCACCCACTCGTCACCCCGGGGGTGGCGCGGGTCGGCGACGCCGACGTACGGTTACCCGCGATGGCTCGGGCGGGTCCGGCGGACCCCGACGCGGCGGACGTCGGGCGGTCGGGGCACGACGATCTGGCCGCCGCCCACGGCCGAGCGGAGGACTGAGCACGGTGACCGGACAGCCCCGGTGCGGACTGAGTGTGGCGCGTCGTACGACGCCGGGCGGAGGTGGCGGTCATCGATCCGCGGGCGCTGGCGGCCCGATCTACTGCGAGACTCCGGTGGCTGCCGCCGCAGTCAGCTGCGGTGGCGGCCCGACCATGGGCGTCGGCGACTCGCCGTCGTCTCGATCCGTCACCCCGCGATGGGGGCGCATCAGTGCCTCCAGGATCCCACGACCGATCCCGGGGTGTGCGATCGGGACGACGCCACCCCGGCCAGCACTCAGGCGGCGCCGGCTCGCTCTGGCCGCCTCGTCGGCGAGCGCTGCCTGGTGCAGCCACCGCCGGCATCCCGCTCGATCGCGTCCGCTGAGCGCATCAGGGTCGCCACCGAGCCCCGGCGCGTCGTGAGGTGGGCACCTCCATCGCGACCGCTCCGCCCCGTGCGCGGCACCGACCGGCACCGATGCTGCCAGGGTCGGCAACCCGCACTGCGCCGCGACGATCGATTCCAACCTTGGGCCGGCCGAGGCAGGGCCCGAGCCTGGCTCGGGCCCTGCGACGCGCGATGTCCGCACCGCCGCCAATTGGCTCGACGACCATGCCCTCCCGGCGCTCGCCCCCGCCGGCTCGTGGAACGGCGCTGGTCGCAGGGAGAGCATGGTGGTCATACTCGTCCATCCGGAAGGCCGGACGGCGCATGACGTGCGCGTGCGGCTGCGGCCTCAGGCCCGGCAGCAAGGGTGCTGGGAAGCCGAACCATGATCACCGGCAATGCCATGAACGGAGCGGAACCGGGCCGCATGCATGACGGGGTGATCGAGCTCGAGCCGCCGGCGGGTCTCATCGACGGTGCCTGCTCCGCCAGCAGCGGTGACGACAACGTTGGGAACCCACCCGCCATGATCGGCGACCCGCGTGCGAGACGTTTGAACGCTCTCGCGACCGCCGACTCACAGGTGCCATCTCTGCGGCATCGGTCGCCAGCGCCGACCCGACCGCGCCGACCATCGACGCGACCTGCCGGCCCCTTGGCAGTGGCGAGCCTCAGCCGGCAGCGCGTTGGAGCGATCGTGAGCATCACACCGTGGACGGGCTGGTGAGGGTTCTGAGCGAGGGCGTCCGCGTCATCGAGGCCGCATTCGCCCAGCCACCGCCGCCTGTCGGCATGCCCGGCTCGAGCGAACCCATGATGGTTGTGCGGACGCTGCGTGAACTGGCCGCTTCCCGGACGCACCGGTGGCGTCTGCAGCGCAAAATCCCGACCGCCTGCTAGCCGCAGGGCACCGGAGATGGCTGCGCCGGGCCGTGCCTCGCGGCTGCAGGCCGATGTGACGCGGCTCCGCCCGTGTGCGCGGGTGGTCAGCCGGCGCCTCCCTCAGGCGGCGTGGGCCGCATCGGGGTATGTCGCGCTGGCGGTCCTGTGGATGTTGCCGGTGTGGCTGTCTCGCCGGCCGGTTGTCCCCGGGGTCGCGTTCAGGTGGTTCACCAGCGACGCCGGGACGTACCTCTGGTTCATCGGCTGGATCCCGTTCGCGATCACGCACGGGCTGAACCCCTACTATACGCATTGGCTGGGGTTCCCGACCGGCGCCAACATGTCGTTTCCGGGTCCGCCGCTGCCCTGGATCATTCTGATCTGGCCGGTGGCGGCGGTGGCAGGCATCGTCAATGCCTACAACGTCCTGGTGGTGTTGGCGATCAGCTCGTCGGCGACGGCGGCGTGGTTCGCCTGCCGGCGCTGGGTCACCCGACCGCTGGCCGCCCTGGTCGGCGGCGCGATGTTCGGATTCTCCCCTTACCTGCTGGGTCAGGCGCTCCAGGGCCACGCCAATCTGATGCTGGTGCCGACCATTCCCCTCTGCGCCATTGTGTACGACGAGCTCTTGGTGCGCCAGCGATGGCCTCGTCGTCGGGTTGGGATCGTGGGGGGGGGGCTGCTGGCGGTTCAGCTGTTGACCGCTGAGGAGGTGGCGGCGATCATCGCCCTGACGGCGCTTGCTGCCACTCTGGCGTTGGCGGCGGTCCACCGTCGGGAAGTGCCCAGGCGTTGGCGGTACGCCGCGGGCGCCGCCGGATGGGCTCTGATTCCTCTGATCCCGGCTGCCGCACTGTTGACCTGGGCTCAGGTGCTGCTTCCGGGCGCGGTCCACGGCCAGGCCGGGCTGGGCGCTGCGCACGGTTCGCCGGATGCCTTCAGCCTGCTTCTCCCGGGGATCGGTCAGCTGCTCACGCTCCCCGGGTTCATCCACTTTCAGGTGACCAGCAACCGCCTGCCCACCGAGGCACTTGGATACATCGGACTGCCCTTGCTCTTGGTGCTGGCGGGGCTGCGGCGGCAGGGTGATCGGCTGGCGCGCTGGCTGGTGGCGATGGTGGCGGTGACGGCGCTGCTGATGTTGGGGTCGGTGCTCCAGGTTGATGGGTACGTCACCTCGATCCCCCTGCCTTTTGCGGCAGCATCTCACCTGCCGTTCTTGGGGGATCTCCTCCCTTCCCGCATCAGCGCCATGCTTGACTGGCTCTTGGCGCTGACCCTGGCCGTGTTCATCGATCGGGTGGGCTCGCTGCGAGCGCAATGGCCAGCGGCCGGGCTGGCGGCGCTGGCGGTTGGAAGTTGGCTCCCCAACCCGGGCGCGCCCGTCGTCGCGACGCCGACCCCAGCCTACTTCACGGGCACACGGATCCCCGCGCGCTCGGTGCTGCTGGTGGTCCCGTTCGCACAGCTTGCTCAGGGGGCGATCAGCGAGCTCTGGCAGGCCGAGTCGGGCATGCGCTTCAAGATGACGGGTGGCTACTACCTCCGCGTCCCGCTGGGGAGAGGCGGGCTGACCCCGTATGGGCCGAAGCTCACTCCTCTCACGCGAGCCCTGCTTCTCATCACCCTCGACGGCCACCGGACCGCGCCGAGCGCCCACCTGCGGGCGGCCACCCGCCGGTACCTTCGCCGCCACCGGGTGTCGGCCGTGGTGGTCGGGCCCGGGCCTCGCCGCGGCGAGGAGGTCCGGCTGTTCGAGGGGCTCCTCGGCCGACCGCCCCGCCGCGAGGAAGGAGTCGACGTATGGTCGGCGGGATGAGGCGGCTGGGATCGCCTGCGGGCCGGGACTGCGGGTGCCACGACGTTGAGTGGCCGCGGCTCGATGGCCCCGCGAAAGCACTGGCCCGGCGCAGGAACGGGTCAGTGAAGTCGTGTCTCACCAGTGGTGCGAGCCAGCGGGGGCGACTCGAGACCGATCGCCGAGGAGCCGGACGCCGCTGATGGCCCTGACGGTAAGGTGGTGGCGACGGATTCCGCGGTGGGCGTGGGCGGCCACGCTCACCAGCGCTCTGGCCATGCTGTGGACCTGGCCCCTGTGGGCCTCGCCGGGGAACCTGATACCGGCAGGCCGGTGGCCCCCCATCTACTACACGGACGCCAACACCTTCATCTGGTACCTGGCCTGGGTCCCGCACGCGATCAGCTCCGGCGCATCCCCCTACGTGACCCACCTCCTCAACTATCCCGCCGGCGCCAGTCTCGCCTACCCCGGGCCTCCCCTGCTCTGGACGACCCTGCTCTGGCCGGTGACGGTCTGGGCAGGTGTGGTGAGCGGGTACGACGCCTGGATCGTGATGGCGATGGTCGCCAATGGTGTCGCCGGCTGCATCGCCCTGGGGCGGTGGGTTCGGCATGGCTGGGTGGCAGTCGCCGGCGGCATCCTATTCGCTTTCAGTCCCTATGCGGTCGGGGAGGCGATGGTCGGGCACCCGAACCTGCTGGCGGTGCCGACCATCCCCCTGGCTGCCCTCCTCCTGCACGAGACGCTGGTCCGGCAGCGGTGGCGAGCGCGGACGGTGGGGCTCGGCTGGGGGGCGCTCCTGGCTCTCCAGCTGCTCACCGCCGAAGAAGTGGCCGTGATGATCGTGCTGGTCGGCGGGATCGCGGCAACCGGATTGGCCGCGGCCCACCCCGGCCAGGTTCGGCGACGAGTGCGACATGTGGCGGGGGCGGCCCTCTGGGCGTTGCCCCCGGTCGTGCCAGTCGTGGCTCTGCTTGGCTGGTACCAGCTCCTCGCACCCGGATCCATCCACGGCAAGCTGTACGCCGGGGGGCTGTTCTCGATGGATCCCAAGGCCATCTTCCTGCCCGACATCTACAGCGGAGTGACGCTCCCGGCGATCACTGCCTTTCTCACCCACCACACGCCCTTGCCGACGGAGGGAGTCGCCACCGTCGGCATCCCCCTGGCGATCGTGCTCGCCTGCCTCGGCCGCCATCCCGACCCGCTCACGAGGCTGCTCTTGCCGTTGGTGGCCATTCTGGTGGTCCTGTCCCTTGGTCCGAGTCTCCACCTGGTGGGGCTTCCCTTCTCGGTGCCGCTCCCCGAGGCGGCCCTAAGTCATCTGCCGATCCTGCAGGACCTGGTGCCAGACCGACTGGCCGGGGTGCTCGACTTTCTCCTGATCCTCAGCCTGGCCACCTTCAGCGAGCGGCTCCTGGTCCGGACTGACCCCAGGGGCTGGTGGCTCGTCGCCGCCGCCGCCGCGCTTTCCTGGATGCCCCTGGTCCCGGCGCCGACGCAGCATGCCGGCGAGCCAGCCCTGTTCCGCTCCAGCCTGCTAACGGGAAAGGTGGTCCTCGTCTATCCGTTCGCGCAGGATGGATTCGGGGCCGCCAGTGAGCGGTGGCAGGCGGTGGGAGGGCTCCGCTTCGCTCTGACCGGGGGCTACTACCAGCGCACCGCGGCCGTCGGGGGGGCCTTCCCCTACGGTCCGCCGGCGACCCCACTCACGGACGCTCTCTATTCGATCCTCAAGGAAGGCGGCCGGCCGCGTGCCACCGCCGCGCTTCGACGATCGACCCGCCACTACCTCGATGTCCACCATGTGAACGTGGTCGTGGTGGGTCCAGGAACCCACTGGCGACGGGCCGCGACGCTGATGGCGACGCTCCTGCATCGGCCCCCAACGTTCGAGCTCGGGGCGGACGTCTGGCCCATCCGGCCAAGGCCCAGCTGGCACGCGGTGCCCCCTTGATCCGGTGGGGGCGCGGTGGCCGCGCCTGATCGCGATCGACTCCGCGCTGCCGGGGCCGCGGCCGGTCGACCCGCGACTATACTCTGGCGGAGCCGAGGCTCCCTGCGGCCCGCGGGGCCACCGGCCGGCAGTCGTCTCTCATGTTTCGCACTCACCACGTCAAGCCATCCGAGCTCCCATTGGGGCGGACCGGTCAGCCACCGGCCCGCCCGATCATCGTCTTCGAGCGGGTCTCGAAGACGTACGAGAACGGCAATCCGGCCCTGGAGGATGTCTCGTTCCAGGTCCATCCCAAGGACTTCCTCTTCGTGGTGGGGGCGAGCGGGGCTGGCAAGTCGACCATGGTCCGGCTGCTGATCCGGGAGGAGGTGGCGAGCCGGGGGCATGTCCTCGTCGACGGGCAGGACCTCCGCCGCCTCCGGCGACGGCAGCTCCCTCGGTTGCGGCGCAAGATGGGGATCGTCTTCCAGGACTACAAGCTGCTCCCCAATCTCACCGTCGAGCAGAACGTGGCCTTCGCCATCCAGGTGACGAACCCCGGCCGCCGCCATCTCAAGGAGAAGGTGGCGGAGGCCCTCTACATCGTGGGCCTGGAGGACAAGCTCCTGAGCTACCCTGGCCAGCTCTCGGGCGGCGAGCAGCAACGGGTGGCGATCGCCCGGGCCCTGGTCCACCGGCCCCGGATCTTCCTCGCCGACGAGCCCACCGGAAACCTCGACCCCGACACCAGCTGGGGGATCGTCCAGCTCCTCCTCCAGATCAACCACCGGGGGACGACGGTCCTGGTGGCGACCCACAACCGCGAGATCGTGGACCTCTGCCGGCAGCGGGTGATCGCCGTGGAGGGGGGGCGGATCGTGCGTGACGAGGCCCAGGGCCAGTATCTCCAGGGCGGCACGGCGACGCCGTGAACCCGTTTCCCGCGATCCGGTTCGTCCTCCGCTCGGCCCTCCAGAACGTCGTCCGCAACCTCGGGATCTCGCTGGCCAGCCTGCTGACGGTGACCCTCACCCTGCTCGGGGCCGGCGGGGCGGTGGTGGTGGTCCACGCCCTCGACGCCGTCCTCCACAGCGAGGAGAGCCAGGCGTCCGTCCTCAAGGTGTTCCTCGCCGATCACGTCTCGCTGCAGTCGATCGTGGAGCTGGAGACCCAGCTGGCGGGGCAGCGGCAGGTGGTCAGGGCCCAGTTCGAGAGCAAGGACGCGGCCGCCCGCCAGGCGTGCCACGGCCTCGGCCTCTGCAGCGCCCTCAACACCCTGCGCTCGACCGGGGGCGGCAACCCACTGCCCGCCAGCCTCAACCTCAAGCTCCGCAACATCTCGGCGGTCACCACGATCAACAACGAGGTCCGGACCAGCCCCCTCATCTTCCAGGGAGCCCATCCCACCGACTACAACCCCGATGTGATCCCTCGCCTGGAGCGATACATCCTCATCGCCCAGATCGCCGGTGCGGTCCTGGTGGCGGTGATCGGGGCGGTGGCCCTGGTGATCATCACCATCTCGATCCGGACCGCCGCCTACGTGCGCCGACGGGAGATCGAGATCATGAAACTGGTGGGGGCCAGCGAATGGTTCATCCGCTGGCCATTCATCTTCGAGGGCATGATCATCGGGATTGCCTCGGCGGTGGTTGCCGCCGGAATCCTGATCGGGGTGGAGTTCCTGTTCGGATCCGGGCACGCCCTCTTCCTGGGGATCGGTCTGCACTTCGCGCTGGTGGTCATCGCGGGTCTGCTGGTCGCCGGCGCGCTCCTCGGCGGCTTCGGCAGCATGGTGGGGATCCGCCGCTCGCTGGCGGTCTGAGCCGGACTGGGAACCGCCCGCACCCGTGGTGGTGGAGGCGGGTCGGGATCGGGCCCGGCGCTAAGATGACCCGCGACCGGTCCGACGGAGTGGGAGTGGTGCGATGGCGCTGACGGAGTCGGCTCCGAACGCCCTCGGGCTCGATCGCGAGACCCTCACTGGGATGTACCGGCACCTGGTGCTGGGTCGGCTCCTCGACGAGCGCGTCATGGTCCTCAACCGCCAGGGGCGTGCCCCCTTCGCGATCTCGGGCCAGGGGCACGAGGCCGCCCAGGTCGGAGCCGCATGCGCCCTGCGGGCGGGCCAGGACTGGGTCGTCCCCTACTACCGCGACCTCGCCCTGACCCTGGTGCTGGGGCTGCGTCCGGTCGACCATCTGTTCGCCGTCCTCGGACGTGCCCCCGACCCCAGCAGCGGCGCCCGCCAGATGCCGGGGCACTTCTCCTCCCGCCGGCTGCGGATCGTCACCACCGGCAGCTCGGTCGCGACCCAGGTCCTCCACGCCGTCGGCATCGCCCTGGCGATCCGGTCCCGCCGGGAGGATCTGGTCGTGCTCACCACCTGCGGCGAGGGGGGCACCAGCGAGGGCGACTTCCACGAGGCCCTGAACTGGGCTGGCATCCACCGGCTGCCGGTGATCTTCCTCGTCGAGAACAACCACTTTGCGATCAGCGTCCCCCAGTCGCGCCAGATGGCTGTCGAGCGGGTGGCCGAGCGGGCGCCCGGCTATGGGATGCCAGGGATCACGGTCGACGGCGGCGACCTCCTCGCCGTCCACCGGGCGATGGTCGGGGCGGTGGTGCGTGCCCGCAGTGGGGAGGGGCCGACCCTGGTCGAGGCCCAGTGCGTCCGGCTCCAATCGCACAGCTCAGACGACGATCAGCGCCGCTATCGCGATCCCGCTGACCTCCTCGACCTCCGCCAGCATGACCCCGTGGACCGATTTCGGGCCGAGCTGGAGGCGGCGCGAATCCTCGCTCCGGCCGCCGCCGAGAAGATCCGCGAGGCCTGCCGAGACGAGGTCGACCGGGCTCAGACCGAGGCCGAGGCCGCGCCCGAGCCCGACCCTGCCTCCGCCCTTCACCACGTGTACGGTGGGGAGAGTTCGTGACCGAGATGACCCTCCTCGAGGCGGTCCGGACGACCCTCGCGGAGGAGATGCGGCGCGACGAACGGATCGTCGTGATCGGTGAGGACGTCGGGGTGAAGGGGGGGGTCTTCGGGGCCACCCAGGGGCTCCACCAGGAGTTCGGCGACGACCGGGTGATCGACTCCCCTCTCGCTGAGTCGGGGATCGTCGGGGTGGCGATCGGGGCAGCGATGGCTGGGCTGCGCCCGGTGGCGGAGATCCAGTTCGTGGACTTCATCCCCCCGGCGATCGACCAGCTCCTCAGCGAAGCGGCCAAGATCCGCTACCGCTCCAATGGCGACTGGCACTGCCCGCTTGTGGTCCGAGCCCCCTGCGGCGGGGGCGTCCACGTCCACGGCGCTCTCTACCACTCGCAGAGCCTGGAGGCGATCTTCGCCCACATACCTGGACTGAAGGTGGTGATCCCCTCCACGCCTGCCGACGCCAAGGGGCTCCTCCTGGCCGCGATGCGCGATCCCGACCCGGTCTGCTACTTCGAACACAAGGCGCTCTATCGCGCCTTCAAGGGGGCGGTTCCCGAAGGTGACGCGGTGACCCCGATCGGTATCGCCCGAACGGTGCGGCCGGGCCGCGATGCCACCTGCTTCACCTATGGGGCGACCGTCCACGAGGCCGTCATCGCCGCGAACCGGCTGGAGGTCGACGGCATCGAGATCGAGGTCGTGGACCTCCGAACCGTGCGCCCCCTCGATCGCACCTGCATCGTCGCGAGCGCCCGGCGGACCGGCAAGGTTCTGGTGGCCCACGAGGCCAACCTCGTGGGTGGGCTCGGGGCAGAGGTGGCGGCGATCGTCGCCGAGGAATGCTTCGAGGCCCTCGATGGACCCGTGATGCGGATCGGCGGCCCGGAGATCCCTGCCATCCCCTTCGCCGAGCCACTCGCCGCGGTGTACTGCCTTGGACCAGACAAGATCGAAGCGGCGCTGCGGCGGCTGGTCGCCTACTAGGCAGCGCCGGATCCGGGCCCTGTCCAGACCGGGCCAGCCGATCGCCGGAGGGGACCTGGACGTCAGCCGTCGCGCCGTCCCGCGGCCTCCGGTCGGTCAAGCCACCCCGCCCCGCCCGGCACGGCGCGGCCCGGCGCCCACTCGTGACGTCTTCGTCACCGTGCCAGTGCGGCCTGGGGCTGGCGACGATCTACCCTACGGTGCAGCATGTCTCTGCCGCTCGAGGGGTCCTGGTCGACCGCAAGCCGGCTCGACGAGGGTCAGGTGCGCCCGCCGGACCTCGTCGGGACGCCCGCGGCGGTCGATGAGCTCACCACCCGGGGCCCGCTTCGGGGCAGGCTCCGCCCCGCGGCCGCTCATGTCGTCACCGGTGCGCCCCCCTCGAGGCAGCGGCGCCGCGGTCCCGGTCGGCCCCGGTCGGTCCCGATTCCGCGACCAGACCAAGGGCCGGAGCGCAGCCTCGCCGAGCGCTCGCTCGCCTTGCGGCGCCTGGTCCTGGAGGTTGCCCACCAGGCCCGCGTCGGTCACATCGCGTCGTGCCTGTCGATCGCAGACATCCTGACCGCCGCCTTCGCCGTCATGGATCCCGACCACGACACCTTCGTCCTCTCCAAGGGCCACGCGGCGCTCGCCCTCTACGCCTGCCTGCATCAGCGCAATCTCATAAGTCGCGCCGACCTCTTCTCCTACTGCAGTGACAACTCGCTCTTCTCGGTCCACCCCGACCACCACATCCCCGGAGTGCGATTCACCACCGGGTCGCTCGGCTACGGGCTGGCGTATGCAGTCGGCGTCAGCCTCGCCCAGCGGATCGGCGCCAAACCGGGCCGCGCGATCGCCGTCCTCAGCGACGCAGAGGTCAACGAGGGATCGGTCTGGGAGTCGATCATGTTCGCTGGTCACCACCGGCTCCCGGTCACCGCGATCGTGGACGTGAACGGCCAGCAGGCGCTGGGTCGAACCCGTGAGGTACTCGACCTCGCCCCGCTGGCGCCCAAGCTGGCGGCCTTCGGTTGGTCCGTCCGCGACGTTGACGGTCACGACCCGGGTCTGATCCTGGCCGCGCTCCGTCCCGACGCCGTCCCCGGGCCGGTGGCGGTCCTGGCCCGCACCGTGGCGGGGCGGGGCGTCACCTTCATGGAAGGCAGAGTTGAATGGCACTACTGGCCGCTCAACGACACTCAGTTGGCCCAAGCGCTCGCCGACCTGGATCGGCCAGCCCGATGAGGGCGGAAGCCATCGCGGCTCTGGTCGAGCTGGCCGAGCTCGACAGCCGAGTGGTCCTGCTCACCGCGGACCTCGGCTTCACCGTAGTTGAACCGTTTGCCGACCGCTACCCGGATCGCTTCATCAATGTCGGCGTGGCCGAGAACAACATGATTGGCATCGCAACCGGCCTTGCCAGCGAAGGACTGCTCCCGTTCTGCTACTCGATTGCTGCGTTCCTCTCGATGCGCTGCTTCGAGGCGTTTCGCGATGGGCCAGTGGTCCATTCTCTCCCTGTCCGTCTGCTGGCGGTGGGCGGTGGAGTGGGCTACGGCGTCTCTGGCATCACCCACTACGCCATCGAGGACGTGGCCCTGATGCGGTCGTCGGATCGGGTCGCGATCTACGCGCCTCCGACCTCCCTCGCCTGCTCGGAGATGGTCCGGCACTCATATGCGGAGCCCGGGCCGATCTACTACCGTCTCGCCAAGGACGCTGTTGTCGACTCCAGGGTGCCCGCCGCGGCCATCGCGCAGGACGGATTCTTCATGTACGGCCGGGGACCCGTCGCACTGATCACGTACGGGCGGATGGCGGCGGTCTCGCTGGATGCCGTCGACCGGCTCCGCCAAGTTCACGGGACCGACGCCCAGTGCGCTGTTGTCGCGAGGCTCGATCCTGGCACGCTGCATGCCGCGCTGGCAGCAGTCCAGGGCTACGACTACGTCGTCACAGTCGAGGACCACACCATCCACGGCGGGATCGGAAGCATGGTGGCAGAGTGCATGGCCGAAGGATGGAGCGCAGGGACCCTGCGTCGCCTCGGCCTTGGGTCGGAAGTCTGGAGCGGGAACGCCGGGAGTGAGACGTACCTCCTTGGCGAGAGTCGGCTGACGGCGGCCGACATCTGCACGTCGATCCTGCAACTGCGGGTGAGGGAGCCGTCTCCATGCGGGTGAGCATGGTGGTGCCGGTGCGGAACCAAGCCGATCACATCGAGACCGTGGTGGCTGGGTACTCCCGAGCCCTGACGGGCGTGAGCCACGAGCTGCTGCTCGTGGTCAACGGGTCCCGCGACGACTCGCTGAACGCATGCCGGCGGGCGGCTGCGGCAGCGGAGGCCGGATCGATCTCGGTCATCGAGTCCCGGCCCGGCTGGGGCTCCGCCGTGCTGGCTGGTCTGCGTGCCGGGACCGGAGACATACTCGGCTACACCAACTCGGCGCGGACCGCGCCGGGCGACCTCCGCCTGGGAGTCGATCTGGCGTGCAGTGATGTGGCCGCATCGGTGCTGGTCAAGGCCACTCGACGCTACCGAAAGTCGATGGTGCGGCGTGCCGGCTCGCTGCTCTTCAACCTGGAAGCGCGGCTGCTGCTGGGGCTCATGACGTGGGATGTCAACGGCACGCCCAAGCTGTTCAGCCGAGCGATCTACCGCCAGCTGGCGCTGAGTGAGCAAGGGGACCTCCTCGACGTCGAGGTGATGGCCGCCTGCGAGCGCCACGGCGTGCGGATCGTGGGCTTCGACACGGACCAGACCAGTCGAGCGGGCGGTCGCTCCAGCACCTCCTTGCTGTCTGCGATGAAGCTGTACGTGGCATGCGCCAGGCTGGCACGCCGGGCCGATCCTGACCGAGCACGGTCGCGGCCAGGCGGCTGGGAGGGGCTGCCCCGATCCAGCGGCGAGTGAAAGGCGCCCCTACTCGTTGAGGGTGCTGGTAACCGGAGGGGCCGGCTTTGTCGGAGCTAACCTTGTGGCGGAGTTGGTGCGCCGGGGCCACCGGGTCAGCCTGGTCGTGAAGCCGACGACCGACTTGTGGAGGCTGGCTGGCGTTGCCTCGGAGACCATCGAGATCCAGACCGGAGACCTGTCACGCGCCGGCGATGCCTTGCGCGTAGTCGAGGCGACCGGGCCCGAGTGTATCGTTCACTGTGCGACCCGTGGTGCCTATCCGGGGCAGTCGGGTCTTCTGGACATTGTCGAGGCGAACGTCGTAGGCTTCGCGCGGCTATTGGAGGCGGCGGCCGTGTCCGGATGCCCTCAGGTCATCAACACGGGGTCGTCCTCGGAGTACGGAGCTGCCGGCGCCGGCCCTAGCGAAGCGGATGCGGCACAGCCCAACAGCATCTATGCCGCCAGCAAGGCATGGTGCTCGGCGGTCGCCCAGCGCAGCATCGAGGACGTCGGGGTCGTGGTGACCACACTCCGTCTGTACTCCGTCTATGGCTACTTCGAGGAGCCGTCGCGCTTGATGGCGCGAGTGTGTGCCTATGGGCTACTGGGACGGTACCCGCCGATGGCGCGGCCAGACATAGTTCGCGACTACGTGTGGATCGAGGACGTCATCAGAGCATATCTGGCGGTACTCGAAGGTGAGGCGCCTGCCGCCAGCGAGCTCTTCAATGTCGGGTCGGGCGAGGAGACTCGCCTGGATGAGGTGATGGCCGCAGCGGGGCGCGTGTTCGGCCTCACCGGAGCGCCCGCTTGGGGTGACTACCCTGAGCGGAGATGGGAGACGGAGCGCTGGTTCGCCAACCGGGACAAGATCAGTCGTCGTCATGGGTGGGCGCCAACCGTGGGCATCGACGATGGTCTGCGCCGCATGGGTTCCTGGTTGGAGGGTCGTCCGACTCTGCGTGACCGGTACACGGCAGCCTGTGAACTGGAAGCGTCCGGCGGTTGAGCGCCCGCTCGCGGTCAAGGATGGCGTGTGCGTCGCCAGCGGCTCGTGCACCGAGCATGCTCCCGAAACGATGCTCTAACAGACCGTGAGAAGCGATGGGCAGACAGCCGCTCGGAGGGACGAGCGGGTGTCGTCGGGCCCAGATCGCGAGGGGGCGGCCGCCCCAAGCCTCGTGGAGCGACCCGCCAGAGCCGGGCGGTCCATCTGCCTCGGACTGGAAGCACGGCGCAGCGAGCGCGAGGCGACCACGGGGCAGCTCTTTGGTCCTGTCTGAGCCCGCAGTGTCCAGGTCAGGGTCCAGCGGCGGTGGGAGCCTGTCCCCACGCGGTTGCTGCGCATTTCGGCGAATCCGATCACCCAGGTCGGGGGGAATCCGATCACCTGGTTCGGGGTTTTCGATCAGTCCCGGTGGGGATGACGCGGTGATCGGAGGCGGTGAGGCGGAATGACCCGGCGGTGACCTCCGTGAGT
>DATLUG010000021.1:0-23550 GCA_035533215.1 Candidatus Micrarchaeia archaeon | reverse complement strand
TCGGCCGCCGTCGGACCGGGTTCGGCCCCGGCGACCCGCGTGTAGGATGGGGACCGCGCGCGGCCCGAGACGGCGTGCGCGACGCCATTCGCGATGAGTGATCCCGTCCCGCTCCCGCCCCGACCGGTCGCCACCCTCCCCGACGTGCGCGCCTCCGACGCCGACCGCGAGCTGGTCGTGAGCGAGCTTCGCCAGCATCACGCCGAGGGACGGCTCACCCTGGAAGAGCTGGAGGAGCGGGTGGGGACCGCGTACCGGGCGCGGACCAAAGGCGAGCTGGTGCCCGTGCTCGGAGACCTGCCCGCCCCGCCTTCGCCTCCCGCGCCGGCACCGAGTCCCTGGCGGCGGGTGTCGCGCTACGCGGTCCCGGTGGCGCTGGTCGCGGCGCTGGCGGTGGCGGCCATCGTGACCAACCACGCCCAGGGCCTCGCCGCCTGGCCGGTGCTGGGCTTCTTCTTCTTCCGCCTCACCTACATGGGTCGCGGGCGGCGGTCGGGGTGGGGACGACCGCCCGACCATCCGGGCGACAGCGCTGGCCGGGGGGGCCGATGGGGCCAGCGCTGATCGCCCTGCCCCGCTGAGCCGGCTCCCGCCGGCTGGGTGGCACCCCGGGCCGCGGCCGGTCCGGAGCGGGGGAACCCCGCCCGGGCCGCGTGCGTCCTCAGGGACGAACCGCCCCGCCCAGCCGGGGGCAGCCGCCTTCGGGAGTCCGCCCATGCGCCATCCGCTCCGCCGCCACGGTCTCACGATCCTCGCCGCCGGCGCCGCGTGCGTGGCCCTGGGCCTGGCCGCCACCCCCGCCCTCGCCTGCGGCGCCCTGGTGGCGCCCAACGGGTCGGTGCGCCTGCAGCAGACGACCACCTTCGTCACCTACCGGAACGGCCTCGAGCACTACCTCACCGACTTCGCGTTCCAGGGACGGGTGAGCCGGCTGGGGTGGATCGTTCCGCTGCCGGCCAACCCGGTGCGCATCCAGGAGGGGGGTGCCTGGACCCTCCAGCGGCTGGAGCTCCAGGTCCACCCGGTCCCCACCTTTCCGTTGGCACCCGCCCAGGCCGCTGCCGCTCCGAGCCACCAGGCCGTCGTGCTCCAGACGGCGCGGGTCGCCGCCCTCGACATCACCGTGATCAAGGGCAGCGGTGAGGAGATCCTGGCCTGGACCAGGGCCAACGGCTTCCGGGTGCCGCTGGAGACCCAGCACCACCTCCTCCGCTACGCCGCCGGCAGCCCCTACTTCCTCGCCGCCCGCTACGACCTCGCCCGCGCCCGCGCTCACCACCTCGCCAGCGGGGACGGCACCCCGCTCCTCCTCACCCTGCGCATCGACCACCCCTGGATCCCGCTGGAGGTGCTGGCGGTGGACGGGCGGCCGGTGGTGGCGGACCTCTTCCTGCTGACCGCGGACCGGCTCTGGAGCCTCGCCGGCCGGCCGGTGGCCGCCGGCGTCGGCCGGGCCGTCCCCGCCGCCAGCGGGCTTGTCCTGCGCAGCGTCCAGCCGATGACGGCGTCCCTGCACCGGGACCTCGCCAGGGACCGCAACATGGGCTGGGTCCCGCGCCGTGGCTGGCTCACCTACCTCACCCTCCGCGCCGCCGGCGCCGCCGTCGGCTACGACCTCGGGGTGACGGCGACGGGTCAGCTCCGTGCGGTCCCCTTCGGGACGCCGCCGCTCCTGGCCGGGAGCGCCCCCGCGGTGGCGCAGGGGCCCTCGGGCGGCCCCGACCTGGCGGTGGCGGCGGCGGCCGCCGCCGTGCTCCTGCTCCTCCTCGTGCGGGGGCGCGGCATCGGCCGGTAGCCGGCCGGGCCCGGCGCGAGCCCGCCGTCCCGCGACAAGGTGGACGGCGCGGCGCCCCGCCGCGGCCGTCCCGGGTTCAGCGCAGGGCGCAGAGGACGGCGCTGTCGTACCAGGCCCAGAGCTTCTCGACCCGGCCGAACCCCGCGGCCAGCAGGGCCCGGCGATGGTCCGACTCCGTCGAGTGGTGGCCGTGGGCGTGGTCGACGGCCGGGAAGCGGCGGTCGCGCTCGGCGCGGAGCTGAGCCAGCTCGGGGACCCCTGCGATCGCCGACCACCAGGCCGACCAGGTCTCGGGCTCCGCCGCCTCGGCCTCCCCGCCCTCGCGCGCCACCTGGGCCAGCCGGTCGAGCCCGGCGTCGCCGAACTCCATGCGGTCGGCGTTGAGGAGCACGCCGCCCGGGCGCAGGAGGCGGTGCGCCCCCGCGTACGCCGCCCGCAGCTGGTCCGGCTCCAGCCAGTGCAGCGCGGTCGAGCTCACCACGGCGTCGAAGGCGGGCCCGCCATCGAGCCCGAGCGCTCTCCGGAGCCGCTCCACCCAGTCCGACCGGCGCAGGTCGCCGTCGACGAGCTGGGTGCCCGCTCGACGACCGGCGGTCTCGCGGGCGATCGCCAGCAGGAGGGGGTCGTGGTCGACGCCGACCAGCCGGGCCGAGGGGTGGCGGCGGGCGAGCGCCACGAGGATCCCCCCGGGGCCGCACCCGAGCTCCAGGATGGCGAGGTCGGGGCCGGCGTCCTGGAGGGTGCAGGCTTCGAGGACGACCTCGACCCGTCCGCGTCGGTCGTGGAGGTGCCCGGCCTGCATCCGCTCCCAGCGCGCGAGCCAGTCGTGCCAGTCGACCGCGGCGGGTGGGGAGGGCGGCTGGGCGGTCACCGTCCCAGTGTGGCGACCCGCGCTCGGCCCGGGTGACGGCCCCGGCGCCGACGGCGGGGAGGGCCGCGCGGCTGCGGCCGCGGTCAGCCGAGGACGCTGTCGATCAGCCCGTAGGCGCGGGCCATCTCGGGCCCCATGAAGTGGTCGCGCTCGGTGTCGGCGTGGATCTGCTCCTCCGAGCGCCCGGTGTGACGGGCGTAGACCGCGTCGATCTGACGCCGCAGGGTCTCCATCTCCTGGGCGCGGATGCGGATGTCGGTCTCCTGGCCCTGGGCCCCGCCCCACGGTTGGTGGATGAGGATCCGGCTGTGGGGGAGGGCCTCGCGCCGGCCGGCAGCGCCGCCGGCGAGGAGCAGGGAGGCGGCCGACGCCGCCAGCCCCACGCAGACCGTCCGGACCGGGGCCCGCACGTGCTGCATCGCGTCGTAGACGGCGAGCCCGGCGGTGCCCGAGCCGCCCGGCGAGTTGATGTAGAGGGTGATCTCGCCCGCCTGGTCCTCGCCGTCCAGGAAGAGGAGCTGGGCGATGACCAGACCGGCGAGCTGGTCGTCGATCTCGCTGCCGACGAAGACGATCCGGTCGCGCAGGAGCCGGGAGTAGATGTCGAAGGCCCGCTCACCGGATGCCGTCCGCTCGACCACCATCGGCACCATCAGCGCGGCGGCCGCACGCGGGGCGGAGCGATCAGCTCGGCAACTCACAGGTTGCCGATTGTACTGGCGAACGCCTTGATGTGCAACCATGGGGTTGCCGCGGCGCCCGCCCGGCCGCGACACGGGGAGGTCGCCATGGAGACGTCGGTGGTGCGCGAACTGGAGCTGGCGGCTCCGCTGGAGGCTGTCTGGCGGCACCTCACCGATCCCGACCGGCTCACCTCGTGGCTGGCCCCGGAGGCGGTGGTGGAGGCCCGCCCCGGCGGCCGGGTCCACTGCCGCTGGGCGGACGGGGCCGAGCGGGTGGGCACGGTCGAGGTCGCCGATCCACCCCGGCGGCTGCGGCTGCGGTGGGGTCCGCCCGAGGACGGCGGGGCCGCCGGCGAGGACGGGACTCCCGCCGCCACCACGGTCGAGTTCACCCTCGCACCGGTGGGCGCAGGCACCCTGCTGCGGGTCACCGAGGCCGGGATCCGTGGCGGCCTCGGGGCCCAGCTCTGCGCCAGCCTCAGCTGGCAGGGTCTTGCCGGCCGGCTGGCCCGGAGGGTCGCCGGGAGCGGGGTCCGGTCCCTCACGGCCGGCCGGTGTCGATGAGCACGACGGCGGCGGGGCCGAACGCCGCCGGCCCCGGCCGTGCCCCGGTGGGGGCCGTCTTCGCCGCCCTCGCCGACGACCACCGTCGCCGCATCCTGCGGGCGCTCGGGACCCGGCCTTCCCTGACCCAGTCGGAGGTGGCGGCCATCCTCCCGATCACCCGTCAGGCGGTGGCCAAGCACCTCTCAGCGCTCCGGTCGGCCCAGCTGGTGCGCCGGCGGCCCCTGGGCCGGACGGTCCGCTACGAGCTCGATCCCGACGGGATGGCGACGGCGATGGCGTGGATGGCCACCGTCGGCAGGGGGTGGGACGAGCGGCTGGCGCGGCTGCGCCTCCAGCTCGAGCCGGCTCGGCCGAGCGTGCCCTGACGGCGCCGCCCCCGCTCAGGGGGCCCTTTGGGACCCGGGCTCGAGGTCGTGGGCCGCGGGTCCCCGCTGGCCCGGGCGCCGTCGCCAGCGGGCCGCGTTCAGCCGCCCTGACCGGTGGGCGACGTCCCAGCCCCCGGGGACGAGCGCGGCGCGGCGGTGGTCGACGGCCATCAGGACCGCGGCCAGGTCGGCGCCGTCGAAGGGATGGGGCGCGTCGCGGGTGAGGGCGACGACCAGGTGCTGGTCGCTCCCCCGCGCAACGGGCACGACCAGCGCGGAATGGACGGCGATGCTGCTCCGTCGCTGGGGCCGGGACGAGGGCGCCTCGGTCCACACCGCCGCGCGCTGCAGCCTCACCGCCCGCTCCATGACGTCGGGGGGCACCGGCAGCGTCCCGGCCAGCGACCGGTCGCGCCACCCGAGCTCGGCGACCACCGGCGACGCGGTCGCGCCCCGGACCCGCACCAGCGCCCCGTCGCCGGCCCGCGCGATCGCGAGCAGCTCGTCCAGCGCGGCCCGGGCCATCGCCTGCGCCTCGGGTGCCATCGCCGCCCCGTCCGCGGCGGCAGGAGCCCGCACCGCCGGCGACCCGTCCGGCGCGGCCGCGGGCCGGTCCGGGGACGGCAGGACGCTGCGGCTGCGGCTCACGACAAGACGCTGGTTGAGCGCTCCGTTGGCCACCATCCCGACCACCGCGGCGAGCACCCCGACGGCGACCACGCTCCACCCGGTGGCGAGCAGGGCCACGAACGCCACCAGCTGCACCAGCCCGGTGATCGCGGCGTTGACCGGATAGCGGGTCCACTCGCGGTCGCGGTCGCGGCGCATGTCCGCGAAGGTGAGCCGCCGGTTGGCGAGGAAGGTGAAGTCCACCGAGACCGCGAACGCCAGCGCCCACGCCGGCAGGGGCGCCCAGCCGAGGACCACCGTGCCGCACGCCAGGATGGCGACGAAGATCCCGAGACCCACCAGGCCGACGGCGGCGAACTTCCAGCGCCGCGCCGACCCCGGAACGTCGCGGACCAGGGAGCGGAGGTGGCGCAGGTACAGCCGTCCCTGGTGCAGGCTGGCCTTGCTGTGGCCGGCGAGGCGGGGGGCGAAGCGGAGGGGGACGTCCGCCACCCGCAGGGGCGGCGAGCAGACCAGGAGCTCGAGCAGGATCTTGAACCCGACCGGGCGCAGCTCCAGTCCCTGGACGAGGTCGCGGCGGCAGAGGAAGAACCCCGAGAGCGGGTCGGTGCTGGCGCGCGCCTCCGTGAAGAGGACCCGGGCCAGCTGCCCGGCCACCCGCGACACCGCCCGGCGCCCGGCCCCGGCGAGCCCGGACGTGCTGCCCTCCCGCAGGTACCGGCTGGCGACGGCGACATCGGCGCCGCCGCGGGCGGCCGCCAGCAGTGTGGGGATCAGCTCCGGAGGGTGCTGGAGGTCGGCGTCCATCACGCAGGTGTAGCGGCCGCGGGCCAGGCGGAGCCCGGCCACCACCGCGGTGCTGAGCCCTCCGGCCCGCCCGCCCGGCGAGCGGTGGCGGACCACCAGGCCGTGGGCGTCGGCGCGCGCCAGCACCGCGGGCGTGTCGTCGTCGCTGTCGTCCACCACCACCAGCTCGTGGGAGACCCCGGCGAGGGCGGCCCCGAGGCGCGCGAGCAGCGGCCCCACGTTGGCGGCCTCGTCGCGTGTCGGGATGACGATCGAGACCTCGGGGGCGGGCCCTGCGCCAGCGGGCCGGCTGGCTGCGGTCATCGCCCCCGGATGCTACTCCGGATCGTCGCCGGCGCCGCGGTCGAGCGCGCGGGCGACCGCCAGCTCGAGCGGCGCTGGCTCGACCCGCCCCTCGGCCAGCAGCCGGCCCCGGAGGAGGACGACGGGGATCCGCCAGAGGTAGGTCCGGTGCAGGGCCGGGTCCTGCTCGATGTCGACCAGGCGGGCGGCCAGCTGCCAGCGGGCGGCGACGGCCAGCACCTCGGGCCAGAGCGCCTCGCAGAGGTGGCAGCCGGGACGTCCCAGCAGCTCCAGCTCGCCACGGTCGGCGTCCGCCATCGCCGGCCCATCGTATCCTCGTATCCTCGCGGCCGCCCAGCGGCCGCCGGGGTCTATCGTGCCCGCGCGGGCACGATTAGGATCGGGGCATGGGCGCACGCCACCGCTCCCTGCCGGACCGGCTGGTGCGCCGGCGGCTCGCATCCCTGGCCGCCGGGGCGCGGCCCGACCACCTCGGGGTGCCGCCCGCCCCGGGGGCGCTGTGGGACGCGGCGGACATCGCCGGAGCGCCGCTTCCGGACGTGGCGACCACCGTCCGGGGCCGCTCGCCCGATGGCGGGGCGGCCGTCGTCGACTTCTCCTTTGCCAGCCGCGGTGCGGGGACCCACCCGGGCAGCCGGACGGTTCGCGGCCGTCTCTTCCGGGCCGCCGACCCACTGGCTCCCTGCGTCGTCCTGGTCCACGGGCTGGCGGCAGACCGCCCCGCCTTCGAGGAGCGACTGGCCCGGAGGGAGTGGCGCTGGGGCCGGTCGGCGCTGCACCTGGTCCTGCCCGCGCACGGGTCCCGCCGGCTGCCCGGGCGACGCTCCGGTGACGCCTTCCTGTGCGCCGACCCCGCCGCCACCCGGGCCAACCTGGTCCAGGCCACCCTCGACGCCGTCGACTGCGTCCGCTGGCTGCGGGAGCAGGGGACGCGCCACGTCGGGATGGTGGGATTCAGCCTTGGCGGCCTGGTCGCCTGTCTGGCGGCCACCCGCACCCGGCTGGAGCGGATGGTGGCGGTGACGCCCCCGGCCGACCTCGCCTGGACCGGCACCCGCCTGGTCGTGGAGGGGCTGCGCCGCAGCCTCGGCCTCGACCGGGTGTCGCCCGCGGTGGCCGAGGAGCAGCTCCGCGGCGTGATCCCGCGTTTCCTCACCCCGTGCACCCGGCCCGAGGACATCGGCCTGCTCGCCGCGGGCCGCGACGAGGTGGTCGGCTCCGGTCCGGTCCTGGAGCTGGCCCGGGCCTGGGGGGTGGGGCGCACCTGGCTCGTCCCTCGCGGTCACCTGACGGCGCTCGTCGGCTGGGGCCGGGCAGGTGAGCTCGTGGCCTTCGCCCAGGGCCAGGCCGCCCCTCGAAGACGGCCGCTCCCGCTGGCGCCGGCCTCAGCCGCGGACGCCCCACTGCTCTAGCCGTTCGAGGTAGGCGGTGATCCAGGCGGTCGCCGCCACCCACGCGGCGACGCAGACCACCACCTCCAGGGCGACGCCGAGAAGGGTGCCCCCGGCCACCCGGTCCCCGCCGAGGGCCAGCACGGCGTACACCGCGAAGCGGACCGCGACCAGCCCCGCCGCGGCGGTGACCGCCCCGTATCCGGCCCGCACCAGGCTGCGCTCGCGGCGCAGCTGGCGGCGGAGCTCGCCGGCCGTCCACTCGCGGCCGGTTCGGCGAACGAGCCCGTGGGACGGCTCCGGCTCGGCGTGGCGCAGGTGCCACCACCCGACCCCCAGCAGCACCGCCGCCAGCGCGACCGGCGCCAAGGGGGGCCACGGCGCTCCCAGGCGGAAGAGGTTCTGCCAGGCGGCGAGGCTGCCCCCGCTGGCGACCCTCCTCTGGTAGAGGACCTCGAGCGCGTGGCTGCCCCAGCCGACGCCGACGCCGCCCGCGAGGAGCAGCCCCAGCGCGGCGATCCGCCAGGGGACGGGGACGCCGCCGATCCCGAGGAGCCCCTGGGGGGGGCGGCGGCCCTCTGGGGTCGGCGGGGCGGGTGCGGCGGGGGGCGCCGCCGGCCCGGCCCCCGGCGGCGGCTCCGGGGCAGCCGCCGGCAGCGGCTCGGGGGGGCTCGCCATCGGCCGGCAGTGTAGCGGTGGCCGCGGCGGGCTCCCGGCCCCCGGGCGCAGGATGGGCAGGTGGGTCCCCGCCTGCGCGTCTGCACCTACAACGTCCTGCTCGGCGGTGCGGGCCGCTGGGAGCGGCTGGCGGACCTGCTCCGCGCCGCCGACGCCGACCTGGTGGCCCTCCAGGAGGTGGACTGGCCGGAGCCGTGCCGACAGGTCGCCGACGCGCTCGGCTACCGGATGGTCTTCGGGCGCGCCAACATGCCCCGCCACCAGGCGGTGCTCAGCCGGCTGCCGATCGTCGAGCAGCGCAACCACCGCGATCCCCGCACCTTCCTGCGCAACTCCCTGGAGGTGACGGTGGCCGCCCCCGGGGGGGCGTCCTTCCCCCGGCTGCGGATCCACACCGTCCACCTCCCGGCGGCCTTCCATCGGCGCGGCCGGGGCGAGCCGGAGCGGGTGCGGGAGCTGGCCGCGGTCCGGCGGCACGCCGCCCGCGCCCCCGCGACGCCGCACCTGCTGGTCGGTGACTGCAACGCCGTCGCCCCCGGCGACCCGGTGGCGGCGAGCGCCTTCTTCGCCCGGATGAGCCGCTGGCGGCGGGCGGGGGTGCTGGAGGCGGCGGGCGCGATCGGCCCGGTCCCGCCGCTCGTCGAGCGGCTCGCCCGCTGGCGGGCGGCGACGACGCGACCGGGCCCCGGGGCCGCCGCGCCCGACCCGGAGGCGGTGGCGGCGGCCGCGGCGGCCCTCGACGACGGCGAGCTGCCCGAGGGCCTCGGGGCCGGCCTTCCCCGCCTGCCCTGGCTGCTCCACCCGCTCCTGGAGCGGCTGCCGCGGGGTTCCGGGACCGACCTGGTGCTCGGAAGCCTGGTGCCCCGCGACGCCGTCCAGAGCGTCCTCGACGCCGGCTACCGCGACTGCCGGCCGCCGGCCGCCGCCGGCCGGCCGCCGTTCACCTGCCCGACCTACGAGCCCGCCGTCCGCATCGACTACGTGTTCGCCAGCCCGGAGCTGGCCCCCAGCTGGCGGCGCAGCGTCGTCCTCGGCCGCCACGACCGCTGGAGCACGCTGGCCCGCCGCGCCAGCGACCACTTCCCGGTGGTCGCCACCTTCCGGTTGGACGGGGCGGCGTAGGGGCACCGGTATGCTCGGGGGCGAGGCGCGCCGGATCCCCGACCCGGCCGCCGCCCACCCCCCAACCGAGGTCCCGATGCCCGACTTCGACCCGGAGCGCGTCCGCCCGCGGTTCCCGGCGCTGGCGACGACCGTGGCCGGCCGTCCGGCGGTGTTCCTGGACGGGCCGGGGGGGACCCAGGTGCCGGAGCCGGTGATCGAGGCGGTCAGCGCCTACTACCGGGAGGCCAACAGCAACACCGGGGGCGCCTTCCTGACCAGCCGGCGCACCGACGAGACGATCGCCGCCGCCAGGGCCGCGCTGGGCGCCTTCCTCAACGCGCCCAGCCCGGCGGAGATCAAGTTCGCGGCCAACATGACGTCCCACACCTTCGCCGTCAGCCGGGCCGTCGGCGCCACCCTGGAGCCCGGCGACGAGGTGGTGGTGACCACCCTCGACCACGAGGCCAACGTCTCCCCCTGGGCCGCGCTCGCAGAGCGCGGGGTCGTCGTCCGGACCGTCGACATCCGCCCCGAGGACTGCACCCTCGACCTCGGCAGCCTCGACCGGGCCCTCGGGCCGCGCACCCGGGTGGTGGCCGTCGGCTACGCGTCGAACGCGGTCGGGACCGTCAACGACGTCGAGGCCGTCTGCGCCCGTGCCCGTGCGGTCGGCGCCATCAGCTACGTGGACGCGGTGCACTTCGCCCCCCACGGCGCCATCGACGTGCAGCGGCTGGGCTGCGACGCCCTGGTCTGCTCCACCTACAAGTTCTTCGGTCCCCACCTGGGCGTGCTCTGGATGCGCCCCGAGCTGCTGGAGCGGCTGCCCGCCTACAAGGTCCGACCGGCCGAGGACCGGGTGGAGCTGGGGACCCTGAACCACGAGGGGCTGGCCGGCGCGGCGGCGGCGGTCGGCTACCTGGAAGCGATCGGCCTGGAGCAGCTGGCGACAGTCCCCGCCGCCGGCGCCGAGCCCGGACCGCGGCGGGCGCTGGAGGCGGCGATGGCGGCGATCGCCCGCCACGAGTCGGGTCTCGGCCGCCGGCTGCTCGAGGGCCTGGACCGGGTGGGCGGCGTGCGCGTGTACGGGATCCGCGACCCCGGCCAGCTCCACCGGCGGGTCCCGACGGTGGCGATCACGGTCGCGGGGCGCTCGCCGCGCACGGTGGCGGCGGCGCTCGGGGCCGAGGGGATCTTCGTCTGGGACGGCGACTTCTATGCCCAGGCGCTGATCGAACGGCTGGGCCTGCTGGCCGGTGGGGGGGTGGTCCGGCTCGGGCTGGTCCACTACAACACCGCCGCCGAGGTCGACCGGACCCTGGCGGCGCTGGAGCGGATCGCCGCCCCGAGCTGACCGGGCCCGTCGCCCGCGGCTGGGCGCGCCGGGCGGCGGCGGGGCCGCGGCGGGGCCGCCGATATACTCCGGCGAGTGTCCGAACCCGGTGCCGGCACCGACATCCCGCGGGCCGGCTACGCCCTCCTCGGCGGGTCGGGGACGGTCGCCGGCGGCTCGCCGACCGCCCACCCCCGGGTCGTCCGCCTCGGCGAGGTGCGGCCGGAGACGCCGTTCGGCGCGGCGCCCAGCCTGGAGCACCTGCTGCTCACCACCGAGGCCGGTGAGGAGCGCCCCCTCCTCTTCACCCGCCTCCACGGCCTGCTGCGCCAGCGCGACCGGCGCCAGACGGTGCTGAGCCTGTTCTGGGCGCTGGAGCGGGCGGGGGTCACCCGGATCGTCGCCGAGTCGGGGGCCGGCAGCATCACCCAGCACTTCCACCCCCGCGACCTGGTCGTCCCCCACGACTTCATCGACTTCACCGCCCAGTCCGGGGGCCAGCTCAGTCCCGGCTCGGTGCTCGTGATGCGGGAGCCGTTCTGCCCCGATGTGCGCGAGGCGCTCTGGCAGCGGGCCCGGCGCTTCGCCGCCGAGAAGGCGACCCGGGTGTTCAACCGCGCCGTCTTCGTGGCGGTGGAGGGTCCCCGCTTCGAGACCGCGGCCGAGGTGGCGGCGCTGGCCCGCCTGGGCGGCGACGTGATCGGCCAGGCGCTGGCCCCCGAGGTCTACCTGGCCCGGGAGATCGGTGCCTGCTACGGGGTGGTGCACATGGTGCTGAACTACGCCGAGGGGGTGCGGCCGGAGTGGGACTTCGAGCTGCTCCGGGCCATCGTCCGGGAGGGCGCCGAGGAGCTGGGACCGGTCGCGCTGGACGCCCTGGAGGCCCTTCCCGCCGAGCGCGGGTGCCGCTGCGCCTCCTACCGCCAGGTCCCGCGACCGTCGGAGGCGGCCGTCGCCGACACGGCCTGACCACGGGGTCGGCGTGGGGCCAGCGGTGACCGCCGTGCCGCCACCGGACGGCGTGCCCGACCTGGCCCCGGACCGGCCCGGCGCCCGTCCCACCCCCGGACGCCCCGAGCCCGAGGCGGTGCGGGGGATGTTCGGCGCGATCGCCCGCCGCTACGACCTGCTCAACACGCTGGCCAGCCTGGGCGAGGATCGGCGCTGGCGCCGCCGCGCCGCCCAGCTCACCCGGGCCCGCCCCGGGGACCGGGCGCTCGATGTCTGCACCGGCACCGGGCTCCTCGCCGGGCTCCTCGCCCGCAGGGTGGGGCCGGACGGCGAGGTGGTGGGGGTGGACTTCACCGAGGCGATGCTGGAGCGGGCGCGGGGCCGGCTGCCCGCGGTCCGCTGGATCTGCGCCGACGCGCGCGCGCTGCCGATCCCCACCGCCGCCGTCGACGTCGCCACCATGGCCTTCGGCCTGCGCAACATCGACGACCCGGTCCTGGCCCTGCGCGAGCTGCACCGGGTGGTCCGGCCCGGCGGCCGGGTGGTGGTCCTGGAGTTCAGCCGCATCCGCTGGGGCGGGCTGGCCCGGCTCTCCCGCTGGTACAACCGGCGGGTGGTGGCCCAGATCGCCCGCCGGCTGGCCCCCGACCCCACCGCCTATGCCTACCTGGCCGCGTCGATCGAGGCCTTCCCGCCGCCCCTGGTGGTGAGCGGGTGGTTCCGGGCGGCGGGCTTCGCCGAGGTGGAGGTGGTGCGGATGTCGCTGGGGCTGGTCGCGCTCCACGTCGCCCGCCGAGCGGGCGAGCCGGCGGGGCGGCTCGGGGGCGCTCGCGCCGCGCCTCAGCCGGGGAGCGGGCCCTCCGGCGCGGCAACGTAGCGGGCCACGGTCTCGGCGACGCAGGCGGGCTTGTCGGATCCCTCCAGCTCCACCACCAGGGCATACGTCGCCTGCACCGCGCCGCCCGCGACCTGCTCCACCGCCATGAGGCGCGCCCGCAGCCGCACCCGGGAGCCGACCGGCACCGGGGTGGGGAAGCGGACGCGGTTGCAGCCGTAGTTGAGGGCGAGGCCGCGGTCGCGCACCGCCACCAGCTCGGTGAGGAGGCCGGCGCTGAGGGCGAGGGTGAGGTAGCCGTGGGCGATGGTGGTGCCGAAGCGGCCGCGCGCCGCGCGCGCCTCATCGACGTGGATCCACTGGTGGTCAGCGGTGGCGTTCGCGAAGGCGTCGACCGCGGCCTGGTCGACCCGGTGCCACGCGCTCACCCCCAGCTCCCGCCCCGCCGCCGCCCGGAGCGCGTCGAGGGTCTCGATCACGAGGGACCTCCCTGGGCGCGTCCGGCTGGTCCGCCGCCGCCCCCTCCGACGTACGGTACAGTGGGGCGCGCAGGGGTCGAGCGGGCGCCGGAGAGCCCCCCGGTGGGCGCGCGTGGCACGGGAGGTGCTGTGATCCGCACCCTGGTGGTGGTCAGTCCGGAGCGGGAGGCGGGGCTGGCCCCGTGGCTCGACTACCTCCGCCACGCGGGCGCGTCCGAGGTGGTCCTCACCACCGACCACGATCGGCTCCTCGGGCTGACCGGGGTCGACGTGGTCGTCGCCAGCACCAGCCGCGGTCCGCTCGCCGACGAGCAGGAGGCGGCGCTCTGCGCCTTCGTGCGGGCCGGGGGCGGGTTCGTCGGCCTCAACGGCACCACCCACGCCTGGCGCGAGAACCGCGCCTTCGTGCGCCTGCTGGGATCGGAGCCCGACGGACGGCTGCCGGAGACCGAGCTCCTCGCCCGCGCCGCCGACCCCGGCCACGCCGTCGTCCGGCGGCTGCCGCTGCCGATCGCGGTGCGGGAGGCGACGGCGTCGCTGACCCGGCTGGAGCCCGACTGCGAGGTGGTCCTCTCCGCCCGCTGGCGGCTCCACGAGGTGCCGCTGGCGTACTGCCGCAGCGTGGGCCGCGGCCGAGTCTTCGCCTGCGGGGTCGGCGCCAGCCCCTCGACCGTCGCCGATCCGGCCGTCCAGCAGCTCCTCCACCGCGCCCTCCGCTACGCCGCCGGGGTGGACGAGCGGGGCTCGGTGGGCGTCGGCCTGCTCGGCTACGGGGCGATCGCGGCGGAGCACGTGGCAGCGATCGCCGCCGTTCCCGGGCTTCGCCTCGCCGCGGTCTGCGACCGCAGCCCGGCGCGGCTGGCGGCGGCCGCCGGCGCCGCCCCCGCCGCCGCCGTCCACCCCGAGCCGGCGGCGCTCCTCGCCGACCCCGCCGTCGACCTGGTGGTGGTGTCGACCCCGCCCAACACCCACCACCAGATGGCGCGGGCGGCGCTCGCCGCCGGCAAGCACGTGGTGGTGGAGAAGCCCTTCTGCCTGACCCGCCGGGACGCCGACGACCTCCAGACCCTCGCCCGGGCGCAGGCACGGGTGCTCACGGTCTTCCAGAACCGCCGCTGGGACCCTGACTTCCTCGCCGTCCAGCAGGTGGTCGGCTCGGGCCGCCTGGGGGAGGTCTTCCACGCCGAGACCTTCGTCGGCGGCCATCACCACCCGTGCAACCTCTGGCACTCCGACGCCGACGTCAGCGGCGGGGTGATCTTCGACTGGGGCGCGCACTACCTGGACTGGCTGCTGGCGCTGCTCCCGGGCCGGGTGGAGCGGGTCAGCGCCTTCGCCCAGAAGCGCTGCTGGCACGACGTCACCAATCACGACCAGCTCCGACTGGTGATGACCCTGACCGGCGGGGTGCAGGCGGAGTTCATGCACTCCGACATCGCCGCGGCCCGCAAGCCCAAGTGGTACCTGCTGGGCACGCGCGCGGCCCTGGTCGGGCACTGGCGCGAGGAGCAGCTGTGCACCCGGACCGAGGCGGGGGCGGTGGCCTGGGAGCGGCTCCTGCCCACCGACCTGCCGTGTGACCTCCACGTCCTCACCCCCGACGGCTCCGGGGGGACCCACGACGAGCGGCTGGCCCTCCCGGCCCCGCCCCCCCACGCCTTCTACCGCAACCTCGCCGGCCACCTGCTCTGCGGCGAGCCGCTGGCGGTCTCGCCGGCCAGCGCCCTGCGGACGGTGGCGGTGATGGAGGCGGCGATGCGGTCGGCCGCCGCCACCGGCGACCCCGTCCCCGTCGACGTGTGAGGTCGCCGCCGGCCCTGCGCTGGGGGGTGCTGGGGGCGGCCTGGATCGCGGAGCGCGCCGTCCTCCCCGCCATCGCCGCCGCCGGCGGCGAGGTGGTGGCGCTGGCGAGCCGCACCCCGGAGCGTGCGCGGGCGCTCGGCCGCCAGTTCCCCCAGGCGCGGATCACCCCCGACTACGCCGGGGTCCTCAGCGACCCGCAGGTGGAGGCGGTGTACCTGCCGCTGCCCAACCGTCTCCACGAGCCGTGGACGCTGGCCTGCGCCGACGCGGGCAAGCACGTGCTCTGCGAGAAGCCGCTCGCCGACCACCCCGAGGCCGCCCGACGGATGGTGCGGGCGTGCGCGGACGCGGGGGTGGTGCTGGCGGAGGCGGTGATGTTCCGCTACCACCCGCGGATGGAGCAGCTGGAGCAGCTCTGCCGCGGGGGCCGGCTCGGCGAGCTGCGCCACGTCGAGGCCGCCTTCACCTTCCCGCTCGACCCCGGCCCCAACTTCCGCTGGGAGGCGTCGCTCGGCGGCGGCGCCCTCCTCGACGTCGGCAGCTACGGCGTCCACGCCGCCCGCTGGCTGCTCGCCGCGGAGCCCTGCCGGGTGGCGGCGGTGCTGCAGACCAGCGGCGGCGTCGATGCCAGCTGCGCCGTCGCCCTCGGGTTCCCGGAGCGGCGGACGGCCGGGGTGCTGGCCAGCTTCGTCGCCCACGAGCACCAGCGCCTCACCGTCGTCGGCACCCGGGCGGTGCTCACCGTGCCCCGCCCGTTCACCGCCTGGACCGGCGAGCGGCTGCCCTTCGAGCTGGTGCAGGACGGGGTGTCGTCGGCGATCCCGACCCCGGCCGCCGACCCCTACCGCGCCATGGTCCTGGCCTTCACCCGGTCGGTGCGGACCGGGGCCCCGCTGCTCACCCCCGGCAGCGACGGGCTGCGCACCCTGGAGGTCCTGCAGGCCTGTCGGGAGCTGCCGGGGACCACCGCCGCCGCGCCCGTGTGACCCGGCCCCGTCTGACCCGGACCCGCCCCACTCAGCGCGCCTGCAGCGTCACCGCGCACGTGAGCGCGGTCACGGTGGCGGTGAGGCGGCCGCTCGCTTCCGTCCACGGGGTGCGCAGCCGCGCGCACGGGGAGAGGAGGCGGGGGGGCCCCAGCCAGCTCGGCCAGGCGAGCTGGAGCCAGGCTCCCGGCCGCACCCCCTCAAGGCTGACCGTGAGCCGGCGGCGGTGGGGGTCGTACGCGATGGCGCGCAGCCGGCCGGGGGCGGCCTGCGGGTACGGCTGGGCCAGGACCTGCAGCCAGCGGCGCGACACCGCGCCGGCTCGGGAGCGGACCGACCAGCCGCCGGCGTCCGCCCACTGCCACCAGGCCCAGCCCACCCGGGCCCGGTCGGCGAGGCGGAGCTCGGCCCGGGCCCAGGCGGCCGCCCGCGGCGCGGTGCGGGCGATGCCGACCTCACCGGTCCAGTAGGCGGCGGGGAGCCGGCGCGCCTCGGCCAGCGCCTGGTCCAGCTCCGCCCGCAGCGGCCCCGCCCGGCCCCGGAAGGCGGGCGCCAGCAGGCTGCCCGCGTACAGGTGGGCGGAGAACACGAGGTCGGGGGCGCGCAGCGGCCGGATCGGCGTGGGCAGCCCGCCGAAGAGGTCGCCCTCCACGATGAAGAGGTGGTTGGGGTCCGCCCGTGCCACCCGCGCGATCCCGTGCGCGTAGAAGGGCCAGAGCAGGCGGGTCTCGAAGATGGAGGGGGGGATCGGGAGCGGGTGGGGCTCGTTGTACAGGTCGTACCCCGCCACCGCCGACATCCCCCGCAGCCGCCGCGCCACCTGGGCCACCGCGGCCCAGTAGGCGGCCTGCCATCCCGGCGTCAGCCAGAAGGCGGTGAGGGCGGCGTTGACGGCGGGGGAGAGGTGGCGGCGCCAGGCGCGGCCGATCGCTCGGACCTGGAGGTTGGGGACCAAGGGGACCCGCAGCCAGCGGGGGGCCCCGATCCCGCCGAAGGCGGGCCCGAAGTCCTCGGTGTGCATGTCGATGACGGCGTAGAGCCGGTGGGCGGCGCACAGCCGGACCAGGGCGACGATCCGGTCGAGGTAGGGGCGGCTGAAGGCCCCCGGCCGCGGCTCCAGCCGCGACCAGGCGATCGGCAGCCGCACCACGTCGAAGCCGTCGGCCTCCATCAGGCTGGCGTCGGCCGCCGCCAGGGCCGGGGGGCGGTCGGCGGCGGCGGCCCGGAGCAGGTCGTCGTCGTTGAACCCGCGCAGGAGCACCTGGCGGCCGCCGCTGTCGACGATCACCCCCCGCCGCACCGACAGCCAGGGCAGGCCCACGGCGGGCGGCCGGTCCGGCCGCACCGGCACCGTCAGCGCCCCGGCGGGGACCGACACCAGCACCGCGAGCGCCAGGACGGCGACCAGGAGCCCGGCGAGCGGGCGCCCCCCGCCGCCGAGCTGGCGGCGGGCCGACCCGGGCGACCGTCGGACGCGCCCCATGGGGCCCATTCTCGCCCGCCCGCACCGGGCCGGTCGTCACGGCGGGTTCCCGGCACCGCCGGGCGGCGGCGGGTCGCGGGGCCGACCCGGGCCGCGCGGTCATCCCGGGGCGATCCTCGGGCGGCGGGGAGGGGGGCGCCGCGACCGCGGCGGCGGCCCGGCCGGGCCCGCGGGGGACGACCTTGCCCGCCCAGGACCGAGTTTCGACCGCGGCCCGACGCGGTACGGTAAGGAAACGTGGGGGCGCTCTGGCGCCGCGGCGGTCGCCCGCCCCGACACGACCTGGGAGGTTCGGAGAGCTACATGGCCAAGACGGTGGGCATCGACCTGGGCACCACGAACTCGGTGGTCGCCGTGATGGAGGCGGGGGAGCCCGTCGTGATCGCCAATGCCGAGGGCGGCCGCACCACCCCCTCGGTGGTGGCGTTCACCAAGGGCGGCGAGCGGCTGGTGGGGCAGCTGGCCCGACGCCAGGCCGCGGTCAACCCCGAGAACACGATCTATTCGATCAAGCGGTTCATGGGGCGTCTCTTCAGCGAGGTGTCCAGCGAGCGCGCCATCGTCCCCTACCACGTGGTGGCCGGGACGGAGGGGCGCGCCGAGGTCGACGTCCAGGGCAAGCGCTACACGCCCGAGGCCCTCTCGGCGATGGTGCTGCAGAAGCTCAAGGCCGACGCCGAGACCTATCTCGGCGAGAAGGTCACCGACGCCGTGATCACCGTTCCCGCCTACTTCAACGACGCCCAGCGCCAGGCGACCAAGAACGCCGGCCAGATCGCGGGCCTGAACGTCCTGCGCATCATCAACGAGCCGACTGCGGCCTCCCTGGCGTACGGCCTGGAGAAGAAGGCCAACGAGAAGATCCTGGTCTTCGACCTCGGCGGTGGCACCTTCGACGTCTCCGTGCTGGAGGTGGGCGAGGGCGTGTTCGAGGTCAAGTCGGTCAGCGGTGACTCCCACCTCGGTGGCGACGACTACGACCGCCGCATCGTCGACTGGCTGGCGGAGGAGTTCAAGCGCGAGCAGGGGATCGACCTCAAGCTGGACCGTCAGGCGCTGCAGCGGCTGACCGAGGCCGCCGAGAAGGCCAAGATCGAGCTGTCCCAGCTGCAGGAGACGCAGATCAACCTGCCCTTCATCACGGCCGACCAGAACGGGCCCAAGCACCTGGACCTGCGCCTGTCCCGGTCCAAGTTCGAGCAACTCACCCAGGATCTCACCGACCGCTGCAAGGGGCCGTTCCAGAGCGCGCTCAAGGACGCCGGGATGGCGGTGGCGGAGCTGGACGAGGTGATCCTGGTCGGCGGTTCCACCCGGATGCCGGTGATCCAGGAGCTGGTGAAGTCCCTCTCCGGCAGGGAGCCGCACCGGGGGGTGAACCCGGACGAGGTGGTGGCGGTGGGGGCGGCGATCCAGGCCGGGGTGCTGAAGGGCGAGGTGAAGGACGTCCTGCTCCTCGACGTCACCCCGCTGTCGCTCGGGATCATGACCGAGGGCGAGGTCAACACCAAGCTGCTCGACCGCAACACCACCATCCCCGCCAGCAAGAGCCAGGTCTTCTCCACCGCGGCCGACAACCAGTCGTCGGTGGAGATCGTGGTCCTGCAGGGCGAGCGGCCGATGGCGCGCGACAACCGCACCCTGGGGCGCTTCATGCTGGACGGCATCCCGCCCGCCCCCCGCGGTGTCCCCCAGGTGGAGGTCACCTTCGACATCGACGCCAACGGGATCCTCAACGTGACCGCCAAGGACCGCGGGACCGGGCGGGAGCAGAAGGTCACCATCACCGGCTCGACGACCCTCCAGAAGGAGGAGGTCGAGCGGCTGGTCCGCGAGGCGGAGAGCAACGCCGAGGAGGACCGGCGCAAGGCCGAGGCCATCGCCGAGCGCAACCGCGCCGACTCGCTGGTGTACACCGCCGAGAAGACCCTGCGCGAGCACGGCGACAAGATCGCGACCGAGCTCAAGGACGAGATCACCCAGAAGACCGATGCCCTGCGGCAGGCGATCGCCGGCAGCGACGCGGTCGCGATGCAGAGCGGGGGGGCCGAGCTGTCGGCGGCGCTGCAGAAGGTGGGGGAGGCGATCTACCGCGCGCAGGCCCCCGGCGAGGACGGCAGCGGGCCGCCCCCGGCGCCCGACGGCGGCGGCGAGGAGGGGGGCGCTCCGGTCGGCGGGGAGGACGTCGTCGACGCCGAGTTCAAGGAGGTCTGAGCGCCGGGGCGCCTCCTCGCGGCCGGCCCGCCCGCCGTGGCGCCCCGGGGCGGCCGGGTCGGCCGGGTCGGCCTGAGCATCGCAGGCGGCGGACCACCCTAGTCGCCAACGCCAAGGGGCGGACGCGAGGCCGGGCCGCACGGACGGCCCGCGCGCTGGCCGGGGCGGCCGCGGCAGGCTCGGTCGTGCGCAGCACCGGCGGTGCGCAGCACCGGCAGTGCTCTGGGACCGCGACCGCGGCGTCGTCACCGCGCGCACCCGCATCCATGCGGCCGCTGCCGGCGATGGCGGTGTCGCCGGCAACGCCTCCAGCCGCTCTTCGCCGACCGCCTCGTCTGCCGGCGGCTGGGCGGGTGCCCGCGGTTTGGCGCCCGCCGCCGGCGGGGTACACAGGATGGCGGTGCAACCGGTCCCGGCTCGTTGCCGGACCGGGCCTGCCCGACGCCGCCCGCCCGTTCCAGTGGAGCGAAACCGATGCGACTCGACCAACTCACCGCCAACAGCCAGGAGGCGCTCCAGCAGGCGACCGACCTGGCCCGGGCGCTCGGCCATCCCGAGGTACTTCCGGAGCACGCGCTGCTGGCCCTCGTCGAGCAGGACGGTGGCCTGGTCGCCCCCCTCCTGCGCCGGGTGGAGGCGGATCCGGCGCAGATCGCTGCCCGGATCCGGGCCGACCTCGCTTCACGGCCGCGCCAGCAGGGGGCGCAGCCCGCCCTGTCACGAGCGCTTACCGACGTCATCCAGGAGGCCGGCACCCAGATGGAGTCGCTCCAGGACGAGTTCTGCTCGACCGAGCACCTGCTGCTGGCGCTGGCGGACCTCCGCACCGGTCCGGTGGCGGGGCTGCTGCACGCGGCCGGCGTGACCCGGGAGCGGCTGCTGGCGTCGCTGCTGGCGCTGCGCCAGGGCCAGCACGTCACCGACGCCGATCCCGAGTCCAAGCACAAGGTGCTGGAGCGGTACACCCGCGACCTCACCCAGCTCGCCCGCCGGGGCAAGCTCGATCCGGTCATCGGACGCGACGACGAGATCCGCCGGACCATGCAGGTGCTCGCCCGCCGGACCAAGAACAACCCGGTGCTGATCGGTGAGCCGGGGGTGGGCAAGACCGCCATCGCGGAGGGGCTGGCGCAGCGGATCGCGTCCGGGGACGTGCCCGAGTCGCTCCGGGACCGGGTGGTGGCGGCGCTCGACCTTGGCCAGCTGATCGCCGGCACCAAGTACCGGGGGGAGTTCGAGGACCGTCTCAAGGCCCTGCTCAAGGAGGTGGTGGACTCCGAGGGTCGGATCATCCTCTTCATCGACGAGCTCCACACCCTGGTGGGCGCCGGCGCCGCCGAGGGCGCGATGGATGCCAGCAACATGCTGAAGCCGGCCCTGGCGCGGGGAGAGCTGCGGGCCATCGGCGCCACCACCTTCGACGAGTACCGCGCCCACATCGAGAAGGACCAGGCCCTGGAGCGGCGGTTCCAGCCGGTGATGGTGGGCGAGCCGTCGGTGGAGGACACCATCAGCATCCTGCGCGGGCTGAAGGAGCGCTACGAGGTCCACCACGGGGTGCGGATCCGGGACGGTGCCCTGGTGGCGGCGGCGACCCTCTCGCACCGGTACATCGCGGGCCGCTTCCTCCCCGACAAGGCGATCGACTGCGTCGACGAGGCCGCCGCCCGGCTGCGGATGGAGATCGACTCGATGCCGGTGGCGCTCGACACTGCCCGCCGCCAGGTGATGCAGCTGGAGATCGAGCGCGAGGCCCTGCGCAAGGAGGAGGGCCGCCAGGCCGAGGAGCGTCGCCAGGCCGTCCTGCGGGAGCTGGCCGACCTGCGCGCCCTCGCGGAGGGGCTGCAGGCCCGCTGGGAGCAGGAGAAGGCCGCGATCGCGGAGATCCGCTCGACCAAGCAGCAGGTGGAGCGCACAGGCTTCGAGGCCGAGCGGGCCGAGCGGGCGGCCGACTTCGCCAAGGCCGCCGAGCTCCGCTACGGCACCCTGCCCGAGCTGGAGCGGCAGCTGACCCGGCAGCAGGACCGGCTCACCACCCTCCAGGGGGGGCAGCCGCTGCTCAAGGAGGAGGTGGACGAGGAGGACGTCGCCCGGGTGGTGTCGCGCTGGACCGGGGTGCCGGTGACCAGGATGCTGGAGGGCGAGGTCCGCAAGCTGCTCGCCATGGAGCAGCGCCTGCACGAGCGGGTGGTGGGCCAGGACCAGGCGGTGCGGGCGCTGGCGGACGCGGTGCGGCGCGGGCGCGCCGGGCTCTCGGACCCCAACCGGCCGATCGGGTCGTTCATCTTCCTCGGCCCCACCGGGGTGGGCAAGACCGAGCTGGCGCGGGCGCTCGCGCTCTTCCTCTTCGACAGCGAGCAGGCGATGGTGCGGCTCGACATGAGCGAGTACATGGAGCGGCACGCGGTGGCGCGTCTGGTCGGCGCCCCGCCGGGATACGTCGGCCACGACGAGGGGGGCCAGCTGACCGAGGCGGTGCGCCGCCGCCCCTATGCGGTCCTGCTCCTCGACGAGATCGAGAAGGCCCACCCCGACGTGTTCAACATCCTCCTCCAGCTCCTCGACGACGGGCGCCTCACCGACGGCAAGGGCCGAACCGTCGACTTCCGCAACACCGTCGTGATCATGACCAGCAACCTCGGCAGCCCGCTGATCGCGGCGCTCCCGGCCGAGCCCGAGCCGGAGGCGGAGGGGCGGGTGCGCGACGCCGTGCTCGGCGAGCTGCGGCAGCACTTCCGCCCCGAGTTCCTCAACCGGGTCGACGAGGTCGTCCTCTTCCACCGGCTGACGGCGGCCGAGACCCTGGCGATCGTCGGGATCCAGCTGGTGCAGCTGCAGGAGCGGCTGGCGGCCCGGGGGATGCAGCTGGAGGTGACGGCGGCGGCGCGGGCGTGGCTGGCGGCCGAGGGGTACGACCCCGCGTTCGGCGCCCGCCCCCTGAAGCGGGTCCTGCAGCGGCGGGTGGCCGATCCCCTGGCGACCGCGATCCTGGAGGGCCGCTTCGGGGAGGGCGACACGGTCACGGTCGACGCCACGGCGGATGGCCTCCGGTTCGAGCGCGCGGCGGCCGCCGGGGCGGCGGCGGACTCGACCACCGGCCCGGAGGCCGCGGGCAGCGACCGGGCCCCGGCCGAGCTGGTGGACGTCCCCGCGACCCGGGTCGACTGAGAGCTGAGGGCAGGGCGCCCGGGCCTAGCCCTACCAGCTGGCGTCGGACCGGGCGGCGGCCTCGCGGAGGGCGGTGAGGAGCCGATCCGGGAACTTGGCCAGCGCGGGGGCGACCCGGATCTGCTCCACCCGGGAGCCGACCAGGATCAGCTCGCACTGGTTGTGGACGAGGTGCGCCTTGGGGGTGGGATGGCCGGCGAACTGGGCCAATGCCGCCCCAGCCCGGTCCCGGAGCGCCCGGGGCGAGAGCTCGCCGGCACGCACCCGCCAGGGCTCCGGCAGGGTGCGGATCTGGAGGCGGACCGGGATCCGGCCGGCCTTGGCACAGGCCTCGCAGCGGCCGTACCGCTCCTCCGGGATCTCCGGGCGCTTGAGGCAGACGCGACACATCGTCGCCGCGAGTCTAGCGGCACCGGGCGATCCGCCCCGCGGCGGCGCGAGGACCGCGGTCAGGCCGGTCCGAGCGCCAGCCAGCCCCGCACGGTGGCCCCGATGGTGAGGCACCGTCCCAGCAGCAGGAGGCGGTGGTGGGTGAGGGTCACCGCCAGCCTCCAGCGCCGGCCGCTCAGGGTGGTGAGCCCGCCGACGACCGCATAGGTCTGGTTGCGGCATCCGGCTCCAGTGGCGCGGGTGACGATGGTCCCCCCCGCCGCCTGGACGGTCCCCGCGATGTGCCGGATGTCACCGCCCGCGAGGGTGGTGAGGCCGAAGCTCCCGCCGGTGACGCGGGCCGAGCCCCCGATCGCGGCGGCGAGCGGCCGGTGGTCGACGGTCACCCGCCACACCCCGGGGAGCGGTCCGCGCGCGATGCCGACGAAGGTGCCGCCGGTGTCGCTCTGCCCCGGCTCCTCCACCCCGGCGACACGGTCCTGCTGCTGGCCCTTTGCGGCGACCGCAGCCGGCACCGACGCCAGCAGCAGCGGGACCGCCGCTAGGAGGAGGCGGCGGCGGCGGCGCGCGACGGTCAGCAGGGTCGCCTCCCTCGTGGACGTCGGACACCCGCCCGGTCCGACCGACCACTGGGGGGCGGCGGCCGGCGGGCGGGCCGGTCCCAGCGTAGGGCGGTCGGCGTGGTTGTCAAATCCGAGCGGGCGGCCGGCGGCT
>DATLUG010000020.1:0-70360 GCA_035533215.1 Candidatus Micrarchaeia archaeon | reverse complement strand
TGGTGCCCGCGGTCCCCACCGCCTCGGCGGCGCCCGTGCCGGAGTAGGCGACGGCGTCGAGGCTGTAGTTGCCGGGCGGCACGGTGGTGAAGGGAGCGACCCCGCTGACGTAGGTCCAGGTCGCTCCGCCGTCGCCGGTCGTGAGGATGGTCTGGTTGGTGCCGACGATGAGGCCGCTGCTGGCGTTGCGGAAGGCGACCCCCTGCAGCCAGTCGCACGTGGGGTAGGGGTTGCACACCTGGGAGGGGATGGCCTGGAGCGTCCAGGTGGCGCCGCCGTCGGTGGTGTGCAGGATGACACCCCCCTCCCCCACCGCCCAGCCGTTGCTGGGGTCGACGAAGGTGACCGCGAGAAGGGTCTGCGTCGTGCCGCTCGCCTCCGATGACCAGGTGTGGCCGCCGTCAGTGGACGCCAGGATGGTGCCGCCGTCGCCGACCGCCCAGCACAGGCTGCCGTACGGGCAGCTCACCCCGTGCAGGGTGCCCGCCGGCGGTGTGGGGGTTGGACTGGGCGTGGGCGTCGGCGTCGGCGTGGGCGTCGGCGTCGGCGTGGGTGTGGGCGTGGGCGTCGGCGTGGCGGTGGGGGTCGGGGTGGGGGTCGGCGTCGGGGCGGTGGTGGGGGTCGGGGTCGGACCGGGGGTGCCGGTGGCCGTCGGCGTCGGCGAGCCCGACCCCGGACCGACCCTCAGGGTCAGGGTTCGGGTCGAGACGCCACCAAGGCTGTCCGTGACCTGCAGCGGCACCGCGACCGACTGTGCTGCCGCCCCCGCCGGGGCACGGCCCACCAGGGTCCCGCGGGCGGTGAGCGTGAGCCACGCGGGGACGGGGTAGCCGGCCGCGGTGGCCGTGCTCGGCAGGGTCCATTGGTAGCCGGAGACGCCGGGCTCGCCGGCGGCGGCGGCGAGGGTGACGGCGAGCTGCTGGCCCGCGGTGACGGTGGGCAGGAAGGACGTGGCGATCCCCACCGCCGGGACGATGTTCAGGCCGCGGCTCGTGCAGGCGCTCAACCCCCGGAGGTCGGTGGCGCACAGCTCGAAGCTGAAGAGGCCGGACCGGGTCGGGATGCCGCCGAGCGTGGGCACGACGAGGTTGCGACTGATCCCGGCCGGCAGGGTGCCCCTCGAGCTCCACGTGTAGGGGTGGGTGCCGCCCGACGCTCGCAGCCGTGCCTGGTACGGGACGCCGACCTCGCCCTCGGGCAACGCCTTGGCGCTCAGGACGAGCGCCGGCTCCAGGTACAGGCGGAGGACGGCCCTGGCGGAGGCCCCCCAATAGTCGAGCACGGTGACGTGCAGCACGAACACGCCCCGGGGCGCCGACCGGGACGGCGTGCCGGAGATCGTGCCGAGCGGGGACAGCGAGAGCCCGTCCGGCAGGTGGTCGGTCGGGGCGAGCGACCACCGATAGGGCCACGTCGCGGTCGTCACCCCACCGGTCGCCGCCAGCGCCGCGTGGTAGGGAGCCCCGACGCTGGCGCCGGGCAGCTGGGTGGTGATGATCGCGGGGTCGGCGACGACCGTCAGCACGGTGGAGGCCGCGGCGGCGACGCTCGCCGCGTCCACCACCTTGAGCGTGATGGGATAGGTGCCGGTCCTGGTCGGGGTGCCGTAGACATCACCGGCGGTCCCGGTGACGACTCCGGCGCGGTCGAGCGCGAGCCCCGGCGGCAGGATCGGCGGCCCGAACCCTACGCCTGCCCGAGCCACCAACGGCGGGACCGCCGACCAGTCGAAGGGAGCCAGGCCCCCGGCCACCTCGGGAGCCGCCGAGTAGCCGACGCCGACGTCGGCGGCGGGAAGCGCGAGGGTCACCGCCGGACCCGCCTGGAGCTGGAGGACGAGGGCGCTGGTCCAGTGTGCCCCCACGGTGTCGACAACCTCCAGCTGGACCGGGTACGGACCGGATGCGGCGGTCGGCGTGCCCTGGATCTGACCGCTCCCGGAGAGGCCGAGCCCGGCGGGGAGCGGCGCGGAGGTCGGGGCCAGGCTCCACCGATACGGGGGCCGGCCGCCGGCGGCGGCGAGGGTGGCGGAGTAGGGCACCCCGACCTCGGCCGAGGCCAGCGACATGGTGGTGATGGCCGCCCCCACCGGGATCACAACGGTCGCGACGGCGGAGCCGCCACCCCCATCGGAGACGTACACGCGCACGACCGTGGTCGCGTCGAGGCGGGCGACCGTGCCGGTGATCGTCCCGTCGGGAAGGAGATGCAGCCCGAAGGGCAGGGCGTACCCGTACTCGACCGTCCACCGCCGTGGGCCCGTGCCCCCGCTGGCGGCCAACGTCGTCGTGTAGAAACCCCCGTTGCTGGCAGGCGGCAGCTGCACCGGGCTGGTGATCAGGAGGGGCGGCGCCACCGTGAGCGTCAGCGATCGCGTCGCCTGCCCGTTCTCACCGTCGGTCACCGACACCTCCACCGTGTACGTGCCGTCACCGCCGGCCATCGGCGTCCCCGTGATCGCACCGGTGGCGGAGTCGATCGAGAGGCCGGACGGCAGCGGCACGCTGGCACCGCTGGCGTCGGTGACCGTCTGGGCCTGCCAGGTGTAGGGCGCCACCCCACCACGGACCGCCAGCGGCCCGGAGGTGTAGCGAGCCCCGATCTCGGCGCTGGGCAGCGTCGCGGTCGTGATCGACGGCGCCGGCACCACGTCGAGGTAGAGGGTGGTGGTGGCACAGCCTCCGGCCCCGTCGCTGACCGAGGCCGGGATCGCGGCGTCGATGGGGCCCGTGACCCCGCCACCGGGCGCCTGGGGTGTTCCGCTGAGGACGCCGTCGGCGCTGAGGCTGAGGCCGGGCGGCAGGTTTCCGGGGTCGTACGACCCGCAGGGTGCCCCGGGTGCGTCGGGCCGCCAGACGTAGGGCAGCACCCCGTCCGAGGCGATGAGCGAGGCGGTGAATGGCACCCCGTCCTCGGCCACGGCGGTGGTGGGGCTCTGCGACTGGAGCTGGGTGCACTGGTCGCCCCGGAGGTAGTTGAAGGTACAGGCGTCCACCGGCAGCGCCACCGCCCCCAGCACCAGCGTGTCGGTGGCGGTGCCTTGGCGCGCGTCCTCGACGGACATCGGCTGCTCACCCCCACCCAGGATGGTGGGGTCCGCCGGCAGGACCGGCGTGCCGGTGACGGCGCAGTCGTCCACCGTCGGCGGCCAGCTCTGGGAGACCTGCAGACCGAGGGCGGTGACCGGGCCGCTCGGGAAGGTGCACGTGTACGGAGGGGTGCCGCCCTGGAACGGGTTGTACAGCCCCCAGAGGGCGAGCTGGAGGGCGTTGGCATAGGGAGCGCCGAGCTCGGGATTCGCCAGCGGGTACGTCATGTTGGTCGGTCCCGCGAGGATCGGGATCGTGAGGGTCGCCTGGGTGCACTGATTCAGGGCGTCGGTCACAGACACCTGGACGTTCAGGGTCATGCCGGCGTCCGCGGCGGGGATGTCGTCGGGCAGGGTGAGGGTGCCGTCGGATGCGACGCCGACGAGGCGGAGGGGGGGGCCGGTGTTGGGAATCGCCCCGTTGATCGGGTAGGTGCCCGGACCGGTGCCGTAGACGGGCGTCTGACACCCACCAAGGCTCCAGCTGAGCGGGACCACGGGGGGGCTGGCGGGAGGAGGTCCCCAGTAGCTCGGCTGACCGGTGTATCCCTTGCCGTCGAGGCTGACGGTGTAGGGACTGCCGAGATGGCCGGTCTCGACCTGGGGCAGTGCGGTGGTGGTGATCACCGGCGGCTCGGCGGCGAGGGTGGCGGTGAAGATGGGGATGGTGAGCTGGGCGTTGAGGCTGAAGATCGGTGTCGAGAGCGTGAAGCCGATGGAGGCCTCGAGCCCGACCTGGACCTGCCAGATCGGATGCGAGGCCGAGAACTGCAGCTTGACGAATCCGTCGAGGCCCACCTGCGGACCGATGATCACCCCCGAGTTCTGGCATCCCAAAGGGTTGACGACGCCGTCGGGGAGGGCGTAGCAGTAGAAGGCGAAGGTCACCTTGGGACCCACCGCTACCTTGAGGTAGCCGCTGGCGGCCGGCGGCGCTGCGACGCTGTTCAGCGGGGTGAAGGTGTTGATGGGCTGGAAGTTGGGGCTTCGCTGGCTGTCGTAGGATGCGCCGACCTGCAGGTCGAATCCCTGGGTCTCGGTGGGCATCGTGATCGGCAGGTTCGCCTGGACCTTGACGGTGAGGTCGAGCTCCAGCAGGATCGAGATGTCGACCGGCACCGGGCCGATCGAGAACTGGATGTCGGGGATCCCGACGGGCTGCGGGCCCCAGAGCGGAAGGGTCTTCTGGCACACGATGCCGGTGGCCACGTTGGTGGTGGTGCTGACGCTCGCCGCGAGCTCGAGGTAGGCGTCGGCCTGGACGTGGGTCGGGAAGGTCCAGGACGCGTCGAGGTGGGGGGTGAGCGTGAAGTCCGGCGCCACGTTGCCGGTGAGGCCGCAGGCAGGAGCGCCCCCGGCCCCGAGGGTGAACTGGCCCGGGAGCGAGGACGATGACGAGGAGGCGCGCTCGGTCGCGGACCGCGGCGCCGCCGCCCTCCGCACCGCCGAGCCGGTCACGGTGGGCAGCAGGCGCCGCGCCTCGTGAGCGCTGAGCGCGGTGGTGGGCCAGCTCACGTCGAACGCGCCGCGAAGCACCGCATCGGTGAGGGTCGCGCGGGTGGTCGCGAGGATCAGCTCGCCGTCGGCCTCCGACGCGCTCGTCACGCGCCGCAGGAACCCCTGCGTCGCCGCCGGGCTGGGCGTGCCGACGATGATGTCGCCGGGCCCCACCCCGACCAGGCTCGGCGGTGGAGGCGCAAACACGAAGCTCGATTCGCCCGGCGAGACCGATCGCAGATCGATGAGCTGGGAGGCGGGAACGACCGTGGTGGTGTCGGCGATTTCGGTGAGGTAGCTGACCCCGACGATCGCTAGCCGGCCGGCCACCACCGGCGCTGGGCTCCCGGTCACCGTGGGGTAGAACGTGTCGGTGCCGTCGTCGACCGCCGCGGCGGAGACGGTGTAGGCACCCGTGGCAACGCCCAGCTCGGTGGTCCCGGTGACCGACGTGGAGAACCCGTTCGGACCGTGGACGGTGATCCGCGCCGCCCGGCCCGCCGGGAGCTGGCCCAGCGAGACCGCGAGCGTGCCCTGCCCCGGAGGCAGCGTGATCCGGGTGAGCCCGACGACGAGGGTCAGCTGCGAGGTGGCCCGCGCGCCCTGCCGGTCGGTCACCCCGATCGTGAGCGGCGCCACCGCCGCCTGATCGGGGGTGCCCTCGATCACCCCCGCGGCCGCGTCCAGGAGGAGGCCCCCCGGCAGCTGCCCGGCGAGGATCGACCAGGCGTAGGGGGCCAGACCCCCGGAGGCGGACAGCCTGGCTCGGTAGGACCGTCTGATCGCCGCCGATGGCAGGCTCGACGTCCGCAGGGTCAGCAGGCCGGCCGCGCGCGGCGCGCCCGACGCCGCGAGGCCCACGACCGGCCCAGCCGGCCGCCGACCCCCGGCCGGTCCGTACACGATCGCATCCCCGAAGCCGACCACGGTGCCCCCCCGCGTCGCCAGCCAGTAGCCGCGACCGTTGGGCGTCGCCGCGATGGCCGCGACCGGCCCAGTCGGCCGGCGGCCCGTGACCGAGGCGTAGACGCGCGCGTCCCCGAAGCCGACCACGGTCCCGTCCCGCCTCGCCAGCCAGTAGCCGCGGCCGTCCGGCGTCGCCGCGATGGCCACGACGGGCGCACCCCGCCGTCGCTCCGCGACCGAGCGGTACCCGCGCGCATCCCCGAAGCCCACCACCGCCCCCCCGGCCGTCGCCAGCCAGTAGCCGCGGCCGCGGGCGGTCGCCGCCATCCCCACGACCGGGCCGGTCGGTCGCCGGCCCTCGCGGGGGGCGAACACCCGCGCATCCCCGAAGCCGAGCACGGCCCCGCTGCGGCTGACCAGCCAGTAGCCGTGCCCGTCCGGCGTCGCGGCGATGCCCACGACGGGCGCGGCCGGCCGCCGCTCCACCACCGAGCCGTAGGCGCGGGCGTCCCCGAAGGCGACCACGGCTCCGCCGCGGCCCACCAGCCAGTAGCCGCGCCGATCGGGGGTGGTGGCGATGCCAACCGCCGGCGCTGGCGGCCGCCGACCCCCGGCGGGTGGCAACGCGGTCGCGCCCCCGAAGGCGACCACGCTCCCGTCCGCCGCCTCCAGCCAGTAGCCGGACGGGCGGGGGAGACGTCGGTGGGTGGCGTGCGCCGGGCGGCCTCCGGCGGCAACCCGTGGAGGGCGGGGCAGGGGCGGGCTCGGGGGCGCCGTCCCGGAGGCGCGGGCGGGCACGAGGCCGGTCAGGACGGTCGTGAGCGCCGACGCCGTCGCGATCGCCGCCAGCCAGGACGAGACACGACGCGAGGCCCGCATCAGGTGTCTCCGTCCGGGGATCGCTCGACCGGCTGGCGCAGTTCGGCGACCGCGCCCATGAACTCGATCCATCCGTCGAACCCGCGCTGGGCGTCGGAGCCTCGACGGACCACGGTGCCGGCGAACCGCCCACAAGGGGCGACCCTGACCACCAGGGCGACGTCCCCACCCTGGCGCGCGCCGCCCGCCTGCGTCTCGACCACGGGGCGATGGTGCCCGCCCGGGGCCTCGCCTCCATCCGTTGGATGCCCCCGAATTTAGCCGGCCGCCCGCGGTTGGACGGCCCCGCGGCCGCGGTCAGGCTCCGATGGCGGGGACGCGGTCGGCCAGCTCGCGCCGCGACGAGATCCCCAGCTTGGCGTAGATCCGGCCCAGGTGGGCCTCGACCGTCCGAGCCGACAGGAAGAGGACGGCGCCGATCTCGCCGTTGCTCCGTCCCTCGGCGGCCAGGGCCGCGATCCTCCGCTCCTGGCTGGTGAGGGCGTCGGGGGGACCCGACCGGGCCCGGCGCCTCCCACCCGCTGCCCGCAGCTCGTGGTGGGCGGCCGCGGCCAGCCACTCGGCGCCATGGAGCTCCGCCATCCGTCCCGACTCGGTGAGCACCGGCCGGGCCGCGACCGCGCGACGGTGGTGGCGGAGGTGACGCCCGAGCGCCAGCAGCACCCGTGCGTGGACCAGGGGGAGGGTGGTGTGGGTGAGCTGCGAGAGCGCCGCCTCGAACCACCCTTGGGCGTCCTCGTCCCCGCGCCGACTGGCGACCAGCCCGCGGCCGTAGGCGGCCACCGCGCGGGGACCGTGGCAGGGCCACGGCTGGAGGTGGACCTCCAGCCACGCGAGGGTGGTCTCCGCCTCGTCCAGCCGGCCCGCCGCGACCGCCGCCTCCACCGCGGAACGTGTCCACGGCACCGTGCACGGGTCGACGATGCCCTGGCGGCGGGCGAGGTCCAGACAGCGCCGGAAGAACGGGAGCGCGGCGGCGGCGGCGCCCCGCCGAACCAGGTCCTCCCCCTGCACCGACCAGAGCCAGAGCCAGAGCAGAGGACGGTGCCGGTCGTCACCCCCAAGGCTCCGGGCGAGCGCCCGCCCGCGCTCCGCCACCGGTTGGCCGCGCTCCTGGGCCATGTCCAGCCGCGCCAGCTCCAGCCACGGCGCCGCCGTCGGGGTGAGCTCGATGAGGGCGGCCGTGCGGTCGAGCAGCGCCTCAGCGTCATCCAGTCGTCCCAGCCGCTTCAGGGTGTCGCAGTGGCCGATCGCGAGACCCACGATCGGCATCGGCGCTCCCAGGCGCTCCAGGGGGAGAGCGGCCGCCTCGTAGATGGCGACCGCCTCGCCGAAGTCCTCGACCTGGCGCGCCACCGATGCCCGGGCGAGGTCCACGCGCCACCACCAGCCGAGGTCGCGGTCGGCGGCGGGACGGTCGGCGGCTTCGGCCGCCGCGGCGCGGACGCAGGCGACGCCCCGCGGGTCACCGCTGATGGCGGCGACGGTGCCCCAGGCGATGTCGGCGAGCGCGCGCTGGGCCGCGGTCCCCGAGGACGCCAGCCCTCGGGCCTCCTCGCCTCGCCGCAGCAGCACCGGCATGGGATCGGTGGTCAGCAGGGTGAGGGCGCTGTCCAGCAGGGTGTCGAGCCGATGGACCGGGTCGAGGCCGCCGGCGGCCGCGGCCGCCCGCTCGAACCGCATCGACGCCTCGTCCAGGCGGCCGGCGACGAAGGCCGCCCGGCCGAGCTGCCGGAGGGCCGCGACGGTGGCGTCCGCGGCAGCCGGTGGCAGGGTCAAGGCGCGCTCCGCGATGGTGATCGCACGGACCGGATCGCCGGCCGCGACCAGCGCCTCGCTGAGCAGGAGCAGCCGGCGAGCCGTCACCGCGGTCCCGGAGAGCTCGACGGCGTGGCTGAGGTGGGTGACCGCCGTGACCGCGCCGCCGGTCAGGAGCGCGGCGCGCCCGGCCGCCTCCAGGACGAAGATCGCCTCGGGGTCACCGCGCAGGTCCCCGGCTACCGCGTGCTCGGCCGCCTCCTCGGGCTCGGTCCCGGCGGCGACCAGGACCCGCAGCGCGGCCGCGTGCAGGTGGGAGCGGAGCGGTGCCGGCAGGTCGTCGTAGAGGGTCTCGCGGAAGAGCGGGTGGACGAAGCTGACGAATCCGTGCACCTCAGGCTCGACCACGCCCGCGCGCAGCAGAGCCCCGAGGGCGTCGGCGCCCTCGGCGGCGGTGACGCCGGTGACCTGGGGGACCAGTCCGGGCCGAAACCGGGCCCCGAACACGCTGGCGACCTGAGCGTACCGCAGCGCGGGCGGGGGCACCCCGGCGAACCGTGCGAGCAGCACGTGCGCGCCCGTCCCCCGAGCCCCGATCCTGGGGACGGTGGCGCCGTCGCGCATGGCGAGTGCAAGCTCCCGCAGCAGGAGGGGATTGCCACCGCAGAGCGCCTGCACCCGGCGCACCAGCTCGGCCGGCGCGGCGCGGCCGGTCGCCTCCTGGAGGAGGCGACCGGCGGCCGCCTGGCTGAGCGGCTCCAGGCGCACCAGCCGGGCCTCGGCAGCGTGCGCCAGCTCCTCGGCCATCTCCAGCGCGGCGGGCGGCCACGGCCGGGTCGCCGCCACCACCGCCACCGGCAGACCCGCCAGCCTGCGACAGACGAACCCCAAAAGGGCCAGCGAGTCCGCGTCCGCCCATTGGAGGTCGTCGAGGACCAGCAGGCTGGGCTCCGACACCCCCCGCAGCCAGCGCAGCACCGCGTAGAAGCGTGCCCCCCGCGAGTCGGGCATCGGGGCGGGCTCCTCGAAGAGGTGGGCCGCCCCGAGTCCGCTCAGCGCGCTGGCGAGGAACGCGTTGGGAAGCCCGCTCTCGGCCACCACGCCGGTGGCGGTGCCGATTCGCAGCGCCGGCGCGCCCGCGGCCGCGCTCCGCAGCACGCTGGTCTTGCCGAGGCCGGAGGTGGCCGCGACGAACACCACCGCCGGCCCTCCGGTGCGGGCGCGGTGGCAGGCTTCGCCGACCACCTCCAGCGCCTCCTCCCGCTCCTGGAGGGTGACGGCGCCGGCAGCACCTGCCGCGGAGGCACCAGCTGCGGCGGCGCGAGCGAGGCCGAGGAGGGGAGCGGCGTCAGGCTGCCGCGGCACGGTCATCGGAGCGGCCCATCAAGGATGCGAGTGTAGAGGCGCACCGGCGAGGTGAGGCGGGCCGGCGCCGCGCCGGGCAGTCGCGGACGCTCGCCCGCTCGACCTCGCCCTCCCCGGTCGGCGGCGTGGTCCCGCACCCGAGCGAGGACGCCGGCACCGACGCGGTCGCGCAGAGCCCTGGCCCCTCCTCCTCGATCGCCGTCAGCTCGTCGAGCGTCGATCGGTCCGCCCCCCCCCACCACCTCCGGCTCGTGCCGGTCGAGCCGCCCCGACCCGCTGTGCCCACGGCGGCGCCGCAGCGGGTGAGCGGCGTCGCCGGGCGCCGGCCGTCGGGCGGCGCCGCCGCGGTCGCTGCCGGCGGGCGCCCGAACGCCCGCGCGGGAGCCCGATGGAGCGAACGCAGGGTCAGGACGAACTCTGGGACTGCGGGACCCATCGCCGGTGACGGTAGGATCGCCTGCGTGCCCACGGCCCTCGGCCCCGCTCCCGACCCCTCACCCACGGCCTCGGCCGGGCAACCCGCGCGCCAGCTGCAGATCGGGCCGCACCTCCTCCCCACCCCGATCCTGGTCGCTCCCATGGCCGGGCTCACCGACCGGCCGTTCCGGCGGCTCGCGCGCGAGCTGGGAGCCGGCCTCACCTGCACCGAGATGATCGCCGCCGCCGCGGTGGTGCGGTCCCCGGCCGCCGCCCGCGCGCTGCTGGACCTCGGCCCCGAGGAGCATCCGGTGGCGGCCCAGCTGGTCGGCGGCGACCCCCAGATGATGGCGGAGGCGGCCCAGATCTGCGTCGCCCACGGGGCGGACGTGGTGGACGTCAACCTCGGCTGCCCGGTGCCCAAGGTCGTGCGGCTGGGCTCCGGCGCCGCTCTCGCCCGCGACCGGGACCGCACGGTGGCGGTGCTGGCGGCGATGGTGCGGGCGGTGCCGGTCCCGGTCACCGCCAAGATGCGCCTCGGCTGGGACGAGCGCTCCATCAACGCCCCCGAGCTGGCCCGGGCCCTGGAGGACGTCGGGGTGGCGGCGGTCGCCGTCCACGGCCGCACCCGCTGCCAGGCGTATCGGGGCGACGCCGACTGGGAACAGATCGCCCGGGTGCGGCGGGCCGTCCGGCAGATCCCGGTGCTGGGCTCCGGCGACGTCCGCGACACCGAGGCCACCATCCGCCGGATCGCGGCGGGCGACGTCGACGGCGTGGTGGTCGCGCGCGGGATGCTGGGCGACTGGCACTTCCTCGCCCACACCGTCGAGCGGCTGCGCACGGGGGTCACCCCGCCGGCGCCCGCCTTCGCCGAGCGCCTGGCCCTGGCCCGGCGCCACTGGCACGCCATGGTCGACCACCACGGCGAGCGCCTGGGGGTGCGGCGGGGCCGCAAGTTCGTGGTGTGGGCGATCAAGGGGTGCGCGGGCGCCGCCCGCCTGCGCCAGCAGGTGGCGACGGTCGACACCCGCGAGGACCTCGACCGCATGTACGACGCGATCCTGGCGGCCGGGGAGGGCCCCATGGGGTGGCAGCGGCCGGTCTTCACCTCCGGCGAGGGCTGACCCCGATGGCGGGATCGCGCCAGCTGGTCTGCCCCCACGGCTGCCGACCGGCCCGCTTCGAGCTGATCGGCGGCGCCGTGTTCGTCGATGCCGCGGGCGCGTATGCCGGCCACCGGGACGGGCGCGCCAGCTTCCGCTGCGAGGTGTGCCAGACAGTGGCGATCGACCTCCGCGCCGCCCAGCGGGCGATGCGGCGGGAGCGGCGTCAGGCGGACCCCGAGGCGCTGCGCTGCCCGGGCTGCGGCGGCTGGCTGCTCGCCCCCGAGGACGACCCCGCCGCGGTGGTGATGGAATGTCCAACCTGCGGCACCCGCTTCGAGCGCGAGGAGGGGATGCCGTCGCTGGGCGGCACCGGGACGGTTCCGGACGAGGACAACGAGGCCGGCGACGACGATCCCGCGGACGCCGAGCGGTGACCGACGGGAGAGGACGAGGGGCGTCACCGTCCTCGCGGCAGCTGGGCGCGCTCCGCCGCGCCAAGGACCTCTTGGACCGGGCCTACGCCGAGCCGATCGTGGTGGACGACCTGGCCCGCGCCGCCGGCTGCTCGCGCTTCCATTTCTCCCGGTCGTTCGCCCGGGTGTACGGGCAGACCCCGGGACGCACCCTCACCCGGCGGCGCATCGAGCGGGCCCAGGAGCTGCTCCGCGCGGCGAACCTGTCGGTGACCGAGGTATGCATGGCGGTCGGCTTCAGCAGCCTGGGCTCGTTCAGCTCGCGCTTCAAAGCGCTGACCGGCCAGTCGCCGTCCGAGTACCGGGCCGCAGCGGTGCGCGGGGGCGGCCCGCCCCCGATCCCGGGTTGCTTCGTCCTGATGTGGGCGGGGCCGGCGCCGGATGCTCGGCCGGCGATTCCGCCCGGGCGCCGTCGCGCACTCCTGGAGAAGCGGCGGCCGCCGCCGCGCGCTACCGTCCTCGTCGAACCGCTCGCGGAGGACACCCCATGATCACCCGACTCGGCTTCGCCACCGTGTACGTCCTCGATCAGGACGCCGCCAAGGCCTTCTACGTCGACAGGCTGGGCTTCGTCGTCACCAGCGACGTCACCCTCGACGGGGGCTTCAGATGGTTGACCGTTGCCCCCTCTGGTGGCGGCACCGCGCTGATCCTGATCGAGCCCGGGCCGCCGATGTTCGACCCGGAGTCGGCCCAGAGCCTGCGGGCGCTGATCGCCAAGGGCGCACTCGGGCCGGGGGTCCTCCACACCGACGACTGCCGCGCCTCCCACCGTGAGCTGGCGGCCAGGGGGGTGACCTTCCTGCAGGAGCCGGCGGAGCGGCCGTACGGCCTCGAGGCCGTGCTCCGCGACGACTCCGGCAACTGGTTCAGCCTCACCGAGCGGCCCGGCTGACCGGGCCCGGCGCGCGGCGGCCCGCTGGCCCGGGTGCTCGACCGCGAGACGGCCGGTCGAGCCGAGGCGTCCGGGGGCGCTGGGTCACCACACGGTGAGCCGTGGCGATGGGGACGGGATGGGCCGGCACGCGGTCCACGATCAGGACCTGCGTTCGCGCCGGGGCCGGGGATGCGTCCGCCCGGCCGGGCCCCTCCGGCGAGGCTTCGAGCCCGCTGGCCCGGGTGCCGCCTCCGACCTCACCGCCGCGACCGGGCGGCCATCGCGCGCGCAGGCAGGCCGCGCAGGGGCCGGTGGGCCTGGGCGGCGACCTGCGCCACCGGCCCCACGATCTCCGCCAGGTGGAGCCGCAGGTGGCGGAGGTGCTGGTGGGCCATGAGGGCGGCCGCGGGTTGGGGCACGGGCGCCGCGGCACCCGGACCGCCGGCCGGCGCGACCGCATCACCGTCGACGCCCTCGAGGAGCGCGACCGGCAGCTCCGCCAGCCCGATCGTGTGGGCCGCCAGCTGCTGGTACCACGCCGACAGCTGCTCGGCCTCCCGGCTGAGGTCGGACCGCTGGGGGTCCCCGAGCATCCCCCGCGGGAGCCCGGCGAGGGAGTGGGCCGTCAGCCGCAGGCGCATGGCCCCGCCCACCGCGCGCCAGAGCTCCTCCTTCGCCACCCCCTTGGTCCCCTGCTCGGCGAGGAACCCGCGCAGGGCATCGTCCAGGCGCAGCGCCGCGGTCACGGCCGGGATGGCCGCATCGGGCGGCTGCTCCCGCAGGCCCAGGAACCAGGCCACCGCCTGGGTGAGGTACGCCGCCCCCCAGCGGTAGGCGTCACCGATGTCGTCGTTCACGACCGCGGCCGCGCCCCGGGGCCAGACCAATGCTCCCACCGCGACGCTGAGCACGCAGCCGATGGCCACGTCCTGCACCCGCAGCACCCCCACCGTCCATCCGACGGGAACGAGGAGGTTGTAGAGGATCGACACCTCCACCGTGAAGGCGGCCTGACCGACGGCGAACGGCGCCACCCCGGGGGTGTACGCTGCCACCAGCACCGACACCGGCAGCAGCGCCCACAGCACCGCGGTGTCGGTGCCGATGGCGACGATCAGGGCCGCGCCCACGACGAACCCCGCCGCGGTCCCCCCCAGCGCCCTCAGCGCCGTCGCCCCCGTCGACGCCGCGTTGGTGCGGAGCACCGACAGGACCGCCAGGACGACCCAGAATCCGTGCTGCACCCCGCTGAGGTCGGCCACCGCGACCGCGGCGGCCACGGCGGCCGCTCCCCGCAGGCTGTTGCGGAACGAGACCGAGCGGAGGCTGGCGTGGCGGGTGGCGGCGCCGGCGAAGGCGGAGAGGCTCGCCAGGCGGCGGCCGCCCCCGCCGGCGGCGCGGGCGTCGGCGCCGAGGTCGCCGTACCAGCGCCGCCGCTGCACCGCGATCGTCTCCGGGCTGGAGCGGCGGGCGACGATCATGGCGTCGACCGCTGCCGCCCGGACCGCCACCGCGACGGTCCGCGCGTGGAAGCAGAGGTGAACCGCGCGACGGTCCTCCTCGGTCAGGAGCGGGCCCTGCTTCCAGGTGGCGGCGACGACGCCGCGGAGCCGCTCCAGCTGCTCCAGGTCAGGGGCGGCCTCCCCTCCCAGGAGCACGTCGGCGACGTCGCGGAGAACCCCGCCGGCCGCCGCCACCAGCTCACGGTCCGACGCGGACCCACGAGTGAGGTCGGCACCGGAGACCGCATCGCCGACGAGGGCGGTGCACCATTCCAGGGTCTCCACGAGGTCGGCCAGCGCCTGGTCCGGCGCGGCGAGCCCGGTGGGTCGGAAGGGGGCGGCGGAGAACGCCGCCCGCAGCCGCCGCTCGGCCGCCACCGCCTGGGTGCGGCCGTCCTCGACCGCCCCGCCGGCGAGGGCGGCCGCGATCAGGTCGGCCAGCGCCGTCGCAGAGGCGGACGCCGCGGCCCGCAGCCGGTCGGCCGGGGGACGGGGGGAGAGGAGCAGGACCGCGGCCGTCCCCACCAACGATGCCAGCCACCACCCGGCGAGCCGCGAGGGGACCATCGCCGCCACGCCCGGCGAGGCGGCGGGCAGGACGTAGGCCAGCATCGCCGCGGTGGCACCCGAGGCGGCGTTCGGCCCCGCCACCCCGGCGAAGAGCACCGTGAAGGCCACCGGGACGGTGACCAGCGCGGCCAGCCAGGGCGCGGCCGACACCGCGGTCCCGATCGTGAGCAGGACGCTCCCCGCCAGGGCCAGCCCCAGGTGGGCGACCAGCCTGCGCCGCCTCGGCCCGCCGAACCCGGCCAGGACCAGGGTGGCGACTCCGCCGAAGGCCGCGAAGGTGGCCATCTGGAGGTCGCCGATCCCCACCGCCGTCAGCGCGAACAGCGAGGGGATGACGAGCGTCGCCCGCAGGCTGCGGAACGCGGCCGGCGACGACGCCCACGGGAGGCGGGGCGCGAGCGCGGTCGTCCCCGGGCCGGGGCGGGGGTGGCTGGACACCGGCGTCGGCTGGCTGGTGCCGGTCGCACCGTCGCCGGGGCGCGACCGTCCCGCGGCGGCGCTCATCGTCGGCCGGCTCGGACCGGGGCTCGCACGGCGTGGTGGCGACCCGGCGGGATCATCCCGTCACCCGGCCGGGAGCGCCGCCGCCTCGGGGGCGTGGGCGACCATCCGGCGCGGGACGATCCGCAGGTACGCCATGGCCGGCGCCCAGGTCGCGGGAGTACTCCGGTCGTGGCGGGAGAGGTGGTCCTCGACCGCCGCGCGATCGGGGTGGCTCGGGGCGAGGGGCTCGGCCTCGCCGTGGGCGAAGACCGCCAAGCGCTCCCCGTCGACGTCGGCACAGCTGACCGCGGGACGGACGGCGAGGTCGCGGCCCTTCACCGCCTCGGCGCGGGTGGTGAACACCCAGCACCGGTGCGGGACGTGGCCGTCGACCGCGCTCGAGCGCGGTCGCCCCGCGGAGCCGACGGTCGTGACCACCAGCACCCGCATCCCGTCCACCGCGGGGATCCGCTCGGCCGCGGGGGGGATGCGCTCACCCGCCCGGATGATCGACCGCAGGTGCGGCCCCGCCCGGCGGTGGGAGCGGTCCAGCGGCCGCTGCACGGCATCCCGCTCGGCCGCCGTCTCCAGCATCCGGCGGTGCCTCCCCCGCGGAGCCGGCCGGTCAGCTCCGGCCGGGTGGGGACGAGCGCTTGGCGTCGGCCGGCGTCTTTTCGACGGGCGCTCCCACCTCCAGCGCGCCCGCCGCCCCGTCGTGCACGACGGGGCAGGTGGCCCCGATCGGCGCGGAGGTCGTGGGGGCGGTGCCCGGGGGGGCGTAGCCGGGGGTCGTCCCCGCCTCGCGGGGCCGGAGCCGGGCGACGGTCGGCGAGGCCTCGCGGGGGACGAACCTGCCCCCCGGTCCCCCGGCGGTGTAGGTCGCGAGCGCCACCGTCACCGGGGTGGCGGCGCTGTCGGCGCCGCTGGGCTGGTCCGGACCGGCCGTGCCGCCCGCGGTCGCCACCCCGATCAGCTCCGGGGCGGCCCCGTCCAGCGGGGTGCGGTGGGGCTGGGCATCGGCGGAGCGGCCCAGCTCCGGCTCGATGAACGGCCGGGCGAAGTCCTGGCCGATCACCGGCAGCCGGCGCACCCGGGCCGCCTTCTCGATCTTGGCCTTGATCCGGCGGCGGAGGTAGCCGGCCGGCATCTGGTGCAGGCAGGTGCGCGCCTCCAGCGACCAGCCGATCTTGCGGTCGTCGAAGGTGGTGTCCTCCGCGACGTCCCCCTCGGCGGCGGCCGCGGCCAGCAGCGCCTCCCGGTCGACCCGCAGGAACATCGACCGGCCGGCGCCGCACACCGGGCACACGACCGGCTCCACCCCGCGGGCGGTGTAGCCGCAGGTGCGGCAGCTGTGGACGTCGACCAGCGCGTCCGCGATCGGCGCCGAGCCCCCGCCCGGGCCGGCCCCGCCCTGGCGGCTGATGCCGATCGCGGCCACCGCCTCCGGCGGGAGGATGTCCGAGAGCGCCCGGTCGACGATGTCCTGGCTCACGATGGAGTGGCCGCGCTCCATCGACCAGCGCAGCACCGCGGTGCGGGCCAGGCCCTGGGCGGCACAGGGGATGCGGTCGATCCGCGCCCGCGCCTCCGGGGTCCAGGTCACGGTCGCCTCGCCCCGGACCTCGATCGGGGGGACGTAGGTGCGGGAGGAGAGCAGCACGCTGCAGCCGGCGAGCCGGAGCATGTTCTCGGTGTTGCCACCGATGTCCATGTCCTCACCGGAATGGACGCCGATCCGCCCGCAGACCAGCAGCGACGCCTCCCGCTCCCGCACGTAGCGGAGCACCTGCTCGAAGACCTTGCCGTCGAGCAGGGTGATGGGCAGCTCCACCCCCTCGGCCCCGGCCACGGCGCGCGCCACCTGCAGGTGCGACTCGTAGATCTTGGCCAGCCCGGTGTCGATGATCTCCTCGTGGAGCGCCTCCTGCTCCTTGAAGCGGAACACCTTGCTGGCCTTCTCGGACAGCACCCCGACGATGCCGTTGAACATGACGTAGTGGAGGTAGGGGTCGTAGACCGCCACCGCCTCCACCGCCAGCCCCAGCCTCCCACCGATCGCGATGGCCGTGCGCAGCCCCGCGAACGCCTGGGGCGAGCCGTCGATCGCGACCACGATCGGTCCGTCGAGGGGCCCCCGGTCCTCCCGGTGGCGCACCACCCAGGTGTCGGCGTGGGCGCGCCGCACCACCCGGTCCACGGTGGTCCCGATCTGGGTCTCCTTGACCTGGCCCAGGCCGCACGCCCCCATCAGCACCAGGTCGTAGCGCGACTCCTGGATGTCACGGACCAGCACCTCCCAGTTCTTGCCGTCGAAGGTCTTGGGGGTGAAGGGGATGCCCAGCTGCGCGCACCGCAGCTGGACCGGGTCCAGGTAGGAGTCGGAGATCAGCTGCAGCCCGCTGCTGATCAGGCTGTCGTGGATCTTGCGCTGGCGCTCCAGCTCGACCTCGTCCTGGTACTCCTCCGGCAGGGTGTACTCCATCTGCTTGAAGCGGTAGTCGTGCAGACGGGCGGCATACACATGGCTGCCAACCACCTCGGAGCCGAACGCCGCCGCCACCCGCAGGGCCACATCGGCGGCGGCGTTGGCATGGTCGGAGTTGTCGAGCGGGACGTAGAGCGTGCGGAACATGCGCTCCCGAGGGCCGTGGCCGGCGGGCTCGGTGGCGGTGGGCGCCCCGAACTGCCCCGGGATCGTAGCAAGGCGGGACGGCCGGGGGGCGGACCGAACGTCGGCAGCCCGCTCCCCCCCCCCCCAGGCGCGCTCAGGGCAGCCGGGCCTCCAGCAGCTCGACCTGGCGGCGGTTGCGGCGGATGAGGAGGTCGGCGCGCTGGAGGGCACGCCCCACCGTCCGCGGGCCTGGACCCCCGGGCAGCTCGCGCCGCCGCAGGCCGTCTTCGGCGTCGAAGAGCAGGAGCAGGTCGGCCGACGCTCCGGGATGGAGCCGCTGCCAATCGGCGAGGTCGAGGTCCGCCAGCGAGATGCGGCGGCGGAGGGCGGTCCGCACCGCCCGGCCGACGATGGCGTGGGCCTCGCGGAACGGCACCCCCTGGCGGACCAGGTGCTCGGCCACGTCGGTCGCCAGCAGCTGCGGATCGCCGGCGGCCTCCGCCATCCGCTCCTGGTCGAAGTGGACCGCCGCCAGGACCTCGGCCAGCATCGTGAGCCCGGCCAGGGTGGTGGCCACCGCGTCCAGGAGCGGCGGGGTCGCCTCCTGGAGATCGCGGTTGTAGCTGAGGGGGAGCCCCTTCAGGATGGCGAGGCAGGCGACCAGGTCGCCCAGCACCCGGCCGGCCCGCGCCCGCAGCAGCTCGAACACGTCGGGGTTCTTCTTCTGGGGCATCAGGCTGGAGCCGGTGGCCCAGGCGTCCGGGAGCTGGACGAAGCCGAACTCCGCCGACGACCACAGGACCATCTCCTCGGCGAGGCGGGAGCCGTGCCCGGCGCAGAGGGCACAGGCGAAGACGGTCTCGACGGCGAAGTCGCGGTCGCCCACCGCGTCCAGGCTGTTGGCGGTGATCTGGGCGAAGCCGAGGTCGCGGGCGACCGCCTCCCGGTCGATCGGGAGGGTGGTGCCGCAGAGCGCCCCCGAGCCCAGCGGGGAGACGTCGGTGCGGCGGTGGGCGTCGAGCAGGCGGCCCAGGTCACGCTGCAGCATCTCGATGTAGGCGAGGAGGTGATGGGCGAGGGTGGTGGGCTGGGCGCGCTGGAGGTGGGTGTAGCCGGCCAGGAGGGTGCGTCGGTGCTCGCGCGCGCGCCGCAGGAGCACCGCCTGCACCTCGACCAGCCGGCCGGCGAGGTCCACCTGGGCGCGCCGGGCGAAGAGGCGCAGGTCGAGCGCCACCTGGTCATTGCGGCTGCGCCCGGTGTGGAGCTTGGCCCCCGGAGTGCCGACCAGCTCGATGAGGCGACGCTCCACCGCCATGTGGATGTCCTCGTCGCCGGGGGCGAAGGGGAAGCGGTCGCCCTCCAGCTCGGCCCGGATCCGGTCCAGGCCCTGCTCGATCGCGCGCAGCTCGTGGCCGGCGAGCACCCCGACCGCCCGCAGCATTCGGGCGTGGGCCCTGGAGCCGGCGAGGTCCTCTCGCCAGTAGGCCCGGTCGGCGTCGAGCGAGTGGGTGTAGTCCTCGAGACCGGGAGCGGTCCGGCCGCGGAGCCGGCCCTGCCACGCCTTGGCGCCGCCCGGGAGGGTCATCCTCCCGCCGGACCCGCGATCCGGCGCTGGGCCCGCGGCGGCAGCAGGGTCTGGTCGTCGGGGGCGGTGAGCTGGCCCTGGACCGCGGCCTGGGTGCGCAGGGGCAGGCCGAAGAGCGCGATGAACCCCTCCGCGGCCCGGTGGTGGAAGCGGTCGCCGGCCCGCTCGTAGGTGGCCAGCTCGGGGCGGTAGAGGGCGCACGGGCTGCGCCGCCCCACCACCTGGGCGGTGCCCTGGCAGAGCCGCAGCCGGACCTCGCCGGTGACGTGACCCTGGGTGGCGGCGGCGAAGGTGGTGAGGCACTGACGCAGGTGGGAGTACCAGAGCCCGTCGTAGACCAGGCGGGCCCACTCCTCGGCGAGCTGGGCCTTGACCCGCAGCACGTCGCGGGAGAGCGTGAGGCCCTCCAGGGCCCTATGGGCGGTGTCGAGGAGGACGGCGCCGGGCGCCTCGTACACCTCGCGCGACTTGATCCCGACCAGACGGTCCTCGACGTGGTCGATCCGTCCCACCCCGTGGGTCCCGGCGAGCCGGTTGGCCCGTTCCACCAGCGCCACCGGCTCCAGCGGCTCCCCGTCGAGCGCGGTCGGCAGCCCCGCCTCGAACGCGACCGTCACCACCTGGCCCCCGGCGGGGGCCGACCGGGGGTCCGCGGTCCACTCGTAGGCGTCCGCGGGCGGCTCCGCCCAGGGGTCCTCGAGGACCCCCGTCTCCACGCTGCGGCCCCAGAGGTTGGCGTCGATGCTGTAGGGGCTCTCCCGGGTCACCGGGACCTCGATCCCGTGGGCGGCCGCGTAGGCGATCTCCTCCGGCCGCCCCATGTCCCAGTCGCGGACCGGGGCCACCACGGTGAGCTCGGGGGCGAGGGCGGCGACCGCCACGTCGAAGCGGACCTGGTCGTTGCCCTTGCCGGTGCAGCCGTGCGCCACCGCCCCGGCGCCCTCCTCGCGCGCCAGCTCGACCAGGAGGCGGGCGATCAGCGGCCGTCCCAGCGCGGTGGCGAGGGGGTAGACCCCCTGGTAGCGGGCGCCCGCCAGGAGGGCGGGCCACACGAAGTGGCGCACGAACAGGTCCCGGGCGTCGATGACGTGGGCCGCCGACGCTCCCGCCAGCAGCGCGCGCTGCTGGAGCTGGGCGGGGTCGCGGGACTCGCCGAGGTCGACCGACAGGGTGACGACCTCGAAGCCGCGCTCCTGGGTCAGCCAGTGGACCGCCACCGAGGTGTCCAGGCCGCCGGAATAGGCGAGGATGCAGCGGGTGCGCGGGACGCTCATGGGGGCTCCTCCGGTCGGGGCTGGTCGAGCGCCGACAGCCCGGCCAGCTCGCGGACCAGGTCCCTGGCCCCGGCCCGGCTTCGCGTCTGCACGAAGATCGTGTCGTCGCCGGCGACCGTCCCCACCACCTGGGGGTGGTGGGCGCCGTCCAACGCGCTCGCCACCGCGGGGGCGCAGCCCGGCGGGGTGTGGCACACGACGAGGCGGTCCACCGCCTCGACCCCGCGCAGAAAGGTGCGGACGCTGACGCGCAGGCGGTTGGACGGCGGCGGCGGCGGCTCCGGGACGAGATAGCGTCCGCGGGACCCGTCGGGGACGCGGACCACCCCGAGCTCCCGCAGGTCCCGGCTGAGGGTGGCCTGGTTCACCTGGACCTGGCGCTCCCCGATGGCCGCGGCGAGCTCCCCCTGGGTGTGGATCGCCACCGTCCGGAGGCAGTCGAGGATCACCGCCTGGCGGGCGGCCTTGCCGCTCACCCTCGGGTCGGGCCCGTACCCGCGGCGGCGGTCGCCAGCGCCCGTCCCACGAGCGAGGCCGCGAGGGTGGCCTCGGCCTCGGTGAGGATGAGGGGTGGCACCAGGCGCAGGGTCCGGTCGCCGATCGGGTTGACCAAGAGGCCCTCCGCCAGGGCGGCCCGGGCGGTCTCGGCAGCGATCGGGCGGGTGAGGCCCACCCCCAGCATCAGCCCGCGGCCGCGAATCTCGGCGATGGGGAGGCCGGCCGCGGCAAGGCTGAGGAGCTCCTCTTTGAGCTGCTCGCCCACCTGGTCGGCGCGCTCGATCAGGCGCTCGGACGCGAGCGTCTCCAGCACCGCCAGCGCGGCGGCGCAGGCGAGCGGATTGCCGCCGAAGGTGCTGCCGTGGTCGCCCGGCTCCAGCACGTCCGCCCGCGGGCCCACCAGGGTGGCCCCGATCGGCATCCCGCCGGCGAGACCCTTAGCCACGGTCATGACGTCGGGGACGATCCCCGCCCACTGATGGGCCCACATCCGCCCGGTCCGCCCCATCCCCGACTGCACCTCGTCGAGCAGCAGCAGGCAGTCGCGCTCGTCGCAGAGCCGGCGGAGCTCGCGCAGCTCGTCGTCGCCGATGAGGGCCACGCCGCCCTCGCCCTGGATCGGCTCCACCAGCACCGCCACCGCCTCGTCGTCCACCGCCGCCGCCAGCTGGCCCGGGTCGCCGCGGGCCACCTGGCGGAATCCCTGGGGCAGGGGCCGGAAGGGGTCGCCGTAGCGGGCGGAGCCGGTCGCCGCCAGGGTCGCCAGGGTGCGCCCGTGGAAGGCCCCGGCGAAGGTCACGATGGTGTGCGCCCCGCCGCGGTGGCGCTGGCCCCACTTGCGGGCCACCTTGATCGCCGTCTCGTTGGCCTCGGCCCCGCTGTTGCTGAAGAACACCCGGGAGGGGAAGGCGCTCTGAACCAGCCGCTCGGCCAGGTCCACCTGGGGCGATGTGTAGTAGAGGTTGCTGGTGTGGCCCAGCCGCGCCGCCTGGCGGGTGATCGCCGCCACCCAGGCCGGGTGGGCGTGGCCGAGGACGTTGACGGCGATCCCGCCGACGCAGTCCAGCAGCCGGGTTCCGTCGTCGGTGGTCACCCACGAGCCCTCGCCCGCGACCAGGGTGACGGGGACGCGGGCGTAGGTGTCGCACAGGACCGCGCGCGCCCGGGCCGCGAGCGCTGGCTCGGTCGGCTCGGCGGGCGTCATGCCGACGCGGCCGTGGGGGACCCCGGCGACGCGGCTGCGGCCGACCCGGCGCCGGCGGCGGTGCCCTCGGCCGCGGGCAGCATGGTGCCGATCCCCTCGGAGGTGAGGAGCTCCAGGAGGAGCGCATGGGCGAGCCGGCCGTCGACGATGTGGCAGGTGACCCCGGCCGCCTGCGCGCGCAGCGCCGCCGCCAGCTTGGGGAGCATCCCGCCCTGGACGACGCCGCCCTGGACCAGCCGCCCGGCGCCCTCCGGCTCCAGCACCGAGACCCGCTCGCCGTCCTCGCCGATGACGCCCTCCACATCGGTGAGGATGAGGAGCTTGGTCGCCCCCAACGCCACCGCCAGCTCGGCGGCCACGGTGTCGGCGTTGACGTTGTACGCCTGGCCGTCGTACCCGAGGCCGAGCGAGGCGACCACCGGGATGAGGCCGCGGTCGAGCAGGGCCAGCAGCGGCTCGGGGTTCACCTCCGCCACCTCGCCGACGAAGCCGAGCGCGTCGGCCTGGCTGCGCTGGTGCGGGCGGACGAGCAGGGTGGGGCCGTCCTCGCCGGAGAGCCCCATCGCCCGGCCGCCGTGGCGATGGATGGCGGTCACCAGATCGGGCGAGATCTTCCCCGACAGCACCATCTTGGCGATCTCCATGGTCCGGGCGTCGGTGACCCGGAGCCCGTCCACGAAGCGGGGCTCGATCCCGAGCTCACGGGAGAGCTGGGTGATCGCCGGTCCCCCGCCGTGGACCAGGACCGGGCGCATCCCGACGAAGCGCAGCAGGACGATGTCCGCCAGGACGCTGTCGCGGGCGTCGAGGTCCTCCATCGCCGATCCCCCCAGCTTGACCACCAGGGTGTGGCCGTGGAACTGGCGGATGTAGGGCAGCGCCTCCACCAGGACCTCGGCCCGTCGGATGCGGTCGGGGATCGGCTCAGCCATCGCAGTCCATCCTGGGTGGGGCGGGGGCCGGCCTGCTGCCGGCGGACGGGTCAGGTCGTGTACTCGGCATTGATCCGCACGTACTCCTGGGAGAGGTCGCAGCCGTAGGCGGCCCCCGCACCCTCCCCGACGCCGAGGTCGATGGCGATGGTGAGGCCGGGGGCCCCGAACGCCTCCGCCACCCTGGCGAGGTCGGCGGCCCGGGCCATCCCGCGCTCGAAGACCGTCTCCCCTCCGATCCGCACCCGGGTCCGGTCCAGCGCCAGCTCCGCACCGCTGCGCCCGACCGCCATCAGGATCCGGCCCCAGTTGGGGTCGGCTCCGTGGATCGCGGTCTTCACCAGCGGCGAGGCGGCGACGGTGCGGGCGGCCCGGTCCGCCTGCTCGCCGTCGAGCGCCCCGCGCACCTCGACCGCGAAGGTGCGGGTGGCGCCCTCGGCGTCCGCCACCACGGCGAGGGCCAGGCCGAGCAGCACCTCCGAGAGCGCCTCGGCCCCGGCCGTCGCCCCGGCGGTGCCGGGGGCGAGGGGGTCCCCGCCGGCCGCGCCGTTGGCGAGGACCAGGCAGCTGTCGTTGGTGCTGGTGTCGCCGTCGATGGTGATCCGGTTGAGGGAGCGGGCCACCGCGGCGCCCAGCCACTCGCGCAGGAGCGCAGCCGGGACCGGGGCGTCGGTGGTGACGAAGGCCAACAGGGTCGCCATGTCGGGGTGGATCATCCCGGCGCCCTTGGCCATCCCGCCCACGGTGTAGGTGATCCCGCCCGCGGTGAAGTGCGCCACCCGCTCCTTGGTCCGGGTGTCGGTGGTCAGGATGGCGCGGGCGGCGAGGGCGCCGCCATCCGCCCCGGCCGAGGCGCAGGCGCGCCCGATCGCCGGCCGGACCCGCTCCATCGGCAGCGGTCGGCCGATCACCCCGGTCGAGGCCGCCAGCACCTCGGCGGGGTCGCAGCCGACCCCGTCGGCTGCCGCCTGGATCATCTGGAGGGCATCGCCGAGCCCCCGCGCCCCGGTGCAGGCATTGGCGTTGCCGCTGTTGACGACGATGGCGCGGGCCAGGCCCCGGCGCAGGTGGAGGGCGCTGATGACGACCGGGGCGGCCTTCACCCGGTTTCGGGTGAAGACCCCGGCGGCCTGGGCCGTCGTGTCGCTCACCACGACGGCGACGTCGTCGCGGTCCTCGCCGCCGCCGCGCACGTCGGCACGGGCGGTGCCGGCGCGGAACCCGAGCGGGGCGGTCACCCCCACACAGGGCCGATCGCGGGTGGGGTCGTGGGCGCGGACCGCGCTCACGGCCAGAGCGCCGTCTGGTCGAGCCCCGCCGTCGCCGCCAGCCCGAAGCGCAGGTTGAGCGCCTGGACCGCCTGCGACGCGGCCCCCTTCCAGAGGTTGTCGATGGCGCCGAGCGCGACCAGCCACGGCCCCTGGACCTCGGTGTGGACGAAGCAGCGGTTGGTGCCGGAGGCCCACTTGGTGGACGGCGGCCGCTCGGTCCAGGTGACGAAGGGCTCGTCCCGGTACGCCTGCCGGTAGGTCTCGGCGGCCCGGCCCGCGTCCACCCCCTGGCGGAGGCGGAGGTAGACGGTGGCGAGGAGGCCGCGCACCGCCGGGACCAGGTGGGGGACGAAGGTGGTGGCGACCGCCGTGCCGGCCGCCCGGGTGAGCTCCTGCTCCATCTCGGGGAGGTGGCGGTGACCGCCGACGGCGTACGCGTGGAGGCCGCCGTCGACCTCGGGGAAGTGGGTCCCGAGGGAGAGGGACCGTCCCGCCCCGCTCACCGCCGACTTGGCGTCCACCAGCGCCGCCGGCTCCACCAGCTCCGCCCGCAGCGCCGGGGCCGCCGCCAGGATCGCGGCGGTCGGGAAGCAGCCCGGCAGGGCCACCAGCCGCGCCGTCCGGAGCGCCGGGTCGCGAAGCTCCGGCAGTCCGTAGACCGCCTCCGCCAGGAGCGGGGGGTCCGGATGCTCGACCCCATACCAGGTCCGGTACGCCTCCGGGTCGCGCAGCCGGAAGTCGGCGGAGCAGTCCAGCAGGACCGCGCCCGCGTCCAGCCAGGCCCGCGCCTGCGCCGCGGCCACCCCGTGGGGCAGGGCGCTGACGACCGCGTCGCAGCCACCTGGGTCGAGGCGCTCCTGGAGGACGAGGCGCACCGGGCTGGTGGGCACGACGGCCTGGAGCGCTCGGCCGGCGTCGCGGCGCGCGACCACCTGGACCAGGTCCACCTCCGGATGGCGCTGGAGGATGGCCGCGCAGGTCGATCCGGTGTATCCGGTGGCGCCCACCACCGCGACGCGCAGGGGCATCCCGGCATTTTCGCATGCTTATGCACGACCGCGCATGACCTGGATGGGTGGAGGTCGGGGGGCGGCGGGTTCGATAATCCCACCATGGCCCCCGCTCCGACCTGGTGGGCGAGGCGGACGGCAGCCGGCCGCCGCTGCCGCCGGCTGGGGCCGGATGACGCCGCCCGGGCCGAGGGCGCGCTTCGGAAGGATCCGGTCGCCACGGTGACCCTTCGCAGCGAGATCGCGCTGGGTGCGCTCGGTGAGGGCCGGTTGATGGGGGTACAGCATCGCGCCTCGGGGCGAGTGCGGGCCGCGGTCCTGACCGCGCCCCTGCTGGTCCCCTGGATCCCCGAAGCGGCCGACCTGCCCGCGGTCGCCGGCTGGCTCCGGGCCGCGGGGGCCCCGATCCAGCTCATGGTGGGCGCGCGCGAGACGACGGGCGCCCTGGACCGCGCCCTCCGCGGCCACCTGCCGCCGCCCCGCCTCCTGCGCCGGGACCAGCCCCTCTACGTGGTCGACGGCGCCGGGCTGCTCCGTCCGGACGGGCCGTCGCTCCCGGTGCGGCGCGCCCGCCGCGACGAGCTCGTGCCTCTGGTCGGGGCGGCGGCGGCGATGCACCTCGAGGAGGTGGGGTTCGACCCGCTCGCGGTCGACCCGACCGGGTTCCGGGCCCGTGTGCTCCAGCTGGTCGATCGCGGCTGGGCGTGGGTCTGGACCGAGGGCGATCGGATCGTGTTCAAGGCCGAGTGCGCGGCGGTGACCAGGGAGGCGGTCCAGCTCCAGGGGGTGTGGGTCGCGCCCGAACGCCGGGGCCGCGGCTACGGCACCCAGGCGATGGCGAGCCTCTGCGCTGAGCTCCTGAGCGGCGGGGCCGAGCGGGTCACCCTGTTCGTGAACGACTTCAACACCGCCGCGATCCGTGTCTACGAACGGGTGGGCTTCTCCCGTCGGGGGGTGATCAGCTCCTACCTCTACTGATCCGGATGCCTGCCCCGGCTCCGGGCCGCGCTGGGCTCAGTACTCGTCCTCCGGGCGGGTGTCGTCGTCATCGGGCTCGGCGATCTCGTCGAGCCCGGCGTCGAGGGCTCCCTCCTCGTCCTCGGTGTCGGCGTCGGGCGGGTCCGCATGCGCCGCCGCCAGCGGGTCGGGTCGCTCGTCCTCGTCGTCGCGAACCGCGACCGGTCCCCGCTCGCGCTGGACCAGCGCGTCCTTGGCGTAGGGGCGGTACTCCGACTCCCGGCTCTTGCGGATCGGGAAGGAGAGGGTTCCGGCGAGCTCGGGGGCCTGGAACACCTCGCGGATGATGACCTGCACGGTGCCGTCCTCGACGTGGGTGACCGCCCCGGCGTACCGGTTGCCGCCCCGCACCAGCTTCAGCAGGCGGCGGGCCAGCTTGGCCTCCAGCGTGCCCAGGTCGACGCCACGCGCGGTCCGCAGCCGGAGCTGGTCCCCCACCAGCTCCAGCGTCAGCGGGTCGCCGGGCGCCACCGTGACCTTGGTCTGGGCCTCGGGCAGGGGGAGGCGGCTGAGCGCCGTCTTGCCGGGCTCCTCGGTGAACACGTTGACGTCCACCGGCTGCGCCGCCGTGGGCACCGTCTCGCGTGCCGCCAGGAGGCCGGCGATCTTGCCGCGCTGGCGCGCCGCCACCGGGTTGAGCGGGTTCAGCTCCAGGCTGTGGGCATACGCGGCCTGGGCCTCGTCCAGCCGACCCAGCTCGAGCAGGGCCTTGCCCAGCCGGTTGTACGCATCCTCGTCCGCACCGAACCGATCGAGCAGGTCCTGGTTGAAGTCGGCCGCCTCCTGCCAGCGGCTCTGGAGGGCGTGCTGGATCGCCTCCTCCACTGCCTGCACCCGCGGCTTGACACGGTCCTCAGCTTCAGACACCCGGTCTCTCCCAACCCCGGCACGGACAGGGCCCACGTCGTCGGGGGACGGCCGACCGGAGCGGACGCCGCCGCCCGGCCCGAGCCACCGCACGGCCCGCCCCGAAGCCGCGCTGCGGGCCGCCATATCATAGCGGCAGCCCGGCGGTGTCGCCGGGCGGATCCCCCTCCCTCGGGGGGGGCCACAGGGAGCAGCCCAGGCCATGCCGGCGTCCCCCGCGATCGCCCCGTTGGCGTCCAACCACACCGAGCCGGTCCGACAGGTCATCGCCGTCGCCAACCAGAAGGGCGGCGTGGGCAAGACCACGACCACGGTCAACCTCGGCAGCGCCCTCGCCGAGCGGGGCCGGCGGGTCCTCTGCGTCGACCTCGACCCCCAGGGGCACCTCACCGTGAACATGGGGGTGCAGCGCCCCGACGACCTGGAGCTGACCGTCTACGACCTGCTCTGCGACGCCAGGGTGGCGGTGGGGGACGTGCGGCTGCGGGCGGACGGCATGGGGGTGGACTTCCTGCCTGCCAACGTGGAGCTGGCGGGGGCCGAGCTGCAGCTGGTGACCGAGATCGGTCGCGAGGGGGTGCTGCGCGAGAAGCTCCAGCCGTACATGGACGAGTACGACTTCGTGCTCATCGACTGCCCGCCCTCGCTGGGCCTCCTGTGCATCAACGCCCTGGTCGCCGCCACCGACGTGATCATCCCCCTCCAGTGCGAGTATTTCGGGATGAAGGGGATGCAGCAGCTGCACCGGACCATCGAGCGGGTGCGGGCCAAGCTCAATCCTCAGCTTCGGATCGCCGGCATCCTGCCCACCATTCACAAGAGCCGCACCCTCCACGCTCGCGAGGTGCTGGGCATGGTCCGCTCCCACTACGGCGACACCGTCTTCCCGATCCAGGTCGCGGACAGCATCCGCTTCGCCGAGTGCCCGCTGGCGGGGCAGTCGATCCTCCAGTACGCGGGCGAGTCGGATGGAGCCCGCGCGTACCGCGCGCTGGCCCACCAGGTCCTGGAGCGGGTGGGAGCCGCCTGAGATGGCGTTCAAGCGCGCCACCCTCGGCGGGTCGCAGGACCTCTTCCAGCCGACCCGGCCCGGCGGCGAGCCGCCGGCACAGGCGCCCGGCCCCGAACCCGCCCCCGGCGCGCCCTTCGCCGATCCCCTCCCCCGACGCCCGGTCGGGCACCTCTACCGGCTCACCGCCGCGGAGGTCGCCCTCCTGCTGCAGGCGCTCCAGCAGGCCAAGTTCCCCCACTCCTACCAGCGCCTGGCCAAGCCCGGCCTCGACGACTTCGAGGAGTTGGAGGCGGTCCGCCAGTCGCTCCTCCGCCAGCAGGCCGACCGGGCCTGAGGCCGGTCCGCTCGGGTTGGCACCGACCCCTCCCTTCGGCGAGCGGCCGGCGCCGGCCCGGCTGCGGATCGTGCGGGTGAAGGTGACCGGCACCACCGAGACCAACTGCTATCTGGTCGCCTGCGCCCGCACCCGTGAGGCGGTGGTGATCGACCCCGGAGCCGATGCCGCCAAGGTGCTCGGCCAATGCGAGGGGCTGGCGGTCCGGCACGTCCTCTGCACCCACGGCCACCGCAACCACGTGGGGGCCAAGGAGGCGGTGCGGAGCGCGACCGGCGCCGCCACCGCGATGGCCTTCGCCGACGCCAAGCAGTACCTCCGCGCCGCCGACCAGTACGTCGCCGACGGGGACCGGCTCGCCTTCGGGGACTTCGAGGCCGTGGTCCTCGCCACCCCCGGCCACTCCCCCGGCAGCCTGTGCTTCCGGGTCGGCAACCACCTCTTCACCGGCGACACCCTCTTCCAGGGCCACATGGGCCGTCCCGACCTCCCCGACGTCGATCCCAGGCGCCAGCTGATCAGCGTCGTCTCCCGCCTGCTGCCGCTGGCGCCCAACACCGTCGTCTACCCTGGCCACGGCCCCACCTCGACCATCGGGGCCGAGCGTCGCGACAACGTGGCCGCCCGCGCCATGGCCTGAGCGGGCGGGCGCCCGCGGGGAAGGGGGGTGGCCCTGGTCACGGTCGGCCTGTCCGGGATGGTCGTCGGCCTCGGGCGCGGCCCCGGCCACGGCTGGACCAGCCCCATCGTCCTGGGACCGATGCCGGTCGGCGGGGCGTCCATGCCCGACCTCGTCGCCGGGGAGCGACGGGCGGCGTCGCCGATTTTCCCAGCCCACCTGTTCCGCCGACCCGGCCTGGCGGCCGTCAACCCGGCGAGCCTGCGGTTGGGCTCCGGGATGTTCCGATCGGTCTTCCTCCTCTCCCTGTTCCTCCAGACGGTGCAGCACCTCACCCCCCCGGCGCCGGGGTCCGGACCCTGGCGCGCACGGGGATGCCGATGCTGCTCGCCGTCCCGGCCGCTCGGCTGGCGGGCCGGGTCGGCGGCCCTCCGCTCCCGGTCGCGGGCCTGTTCCTGCAGACGGCTGCCCTCCTCTGGCTCGGCCTGGCGGTCACTCCGGGCCGGCCCCCTCCCGCCATGGCCCTGCCGTTCCTCCCGCCGGCCTGGGCGCGACGCTCTGCCTCGTGCCGGTGGGCGAGGTGGTGCTGAGCGCCCTCCGACCCGAGGAGCCGGGCATCGCCGCCGGCGCCAACAACGCCTCCCCGAGGTCGGGGGGGGCTGGGCGCCGCGGTGATGAGCTCGAGCTTCTCCAGCCTGGGTGGCGACGCGACCGGGGCGCGCTGTGTCGCCGGGCTCCGCCAGGCCCTCGTCACCGGAGCCCTGGTGCTCCGCCTGGGAGCCGCGCGCGGTCTCGCCAGCCCGCGCCGGCGGGCCGCGGTGGCCGACGCCGACCACGCGGCGAGCCCGGCTTTGGGCGGGGCGGCGGCCTGACGGAGCTCGGCCGGGCGGCGGGGCGGACCTCGGCGGTCGGGCGGCCCATGGGCCTCGCCTACAATCCCCGGGATGCCCGTGGGAATCCGGGGCGCGTGCCGGTCATGGTGATCGGCAGCATGCGCCTCACCCTCCATCTGCCCGAGAACCATTCGCTGAAGGGGAAGCGCCAGGTGGTCCAGTCGCTGGTCGCACGACTCCGGCGCACCTTCAACGTCGCCGTCGCCGAGGTCGAGGACCAGGACGCCTGGCAGGTCGCGGTCCTCGGGGTCGCCTGCGTCTCCAACGACGCCCGCCACGCCGACGCCATGCTGGCCACGATCGCGGCCTGGGTGGAGGCCGACGCCGGCGGCGGCGAGGCGCTGCTCGCGCGCCACCAGATCGAGCTGATCCAGGCCTGACCGTGCCCTTCCCACTCGCTCCCCCGGCGGTGATCCGGATCGGCATCGATCCGGTCTTCAACCTGGGCCCGCTGCCCGTCCACTGGTACGGGGTCTGCTACGCGGTCGCCTTCCTGGTCGGCCTGCGCCTCGCCCTGCCCCACGCCGAGCGCAGCGGCGTGCCCCCGGCGGTGGCGGGGCGGATCGCCTTCTGGAGCATCGTCCTGGGCCTCGTCGGCGGCCGCCTCTTCTACGACCTCCAGTCGGGTGCGCTCTACTACCTCACCCATCCCCAGGACCTGTTCGCCTTCTGGCAGGGCGGGATGGCGTTCTTCGGCGCGATCTTCCTCGCCGTCGCCACCCTGCTCTGGGGCAGCCGCCACTACCGGGTGAGCTTCTGGGTGCTGCTGGATGCGGGTGCCCTCTTCGCCGCCATCGGCCAGCCGATCGGACGGATCGGCAACATCATCAACGGCGACATCCTCGGGAACCGGTCCAGCCTGCCCTGGGCCACCGCCTACACGAGCAGCCACACCTACGCGCCCCGCATCGGGGTCGCCTACCAGCCGGTGGCGGCGTACGAGGCGCTGGTCATCTTGGCGATGCTGGCCATCCTCCTCGCCCTGCGTCGGCGCGGGGTGGCGCCCGGGGTGATCGGGATCGTCTATCTCGTCCTCTACCCGGTGAGCCAGTTCGGCATCTTCTTCCTGCGCAATCCTGTCAACGTCCCCTACATCGCGCTGGGCCTCAAGCAGACCCAGTGGACCTCGATCGGGGTCCTCGTGATCGGCGTCCCGCTGGTGGTGGCGGCGTGGTGGTGGAGCCGCCGCCATCCGGGCCGATTCCCCGACGCGGTGCCGGCGGCGGCGGCGCCGGTGCCCGAGCCGCAGGAGTCGCGGCCCGCGTGACCCCGGGGCGGCGCACGGCGGTCCCCGACGTCGCCGCCGCGCCCGTCGACGGGAGGGCGGCGGACGAGCTGGCGCTGGCCGACTTCCGCGCCACCCTGCCCTTCGATCTCGACGACTTCCAGGTGGAGGCCATCCGCGCCCTCCGCGACCATGCGGCGGTGCTGGTGAGCGCCCCCACCAGCAGCGGCAAGACGGTGGTCGCCGAGTACGCCGTCTGGCGGGCCCTGGAGGCCCCCCGGGCGCTCGGCGACCGCCGCAGCGTGATCTACACGACCCCGCTCAAGGCCCTCTCCAACCAGAAGTTCGGCGATCTGTGCCGGCGCTACGGCGAGGCGGCCTGCGGGCTCGTCACCGGTGAGAACACGATCCGGCCGGAGGCGAGGGTGGTGGTGATGACCACCGAGGTGCTGCGCAACCTCATCTACGAGGACCCCAGGCGGCTCGGCGGCGTCGGCACCGTGGTCCTCGACGAGATCCACTACATCGACGAGTACCCGCGCGGCACGGTGTGGGAGGAGGTGCTGGTGCAGACGCCTCCCGGCATCCAGTTCATCGGCCTCTCGGCGACGATCAGCAATGTCGACGAGGTGGCCGACTGGCTCCGGCGCGAACGCGGCCCGGTCAAGGTGGTGACACGGAGCGAGCGCCCGGTCGAGCTGCGCATCTGGCTCGGGATGGGCAGCCGCTTCTACCCCCTCTTCGACCGCCACGGCGCGGTCGACCGCACCACCCTGGAGCGGGCCCAGGAGGAGGGTCGCGAGCAGCGCCGCTTCGGCCAGAGCCGGGCGCTCTGGTCGGCGGAGAACGACCTCCTGCGGGTGGTCGAGCAGCTCAGCCACGGGGACCTGCTGCCCGCCATCTACTTCATCTTCTCCCGGCGCGGCTGCCGGGAGGCGCAGGTCCGCTGCCTCGGCCACGGCCTCGACCTCACCACCCTGGACGAGAAGCATCGCATCGACGAGCTGCTCACCGAGCGGCTGGCGGCGGTCGACGACCCCGACGAGGCCCAGCTCTACCTCACGATGCTGCAGACCAGGAGCCTGCGCCAGGGGATCGCGATGCACCACGCCGGCCTCCTGCCCTACGTGAAGGAGACGGTCGAGACGCTCTTCCAGGCCGGACTTCTCAAGGTGGTGTTCGCCACCGAGACCCTGGCGCTGGGCCTCAACATGCCGGCGCGCGCCTGCGTCGTCAGCACCTTCACCAAGTTCGACGGGCAGGGGTTCAGCGCCCTCCGCAGCGGCCAGCTCGCCCAGCTGCTGGGACGGGCCGGGCGGCGGGGGATCGACCGCCTCGGCCACGGGGTCATCCTGCGCGATCCCGACGTCGACCTCGGGGTGATCTACGAGACGGTCCTCGGCGACGACATGGCGGTGGAGTCGAAGTTCGCCCCCACCTACAACATGACCCTCAACCTGCTCCAGCGCCACCGCCCCGAGGCGGCCGAGGCCCTCCTCCTGCGTTCCTTCGGCCAGTACCAGCGGGAGCGGGCCGCCCACCATCTCGTCGCCCGGCGCGCGAACGTGACGGGCGAGCTGGAGGACCTTCGCCGGCAGCGGTTCCGGCACCCCTCGGTGCCCTGCACCGAGCGCACCCTCACCCGCTTCCAGCGCGCCGGGGAGGTCACGGCCGAGCTGCGCCAGGAGCTCCGCCGGGTGCGCCGAGACCACTGGCGCGACAGCCAGCGGGGACGCGGCCCAAAGGCGGGCGGCGCCGAGGGCAGCCGGCTGGAGCGGCTCCGGCGCGAGGCCCGCCGGCTGCAGGGCGAGCTGGAGCGCTCGCCCTGCCCCCGCTGCCCGCTCCTCGCCGAGCACCAGGGGGCCAGGGCGCGCATCCGCACCCTGGAGGCCGCGCAGGCGGAGGCGGACCTGGCGGTGGGCGAGCGGGTCGAGGCCTACCGCCACCAGTTCCGCGCCTTCCGGGCGGTGCTCACCGCCCTCGGCTACCTGGCGGACGATCGCCCCACCGCCACCGGACGGCTGGCGGCGAGGGTGTACGGCGACAACGGGGTGCTGGTCACCGAGGCCATCGTCGCGGGGTGGCTGGACCCGCTCCTGCCCGCGGAGCTGGCGGCGGTGGTCAGCGCGGTGGCGGCGGAGGACCGCGACACCCGCCGCTCCGCCCCGGCCCGGCCGCGGTTCCCCACCCCCGCGGTGGAGCGCTGCTGGCGGCTGCTCCGGCACGCCCAGCGCCGGCTGGCCGAGCTGGAGCGCCAGCACGGGGTCCAGGAGACGCGCCCGATCAGCCAGGATCACGTCGGCTTCGTCTACGCCTGGGCGCAGGGGACGCCGCTCACCCGGCTGCAGCCGCAGGCGGGGATCGACCCCGGTGACGCGGTGCGGGCGGCCAAGTCGGTCTACGCGATGCTGCGCCAGCTGGAGGCGACCCTGCAGGACCGTCCGCTCCAGCCGATCGCCGCCCGCGCCCGCCAGGCGATGGAGCGCGACGTCATCCGGCGGCTGTAGCGGTGGACACAGGACCGGTGCCGGCGGTGATCCGGGTGGCCAGGGGTGGCGACGCCGCCGACCTCGCCGCCCTCATCGACCACTACATCACCACCTCGCCCGCGACCTTCGACCTCGAACCCCTCACGGTCGACGAGCGTTCGGCCTGGCTCGCCGCCCACCCGCGCCGGGGGCCCCACCGGGTCGTGGTCGCCGTGCGCGCCGGCCGGGTCGTGGGCTTCGCCAGCAGCGGCGAGTTCCGTCGCAAGGCCGGCTACGCGACCTCGGTGGAGTGCAGCGTCTACTGCGCTCCCGACGCCACCGGTGCAGGACTCGGGACCGGGCTGTACGCCGCCCTCTTCGCCGAGCTGGCCGACGCGGGCCTCCACCGCGCCTACGCCGCGGTGGCGCTCCCCAACCCGGCCTCGGTCGCCCTCCACCTGCGGTCCGGGTTCCACCGGGTGGGGGTGCTCCACGAGGTGGGGTGGAAGTTCGGCCGCTACTGGGACGTCGCCTGGTTCGAACGGCCCCTGCCCTGAGAATGGACCCGACCGGGGCTGCGCCGGGGCGCGCACCGGCGGTAGGGTTGCCGCATCGGGGCCGCCGTCGGCCGCTGGGTGAAGCCGAAGGAGCGACGTGCACGGGGAGGTGATCGGGCCGCCATGCCGGTCCCGGGCGGCACGGTTCACGCTGGGCGATGCGCGCCCGGCGGCGACCGACGGGGCGGCGCGATGAGCGCCCCCGGGCGGCGGCGGGCCGCCGGTGCGGGGGGATCCAGCCCGGCGGGGGTGGCGCGGCGGGCGGCCTGCGACCGACCTCGCCCGACCGCGGCCATCGCCCTCGGCGGCCCCATGGTGGCCATCGCAGCGCTGCGGGGCCAGGTCCCGGCTCCGGGCACCGGGGGCGGCGCGGCCCTCATGGCACCGATCCGGCCGCGGGTCCAGATCGCGGCCCACCCCGGCCGGGCCATCCGGGCCGTGGGCTTGGAGACCGCGCTCAACCCCGGGCTGGGCCCGCTGTGCCTCGGCGGCGACGGCATCCTCCCCGCCCGCCGGGCCGCTCCCGGACGGGTCTGGCCGCGGTCGCTGCCGCTGCCGATCCCGGCCCCTTCCCCGGAGCCCAGCCGGGCGTCGATGGTGGCGCTGCCGGCGTCACCGCGCAACGACCGGCGGGCGGGGTCGTCGGCCACGCGCCGGCCCGGGGAAACGCGGCGGTCGCCCGGCCGGCCAGCCCCGCTTGGCAGCGCGAGCCCCGATCCGGCTCCGCCGCACCGGCGGCGGGAGGCGCTCCCCGGCTGCGCTGCACCGCCGCACCGGACCGCGTGACGGCTGGCGACGAGGGCCGCGGGGGTGGCGCGCCGCCCGGTCCGCCCCGCCCCGAGACGCCCCCCGACCACGGGGACCACGGCGGCAACGACACCGAACCGACGGGACCGCTGCCACCGGGGCCCGCGATGACGCGCACCCACGAGATCGCAGCCGGCCTGACCCGACATCGCTGGACGCTTCTGTTCGGCGCCGCCGCGCTCCTGCTGGTCGTGCTGCACCTGGCCGGGCTCGAGCAGGCACCCCCCGGCCTCTACTCCGACGAGGCCAACGCCGGCTACGACGGCTGGGCCGTCGCCCACTTCGGGATCGACCAGCACGGCCACCCGTGGCCGCTCCTCTTCTCGGAGGCCATCGGACAGTACCGCGACCCCGTCTACGTCTATGCGGTCGCCGCCCTCACCCGCCTGCTGCCGCTCACCCCCGCCGTGGAGCGTCTGCCCGCGGCCCTCTTCGGCCTGGCCGTCTGCGCGATGGCGTCCCTGCTGGCGTGGCACCTCTCCCGCGATCGATCGGTGACCCTGGTGACCCTGCTCACCGCCGGTCTGCTCCCCTGGCTGCTGGTCGAGAGTCGAGTTGGCTTTTCGGTGATCGCCATGGTGGCGCTGCTGATGCTGACGCTGTACGCCGTCGCCCGCGGCCTCCACGGCTCGATCGGCTGGTGGCTGCTGGCCGGGGTCGGGCTCGGTGCCTCGGCCCTGGCGTATCCAGTCGGCCGCCTGTTCGCGGGACTCCTCACCGTCGTGATCGTGGTGGCGGCGACGCCGACCCGGTGGCCAAGGCGTTGGCGCAGCGTCGCCGTGATGACGGTGCCGGTGGCCCTGACCTATGTCCTGCTCTACGGGTGGTCGGCGAGCCACCCCGGGGTGCTCACCTTGCGGTACGGCGTCCTCACGATCAACTGGGACACGCCTGGACTCCCCACGCTCGCCGCCCGCTTCGTCGGCAACTACGTGCAGTACCTCTCCGTCCCCTTCCTCCTCACCCACGGGGACTCCAACCTGCGCCAGAACGTGGGCTTCGGGGGGATGCTCGCGATCGCATCCGCACCCGCGCTGCTGATCGGGATCGCCGCCAGCCTCCAACGCTACCGCGAACCGCTGCCGCGCATCCTGCTGCTGGGGCTGCTGGCGGCGCCCGTGCCGGCGGCGCTCACCGCCGACGGCACCCCCCACGCGCTGCGCGCCGCCGCGATGCTGCCGTTCCTGCTCGGCCTCATGATCTACGGCTGGCGAACGATCCTGCCGGCCCTGGCCCGGCGCCGAACCTGGGCGGCCCTGCTGGCCGGATTCGCGGCTCTGGAGGTGGGCAGTTTTCTCTTCACCCTGTTCGTGGTGTGGCCGCCGCAGGCGCTGGTGTGGTTCGACACCGGCGAGGGTGCGGCGCTGGTGCGGGCCCATGCCATGGCTCACGGCCACCCCGTCCTCATCTCCTCCTCCCTGGACGACCCCACCCCTCAGGTGCTGTTCTGGCTGCGTCCCGATCCGAACCGGTACGCGCGCCAGGGCCTGAGCGTGGAGAACATGGCGATCGTCGACCCCACCACCCTCGCCACGACCGCCGCCCCCGGGGACTTGATGGTGCTCGCCCCCGGGGACGTGCCTCCGCCAGGGTCCCAACTCGTCTACGAGGCGAGCGTCACGGTCACCGCGATCACCAACCAGGCCGGATCGCCGTCGCAGCAGCCGGTGGTGCTGGTCGAGGTCTACCGCCGTGTGCACCGCTGACCGCAGCCCGACCGGTCAGGGAGGCGCCGGCATCCCGGGCGGCGACCGGTCTCAGCCGGGCGGTCACGTCCGCCCGGGAAACTCGACCGTGACTCGATTGTCACAGCCTCCGACCCCGGCCTCGCCCTCGTCGAGCGTACCGTGGGCGCAGCCGTGCCCCCTCGTCGACTCGGCCGCTCCGGTTCGGCTCGAAACCGCCTTGGACCGCCGGATCCGGCGGTCCAAGGCGGCGGTCGGACGGTCGCCGGATTGCAGGTGATGACGCTGAGGCTGAAACGGCTGGGCGGCGCGGGTGCGGTCCGTGGTCCCTTCGATCCGGGACCGGGGGGGCCTGAGCCGCGATGATCCACCCCACCGCCGTGGTCGAGGACGGCGCCGCTCTGGGCGACGAGGTCCGCATCTGGCACTTCGTTCACGTGCGCAGCGGCGCCGTGGTTGGCGCCCGGACCCAGCTGGGCAAGTCCGTCTATGTGGACGCGGGGGCGGTGGTGGGGGCCGACTGCCGAGTCCAGAACTTCGTCTCGATCTATGCGCACGTCACCCTGGAAGACCAGGTCTTCGTGGGCCCCTCCGCGGTGTTCACCAACGACCGCTGGCCCCGCGCCGGCAATGACGCGTGGACCCCGGCCAGGACCCTGGTCCGGCGGGGCGCCTCCATCGGCGCCAACGCCACCATCGTGGCCGGGGTCACGATCGGCCAGTGGTCGATGGTCGGGGCGGGGGCGGTGGTCACCCGGGACGTGGCCGCCCATCGCCTCGTCACCGGCGTCCCGGCGCGACCGGTCGGCTGGGTCTGCCGGTGCGGCCGCCCGGTGGCCGCCGCCCCCGGCCCGGTCTGCGGCCATCCGGGCCCGGGATGAGGCCCCCAGCCTCCCCGGGTCCGGTCGGCGTCGCCATCTTGGGGGTGGGCCACTGGGGACCCAACCTGCTGCGAAACTTCCGCGAGGATCACCGCACTCGGATCCTGTGGGTGATCGACCGCGATTCCGACCGGCTCGCGCACGTCGCGGAGCGCTATCCGGGTGTCCGTCTCTCCGACTCGCCGGCCTCGGCCTTCGACGACCCCGCCGTCGCCGCGGCCGTGATCGCGACTCCCGCCAGCACCCACTTCGACCTCGCCCGCCTGGCGCTGGCGGCCGGCAAGCACTGTCTGGTGGAGAAGCCGCTGGCGACGTCGGCGGCGGCGGCGCAGGAGTTGGTGCGCACCGCCGCGGAGGCCCGCCTGACCCTCGCCGTCGGTCATGTCTTCCTCTACAATCCCGCCATCCGTCAGGCCAAGGCGTACATCGATGAGGGCACCATCGGCAAGCCCTACTACGCCTCCATGGTCCGCACCAACCTGGGCCCCCCCCATATCGACGTGAACGTCTCCTGGGATCTGGCCACCCATGACGTGAGCATCGCCAACTACTGGTTCGGGGCGCCCCCCAACACCGCCTCCGCGCGGGGAGGGTCCTGGATCGATCGTGGCCGCGAAGACACCCTCTTCGCCACCCTCACCTACCCCGACGACCGCCTGGTCCACATCATGGTCTCCTGGCTCAGTCCGCGGAAGATGCGCGACATCACCCTGGTCGGCAGTCGGATGATGGTCACCATCGACGACATGAATCTCGCGGAACCGATGCGACTGCACGACAAGGGCATCGACAGCGACACGTCCAAGCCCTTCATCGACAGCTTCGGAGCCTTTCGAGCCAGCATCCGCGACGGTGAGATCCGGGTGCCCCGCATCGTCATGGGCGAACCACTGCGTGCCGAATGCCAAGACTTCATCGACAGCATCGTCCAGGGTCGGGATCCGCTGGCATCCGGAGCGGCCGCCCTCCCGGTGGTGCGCACCATCGAGGCCATCAACCGCTCGATGCAGAACCGGGGTCGGGAGGAGTCGGTGTGACCGACCCTCCCGTTCCGCTGGTCGACCTGGGCTGGCAGCATCGCCAGATCGAGGCCGACCTGATGCCAGAGTTGCTGGCGGCGATGCGTGCCTCCGAGTTCGTTCTGGGCCAGCGGGTGAGGACGTTCGAGGAGGCCTTCGCCTCCGCCAGTGGGGTCCGATGGTGCCGGGGGGTGGCCAGCGGCACCGACGCCATCGAGTTGGCGTTGCGGGGCGCCGGGATCGGTGCCGGCGACGAGGTCATCGTCCCCGCCAACAGCTTCGTGGCCAGCGCCGCGGCGGTGGTCCGCGCCGGCGCGACTCCCCGGCTGATCGACTGCGATCCCTGCCACCACCTGCTCGATCCGGCACTGATCGAGCAGGTCAGCACCAGCCGGACCAGGGCGGTCCTAGCCGTGCACCTCTTCGGCCAGCTGGCCCCGATGGCGGCGATCGCGGCCCAGGCCCGACCGCTCGGGCTGCTGGTGTTCGAGGACGCCGCCCAGGCCCACGGCGCCCGCCAGCTCGGCCGCTCGATGGGGCAGTACGGGATGGCGGCGGCGACCAGCTTCTACCCCGGAAAGAACCTCGGCGCCTACGGCGACGCGGGGGCGGTGCTCACCGACGACGACGCGATCGCGGCCCGGGTGGCTCGTCTGCGCGACCACGGCAGCTCGGACAAGTACCGCCACGAGCTGCTCGGTGTCAATTCCCGGCTCGACGCCCTGCAGGCGGTGGTGCTGCTCGCCAAATTGGAGCGGCTCCCAGAGTGGAACCGCCTCCGCGTCGACGCGGCGCAGCGCTACCACGACCTGCTGGAGGGCGTCGGGGCGGTCAGCCGACCCCTGGTCATGGCGGGGAACTCCCACGTCTGGCACCTCTACGTGGTGCGGGTGCCTGACCGGGATCGGGTGGCCCAGCGGATGCGGGAGCAGGGCGTGCAGGTGGGGATGCACTATCCCCTGCCCCTGCACCGGCAGCCGGCGCTGGGCCACCTGGGGTACGGTCCAGGGGCCTTTCCCGAGGCCGAGCGGGCGGCGGCGGAAGTCCTCAGCCTCCCCCTCTATCCCGGGATCACCGCCGCTCAGCAGGAGCGGGTGACGGCCGCGTTGCGGACCGCGCTCGGGGGTCGACCGGCGTGACCGACGACCGCCCCGCCGTCGGCGATCGGGTCCTCGCCCAATCCCCGCTGATGGCGGAGTCGATCGCCGTGGTGATGCCGGCCTACAACGAGGAGGCGACCATCGAGCGGGCGGTGCGCGAGTCGCTGCGGGTGCTGAGCTCCACCACCCGCGATTACGAGGTGGTGGTGGTGGACGACGGCAGCTCCGACGCGACCGCCGCCGTCGCCCGCCGGCTGGCCGCCGAGGATGCCCACGTGCGGGTGATCGAGATCGGCCGCAACATCGGCGCCAACGCCGCGGTGGTGGTGGGGATGCGCTCCTCCGACAGCGACCTGCGGTTCTTCGTCCCGGCCGATCTCCAGGTCCATCCCGATCAGCTGGGAGCGTGTCTGCCGGTCATGAGCCGCGCCGACTACGTGTGCACCCGGCGCCTGCACCGGGCCGATCCGCTCCACCGGCGGCTGATGGCGCGCAGCTACAACTGGCTGGTGCGGATGCTCTTCGACCTGCCGGCGCATGACATCGACTCCAGCGTGCTGCTGCGGCGAGAGGTGGTCGAGCGGATCACCGGCGAGCTGCGGTCGTCGAGCGACTTCCTCCCGGTGGAGATGCTGGTGCGCGCCTTGGGGTCGGGGTTCCGGGTGGTCGAGGTGCCGATCGAGCATCACCCCCGATCGGGCGGCCGGCCCGGCTCGATCGTTCCCCTCGACGTCGCCCGGACGTTCGTGGACCTGTTGCGGTCCGCCCGGGCGATGCGGCGGCTGCGGTTCCAGCCGGCCCGCGCGGGGTCGCCGCCGCGGTGACCGGGTCGGGGGGACGGCGCCGCCGGTCAGGCGGTGACGCGGACCCCACCGGGCCGCCGGCCGAGCCACCCGGGCGCGCCGCGCCGGCTACTCGTGTCGCTCCTCACCGACCATCGCCTCCGGGATGCTGACGACCCGGTCGGGGAGATCGCTGATGTCGAAGTAGCGCACCGGCTTGCGCATCCGCTTTCCGATCCCGACCTGGACCCGAAGCCCGAGGGAGAGGTTGCCGAACACCCACATCTCGTCACAGCGGGCGATGAGGTTGTTCATCGCCTCGCGGACCAGCTCCTTGGGCACGGTGTGGAGCAGGTAGTAGTCGAAGAGCATGAAGGGGGTGATGGGCACCCGTCCCTCGTCGAGCACGTACCTGGTGAGGTGGAGCCGCCAGTGGAAATTGCGGTTGCTGCAGGCGGCGTAGACCAGCTGCTTGGGCCGGCGCAGGGTCCGCTCCGCCTGCTCCATCGGGCTGACCCGGGGCGTGGGCGCGAAGATCCGTTCCAGGATCTGGTCCGGCGTCCTCACCGCCTCGGTGGGCGGGGGCAGCGCCGACGTGCCATCGGCCCGCGCCCGCCCTGCTGTTGCCGCGCCCGCAGCGACAGCAGGATCTGCTCGCTGCCCGCAGCTGGCAGGGGGTCGCCACCTTCGTACCGGCACCAGCGTGCTCCCGGATTGGGCGGCCCCGTGACATCCCAGACAGCGCCGCCACGGGCCACCGGCAAGATCCCGGCGGCAGTATACCGAACGTCCGCGGTGGGACCGGACGTCAGCGCGCCGGTCCGGCACCGGCGCCCACCCGCACCAACTCGACGCCGAGCAGGACGGCGAGGATCGCCAGGGCTCGGTCGAGCAGGGCGGCATGCTCGGCGCGGTTGAGCCAGCGGCTGGCCCCCGACGGATGCGGCAGGGGCACGACCCAGGGCCGTGGCGCCTCAGGGGCCGCCGGCCGGCCGGCCGGTGGCCCGCTCGCCGGGTCTCGCGCGGGCAGGACCGGGACCTCGCCGCCGGCGGCGTCGAAGCAGCGTCCCACCAGCTCCGCCAGCGGACGCGGGGACAGGAAGCGCGCCTGGGCGAGGCCGCCGACGGCGATGACGACCCGGGGGCGGAGGAGCTCCAGCTGGCGGTCGAGGAACGGACGGCAGCACGCCACCTCGGCGCTCGACGGGCGGCGGTCGCCGGCGCCGGCGAGGGCGGGACCGGGGTAGCACTTGGTGATCGAGGTGACGTAGATGCGCGCCCGCGCGTCCGCCTCCGACCTGCAGCCGGCCCGGGCCAACCAGCGAAACAGCTGACCGCCGGCACGCCCGCTGAAGGGTCGGCGCCGCACCAGCTCGACCCGGCCGGGTGCCTGGCCCACCAGCACCACCGGCGCGGGCCGCGGCTCGGGCATCACCGGCCTGGCGGCCTCCAGGTGACCGAGGTCGGCGCAGCGCGTGCAGCGCTCGACCGTCCGGTGCAGGCGCGCGAGCGCGGCGGATGCGTCCCCTCGCGGCTGGCGCCGGCGCACCGCCCTGCCCGGCTCGGGGATGGATGCCACCGGGTGGTATCCTACGGTGGCCGAAGACGCCCTGGGGCGCCCCGCTCACCACCCGTGATGCCGCCCGGATCCGACCCGCGCCGCCGCCCGGATCAGCAGTCGCCAGACCCCGGGGCCTCGGTTCCTCCCGCATGGTGGACCGGGCTGTGGGATGCACCCCTGCCGGAGGAGGCGATGCCGCCGGCGCCCGTCCCTCCCCCGTCGCGCCACCGTCGGTTCGGTCGCGCCCGCGTCGCGCCGCTGGCGCTGCGAATGGGTCTCGGCCTGGCGACGGCGGCCCTGCTCCTGCTCGCCCTCCGGGCCGGCATCGCGCTGGCCGCGCTGGCGGTGCTGCTGCTGGTCGCCGTGGCGGCGGGCGGTTGGCGTCGGCGGCGGCCCCGGCCGGGGGGCCGGCTGGAGCCCGGCGCCATCGGTCGCCCCGGCGGTCGGGTCGGCCATCTGTTCCGTCGGCGGTCACCCCGAGGCTGAAGGAGGACCCATGCCCGAATCCCAGTCGCCCCCCGCCGCACGGCGTCCGGGCGGTCCCCGTCGCTCGCGGACTCGGCCCCGGGTCCCGACCGTGTCCCTTCCCGGGATCGGTGCGGTGCCGGGGCCGGAGGCGGTCATCCGCCGCGCCACCCACCTCCTGCGCGGCCGCGCCCAGCACCCCGACCCGGTGGGCCGCTCGGTCGACCTCGTGCTCCATCTGGTCCACCGCCAGAGCCGGCGGGTGGCGGGCTGGCTGGACCGGCTGGCCGACGCCACCGCCCCGGCCGCCCCCAAGGGGACGCGGGCCGGCGCCCGCGCCGCCAGCCCCGCCGGGGACGCAAGCGGACGGCCGGGGGGCCGCCGCGTCCGTCCGCCGTCCGACCCCGCCGGGCCGTCCGCGCGGGCAGCGGCCCCCCGCCAACCCCCCGGGCGGGCGACCGGCAGGCCCCGGGCGCGCACCGACCCCGACTGAAGGGGGCCGTCAGCCCCAGTCGGATGCCGGCTCGGGGGGAGGGGGCGCCTCCCCGGCGATGATCCGCATCTCCTCCGGCTCCGGGTCCGCCCTTTGGGACGGCCCGGGGACGAGGTCGAACAGGCGATACGGCTCGGCCAGCTCCACCCCGCATCGGGCCCCCGCCTCCCGGGCCCGCTTCCAGACCCAGTCGCCCATGTCACGGGCGTCGAACTGGCTGCGGTGCTCACCGAGGGCGCGCAGCTTGGCCTCCAGGTCACCCGCCTGCACCGGAACCGCGACATCGTCCCGATCGGTCGCTCCGAGCAGCACGTAGCGGACGCGGTGCGGCTCCAGGTGCTCGTCGCGCAAGAGCTCCGGGAACGCCCGGCCGTCCCGGGCGCTGGGGAAGACCGCGTCGAGGGTGGCCGCGCCGGCGGCTCGGTGGTCGGGGTGGTTGAGGTAGCCGCGGTCGAACCAGTGCCGGGTCGGGTCCATCGTCACCACCAGGTCGGGGCGGACCTGGCGCAGGACCCGCACCAGCTGGCGCCGGACCTCGAGGGTGTTCTCCAGGACGCCGTCGGGGAAGCCCAGGCACAGCACGTCGTCGACCCCGAGATGGGCCGCCGCCGCGCGCTGCTCGGCGAGCCGGACCCGGGCCAGCTCTCCCGCCGGGATCGTCGCGTCGTCGCTGCCGGCGTCGCCGTCGGTCAGCAGGCAGACGGTGGCGCGCGCGCCCTGGCGGACCCAGGCCGCCAGCACCGAGGCGGCGAGGAAGTCGCCGTCGTCAGGATGGGCGACGACCACCAGCGCCCGCGCCGGGACCGCGGTGAACAGCTCCAGGTCGTCGGTGGCCTCGGGCATCTTCGCTACGGTCAGCCGTGGTGGCGGACGAACGCCGCCAGGCGCCGGAGCCCGACCTCGAGGTCGGAGTCGGAGCTGGCCAGGCTGACCCGCACGCTGGCGGGCGCGACGGTGCCGAAGGCGGTGCCGGGGACCACCGACACCCCCTGGTCCCGCAGCAGGGTCTCCGCGAAGGCGGAGCTCTCCTGCCCCCTGGGGCTGACGTCGGCCATGATGTAGAAGGCGCCCTGCGGCACCGACAGGCACAGCCCGGCCTCGCGGAGGACGGCGACCGCGGTGTCGCGGCGGCGACGGTAGGCTGCGACCATGGTCCGGACCACGTCCTGCGGGCCGGCGAGCGCCGCCTCCGCCGCCCGCTGGGCGATGGTGGAGGTGCAGGACGAGTTGGACTCCAGCACCTTCACCATGGTCTCGATCAGGCGGGCCGGCCCGGTGGCGTAGCCCAGCCGCCACCCGGTCATGGCGTAGGTCTTGGAGAACGTGTAGACGCTGACCACCCGATCGGTCCCGAGCCAGGCCGCCGGGCTCACCGGACTGCCGTCGAAGATGACCTCGTCGTAGCACTCGTCACTGAGCAGCCACAGGCCCCGGCGCTCGGCCACCGCCCCCAGCGCCGCCAGCAGCGGGCGTGGGTAGACGGCCCCGGTCGGGTTGTTGGGGCTGTTGACGACAAGGAGCCGGGTCCGGGGCCCGACCAGCTGCTCCACCCGGTCCGGGTCGGGCAGGAAGCCGGCTTCCGCCGGGCACGGGTAGCGCACCCCGCGGGCGTGGGTCCACGGCAGCATCATGGTGTAGTTGGGCCAGCCCGGGTCGGGCAGGAGCACCTCGTCGCCGGGCTCCAGGATCGCCGCGAAGGCGGCCGCGATGGCGCCCACGCCGCCGGTGGCGCAGGTGATCGAACCGGGCGGTGCGGCATAGCCGTTGACGCGGAGCAGCTTGGCCTGGAGCGCCACCAGCAGCTCCGGCCGGCCGCTGGTGGGGGTGTAGTGGGTGTCGCCCTCGGCGATCGCCTGGCGACCGGCCTCGGCGACCCAGGCCGGGGTGGGGAAGTCGGGATCGCCCACGTCGAGCCGGATCGCGCCGGGGACGGCCGCCGCCAGCGTCGTCATGCGACGGATCCCCGAGTGGCCGGCCTCGGCCGGGGCCGCGAGCGGGAGGAGGGTCACTCCGGCGGGGCCGCGCCGGCCGACCGATCGTGGGTCCCGCCGGCACCGGGGGCGGAGGGCGAGGGCCCCCCCCGGTACCCCCAGGCGGCGCCCTCGGTCGGGCCGCTCGGGCCGGTGGCGGCCAGGGCGCCCGGGCCCCACCGCCCCGGCCGTCTGGCGGCCAGCCGGGCGGGGACGACCATCGCCAGCGCGGCCAGCACCAGCCACCCGAACAGGATCGGACCGTCGATGACCCAGACGTCGAGCGCCAGGTACCAGTGGAAGTCCTGGGCGTCGACGTACTGGAGTCCCACCATCAGCAGCGCCACCACCGCGACCAGGACGTTCACCAGGATGAAGCCCTCGACAAGGAGCCGGGGGCGGGCCAACCGGAAGCGGTCGATCGCCCCGAGGCGCGCCCCGGGGACGGGGTGCGCCTCGAGCCCGACCGCCAGGGTCAGCAGCAGCCCCGCCCACAGGAGCCCACCGACGGTGAGGAGGAGGGTGCCGAAGGCGACCAGCGCGTGGCCGGCGAGCGGCCCGCCGCCGGCGGTGCCCGCGTAGACCCCCTGGTTGAGGACCAGGCCGCCGACGGCGAGGAAGGCGGCGCCGACGAGTCCGAGAGCCCAGGCGGCCCAGGCTCTGGTGAAGCGGTGGCGATGGACGGGCCCCTGGCCCCCGAGCACCCCGAGCACCCGGAAGGCGATCGGACCCCCGGCCAGCCAGACGAGCCAGGGCGGCAGGATCGCCGGGAGCCAGTCGACGACGAAGTTGTAGTGGAACTGGACCGGGTCCCACGCCCGCAGGGCGACCATCAGCACCCAGACCACGACGGTGTACCCGAGGAGGTAGAAGGCGCTGCCGACGAGGAGCGGGAAGCGGTTGGCGGCGAGCGCCCGCGGCCGGTCGCCGCTGGCCGCCATGATGCCGGCCACCCTGGCGTAGAGCGGGCAGACGAGGAGCAGGACGATGACGGTCGGGGTCGCCCAGGGCAGGATGTCGACCAGCAGGTTGAAATGGAAGGTGACGGGGTCGGCGGCCTTGAGCACGACCATCGTCACCCACACCACCCCGATGAACGCCAGCGCCAGCAGGATGCAGGTGGTGAGGACCTCGAACCGCCGCTCGACGAGAAGCTGACCCCGCATGCCGTCCAATGGTAGCGGGGCCTCTCGGTCCCCCGCGCCATCGCCCGCGTGGTGCCAGCGATCGGCGCGGTTCAGCCCGCGATCGACCGCAGGATGAGGACCAGCCCGAGCACCGACAGGACCGCCGCGATGACGGCGAGGCAGCCGAAGTCGACGCTGAGGACGCCGCGCAGCAGTGGGTGGAGCGGCCGCGGCGGGGCCGCCTCCGCCAGCCGGTCGCGTCGCCCCGGGTCCCGGGCGGGTGGCGGCCGGCCCCAGATCGATCGGAGCGTGAAGGCGGCGAGCGCGCCCATCAGCAGACCGACCGCGAGGATCACGATCCCGAGGCCCGCGGACGAGCCCCCGTGCACGGTCATGTCAGCCGGGTCGCGACCGGCCCGCTCCCGCATGCCGGGCCCGGACCACCGAGCTCGCGCTCAGGAAAGGGAGCGGTACTCGCGGCGCGCGTCGCGGATCCAGCCCGCCAGGGCCACCAGGGTGATCAGCAGGCCGATCGCCACCACCACGTACTGGGTGATGACGCCGATGAGCGCCATCGCCATCCCGACCGCCAGCACGATCGGCCAGTAGCTCGGCGGCGGCAGGTGGATGGCGTGGGGGGCGCCGGTCCCGTGCGCCGAGGCCGCCGCCTGCTCGGCGTCGGGAGCCGGCTCGGGCACGACCGGCCGCCCCTCACCCACGGCCGGCGCCCAGGTAGAACGCGGCCCACGCGAAGGCGATCGCCATCATCAGCACCGCCACCACGATCAGCACGATGCCGAAGCGGATATTGCCCCGGGCGTCCTTCTGTTCCACCAGCGCTCCTCAGCTCCCCGGCACCATGTCGGCCCCCATTCTGACCCCTTCGACGGCCGCGCGGGGACCGGGCGGGGCCGACGCCACCCCCGCCTGCCACCCCAGCGTCGCGAGGGCCACCACCCCGACCCAGATGACGGCGGCGAGGGCCAGGTGGAGGTCCTGGATCCCCTCCGGGGCGCGCAGGGTGGCACTGAGGCCGCCCACCGCGACCTCGGCCAGGAACGCCGCCCCGATCAGGTCCGCCACCCACCGCGACCCAGCGACATGGCGCCACCCGCGGGCGGCTCGCATCACGAACACTGCGAGGATGATCCCCACCACCAGGACCGCGCCGCGATGGACGTACTGGATCGCCACCAGGGCGGCGGGCTCGCCATGCAGCCCGCAGGCGGGCCAGGACGGGCACGCGTAGGTGGCCCCCCCGTCGACCACCAAGGAGCCGGCGACGAGCAGGACGAAGGTCGCCGCCACGGCCGCCCAGCCCAGCCACGGCAGCCGGGCCGCGCCGGCCGCCCGGGTGGCGGTGCGGGCGGTCACCGCGACCACCGTGACCAGGGCCAGCAGCAGCTGGGCGGTGAGCAGGTGGAGGGCGACGGTGATCGGGGCGTTGTGGGTGATGACGGTGACGGCGCCGAGGGCGATCTGGACCACGATCACCACCGCCGCGGCGGTGGCCGGCCAGAGCACCGACCGGCGGCGGCGGGCGGCGAACCAGGCCAGCGCCGCGGTGAGGAGCACCAGGACGGTGACCACCACCACCACGTAGCGATGGGTCTGCTCCACCGCCGAGTGGAAGCGGTCGATGGGCCCCAGCTGGCCGTAGCAGAGGGGCCAGCCGGGACACCCCATCCCCGACTCCGTCACCCGCACGGTGCTGCCCAGGATCACCAGCACATAGGTCGCGACCGCGGTGGCGAGGGCGCTGCGGGCCAGTGCGGTCGCCGCGGTGGAACCGGGCCCGGCCGGCCCCGCCCTCATCACACGGCGGCGCCGGGAGCGTCGACCGCACCACCGGCGAGTCGGAGATCGCGCACCGGCCGCAGCGAGCGCACCTCGGGGATCTGGTCGAAGTTGTGCGGCGGCGGCGGCGAGGTGGTGTACCACTCCAGGGTGTTTCCCTCCCAGGGATCGTTGGGAGCGGTCTGGGGCTGGTGCAGCGAGAGCACCACGTTGTACAGGAAGGTCAGGATCGCCAGGCCGATGATGAACGAGCCCACCGTCTCGGCCGCATTGATCGGTCCCCAGCCGGTGCCGGGCCCATAGGTGTAGATCCGCCGCGGCATGCCCAGCACGCCGAGGATGTGCATCGGCATGAAGGTCAGGTTGAACCCCAGCAGGAGCAGCCAGAAGTGCCACTTGCCGATCCGCTCGCTGAGGAAGCGGCCGGTCATCTTGGGCCACCAGTAGTAGAGCCCGGCGAAGATGATCATCAACGAGCCTCCCACCAGGACGTAGTGGATGTGGGAGACCACCCAGTAGGTGCCATTGAGGTTGTAGTCGATGCCGAGCGAGGCCATGAAGACGCCGTCGATCCCCCCGATGGTGAACATCAGGATGAACCCGACCGCGAACAGGGTGGCGGCGGTGAAGCGGATCGAGCCTCCCCAGAGGGTGGCGATCCAGTTGAAGATCTTCACCCCGGTGGGGATCGCGATCACCATCGTGGCGGCCATGAAGAAGGCCTGCACCGGCAGGGGCAGCCCCACCGTGAACATGTGGTGGCCGAAGACCATGAAGCCCAGCACCCCGATGGCGGCGATCGAGTAGGCCATGGTGCGGTAGCCGAAGATCGGCTTGCGGCTGAACACCGGCAGGATCTCCGAGATCAGCCCGAACCCGGGCAGGATCATGATGTAGACCGCGGGGTGGGAATAGAACCAGAAGATGAGCTGGTAGAGGATGGCGTTGCCGCCGTGGGCGGGGTTGAAGAAGCTGGTGCCGAGCTGGCGGTCGAGCAGGACCATCGCCAGCGCCCCCGCCAGGAACGGCGAGGCGATCAGCACCAGCGCGGAGGTCACCTCCATCGCCCAGACGAAGAGGGGGAGCCGGAACCAGGTCATGCCCGGCGCCCGCATCCGGTGGATGGTGACGAGGAAGTTGGCCGCCCCCATCACCGAGGAAACCCCGATGATGTGGAGGCCGAGGATCCAGAGGTCCTGGCCGACCTGGGGTGAGTAGAGCTTCTCGGTGAGCGGGACGTAGCCGGTCCAGCCGGCGGCGGCGGTGCCACCGAAGAGGAAGCCGCTGTACATCACCAGCCCGCCCAGGGGCAGGAGCCAGAACGCGAAGGCGTTGATGCGGGGGAAGGCCATGTCGCGGGCGCCGATCATCAGCGGCACCATGTAGTTGCCGAACGCGCTCCAGATCGGGATGACGAAGAGGAAGATCATCGTCGTCCCGTGCATCGTCACCAGCTGGTTGTACTGGGAGCCGGTGAGGAAGGTGTTGTCGGGCTGGGCCAGCTGGGTGCGGATCAGCAGGGCCATCAGACCTCCCACCAGGAAGAATCCGCCGGTGGCGATGAAGTACAGGACCGCGATCCGCTTGTGGTCGACGGTGGTCAGCCAGGCGGCCAGCCCCGAGTAGGTGCGGGGCAGCGGTCGGGCGACAGGGAGGTCAGCGGTGGCCATGGGGACGGGATCCTCCAGGCGGGGGTGCGGGGATGGCAGCGACGCAGGGACGGGTCCGGACCGGCGCGCTCACGGCAGCAGCTTGGGCAGCCCGGTGGCGGCGGGAAGCTTGGCGATCACCTGCTCGTAGCGGGCACGCGGCAGCGCCTTCACCGTGATCAGCATCTGGGCGTGGCCGACGCCGCAGAGCTCGTAGCACTGGCCGTTGTAGGTGCCGGGACGGCCGGCCTCGATGAAAGCGTGGTTGACGATCCCGGGCAGGGCGTCGATCCGGGCACCCAACTCGGGCACTGAGAACCCGTGGATGACGTCCAGCGACTTGGTCACCAGGTAGACGGGACGGCCGGCGGGCACGTAGAGCGTGCGCAGCGACTCGTGACCGTCACCGTAGACGAAGGTCCAGTAGAACTGCCGCCCGATCACCTCCACGTTGACCCCCTGCCGGCCCGCGGCGGTGTCCCGGGCGGGTCCGTGGCGCAGGTAGCTGACCTGGGCGATGGAGAAGACGTAGAGGGCGGCGAGGAGGACGAAGGGGCCCAGCGTCCAAGCGGCCTCCAGGCGGGCGACGCCGTGCACCTGCCTCGGCATCTCGTCGGGGTGGCGGCGGCGGAAGCGGACGCAGACGGTGAGCACGGCGATCGTCACCCCGATCAGGATCGCCGTTCCCAACCCGAGGAAGACGTCGAAGAGCATGACGATGCGGTTGTCCGGCGGCCCGGCGGAATGGAGGAAATCGCGGTGGGCCGCGAACGCCGGGGGTGACGCCAGGGCCAGGACCATGAGCCCGACGCCGGCCCCGGCGGCCCTCCGACCGGTCCGGACGAGTTGGCCCCGCACCCTCACCGCTCCCTCCGTCGAGTCCACCGACAGCGACCGCGCCGGCCGACCCCGCCAGGGATCGGCACCCGCCCGGCCCTCGGCCAGCGAGTATGCCCGCCTCCGCGATCGGGTGTCAAACGTGCCGATACCGCACCCGGCGACCGGGCCGGGGGTCCGCCCGGCCCCGGATCGGGGCGTCCGGGCGAGCGTAGAATCGCCTGCGGGATGGAGGCTCAGTTCGGGTCCGACCCGTTCGGCGCGCGCCGACCGCTCGGGATCGGCCAGCTGGGGTACTTCCGTCTGCAGCGGGTGGAGGAGCTGGGGCTGGGCGAGACCGGGCGCCTGCCGGTCACGGTCCGCATCTGGTTGGAGATGCTCCTGCGCCACGCCGGCGGGCCGCACGTGACGACCGCCGACGTGGAGGCCCTGGCCGGGTGGAGCCCGCGCCCTGGGCCGGCCCGCGAACTCCCGTTCCTGCCGGCGCGGGTCCTCCTCCAGGACTTCACCGGGGTGCCGCTGGTGGTGGACCTGGCGGCGATGCGGGCGGCGGTGGTCCGGGCCGGGGGGGACCCGGCCCGGGTCGACCCCGTGGTCCCCGCCGACCTCGTCATCGACCACTCGGTCCAGGTCGACGCCTATGGGTCCACCTCGGCCTACGCGGTCAACCTGGAGCGTGAGTACGAGCGCAACTTCGAGCGCTACGCCCTGCTCCGCTGGGCCCAGCAGGCATTCCGCGGCTTCCGGGTGGTGCCGCCGGGGATGGGCATCGTCCATCAGGTCAACCTGGAGTACCTGGCGCGGGTGGTGCAGGTCCGCGCCGACGCCGATGGTCGGCTGGCGCTGCCTGACACGGTGGTGGGGACCGACTCCCACACCACCATGGTGGACGGCCTCGGCGTCCTCGGCTTCGGGGTGGGCGGGATCGAGGCGGAGGCGGTCCTGCTGGGGCAGCCCCTGCCGCTCACCACCCCCGAGGTGGTCGGGGTCCAGCTGCACGGCGGGCTCGGACCCGGGGTGACCGCCACCGACCTCGTGCTCCGCGTGACCGAGTGGCTTCGCGGCCACGGCGTGGTGGGTCGGTTCGTCGAGTTCTGCGGGGCCGGTCTCGGCTCGCTCAGCGTCGCCGACCGGGCCACCCTCGCCAACATGGCGCCCGAGTACGGCGCCACCGCCGCCCTCTTCCCGGTCGACGACGCCGTGCTGGCGTACCTCCGCCTCACCGGGCGCGAGCCGGAGCTGGTGGACCTGGTGGAGCGGTACGCCAAGGAGCAGGGGCTCTTCCGCACCGACGCCACCCCGATCCCCGACTACTCGGAGCTCTTGGAACTGGACCTCAGCCTGGTGGAGCCGAGCCTCGCCGGGCCCCGCCGGCCCCAGGACCGGGTCGCGCTCTCGGCTGCCTCCCAGAGCTTTCGGGCCGCCTTCCCCGACGCCAACGGGGCGGCGCCGAGGGTGGCCGGCGCGAGAGCGGCGATCGGGAACGGGGCCGTCGTGATCGCTGCCATCACCAGCTGCACCAACACCTCCAATCCCTCCGTGATGGTGGCGGCAGGCCTGGTCGCCGAGCGGGCGGTGGCGCGCGGTCTGCGCCCGCCCTCCCACGTCAAGACCTCGCTGGCCCCGGGGTCCAGGGTCGTCACCGACTACCTCGCCCAGGCCGGCTTGCTCGCGCCTCTCGCCGCGCTCGGCTTCGAGGTCGTGGGCTACGGCTGCACCACCTGCATCGGCAACAGCGGCCCGCTCACGGACGAGGTGGCGGCGGCGGTCGAGGCCGGTGACCTCACCGTCGCCGCCGTCCTCAGCGGCAACCGCAATTTCGAGGGGCGGATCCACCGGGCGGTGCGGGCTGCCTACCTCGCCTCGCCGCCCCTGGTGGTCGCCTACGCCCTCGCGGGGACGGTCCTCACCGACCTGGCCCACGATCCGCTCGGCACCGATCGTGAGGGGCGCCCGGTCTTCCTCGCCGACCTCTGGCCGTCCGCCGCGGAGATCGACGAGGTCGTGGGCCGGGCCGTGCAAGCCCGCTTCTTCACCACACAGTACGGGCGGATCTTCGATGGCGACGCGCACTGGGCGGCCATGGCGGCGCCCACCGGCCCCCTCTTCGCCTGGGATCCGGCCTCCACCTACGTTCGCGAGCCCCCGTTCCTCGATGTGGACCGCGCGCCGGTCCCGGTCACCGACATCGTCGAGGCAAGGGTGCTGGCCCTGCTGGGCGACTCCGTCACCACCGACCACATCTCGCCGGCGGGCAGCATCCCCGCCCCCGGACCGGCGGGGCTCTGGCTGCAGGCGCACGACGTCTCGGAGCGAGAGTTCAACAGCTTCGGCGCCCGCCGCGGCAACCACGAGGTGATGGTGCGGGGCACCTTCGCCAACGTCCGCCTGCGCAACCAGCTGGCCGGCGGCAGGGAGGGCGGGTACGCGGCCCACCTCCCCGACGGCGCGGTCGGCACGATCCACGAGGTGGCGACACGCTACCAGGCCGAGGGAGTCCCGCTGCTCGTCATCGCCGGCAGGGAGTACGGCACCGGCAGCTCCCGGGACTGGGCCGCCAAGGGTCCGCAGCTGCTCGGGGTCCGGGCGGTCCTGGCCCAGAGCTTCGAGCGGATCCACCGCAGCAACCTGGTCGGGATGGGGGTCCTGCCGCTCCAGTTCATGGCCGACGACAGCGCCGACAGCCTCGGCCTCACCGGGCGCGAGACCTACAGCCTGCGGGGGCTGTCGGCGACCCTCGCCCCGGGGGCCCGACTCTCCCTTTCGGCGCGCGCCGCGGACGGCTCGGTGCGGACCATCCCGGTCGTGTGCCGCCTCGACAGCGGCGCCGACCTGGCCACCTACCGCGAGGGCGGGGTGCTCCCGCTGGTCCTGCGCCAGGTGCTCCGGGCCTGAGAGCCGGCCGGCGCCGAGCGAGGATGCTGTGAGCTCCCCGGCCGGACTGTCGACGTGATGGCGGCGGCGACGGTGCACGAGGCTGCCATCGCGCGCTCGCCCCCGGCGGCACCCCCATGTTCACCCGCGACCATCACCAACCAAGGAGACCCCCCGGCAACGGATCACGCCCTCCCTCTGGTTCGACGGCCGCGCGGAAGAGGCGGCCGACCTCTACACCTCGATCGTTCCCACGTGGAGAATCTGGGGGATCGATCGCTACCGGGACGCCGGGCCGGGACCGAAGGGTGCTGCGATGGCAGTGACGTTCCAGCTCGAGGGGCAGGAGTTCATGGCGCTGAGCGGCGGTCCACCGTTCACCGTCTCGCCGGCCATCTCGTTCTTCGTCAGCTGCACGACCCAGCCCGAGGTGGACGAGCTGTGGGACCGGCTGTCCGAGGGTGGGGAGGCAAACCGCTGCGGCTGGCTCCGCGACAAATTCGGTGTCTCCTGGCAGATCGTTCCCGCCGCCCTGGGCGAGAGGCTGCACGACCCGGACCCGGATCGAGCCAACCGGGTCATGACGGCCATGCTCCAGATGGGCACGATCGACATCGCCGGCTGGCGGGTCGCCTACCGGCACTAGCGACGCGGCGGCGCGGCCCCCGTTCCGATGCTCGGCCCATCGCGCGGGCGTCCGCGACCGCCGGCCGCGACGGTTCTGGTCGGGCGCCACGCTGGTGATCCGTGGATTCCCCTCGGCCGGCTCCCGGTCTGGGTTGATCCCTCCGCCGTGCGGACCTCGATGCATCCGGGTGCCGCCCCGCCCGGGTGGCTCCCCTCAGCCCTCCCGAGGCTGCCCCGACCGCGAAGGCCGGCACCGGTCGCACGCCCGGCCCGGCCCGTGCCCGCCGACCGCGCTCGCAGGGGCGGCCGCCCTCCTCCCCGCCGCCGGGATCGCTCCACTGGTACCCCCAGCAGGACTCGAACCTGCGCACCCGGCTCCGGAGGCCGGCGCTCTATCCAACTGAGCTATGGGGGCTCGGGAGCCCGTCAGGATAGCCAGCCGTGCGCGGGCCGGCGGAGAGCGATCCCGGCCGCCGGCCGGCGCCTACTCCTCATCGTCCTCCATCGCGAACATGAGGCTGTCCTGGACGTCGTAGAGGGCGTCCATCCACTCGGCGATCGGCACCTCCGCGGCGGCCCGCTGGGCGAGCGGGTGGGCCTCACCGTCGACGAACTCCTTGCAGAGGCCCCGCAGCTCGCCGGGGATCTCCGCCTCGTCGGCGATGTTCAGCTGCTCCAGCTCATTGAGGAGCCGGTCGATGTAGCGGATCTTGTTGCGGCGCGCGTACCGCTGGGTCTTCTCGACCTCCCACTTGTGCTCGAGTCGTGTGATCGCAACGCACGTTTCTTCGATCGTGGGCACGGTCGCTCCTCAGGCAGGGGGTTGGGACGCCACGGCGCGCCAGCACACGCCGCGAGCCTCGCCCCCATCGTAGGCACCTCCCGGCGACTCGTCAAGAACTTGCGCGGTCCGCACCCCCACCCGGCGGGCGGCGGCTCGCCGGTCCCCGGCCACGGGCCACCTCGGGGGAGCCACCCGGGGCCCGCAGCCCCAGCACCTCGCCCGCCTCCACCACCCTCGGTCCCGAGTCGGTGAGGAGGCAGAGGCTCCCCTCGTCGCTGAGCCCGGTCACAAGGCCGCGGATGGGCCCGTCCGGGCCTCTCGCCTCCACCAGGGTGCCGCGATGGCGGTCGAGCCGGAGCCAGGCGTCGATCACCCAGCCCAACCCCTCCCGGCGCCACCGCTGGTAGCCGGCCCAGACCCCGGCCAGGATGGCGGCCGCCAGCTCGCTGCGCTCGACCGGCGCGCCCTCCGCCCAACAGCTGGTGGCGCCGTCGGTCAGCTCCTCCGGCCACTCCGATGGGGCGATCCGGACGTTGCACCCGACCCCCACCAGCACCGCCGGGAGCATCCTGGAGGGGCCGCCGGGGACCACCTCGGCGAGCACCCCGGCCAGCTTTCGGCCGCCCGCGAGGCAGTCGTTGGGCCACTTGAGCCAGACATCGGCGACCCCGGCGGCGCGGACAGCCTCCGCCACCGCCACCCCAGCCACGAGGCTGAGCCCGCGCAGACGCTCCGGCGGAAGCTCCGGGCGGAGCACCATCGATCCCAGGATCGCCGACCTGGGGGGCGCCCACCAGCCGCGGCCGCTGCGGCCGCGGCCGCGGGTCTGCTCCTCCGCCAGGATCGTCCACCCTGCGGGCGCCCCTCCGAGGGCGGCGGTGCGGGCTCGCGCCTGGGTGCTGTCGGTGCGGGTCACGACCCGGACGGGGCCGGAGCACCCGGCTTCGAGCAGACGGCGGGCCAGGCGCGCCCGGTCGAGGGGCGCCCGATCGTCCGCGACTCGGGCATCCGGGGTGGCGCCGGCGGGCGGTCGATCGGCTGGCACCCGGTGCGGGCCTCCCTATACTTCGGCCCCATGGATGGCGGTGAGGCTGTCGTCATTTTCAGCTCGTTCCTCAAGCTGACGGGCGAGATCGCGGTGACGGCCCCGCTCCGTCTCACCGACGTCGTCAACCGCCGCGCCGACTTCCTGGAGGTGCGGAACGTCTCCCTGGAGCCGCTCGCCAGCACCTACCCGGTGGTCAGCCACGTCGAGACCTCGGCCCTGGTGGCGAAGGCCTCGATCGTCTTCGTCGCCCCCGTCCACGAGGCCCCGCTCGAGACGGGTCGGCGGAGTGCGCTGCTGGTGGAGAAGGTGATCCGGCGGGTGGCCGTCAGCACCGACGCCTTCTCCCTGGTCTGCGAGGTGTTCCTGGAGCCCCGCCTGGGCCTGCGCGAGACGATCGAGCGCAACCTCGACGACTTCATCCCGGTGCGCAACCTCAGCGCCGTCTGGGTACCCGCCCTGACCCGGGAGCCGGTCAGCATCCAGCGCCCGTTCGCCCTCCTCCAGCCGCGCCGGATCCTCAGCTTCGCGGAGCGGGAGGACGTGGTCACTTGACCCCGCCCGGGCCGGGGCGCCGAGAGCGCCTCGACCCCGCGGTCTTCCGCCTGCCGGTGGTCAAGATCCGCCAGGGGTACTACTCCGACGCGTACTTCAACCACACCCTCACGGTGCTGGCCCGCGACCGCGCCCATCCCCGGGTCGTGATGCAGGTCTTCCAGCGCCGGGCCGCGGTCCTGGGCGGGATCGACGAGGCGATCGCCCTGCTCAAGCTCGGCTCCAAGCGCTGGTCCGGGCTCACCGTGCGCGCCCTCTACGACGGCGACGAGATCGAGCCGTGGGAGCCGGTGCTCACGATCGAGGGCGACTACGGACTCTTCGCCCACCTGGAGACGGTGGTCCTCGGGGTCCTCACCCGCCGCACCAAGGTGGCCACCAACGTGCGCCGGGTGGTCCGGGCCGCGCGGGGCAAACCGATCATCTTCTTCCCGGCCCGCTTCGACCACCACGCGGTCCAGACCGGCGACGGCTGGGCCGCCCACGTGGCGGGGGCCATCGGCGTCTCCACCGACGCCCAGGCCTCGTGGTGGGGCGCCCGCGGCATCGGCACCGTCCCCCACGCTCTCATCGCCGCCTACGGGGGCGACACCGTGCGCGCGGCGGAGAAGTTCGCCGAGCACGTCGACCCCGACGTCCAGATCACGGTGCTGGTCGACTTCGAGAACGACTGCGTTCGGACGTCGCTGGCGGTGGCCCGGGCCCTCGGCCCGCGGCTGTGGGGCGTGCGCCTCGACACCTCCCAGCACATGGTCGACCGGAGCATGCTCCCGCTGATGGGCGAGGTGCCGCCCGGGGGGGTGACCCCCGAGCTCTGCCGGATGGTGCGGGCCGCTCTCGACGAGGCCGGGTTCCGGTCGGTGCAGATCGTCGCCAGCGGCGGCTTCGATGCCCACCGGATCGCCGCCTTCGAGGCCGCCGGGGTCCCCGTCGACGCCTTCGGGGTGGGGAGCGCCTTCTTCCGGGGGCGGTTCGACTTCACCGCCGACATCGTCAGGGTGGACGGCCGTCCATGCGCCAAGGCGGGACGGCACGAGCACCCCAGTGAGCGGCTGGAGCCGGTCCGATGAGGGCGGCGGCGGTGCCCCGCGACGCGGCCACGGTCGTGCTCGTACGCGACGGCCCGGCGGGTGGCGGGCCGCTCGAGGTCCTCCTCCTCGAGCGGCCCGCCTCGGCCACGTTCGCCCCCCGGGCCACGGTCTTCCCCGGGGGCGGGGTGGACCCGGCCGACCGCCACCCCGCCTGGGCGGCCGCGAGCACCGCCGGCGTCGGCCGGGACCTCCGCGCGCCGCTCGCCTGCGCGGTCGCCGCCGTGCGCGAGTGCTTCGAGGAGACGGGGATCCTCCTGGCCCGGGACGGCGACGGGCGCCCGATCCCGGAGGGGCTGGCGGCGGCCCTCGCCATCACCCGCGAGCGGCTGCTGGAGGGCGATGCCGGCGCCCTCCGCCGGCAGCTGGCGGACCACGGGCTCCGACCCGACCTCGGCCAGCTCGCCTTCATCGCCCACTGGATCACCCCGGCCGGTCTCCCGCGACGCTACGACACCCGCTTCTACCTCACCCGGGCCCCCGACCGGCAGGCCGCCGTAGCCGACCCTCGCGGCGAGCACGTCCGGTGCACCTGGTCCGCCCCCGGGGCGGCGCTCGCCCACGGGATCGAGGGGAGCTGGCAGCTCCTCCCCCCGACGCGCGCGGTGCTGGCATGGGTCGCCGGACACGCCAGCGTCGCGGCGGCGCTGACCGCGGCCCGGGCGCGGGAGGTGACCACCGTCGTGCCCGACCTCGGCGACCTGACGAGGGAGCGAGTCCCGGGGCTGGATCCGGCCGTCCTCCGCCCCGGCCATGGCGGCTGAGGCCGCCGGTCCGGGCCCGCTCCGGGTGATCCGGCTGCTGGCGCCGAACCCCGGTCCCATGACCCTGGCCGGCACCAACACCTGGCTGGTCGGCGACGACGAGGTCACCGTGGTCGACCCGGGGCCGGACGACCCCGGCCACCGCCAGGCGATCCAGACGGCGGCGGCCCCCGGCCGCATCGTGCGCCTGGTCTGCACCCACAGCCACCCGGACCACCGCGAGGGAGCCGCCCAGCTGGCCGCTTCGCTGGGGGTCGGGGTGGGGGTCCACCACACCTCAGCCTGGGGCCGGGGGGAGCTCGCCCTCCACGACGGCGACCGGCTGGAGGTCGGGCGGCACGCGCTCCGGGTCCTCCACACCCCGGGGCACGCCCCCGACCACATCTGCCTGTTCGCCGAGGACGACGGCGCCTGCTTCACCGGCGACCACGTCCTCGGCGGCGCGACCACGGTGATCGACCCGCCGGCGGGCGACCTCCCCGCCTATCTCCTCGCGCTGAGGCGTCTCCGCTCCCTCCCCCTGCGGGTCCTCCTCCCCGGCCACGGCGACCCCCTCACCGACCCGACCGCCGCCATCGACGGGATCCTGCGCCACCGGGCGGAGCGGGAGCGGGCCGTCCTGGCCGCCCTCGCGGACGGCCCGCACCACCCCACCGACCTGGTGCCCGGCCTCTACGCCGCGGTCACGCCCACCCTCTGGGCCGCAGCCGCCCGCACGGTGCTCGCCCACTGCCTCAAGCTGGAGGCGGAGGGACGGGTGGAGCGGGTGGGGGACGACCCCGGCGGCGAGCCGACCTTCGCGCTGCGCGCCTGACGATCGCCGGCCCGTCAGCCGGCGACGACGAAGGGCAGGTGCGCGAGCGTGCGCGTCATCACCCCGGTGGGGCCCTTGGGGACCAGCCGGGCAAGGCCCGTCTGGTCGTTCCAGGCGGCCCCTGCGATGTCGAGGTGGACCCAGGGCCGCCCGCCGACGAAGCGGCGCAGGAAGACGGCGCCGTTGATGGAGCCGGCGGCGCGGACCTCGGCGGCGTTCTTGACGTCGGCCACGTCGCTCTCCAGCACCACGTCGTGCTCGGGGAACATGGGCAGCTCCCAGACCCGCTCCCCGGCGCGGTCGGCGGCCTGGCGGACCTGGTCGAGCAGGGCGCGGTCGTTGCTCATCGCCCCGGCGACCGGGTGGCCGAGGGCGACCGACACCGCCCCGGTGAGGGTGGCCACGTCGACCAGGTGGGTGGCGCCGAGCTTGATGGCGTAGGCGAGGGCATCGGCCAGCACCAGCCGACCCTCGGCGTCGGTGTTGGTGATCTCGACCGTGGTCCCGTCCATCGCCCGGACCACGTCGCCGGGCTTGGTCGCCCCTCCCCCGGGCATGTTCTCGGTGAGCGGCACCACCCCCATCACCGGGATCGCCGGCTCCAGCTGGGCGATCACCCCCATCGCGCAGATCACCGCCGCGCCCCCGCTCATGTCCGCCTTCATGGTCGCCATCCCCGCCGCCGGCTTGATCGAGATCCCGCCGGAGTCGAAGGTGATGCCCTTGCCCACCAGCGCCAGCTCGGTGCCGGCCGGCCGCCCGGCGGGGCCGCGGTAGCGGAGGACGACCAGCCGGGCGGGTTCGTGGGAGCCGCGTGCCACCGAGAGGAGGGTCCCCATCCCGAGGGCGGTCATCTCGGACGGTTCCAGGACCTGGGCCTCGAGCCCGGTCTCGCGCGCCACCGCCACCGCCTCCTCCGCCACCTGGGTGGGGGTGAACCGGTTGCTCGGTCGCCACTGCCAGCGGCGCGCGGTGTTGGTGGCGTCGGCCAGCAGGCCGGCCTGGTGGGCGGCGCCCTCCAGCTGCCGGTCCCCCGCCCCCAGCCCGAGGACCACCACCGCCGCGATCGTTCCCGGGTTCCTCGGCGAGCTCCGATCGGCATCGGTCTCGGAGTTGGCGAGCCCGAGACCCTCGACGGCGCCGCGGAGCACGGCCGCCGGGTCGCCCCCCAGCGCGGCCAGCACCCGCGGCTCGACCGCGACCGCCACCCGGCGCGCCGTCCGCTTCAGCTGCCGGCCGCAGAGCTCCAGGGCGTTGCGGAGGCGATAGCCGTCGAGTTGCGCCGCCGGCCCCAGGGCCACCAGCGCGACCCGGGCCACCGGCAACCGGCCGAGGGTGGCGACGATGGTCCGGGAGGGGAACTCCGCCGAGGCCTCGCCCGACGACCGCATCTCGGAGAGCAGCCCGCCCAGCTCGGCGTCCGCGGCCGCCGCCAGCGGCCCCAGGGGCTCATCCGCCAGGTGGGGCAGCACCAGCGCGTCCGCTCGAAGGTCGCCGAGGTCCCCGGTCGTCAGTGCAACGTCCACGTACCCACGCTCCTCCCATCCGGCCTGGCGCTCGCCCGGGCCGTGCGCGGGCGACCGGGGCGAGGACGCAGCGGCGAGGCCGCGGCCGCCTCCGGCCGCCCCATGGTAGCGAGGGCCCCGATGGCCCAGGACCCCTCACACCGTCGGCGCCCCCGGGCCACCGGTGCCGGCGTCCGGGGCCGGCCGGGGGCGAGCATGGGTCCGGCGCGTCCCCAGGCTCGCCCGCAGCTGGGCCACATCGGCGTCGGTGAAGCGGTTGCGGCCCAGGTCGTCCCGGCCGTGGGGGAGCGCTCGCCCCTCCCGGATCCAGTTGATGACCACCTGCGGCTTCACCCCCAGCATCGCCCCCACCTCGACCGGGCCGTAGAGGTGGGGGCGGTCGGGATCGGCGGCCGGCTCGGGCACGTTGGTGCGGGCGCGGGCGGGGCGCCCTTCCTCAGTGGTGGGGGTCGAAGCGGACGACCTCGACCTCCGGCAGCCAGGCCCGGATCGCCGCGACCAGCTGGCGGCGTGAGGCCGGCGCCAGGACCGGAAGGAAGTTCGAGATCGTGTGGGCGTCGATCACGACCGTGGCCGGCTCCGGTCGGACCGCATGCACGCTGCTGGCGCCGACCGAATCCGCCAGCAGGCCGCGGATCCTGGCGGTGAGCTCGGCATCGCTCATCCCCGGTGCGGCGTCCACCGTGGCCTCCGTCATCGGGCGGATCATCGCAGAGACCGACCGCGGGGCGCACGAGCGCGCGCCCGTGCGCATAATCCGCCCGTGGCTCGGTTCGTGCCGGTGGCCAGGACGGAGGAGATCCCAGTCGGCACCGGCCTCGTCGTGGACGCGGACGGGGTGGAGGTCGCGGTGTTCAACGTCGACGGCGTCTTCCACGCCCTCCAGAACGCCTGCGCGAGCGGAGGCCCGATCGGGGAGGGGACCCTCCGCGGCGCCGTCGTCACCTGCCCCTGGGACGGCGACACCTACGACGTCCGCACCGGCGTCTCCCCCGCCTCGGACGCCATCTTCGTGAGGCGGTTCCCGGTCCGGGTCGGTCGGGACGGCACCCTCTCGGTGCAGCCCGAGCCCACCGGCGACGAGGACCTCTGACCGGGCCGCCCGGAACCCCGGCCACCGGCGGGGCGGCGCGTCCGCTCGGGGGTCGGGACGGGGTGGTGGCCGCGATCGACGTCGGCTCCAACACCATCCACCTGCTGGTGGCGACCGTCGCACCGGGCGGCCTCACCGGGCGCCGCCACGCCGTGGTGCTGGCCCGGCTGGGTCGGCGGGTGGCGGCCGACGGCCGGCTCGGCACGGCCGCCGTCGCCGCGACGGCCGAGACCGTGGCTCGGCTGGTGGGGCTGGCGCGGGAGGCGGGGGCGGCCCGGGTCTGGCTGGCGGCGACCGAGGCGGTGCGCCGGGCCGCCGACCGGGAGGACCTGGTGGAGGCGGTCCGGGCCCGCTGCGGGCTGGGACTCCGGATCCTCAGTGGCGAGGAGGAGGCCCGACTCAGCTTCCGCGGGGCCACCGCGGGCGGGGTGGGGACCGAGACCGAGGTGGTGATGTTCGACTGCGGCGGTGCCAGCACCGAGATCGTCCTCGGTCGGGGTGCGGGGGTGCTCGCCGCCCTCAGCCTTCCCATCGGGAGCGACGCCGTTGTCCAGCGTCACGGCTTCCAGGACCCGCCGTCTCCGTCCGACCGGGCCGCCGCCGCGCGCACGATCGCCCGGGCGCTGGAGGGAGCTCCGCCGGGCTCGCCGAGCGTCGGGGTCGCCACCGGGGGCACCGCTGCCAATCTCCCGATCCTGCTCGGGCACCCCAGACCGAGGACCGGCGAGGGCACGGGGGAGCTCGGGCCCGCGATCGCCGACCGGCCGGTCACGCTCTCCACCGCCGAGCTCGTCCGGGCTCAGGCGGTGACGGACGGGGCGGCGAGCGCCGCGGTCGCCGCCGCCACCGGGCTCCATCCCGAACGGGCCCGGCTGCTGGCGGGCGGCACCCAGCTGCTGGCCGCCCTCGCACGCCACTACCGGCTCGCGGACCTCACGGTCACCGAGCGGGGCCTTCGCGACGGCATGCTGCTGGAGGCGCTGGCAGCGGAAGGCGGAGCCCCGCCGCGGCGAGACGATCCCGTACCCTGAGATCGATGGCGCTGTTCGACTTCCACACGCACACGACCATCTCCGATGGCGCGGCCGATCCCCTCACCATGGCCCGTCGCTGCCTCGACAACGGCTACGCCGCGTACGTGTGCAGCGATCACGTCGACGAGGGGAGCGTGGACGACCGGGTGCCCCAGATCGTGGCCGCCTGCGCCGAGGTGGCCCGCGCGCTCGCCCTGCCCGCGATCCCCGCGGTCGAGATCACGCGGGTGGCGCCCGCGGCGGTGGCGCGGGTGGCGGCACGGGCCCGGCGGCTGGGAGCCCGACTGGTGGTGGTCCACGGCGAGACCCTCGGCGACCATCCGCAGCCGGGGTTGAACCTGGCGGCCGCCCGCTGTCCCGACGTGGACATCCTCGGACATCCGGGTCTGATCAGTGAGGAGGCGGCGGCGGCGGCGCGCGCCAACGGGGTCCACCTCGAGATCAGCGCGGCCCCGCTCCACGCCCAGACCAACGGCCACGTCGTGCGCATCGCCCTCGCCGAGGGCGCTGCGCTCCTGCTCGACTCCGACGCCCACCGCCCGGACTCGCTGCTCACCGGGGCACGGGCCGAGCAGCTCCTGCTCGGGAGCGGGCTGCGGCCGGAGCAGGTGGCAGGGATCCAGTCCCGCTCCGCCCGCGCCGTGCTGGCCCGGCGCGGCATCACCGTCCCGGAGCCGACCCCGGCGGGCGCCTGAACCGACGGCGGGTGGTGTCTCCGGCCGGGCGGGTCAGGTTCGGGCGCGCCCGCCGATGAGAGGGTTCGGCGGCGTCGGGCTCGGGGTCGGGGCGGGGGTGGACGCCGGGGTGGCTGTGGGGGTCGGCAGAGGGGTCGGCAGAGGCGTCGGCAGAGGGGTCGGCGCAGGGGTCGGGGTCGCCGCCGGTGTCGGCGGCGGCGGCGGCGGCGGCGGCGGCGGGGCGGTGGGGGTGGGGCTGGACGCCGGGGCGGCGGTCGGTGTCGCGGTCGGTCTGGCGGTCGGCCTCGCGGTCGCCGCCCGGGACGGCGTCGCGCGGGTGATCGGCCTGGGGTGGGGGCCACCGGACGGGGTGGGGGTCGGCAGCGGCAGGCAGTAGTACTGGCACGGGGTGGGGCTGGCCGTCGCCAGGGCGAGGATGTCGTTCAGCCGGCTCACCGTGAGGGCGGTACGGTCGGAGGCGAAGGTGACCACCACCTCGTCGCCCGGGACCAGGGCGTCGAGACGCACCGGCCGGCCGCCGATCAGGACCCGGCTGGATCGGTGCACCGCCGCGGTGATCGGCACCTGCCCCTCGGGGGCCACGGTGACGGTGCCGGTCGGGATCGTGATCGCGACCAGGGTGCCGGTCACCTGGCGCCCGGCATAGGAGCCGGCGTCGACGTTGCCGGTCGGCGACGCAGCCGGGTTCCCGAACTGCACCGGCAGGGCCGGTCCGACGCTGAGGCTGATCACGATCGCCGCCACCGCGACCAGCACCACGATCACCGCGGTGACGCTCAGGACCGCCAGGCTGAGGCGGCGCAGGGTCCACCCCCGGATCGCCTCGCGCCAGCCCCGTCCGGCTCGGGCGCGCCGCTCGGCGAGGGCGGCCCGGCGCCGGGTGCGACCGGGCTGGGACGGGGCGGGGTCGCCCCCCTGCGCCGGGCGCCGGCCGGACGTGTCGCTCACACGCCACCTCCATGGGAGCCGCGGTCCGACACCGCGGCCCGGGGCGCGCCGGGGGGTGGGCGGCGCACGCCGCGACTGGGGGGGCAGTATAGATGACGCCCCCCCGGCGCCCCCGGGGCGGGCACGGCAGTGGGGCGCTAAGACCGGCCGCTACCATGGCGTCTCACCATGGCTGGTGACGACGACCCCCAGGTCTACGAGCCGAAGTGGCGCGCCCGCTGGCGGGCGGAGGGGCTCGACCGGACCGACCTCGCCGGCGCCTCCCGCCCCTACTACAACCTCATGATGTTCCCCTACCCGTCGGCGGAGGGGCTGCACGTGGGCAACATGTACGCCTTCACCGGGGCCGACATCCACGGCCGCTTCCAGCGCCTGCAGGGCTGCGACGTCTTCGAGCCGATCGGCTTCGACGCCTTCGGCATCCACAGCGAGAACCACGCCATCCTGGTCGGCCGCCATCCCCAGGAGCTGGTGCGCCAGAACGTGGCCCGGTTCCGCCGCCAGCTGGAGCGGCTGGGGGCGATGTTCGACTGGTCCGCATCCGTCGACACCACCGATCCCCGCTACTACCGCTGGACCCAGTGGCTCTTCCTCCAGCTGTGGAAGGCGGACCTCGCCTACCGGGCCACCCGGCGGGTGAAGTGGTGCCCCCAGGATCTCACCGTGCTCGCCGACGAGCAGGTGCTCGGGGACGGGACCTGCGAGCGCTGCGGATCGCTGGTGCTGGAGCGGGAGCTGGAGCAGTGGTTCCTGCGGATCAGCCGGTTCACCGAGCGGCTCCTGCGGGGGCTGGACCGGCTCGACTGGTCGGAGTCCACCGCCCGCGCCCAGCGCAACTGGATCGGTCGCAGCGAGGGCGCCCACATCGACTTTCCGATCGACGGGGCCGAGCCGCTGCGGGTGTTCACCACCCGCCCCGACACCGTCTTCGGCGCCACCTTCATGGTGCTGGCGCCTGACCACCCCCGCACCGAGGAGCTCACCTGCCCAGAGCGGCGGGAGGCGGTCCTCGCCTATCTCGCCGAGGCGGAGCGGCGGCGGGTCGCCGGCCAGCACCTGGAGGGCGGTCCGGTGCGGGGGGTCGCCCTGGGGCGCAGCGCCCGCCACCCGCTGACCGGCGCCGAGGTCCCGCTCTTCTCCGCCGAGTATGTGCTGAGCGGCTACGGCACCGGCGCGATCATGGCCGTCCCCGGCCACGACGAGCGCGACCATGCCTTCGCGATCGCCTTCGGCCTCCCCATCGTCGAGGTGGTGCGGGGCGACGGCGACGTCGCCGGGGCCGCCCACGTCGGTCGCGGGGTGCTCGTCAACAGCGGCGACTTCTCCGGGATCGGCGCGCCCGACCCGGCCCGGGCCCGGCTGGTGGCGGCGCTGGAGGCCCGCGGCGTGGGCAGCGGCGCGGTCCGCTACAAGCTGCGCGACTGGGGGATCTCGCGGCAGCGGTACTGGGGCCCCCCCATCCCGGCGGTGCACTGTCCCAGCTGCGGGCCGGTCCCGGTGCCGGAGACGGAGCTGCCGGTGCTGCTGCCCTACGTGGAGGCGTTCCGCCCCCTGGGGACAGGAGCCTCACCGTTGGCCGCGGCAACGGAGTTCGTCGACACCACCTGCCCCCGCTGCGGGGAGCCGGCCCGGCGGGAGACCGACGTGTCCGACACCTTCCTCGACAGCAGCTGGTACTTTCTCCGCTACCCCTCGGCCGACCGCGACGACGTCGCCTTCGACCGGGAGCTGACCCGCCGCTGGCTGCCGGTCGACAGCTACATCGGCGGCAACGAGCACGCAGTGCTCCACCTGCTCTACTCCCGCTTCGTCACCATGGCCCTGCACGACCTCGGCTGGCTCGACTTCGAGGAGCCGTTCACCCGCTTCCGCGCGCACGGGATGATCGTGAGCCAGGGGGCCAAGATGTCGAAGTCGCGGGGCAACGTGGTCAACCCGGACGCCTACATGGACCGCTACGGCACCGACGCCTTCCGGCTGTACCTCATGTTCATGGGCCCCTTCGACGAGGGCGGCGACTTCCGTGACCAGAGCATCCACGGTCCGTCTCGATTCCTCGGGCTGTGCTTCCGACTGCTGGCGCGGGCGGCGGACCTGCCCGAGCCGGCGCTGCTGGCGCGGGCCCGCCACGCCTGCATCCAGAAGGTGACCCAGGACACCCCCCAGCTCAAGTACAACACCGCGATCGCGGCCCTGATGACGTACGCCAACGTCCTCCGGGACCACCAGGGCGCCCTGCCGCGGGTGAGCCTCACCACCCTGGCCCAGCTGCTCGCCCCCTACGCGCCCCACACCGCCGAGGAGCTGTGGGCACGACTCGGCGGTCCGTTCTCGGTGCACCGCCAGCTGTGGCCCCGATTCGACCCCGGGCTGCTGGTGGAGGCGGCGGTCACCGTCGTGGTGGCGGTGAACGGCCGCAAGCGGGACCGGATGGTGGTGGCCCCGGGGACGGCGGCCGGCGAGCTGGAGCGGCGGGCGCTGGAGCTGCCCCGGATCGCGGCCCTCCTCGACGGGAGACCGCCGGCGCGGGTGGTGGTGGTCCCCGACCGCCAGGTCAACCTGGTTCTCCCCGGGGGCTGACGCCGCGCCCTGGGCGGGGCGGTCCACCGGAGGGGCGGCGGGGGCGGTGGTGCCCTATCCTGGCCCGGCCGGCCCGTAGCTCAGCTGGTCAGAGCGGGGTTCTTATAAAGCCCTGGTCGCGGGTTCGAGTCCCGCCGGGCCGACCAAGATTGTATTCACCACGAGCCGTATAGGTCCGCCGGCGTACGCCCATGGCCGCCTGGTAGAGGGTAAAGTTAGTGGGTACCCCACCTGCCAAAGGGGACGTCGAGGGGCCACCCGGCAGGTGGCGCCGCGTCTGGCACCTGCACCAGGGACTCGCCTTCAGGCCCAGAGGGGCTGCGTCCCCCGAATCGCGCCCCCAGATGACCATCCCCAACTGAAACGGGTGCGGCTCTTCTGGAGTGACGACCCCATCCGTTCTCGGGAGGCTAGCCCCGATCGGCAGCCTCCCCGCCTGTCGGAGCTGGCGGGTGCCGAACCGCTCCGCACGCTCGGGCTTGGCTGCCACATGGCGAGTCCGAGGACCATGGGCGCTTCCATCCCCCCTCTGAGAAGCGCCGGGGCCACCGGTCACGCCGTCTCCGCCACTCCTTTCCGGGCGAGGACGACGCCCCTTGAGAAGGGCCGCACCCGTCGGGAATCATGTGCTAGAGGTATTGCGTGTCAGGGAGCGCGATGCGAATCAACAGCAAGGGACAGGTGACGACTCCGGCTCCCTTGAGGGAGAAGCATGGCCTGCGTCAGGGCGATGAGGTAAACGTCGTCGAGGAGGGCAATGCCCTGCGCATCGTCCCGGTCGATTCCAGCCAGACTCGTGGACAGCGACTCGTGAACAGGATGCGTGGCCGGGCCACCACTGCCATGAGCACGGACGAACTACTCCAGCTGCTGCGTGGTGCGTGAGCCACACGCCGCGGCGACTCCTGCGGTCGAGAGTCCCGTCGCCTCGGTGGACTCGAGTGTGCTGCTCGACATTCTGACCGACGACCCCGCATGGGCGGCCTCGTCACAGCAGGCCGCTGCCCGGGCCCGGGAAGAGGGTCGGCAGGCGACAAACCCGATCGTCTATGCGGAGGTCTCGACCGGATCGAGGATCTGCACGACGGTGTTCCCGTAAGTGACTTCGCGCGCGAACCGCTACCCTACCAAGCTAGTTTCCTCGTCGGCAAGGCATTCCTCGCTTATCGCAAACGAGGCGGCCAGCAACGTTCTCCGCTCCCGGACTTCTCTATCGGCGCTCATGCGGCGGTGTGCGGATACCGGTTGCTCACAAGAGACGGTGCGCAATCCCGCACGTATTTTCCGTCGGTCGATCTGGTGACTCCGCCACCCTGAGCTCCGACACAGACAGCGGTCGTTCCCTACTTTGGAGAGGTGAATGGGCGGGTCGGCCAGGTGGCTGCACTGATCGCAGAGTTCGCGGGGCGGCGTCGCGGCGGGCTGCACCGACCCAAACGGCCGCTCGCCTGTTTGGATGTCGACTTGGTAGTGGTCCTAACTTGTCATTACTCGCACACCTCGCACCTGATCACGGGCTCGCCGATCTTGCTTTCACCGTCCTACAGCGTCCTGAGGCACGGTGATGGGGATCGATAGTTGGTCCGGGTCCAAAGCGCCGGCGCTATTTGTAAGTTTGCTCCAACCGATCCGGCTACTCCGCCGATCCACGCCTTCCTCGCCTTGGCGGATTGAGTACGAGCTCCCGAACCGTCGTACTGGCGCGGCGCCCACCTGCCTCAGCCCGTGGCTCGGTGTGTCGAGCTGTCCGCGGGTGACCCCCACCGCACCTTAGGGATGGGGCGGGCTTCACTTGCGCCCTCCTCATCGTCCCTCTATGATACAATCATATGGTTGTAGCAAGTTCATTGCCGGAAGGCGACGTCGATCGCATCTTCCATGCGCTGGCAGATCAGACGCGGCGCGACATTCTCAGACGGACAGTCCAAAGCGGCGAGTCGGTGTCGATCCTCTCCCGTCATTACGAGATGAGCTTCGCCGCTGTGCAAAAGCATGTGGCGGTGCTGGAACGGGCTGGGCTAGTCACGAAGGAGCGGCGCGGTCGCGAGCAGGTCGTGCATGCCAACAGAGTGACAGTACGCAAAGCGATGACACTCCTCGACGCCTATGAGCAGACCTGGATTCAACGAATCGACCAGATCGCTGACATTCTCACAATCACAGAGGGAAAATCGAAATGACCGTGATCAGCACGCACAAGGACGCGGACGACCTCACGCTAACCGTCGTCGCCGAATTCGACGCGACCCCTGAGCACGTCTGGGAGGTCTGGGAGGATCCGCGAAAGCTTGAACGGTGGTGGGGACCACCGACGTTCCCCGCCACATTCACCAGGCACGACTTCGTCGTCGGAGGTGAGTCTCGCTATCTAATGACCGGACCTGAAGGTGAGACTCCACGAGGATGGTGGCGCATAGACGCAATCGACCGACCACGTCGGCTCGACTTCGCCAACGGCCTTGCAGGCGATGATGGTGAACCTGTCCCTGGCGTGGAACCGACGTCCGCCTACATGATTTTGGAAGTATTGGGCAGCGGGACGCGCCTGACGGCCGTAAACCACTTCATCGATGTCGCACAGATGGAGATGCTTCTCGGCATGGGCATGCAGGAGGGGATGGCCCAGGCGATCGGACAGATTGACGGCCTACTTCCACCATCCCGACCTCGGGCCTAGCGTCGGAGCTAGTTTGCATGAGGAAGTTGATCGAAATGACCCACGTCTCTCTCGGTGGCGAGATTGGATCGCCCGAATGGGCACTTCCATACATCAATGAGGAGCACATCGCGTACTCCAAACGGATGCTATTTGGAGCGGACGCCCTACTTCTTGGGCGGCTGACCTACGAGGGATTGTCGGCGGCGTACCCCACCATGACCGGTGGAGACTCTCGAGCTCTTTGCGATTTCATTGAACGGATCAACAGCATCCCAAAGTACGTGGCGTCAACCACCCTTCGAGAGGCGACGTGGAATTCCACTGTCATCGATGGAGACGTGGCCTCGTTCGTGGCCGACTTGAAACAGCGGTCCGCTGGAAACATAATCAAGTACGGGAATGGTCTGCTCGACATCACCTTGATGGAGCACGGCCTGATCGATGAATTCCATCTCTTGGTCACCCCGGTCGCCATAGGACGAGGCCAACACATGTTTGAGAACATCGATACTGCCCCCGCCCTGAATCTCGTCGATGTCACACGATTCAGTAATGGTGTCGTGATACTTACCTACACACCCAACTGACGCCACCGTGGGACTCCCTGACCGGTTTGGTGGCGCGCCAGTCAGCGGCGATCGCCGCGACAAGCAACACTGCTGACCATCTCCGAATCCATGCGATTATCCCCAATATGTCGGCATGCAGTGAGGGGACCCCGGTAACCGGTCCAGGTTGCATGTGGTTCACTGGATGGTAGCTCTGGACCACTGGCTGGCGTACTGAGCCGGAGGAAGCCA
>DATLUG010000019.1:0-49121 GCA_035533215.1 Candidatus Micrarchaeia archaeon | reverse complement strand
GTGAAGACGCCGTGTGGCGGCGGCGATCGCAGCCGGCTGACCACCGGCGCCCCACCCAACCTGACGTTTTTGTGTAGACGCCGTGACACGATCGCCGAAATGGGCGACGCTACCATGACCTGGTGGAGGGGCCGGGCCAGGCTGGGAAGGCTGGCGGCAGCGGCTCCGGCGACGCAGCAGCGCTGTTCGCGGTGCGCGCCGCGCTGCACGACCCGGCCGGGACCGACCGGGAACGTCTGCAGGAGCTGCTCCGTCCGTGGGTCAGCGCCCGGGCGCTCCAGGTGGTGCGTGACCCCGAGCTGGCCTCCTTCGTCACCACCCAGGTCCTGCTGGATGCCGCCGGCGCCCTGATCGCCCCGGGGGCGGTGGTGCCCGACCTGGAGGCGTGGCTGGAGGCCCTGGTGTCCCACACCGGGGTCCTCCTGGCGGGGATCTGGTCCCGCGGTGAGCCGCTGGAGGCGGCGGCGGCGGCGGCCGCCGCCGCGGCCTCGGGTCGAAGCCGGGGCCGCCGGCGCCGGCGGACGTGGATGGCCTGGGCGGCGAGCCTCACCGCGCTGGTGGCGGCGGCCGTCGCCGTGACCCTGCTGGCGATCGGCGGCCACCCCGCCCTCCAGAGCCCCCCCGGCTCCAGCGGCCCGGTGGGCGGCCTGGTCCCTCCGATCGTGCCGGCCCCGCCGCCGGGCGCGGGCGTCCGGGGGGTGACGACCCCGGGGGGACGGCGCCACCCTTCGCCGTCACCGTCCCCGCCGACGGTGCGGACACCGACCGCAGCCGCGCCGGCGGCACCGCCGGCGTCGCCGACCGCCTGTCCCTCCGCGACCCCACGCCGCCGGCGGCGGTCCGGGTCCGGCGGCCGGGCCCTGGCGCCGCCCGGCGGCCCGGTCCCGACCCCGGCCCGCGGCGCGGAGCAGCTGCAGGCCGCCTGGGGGTCGGCGTCCGCGGCGCGCCGGGTGGTGCTCCTCCCGCTCGGGGGTCCCGCCCTCTGCCCGTAGGATGGGCGGGTGGAGCTCGTTCGAGCCCAGGAGGAGTACCTCACCTACCTCGCCGTGGACCGGGCGCGCAGCCCCCGCACCCTGCGCGCCTACGCCGGCGACCTGAGCGGGCCCCTCGGCTACTGGGCGGGGCTGCCGCACCCGATCCGCTCGACGACCGAGCTCACCCGGGACGCGGTCCGCGCCTGGCAGCGGACCCTGGGCCAGCGCTCGCTCCGTCTCAGCTCCCGGGCCCGCCAGCTGCAGGCGCTGCGGGGGTTCCTCCGCCACGCCCTCCGGGAGGGGTGGATCGCGACCGACCTGGCGGCCCACCTCGACCTGCCCCGGGCGGCCCGGCCGCTGCCGAAGCCGCTGCCCACCGAGGCGGTCCGAGCCCTGGTGGCGTTCCCCTTCGGCGAGGACGAGGCGGGGCTCCGCGACGCCGCCCTGGTCCACTTCCTGCTCAGCACCGGGTGCCGGATCTCGGAGGCGCTGGGAGTCGACCGCCACCAGCTGCGCGGCGGCGGCCGCCTGGTGGTCCGTGGCAAGGGCGGCCGGGAGCGGCTGGTGCTGCTGACCCCCGACGCCTTCGCGAGGGTCCGGCGCTACCTCGACCGCCGGTCCGATCGCGAGCCGGCCCTCTTCCTCAACTACGACCGCCGCTCGGAGTCGACTGGCGGCCGCCGCCTCACCCCGGCCGGGGCCCGCCACGTCATCGCCCGCCTGCGGCTGGAGACGGGGATCGAGGCGCTCCGCTCCCCGCACGTCCTCCGCCACACGACGGCGACCGAGCTGTTGACGGTGACCGGCAACGTCCGCCTGGTGCAGGAGGTGCTCGGTCACGCCAACCTCAACACCATGCAGGGGTACACCCGGGTCGTCGACCAGGCCAAGGTGGACGCCTACCGGCTGCTGGCGGCCCACCTGCGCGGCGGCGAACCCACCCCTGATCCGCCGCCCGGTGGTCGGCCGGCCCCGGACCGAGTCCGGACCCCCGGGGGTGCCCCGGTCAGCCGATCCGGCCGGTCCGGCTGAACCGGAAGGTGAGGACGAGGAGGCGGAGGGCCGCCGCCACCGGGGCCGCCGGTCCGCGGGCCACCACCAGGAAGGCGAGCCCGGGATGGGCGAGGAACCGGATCGTGGTCCAGCTCTGGCCGCTCGGGACCGCATAGCTCTGCTCCGCCGCGGTCGCCCCGCCCACCTGGACCGAGACGGTCTGGGTCACCGCCGCCGCGCTCGGGGTTCCCCGCGGGAGGAAGGCCAGCCCCCGGGCCGCGGTGACGATCACCACCGGGGTGGTGGGCGATCCCGGGCTGGGGCCGGTGGCGGCGCTGGCGGGGGCGAAGGTCACCGCCGGTGGGCTCTCGGCGAAGGTCCAGCCGCCCGGGTAGAGGACGCCGAAGTGGAGCGACGCGGAGTCGTAGCTCTCGTAGGTGCCGGGGGCGGTGTAGGTCGGGTTGGAGCTGACCCAGCCGACGTGGGTCGCCCCCTGCACCCGGTACCACCCCCCCCGGGTCGGGGTCTGGCCGAGGTAGGCGAGCTGTACCCCCTGGGCCACGATCCCGAGCACCCGGCCGGCCAGGGTGGGGCTCGCCCGCATGTTGACCCCGTCGGGAGCGAGGACGGTGATCAGCCGGGGCGGCGCGGTCGGGGTCGGGGTCGGCACCGGGGTCGGGGCGGCGCTGGCGGTGGGGGTGGGCGTCGGTGTCGGCTTGGGGCTCGCCCCGCACCCGGACAGCCACGCCGACCCCGCCAGCAGGGCCATCGGGAGGGCGGCTCGCCGGGCGCCCGCGCGCATCGACGCAGCGTACCCGGTCCCGCGGGTCAGCCGCCGGCGGTCGCGAGGCGGAGCCGGTCGCACCAGCCGCGCGCGGCCAGGCCGGCGGCGGCGGCGAAGTCGGGGCCCCGGCTCGCGCCGGTGACCCCCCGGGACACCGCCACCAGGAAGGGGGCCGAGCCGTCCGCGCCAGCGGCGGCGCGGCTGGCCGCCTCGAGGTCGCCGGCCTGCGCCCCCACCCCGGGGACCAGGATCGGGAGCCCGGGCGCGGCCCGGCGGACGCTGGCCAGCTCCGCCGGCCAGGTGGCCGCGGCCACCAGCCCGGTGGTGCCGCCGGGGCCGGTCCGGTCCCACTCGACCGCCAGCCGGGCCACCCGCAGGTAGAGGGGCTCACCCCGGGCGCCGGCCTCGCCGGGGGCGCGCACGACCAGGTCCTGGAGGTCGGCCGCGCCGGGGTTGCTGGTTCGGCAGAGCAGGAAGGCGAGACGGCCGGGCACGGCCAGGAACGGCGCCACCGCGTCCTGGCCGAGGTAGGGGCTCACGGTGCAGGCGTCGGCGCCCAGCTGCTGGTAGGCCGCGGTCGCGTACGCCGAGCTGGTGTGCCCGATGTCGCCCCGCTTGCCGTCGAGGATCACCGGGGCGTGGGCCCGCGCCGCGGCCACCACCTCCGCCAGCACCGCGGCCCCGGCCGGGCCCAGGGCCTCGAAGAAGCCCGAGTTGGGCTTGTAGGCGGCGGCGTACGGGTGGGTGGCCTCGATCACCCGCAGGCAGAGCTCGCGGGCCCCGGCGGGGTCCCGCGACAGGGGCGAGGGCAGGTCGTCCACAACCGGGTCGAGGCCGATGCAGAGCGGGGCGCCGACCCTCGCCACCGCATCCGCCAGGCGGGCCGCGAACGGCGCCGCCGGCCCCCTCACCAGGCGGTGCGGCTGGTGCTCGGCTGGATCGGGCCGGGGGCCTGGGGGGCATAGGGGACGGCGATCCGGCCGGACTCGGTCTGCATGCAGCGGGGGCAGAGCCCGGCCAGCTCGCCGTCCAGGATCACCCCGGCCAGGCGGTAGATGGGGAACTCACGGTCGCAGTTGGCGCAGCGCTGCACCCAGGGCATCGAGGCTCCTTGCCACACGTCGGTCGGTCCGCGCCCGGATTCTACCCAAGCCGGTGCACCACCTCGCCCCCCCGCACCGTCAGCACCACCTGGCCGTTCCGCGCGACGGCGACCGGGTCACGCTGGAGGTCGTCGGAGCAGACGACGAGGTCGGCGTAGCGGCCCGGGACGAGGGCGCCTCGGCTGGTCTCCGCGAAGATGGCACGGGCCCCGCCCGTCGTGTACCCGTGCAGGGCTGCGCCGAGGTCCAGGGTCTCCTCCGGCAGCCAGGCGCCGCTTCCGTCGAGCGCGGCCCGAGTGAGGGCCGAGTAGATCCCGATCAGCGGCTCCATCTCGGCCACGTTCCAATCGCTGGAGAGGGCCAGCAGCGCCCCGGCGTCGTGCAGGCTGCGCAGCGGCCAGGCGCGTCGCTCGCGCACGGGACCGACGCTGTCGCGCCAGGCGGCGGCGAGGTCGGGTGCGGCATGGCGGGGCTGCATGCAGGCGGTGACGCCGAGCTCGCGGAAACGGGGGATGTCGGAGGGGAGCGGGCATTCGACGTGGACGATCTGGTGGCGCCGGTCGCGGCTGCCATGGCGCACGCGTGCGGCCGCGACCGCGTCGAGGGCCAGGTGGATCCCGCGATCGCCGGTGGCGTGGATGAAGGCGGGGAAGCCGAGTGCCTCCAGACGGCCGATCCGCTCCGCCAGCGCGTCCGCGGCCCAGAAGGGCTCGCCGGTCACCCGCGGCTCGGTGGCGTAGGGCTCGAAGAACGCCGCGGTGTGGGGCTCGACGACGTCGTCGGCGTACAGCTTCACCGCCGCCACCCGAAGGTGATCGTCGTCGAGTCGCGCGCGGGCCTGGATGAACTCCTGGAGCTCGGCCTCGGTGGTGCCCGGGAGGCAGAGGAGCGCGCATTCGATCCGGCATCGGAGGCGGCCCTCGGCACGGGCGCGCTCGAACAGCCAGAGATCGTCGACCGAGTTCTGCGGCTCCACCAGGGTCGTGATGCCGGAGCGGGCGGCGCGCTCCAGGCTGGTTGCGAGGCGTCGGTACTGGCGCTCCCTGCCGTAGTGGGGCACCACCGGCTCCAGCGCGGCGAGGCCGCGCCGCGACAGGCCGAGGACCGCGAAGTCGCGCACGATGCCGGTGGCGGCGCCGGTGGTGGGGTCGCGGTCGACCGTGCCGAAGGCGACCCCAGCGGCCCCGGCCCCGACGCCGAACCGCTCCAGCGCGGTCCGATTCAGCCAGACGCTGTGGACGTCGTAGCTCAGCAGGAAGGCCGGCCGGCCGGCGGTCGTCCCGTCGAGGTCGCTGGCGGTGGGCATGCGGCCCGCGAGGGCGGAGGGGTTCCAGCCCTCCCCCACCACCCAGCCGTCTGCCGGGAGGCCGGCGGCGCCGGCCGTGATCCTCCGGCGGATCTCCCCCAGCGAATCGGCTCCGGCCAGGTCGATGTCGGCGTCGTCGGAGCCGAGGCGGGCATGGTTGTGGGCGTCGACGAAGCCCGGCAGGACGGAGCCGCCCCGGGCGTCGATCACCTCGGTCCGGGGACCGGTCAGCTCGGCCGCCTCGTCGTCGGCGCCCACCAGCAGGATGTGCTCGCCCGCCATCGCCACCATCTGGGCGGCGGGCCGGCCGGCGTCCATGGTGAGGACCCGGCCGTTCCGCACGATGAGGTCGGCTGCTCCGGTCACGGTCGCCCTCCCCCACGGTCGGGTCTCCCCTGCCGGTGAGGGGCGGCCCCCCAGGGTACCGGGGGGCGCGCCCGCCCGTGCTATCCTCGGCACCCGGCCCGGGGAGTAGCGCAGGTGGTTAGCGCACCAGTCTGGGGGACTGGGGGTCGCAGGTTCGAGTCCTGTCTCCCCGACCATTCGCCCCCTTGTGCCCATCTGGGAGGTGGTCGCGCAAGGCTGTGCGACGGCGGTCCCAGGCTCTGCGAACGTCGAGCAACCGGATCTTCGCCAGGTCGAGAGGATAGCCTCGCCCGCCACATCGGACCGGACCTGCGGATCCCTGGCGGGTGCTCGCTCGCTTAGGCTCTCTTCGCGTGGCCAGGAGGCTAGTCGAAAGGCCGTCGAGACCTTAGGGTCGCTTCCCTGATTGCCTCCGACTGTGGCGGCTGTCCACACGCCCGGACGCTACGCCAGGTGGGCGAGCTGACGTCCGCCGGCAGATCGAACTATCCGCGATGTTCCTTGACCGATGCGTACCCATCTTGGTACGGTCATGGCGTGGAAGCTGTTCTGCGGGCGCTGGCGGACGAGGGCCGGCGGACGCTGCTGGAGACCTTGGTTGGCGGTCCGGCAACCGCGGGTGAGCTGGCGGCGCGGTTGCCGATTGCTCGCCCGGGCGTATCGCGTCATCTCCGGGTGCTGCGGGAGGCGGGGCTGGTCGAGGTTCGTCAGGAGGCGCAGCGGCGGCTCTACGGTCTTCGACCCGAGCCGCTCGCCGAGGTCGATGAGTGGCGGGGCCGGTACCGGGCCTTGTGGGAGCAGCGGCGGGATGCCCTGCACACCGAGGTGGCCCGCGGAAAACGTGAAGAAAGGAGCACCCGATGACCAGCAATGCGCGTGGAGGCGGCCGCATCTTGGGCAGCCTGCGATCGGCAGATGGCCACGGCGTCGTGCGCATCGAAGACCGCTTCGCCACCGACATCGACAACCTGTGGTCTGCACTCACCGATCCCGGCCGCCTGGCTCGCTGGCACGGCCAGGTAGAAGGCGACCTCCGCCCGGGCGGAGCGTTCCATCTATACCTCGAATCCGATGACTGGGACGGCACCGGGCGCGTGGAAGCGTGCGAGCCCCCTCGGCGGCTGCTGGTCACGTCGAGGGAGTCGGACGAGTCCTGGCGGAAGGGTCAAGGCGCCCAGCCGTTCGACGCGGCCATCGAGGCCACGCTGACCGCCGATGGCGATCAGACCGTTCTGGTCATCGAGGTCCAGGGCTTGCCCTTGGACACGATCGCCTTCTACGGGGCGGGGTGGCAGATCCACGCCGAGAATCTCGCCGCCTACCTCGCCGGGAGTGAGCGAGGCGACATCGAGGCGCGCTGGGACGAGCTCGTCCCTGCCTATCAAGACTTGGCCGCCAAGGTCACCTAAGACCGTATCCGGAAGCGTTGCTGGGCTTGATCACCCGGGTGAACAGGAGTTGCGCGCAGGCGAGATGCGGAACGCCAGGTCGGTCTCCCACTTCCATTCCCAGCGCACCAGCAACCGCCGCGACGGATTGAGCCAGCGATGGGTGCGCTCGACGACCCGGCGCCAGGCCCGGTCGCCGGGGCCGCGGGGCGGGGCCGCGGATCGTCGCCCCGGCGGCTGATGGGTCCAACGCACCGGTGGGCGATTGCCGTGGCGTCGCACGTGGAGGAGGCGTAGCCCTTGTCGAGACACCGGTGCCGCCGCTGATCCCGCTGCCGCCTCGGGCGCTCACGGACGGTGGCGTCGAGCGGGGCCGACACCAGCGCCATGTCATCCGCGTTCGCGCCCGCGATGACGACGGCGAGGGCCAGGCCCGGTCCGTCGGTCAAGAGGCTCCGCTTCACGCCCGCTTGCCGCGATCGGTGGGTTTGGGCCCGGTCACGGCGCCGCCGAAACGGGCTTTCGCCATGGCCCCATCGACCACCGTCACTCCCACTCCATGCCGCGCAGTTCTGGGTACTCGGTCAGCCCGGCCGTCCAGAGGGTGTGGGAGACGCCGGTCCGCTCCCATTCCTGGAAGCGGGCATGGACGGTGCTGGCGCTGACGCCATCCCTGCGCGGCGGCGCATTCGAAGGCAGCCCGGTGCGGAGGATGTAGACGATGGCGCGGAGGAGCTGGCGGTCGGCGGCCCGCGGGCGACCGCCCTTGGCATGCGACAGTGCGGGGGGGATCCGGAGTTCGACGCGCGCCCAGAAGGCGTCGTCCACGGTCCAGGAGCCAGTGCGGGGCATGGCGTTGATCTGATCTGCACCGCGCGGCCGGCAAGGGCGCGCAGGATAGCCTGTTCCCGAATAGGTTCTAAGGCGCGCGAATGGACCCCACGTTGCCCACGCCGGTCACGGCAAACCGGTAGACGTGACCGGCGCTCCCGGGTGCGGCCGACCCCGAGACCACCTCCTGGAAGCTGAGGAGCGCTCCACCCTGGTTGGCCACACATCCCTCTTGGGCGATGGTGAGCAGGCCCCCATTGCCGGGAGTCTCCTCCTTGTACAGGGTGCCCGAGATCCCCGCCACGGTGCAGCCCCTGCCGGCAACGACCTTCACTCCGGACGCCTTGCTGAGTCCGGCGAAGGCGTCAGCCGCGGCGTTCTCGCCCAGCGTCTGGTAGTAGCCGGGGTTGACGGTTATTTTCTGTGGGGCGAGTGGGCCCAGCACCTCATAGGCCCGCCCGCTCACCACATAGGTCTTGGCCGAGCCCAAGGCAGTCACCATGAAATCATCAGAACTGTGGATCGCGCCAGCAATCTTGAGAATGGTCGTACCGCTGCCGACGGTGGAGGTGAAGCTGTAGTCGGTGAGACGCTGAAGGCGGCTCAACGTCATAACGCCAGCTGCAGCGGTGCTCGATCCGCTGGATTGGGTGGCCACCGGAGCGCTGGCACCAGCCGTGGGTGCTGGCGCAGATGATCCCCCGCCGCAGCCGGCGATGAGGAGGGGAAGCGCCACCAACTCGACGGCCAGGAGGCCGGGACGAAACCGGAGTCCCCTCTGATTTCTCATCGGCGAGGGATTCTAGCGGGTGTGGCTCTGGTGGAGGGAGGTGGGCCTGGCCCCCGTGGCGGCCAGGAGTGGGGCAGGCTGAGCCTCAGCCCTGAAGCGGTGCGGAGTCCGGGGGGAGGGCGGTCCGGGAGCTGGCGGGACGTAGAGAAGGTCCCTTCGGTGCTGGGACAATTGAGCCGTCGCCACACCGCCCACGTCTCCGCCCGGAGGCACCTTTCGCGTGAAGCATGCACCCCCCGGGGACTCGTCCACATCCGGGCGGATGCCCCGGCCCTGACTCCCTCGCCGGCCTGGCCCGGGCGGGCGCGCTGGTCCACCGCCTCGGCCTGATCCGCCGGCTCGACGCCGCCATCGACGCGGTGCGGCCGGTCAAGCAGCGCCGCCGCGGCCGTGGTGCCGGGGGGGTGATGGTGGCGCTGGCGGAGACGATCCCGGGTGGCGGCAGCCACCTCGCGCATCTGGAGGTGCTGCGCCGGGGCGGCGCTGCGGGCGGTGGCGGCCGTGCCCGCACCGCCAACCGCGGGCCAGCCCCTGCGCCGGTTCACCCGGCGCCAGTGTCACGCCGCGGTGGCGGCGGCGGGGAGTGCCCTCGATGCCGAGCTGGGCCTGGACCGGCACGCAGCCATGGCGCTGGATGGCGACGCCACCGAGGCGGAGGTGGGCGGACGCCAGAAAGCGTGTGCCGCCTTCCACTGCGAAGGACCGCGGGACCATGCCACCCAGGCGACCACCTGGGCCGAGCGGCAGCGGGTTCCGGCCGCGGAGCCCCGGCGTGACCACGCGGCGCCGACCCGCAGGGCGGTGGCGCTCCGGCCCGACCGCGACCACGACACCCTGGACCTTCTCCAAGCCTGCCGACGCCGGCGGGTCCGTTTGGCGGTCTCGGTGCCGCGCCGCCGTGCGGCGGAGCGTGGAGCGGATCGCCCCGCGGCCTGGCAGCCCGCCTCCGCAATCCCTGGGGCTGAGGTCGCCGAGACCACGTCCACCCCGGTCGGGTGGCGCCACCAGCCCGTGCGGCTGCTGATTCGGCGGGCCGCCCTCGACCCGGCGACGCTCAGCCGCTCCCCCACGGTCCGACGCCAGCGCACCATCCCAGCGGAGCAGCTGGCCCTCGCCAGCGCCGGGGCCGTCGACGTCGTCTGCCGGTGCCGCTTCATCGTGACGGATCACCCCGAGCCCGCCGCCACGGTGGAGCAGTGGCAGCGCCAGCGGGCCGTCATCGAGGAGCGCATCCGCCACGCCACGCTCGGCTGCGGCTTGCTCCGCCTGCCACTGGACCCGTGTGAGCCACCGCCGTCGTGCCGCCGGACTTCGGTCACGACCGTGCCCCCGACCATCGCACCAGCCCGACCCCGCGCCGCTGGATGATCGCGACCCCGGGCCGGCTGGTCGGGGCGCCCGGCAGGTTCACCAGTGCCTGCCCCGCGGCTGGTGGTGGGCCGAGGTCTTCACCGCCGCCTCCGCCCGGCTCCGGGTCCGCGCGCTGACCGGACCGCTCCCGACCCGGTCGCCTCGACGGTCCCGCCCCGACGATCCCCACGGCCGCCGGCGGGGCGCCAGCGGCCTTCACCGCCCCGCCTGCACCGCCGGCCGCGTCCGCTCGCCCCTCCATGCCCCCCATCGGCCGGTTCCGCACGGATGGCGGTCAGCGTCCACCTCGCGACGGTCGGGCTGGTCGGCTACCGGCTGAGAATCGCGTCGTGCCGCATGCTCGAGCCGGGGTTCACCGACGCCGGGGTGCCGACGGGCAGGGTCGCTGTTCACCGTCCGCCGACGCCCTCGACCGGTGACGGGCCACGGGCGGGTCGGCCGTCTCCGGCGGGGCCCGCTCAGGGCGCGGTGATCAGCACGACCGCGGCCGCGGCGAGCGCCAACCCGGCCAGCTGGGGGCGGCGCAGCCGCTCCCGCAGGATGACGGCGGCCATCAGCACCGTGCTGGCCGGGTACAGCGAGGCCAGCACCGCCACCAGGCTGAGCAGGCCGCGGTGGACCGCGAGGAGGTAGAGCACGTTGCCGGTGATGTCGAGGATGCCGCCCACGAGCGGGAGCGCCAGGGTCGGGGCGGGCAGGCGCAATGGCTCGCGGCGGATCACCGCCGCCGCCAGGAACGGCGCCGCGGCCGCCCCGCGCAGGGCCAGCAGGGGGGAGAGGCCGGCGCCGCGGCCGACCTGGGCGAGGAGCACGTAGAAGACCCCGAAGGCGAGCCCGGCGATGCCGGCCAGGGCCAGGGACCGGCCGGCCGACGCGGTGCGCGCGGGCGACGCCGGACGGCTCCCGGCCTGGCTGAGCAGGACCACCGCCGCCACGGCCACGGCGATGCCGACGTCGGCGCTGAGGCCTGGACGCTCTCCCAGCAGGGTCCCCACCGCGACCGGGATGGCGGCGGCGAGGACGCCGGTGATCGGCGCCACCACGGTCATGGCCCCGGTCGCCAGCCCGACGTAGAGGAACCCCACCCCGATGCCGCCGACGAGGCCGGCGGCGGCGGCCCAGCCGTAGTCCAGAAGGTGGGGGTGGGCGGCGGGCAGCCAGGCCAGCACCACCGCCAGGAGGAGGGTGCCGGAGGCCTGGGAGATCACGACCGCGGCGACGACGTTGGCGCGGCGGGTGGCCAGGCCGCCCATGAAGTCGCCGGCCCCGAAGAAGACCGCGGCGCCCAGCGCCAGTCCCGTGCCCACGTGGCCGCCCCTCCCCCGCCCACCGCTACCCGTCGACTATCGCGGTCCGCGGGCCGGCGGGGGCTGCGGGCCGCCGCTTCCGGTGGGGCGGCTCGCTTCCGGCGAGCCCGACCTCGTGATCGGCTCCATCCCTCCCTTGGTCGCTCGCCTCCGGCCCGAGCGGCCCGACGGTCGCGCCCGGGGCCTGGGTGCGCACCGGAGCGTGGTGACGGCGGGCGGCCATCCGCCGACCGACGCCGGGCCGGTGGCACGCTGACCGCCCCCCGGGGCGCTCGCCACGGCGACCGCTCTCGACGGCTGCCGGCGGGCCCACCACCTCCTGCGCCAGGTCCCCTCCCAGCCGGCGAGCCGGCTCTGGACCTTCCAGGTGATCGAGCTGGCGCTCCACCTCGGCCTCGCCCAGGTGTTCGTCGCCGCCGCCTCCCGGCGGCATGGTCGGCCCGGCTGACGCGGGCGGCGGGCCGCCCCGCGCCGCCGGCCGCCCTCAGCGGTCGAGGACCCGCGCCCAGGGAACCGCGCCCACCAGGCCGAGGTCCTCGGGCAGGAGCTCCGGGCGGAGGTCGCGTCCCATGATGGCGCGGGCGGCGTCGGCCACCGTCTTGCCCTCGAACAGCAGGGCGTGGACCTCGCTGCTGATGGGGAGCTCGACCTGGTGGCGGCGGGCCAGCCCGACGGCGGCCCGGGCCGCGTTCACCCCCTCCACCACCATCGGCCCGCGGTCGCGCACCTCACCGGGGCTGGCCCCGCGCCCCAGCGCCTCGCCCAGCTGGCGGTTGCGGCTGTGCGGGCTCATGCAGGTGACGAGGCAGTCGCCCACCCCGGCGAGGCCGCCGAAGGTGAAGGGATTGGCCCCCACGCGCACCCCCAGCCTGGTCATCTCGGCGAGGCCGCGGGTCATCAGCGCCGCCTTGGCGTTGTCGCCGACGCCGAGCCCGTCGCAGATCCCGGCCGCGATGGCGACGACGTTCTTGAGCGCCCCCGCCACCTCCACCCCGAGCGGGTCGTCGCTGGAGTAGAGGCGCCAGGAGGGCGCCGCCAGGGCGGCCAGGGCCCGGGCCGCGGTGGCCCGATCCCGGGCCGCCACCACCGCCGCGCTGGGCAGCCCGGCCGCCACCTCGGCCGCGATGTTGGGACCGCCCAGGACGGCGAGGTGGTCGTGGAGCCGCTCCGGCAGGGCCGCGGTGAGCACCGCCGACATCGTCAGCGCGGACTCGGGCTCGAACCCCTTGGCCGCGCTGACGACGAGGCGGGCCCGGCCGAGCCAGGGGCTGGCGCTCGCCGCCACCTGCCGCATCCCCAGGGTGGGGACCGCGAAGACGACCAGGTCGGCGGGCGCGAGCGCCGCCTCCAGGTCGTCCGTGATGGTGATCGATGCGCCCAGCGCCAAGAGGGGCAGGTACACCGGGTGATGCCGGCGCAGGGCCAGCTCGCGGGCGACCTCCGGGCGCCGGGCCCACAGCCGGACCGGGCGGTCCCGCTGGTGGAGCAGCTGGGCCAGGGCCAGGCCCCAGGAGCCGGCGCCCAGGACGGCGACGGTCACGGGGGCGTCATGGGGCCCCGCCGGCCGCTCCGCTGCGCCGCGCGAGCAGGCGGATCGGCGCCCCGGCGAAGCCGTAGCGGAGGCGCAGCTGGTTCTCCAGGAAGCGCTGGTAGGAGAAGTGGAGGAGCTCGGGGTCGTTGACGAACAGGGCGAAGGTGGGGACCGCCTGGCGGGTCTGGGCGGCGTAGTAGATGCGGAGCCGACGCCCCTTGTGGCTGGAGGGCGGCCGCCGGACGGTGGTCTCGGTGAGGAACTGGTTCAGCTCCGGGGTGGGGATCCGGACCTGGCGCGCGCGGCCCAGCCCGAACGCCGCCGGCAGCACCTTGGCGACCCCCCGGCCGCTGCGGGCGCTGATGAAGAGGAACGGGGTCCCCGGCGCCCAGTCGAAGGCCTGGCGCAGCTCCTTCAGCCGCTCGTCGCCGTCCCGGGCCTCCTGGTCCAGCAGGTCCCACTTGTTCACCGCCACCACCAGGGAGGCGCCGGCCTCCCTGGCGTAGCCGGCGACGTGGCGGTCCTGGGCGACCAGCCCCTGGGTCCCGTCCACCACCAGCACCGCCACCTCGCAGCGCTCGACCGCTCGCAGCGCGCGCAGGAGGCTGTAGTGCTCGACGGCGCTCCCCACCACCCCGCGGCGGCGGATCCCGGCGGTGTCGATGAGCTGGACGACGCCCTCGGGCGTGGGCAGCAGGGTGTCGACCGGGTCGCGGGTGGTCCCGGCGACGGTGGAGACCAGCGCGCGCTCCTCGCCGAGGAGGGCGTTGAGGAGCGAGGACTTGCCGACGTTGGGGCGCCCGACGATGGCGCAGCGGAGGGCGGGCGGACCGGCCGGCCCGTCGGCCGGCGGGTCCGCGGCACGGTCGGCCTGGGGCAGGGCCGCCACCAGGTCGTCCAGCAGCTCGCCGGTCCCCTGACCGTGGAGGGCGCTGACGGGGACCGGCTCGCCCAGCCCCAGCCGGCTCAGCTCGTGGAGGAGTCCGGGGTCGGCCGCGTTCTCGACCTTGTTGCCCACCAGCACCACCGGCGAGCCGGACCGGCGGAGGCGGTCGGCCACCGCCGCGTCGGCCGCCGTCACCCCGCTGCGGGCGTCGCACACCAGGCAGACCACGTCGGCGTGGTCGATCGCCACCTGCACCTGGCCGAGGGTGTTGGCGGCGAGGTCGTCGGCAGCTCCGCGGTGGTCCTCGGGGTCCAGCCCCGCGGTGTCGATCACCGTGAACCGTGCCCGCCCCCACTCCACCGTTCCGGCGAGGCGGTCGCGGGTGAGCCCGGCCTGGGGCGAGACGATCGCCTGACGGCGGCCGAGGAGCCGGTTGAACAGGGTCGACTTGCCCACGTTGGGGCGTCCCACGATCGCCACCGTCCCGACCGGCGGCCCGAGATCGTCTCCCTCGGCCGGGCGCCGACGACGGCCGCGGCGGTGGCCGGGCGGCAGTCGGGTGGGTCGGGTGCGATGGCGGGGCACCGGCCCACTGTACGCAGGCGCACGATGGGGGGACGCCCGCGGACGGCGGGTGATGGCGGCGGGGAGGCGTCCACCCGCCAGCCGGACCGGACGGGCCCCCCTACCCGCGCAGGTCGCGTCCGGTCATCGCCGCCGGCGCGGAGAGGCCCATCGCCTGCAGCAGGGTGGGCGCCACGTCCTGGAGCGCGCCACCGGCGGCGAGCGTTCGTGCACCGGCTGCGCCCCGGCCGGGGAGGGCGAGGAGGAGCGGGACCGGGCTGGTGGTGTGGGCGGTGCGGGGGCCTCCGGTCGCGGGGTCCAGCATGGCCTCGGCATTGCCGTGGTCGGCGGTGAAGCAGAGGACGAAGCCGCCGGCGCTGGCGGCCGCGGCGATCGCCCCCACCCCGCGGTCGACCGCCTCCACCGCCCGGACGGTGGCGTCGAGGTCGCCGGTGTGGCCGACCATGTCGCCGTTGGCGAAGTTGACGATCACCAGGGCGTCGCGCCTCGCCCGCACCCGTGCCACCACCGCCCTGGTGATCGCGGCGGCGCCCATCTCCGGCTCCAGGTCGTAGGTGGCGACGCGGGGCGAGGGGACGAGGAGACGCTCCTCGCCCGGGAGCGGCCGCTCCCGGCCGCCGTTGACGAAGTAGGTGACGTGGGCGTACTTCTCGGTCTCGGCGACGTGGAACTGGGTCAGCCCGTGCCCGGCCACGGTGGCGCCCAGGGTGTCCGCCACGTCGGGCTTGGCGAACGCCGCCACCGCCAGGTCCCGCTCGTAGGGGGTGAGCGTCACCACCTGGAGCCCCGCCACCAGGGAGCCGCGGGGGAAGGCGTCGAAGCGCTCGTCGACGAGGGCATGGGTGAGCTGGCGGGCGCGGTCGGGTCGGAAGTTGGCGTGGATCACGGTGTCGCCGGGGAGCAGCCGGACGGGTGGATGGCCCCCGGCGGCGACCCGGGCCGGGGGCACGAACTCGTCCCCTACCCCGGCCGCGTTCTGCGCCCGCACGTAGGCGATGGGATCCTCGGTGACGGGCCCCCCGCTCCCGGTGATCACCGCATAGGCGCGGGCGGTCCGGTCCCAGCGCTGGTCGCGGTCCATCGCGAAGTAGCGGCCGCCGACGCTGGCGAGCGTCCCCGTGCCCAGGGCGGCGAGCCGAGCCAGCACCTCCTCCAGGAACGCGGCGCCGCTGACGGGGGGGGTGTCGCGGCCGTCGAGGAACGCGTGGAGGTGGCAGTCGGAGGACCCCAGCCGCCGGCACAGCGCGAAGATCGCCAGGAGGTGGTCGGAGTGGCTGTGCACCCCGCCCGGGGAGACCAGGCCCAGGACGTGCACCGCCCGACCCCGGTCGCGGGCGCCGCTGACCGCCCCCACCAGGGCCGGGTTGGCGAAGAAGCTGCCGTCGGCGATGGCGGCGCTGATCCGGGTCAGGTCCTGGGGGACCACCCGGCCGGCGCCGATGGTGAGGTGGCCGACCTCGGAGTTTCCCTGCTGGCCACAGGGCAGTCCCACCGCGCCGCCGTGGGCCGCCAGCACGGTCGCCTGCGCCCGTCTCCGGAGGGCGTCGAGGTGGGGGGTCCGGGCGAGGCGGATCGCGTTGCCGGGCCCGGGCTCGGCCTCGCCCCACCCGTCCGCGATGCAGAGGACGGCCGGGACGATGGGCCCGGTCGGCGGTGCGGCGGCCGCCCCCATCAGCCCGCCGGCCCGGCGGCCCGGACGATGGCGCAGAAGGCGTCGGGTCGCAGGCTGGCGCCCCCGACCAGGGCTCCGTCGATCGCCGGGGCGGCGAAGAACGCCGCCGCGTTGGTCTCGTCGACGCTGCCGCCGTAGAGGATCCGGACCGTCTCCGCCACCGGGCCGACCTGCTCCCGGAGCTCGCCCCGGATGGCCGCGCCGGCGGCGACGGCGTCCTCGACCGACGCCGCCCGGCCGGTGCCGATCGCCCACCGCGGCTCGTACGCGACGGTGCACCGGGCGGCCTCGTCCTCGGAGAGGCCCCCGACGGCGGCCCCGATCTGGGCCCGCACCACCTGGCCGGCTCGGCCGGCCTCGTGCTCCGCCAGGGTCTCCCCCACCGCCACGATCGGGAGCAGGCCGCAGGTGAGGGCGGACTCCACCTTGCGGTGGACGACGGCGTCGGTCTCGCCGAACTCCTGTCGCCGCTCGCTGTGGCCCAGCAGGACGTGGGTGCAGAGGTCGGTCAGCATCGCCGCCGCGATCTCGCCGGTGTGGGGGCCGGGCTGCGCCCAGTGCATGTTCTGCGCGCCCAGCTGGAGGCGGGCGTCGCCGGCGAGGCGGCGTCCGACCGCCCACAGGCTGATGAACGGCGGCAGCAGGAGGATGTCGCAGGGCGGCTGGGCCGGGAGCCCGGCCCGGATCGCGTCCGCCAGGGCGAGGGCCTCGGCGACGCCGGTGTGCATCTTCCAGTTGCCCGCCACCAGGCGTCGCCGCGCCATCAGCGGGCCGAGGTTCGGGGCGTCCCGGCCGGGGTCGCCGGCGCCGGCGCGGTGAGGGAGGGGTCGCCCACCCGCAGGAGGGCGGCGACGCCCGGCAGCACCCGGCCCTCCAGGAACTCCAGGGTGGCCCCGCCGCCGGTGCTGACGTGGTCGAAGCGGGCGAGCAGCCCCTGCTGGTGGAGCGCCGCGGCGAGGTCCCCCCCCGCGATCACGGTGGTGGCCCGGCTGGCCAGGATCGCCTCGGCCACCCCCCCGGTGCCGGCCGCGAACTCCTCCCGCTCGTACAGCCCGAGGGGACCGTTCCAGACCACGGTGCCGGCGCCAGCGAGGAGGGGTCGCCAGCTGGCGACGGTCCTCGGGCCGATGTCGAGGAGCATCTGGTCCGGGGGGATGGCCCGCACGTCGCAGATGCCGATCGTCGACCGGGCCGCCTTGGGGTCGGGGGCGACCACCACGTCGACGGGCAGGCGCAGGTCCACCCGGTGGTCGGCGGCGTAGCGGACCAGGTCTGACGCCTGGTCGACGGCGTCGACCTCGGTGTGCGAGGTGCCCACCCCGGCCCCGGCGGCGACGATGAAGGTGGAGGCCATCGCACCCCCGAGGCAGAGGGCGTCCACCCGCTCGACCAGGCTGGTGAGGAAGGCGAGCTTGGTGGTGAGCTTGCTGCCGCCGACCACCGCCACCAGCGGGCGGGCGGGGTCGGCGAAGAGGGCCCCGAGCTGGTCCAGCTCGCGCGCCATCAGCCGCCCGGCGACCGCCGGCAGCCGCTCCGCCACCCCGACGGTGGAGGCGTGGGCACGGTGGGCGGTCCCGAAGGCGTCGTTGACGAACAGGTCGCCGAGGCCGGCGAGGGCGTCGGCGAAGGCGGGATCGTTGGCCTCCTCGCCGGCGTGGAAGCGCAGGTTCTCCAGCAGCAGGACCTCGCCCGGCCGAAGCCGCGCCACCTGGGCCTGGACCGCGGGGCCGACACAGTCGGGCGCGGTGGCGACCGGCGCGCCCAGGAGCTGGGCCAGCCGCCGTGCCAGCGGCGCCACCGCGAGCGCCGGGTCGACGGTGCCGTGGGGTCGGCCGAGATGGGTGAGGAGCACGGTCCGGGCTCCCCGGCGGCGGAGCTCCGCGACGGTCGCCAGCGACCCCCGGATCCGGGTGTCGTCCCGGAGGGTGCCGTCGGGGCAGACCGGCACGTTGAAGTCCACCCGCACCAGGACCAGCCGCCCCGCCACCTCCACGTCGTCGAGCCCGGCGGCGCGGCGGGGCGGCGGGGCCGGGGCCACCGTCAGCGGCCCGCTGCCGGCTCGGCCGCCGGCAGCCGCGAGGCCACCAGCCGGGCCAGCTCCACGACCCGGCAGGAGTAGCCCCACTCGTTGTCGTACCAGCTGAGCACCTTGATCAGGCGGTCGCCGACGGTCATGGTGGAGGCCAGGTCGACGATCGACGAGCGGGGGTCGCCGCGGAAGTCGGCGGAGACCAGGGGCTCGTCGCTGACCCCGAGGATGCCGAGGAGCGGCCCCTCGGCCGCCGACCGGAGGGCCTGGTTGACGGCGCCCTCGGTGGCCGGCCGGGTGAGGGTCGCGGTGAGGTCGACCAGCGAGACGTTCGCCACCGGCACCCGCAGCGCATACCCGTGGAGGCGGCCGGCGAGCTCGGGGAGGACCAGCGCGATCGCCTGGGCGGCGCCGGTGGTGGTGGGGATGATGGACAGGCCGGCCGCCCGGGCCCGCCGGAGGTCCGGATGGGGGCCGTCGAGGAGCACCTGGTCGTTGGTGTAGGCGTGGACCGCGGTCATCAGCCCGGCCTCGAGCCCGAAGGTCTCGTGGAGGACCTTGGCCACCGGGGCGAGGCAGTTGGTGGTGCACGAGGCGTTGGAGAGGACCCGGTGGCGCTCCGGGTCGTAGGCGGCCTGGTTGACCCCCAGGCACACGGTGAGGTCCTCGTGGGTGGCGGGCGCGGTGATGATGACGGTGTGGGCGCCCCCGCGATCGATGTGCGCCCGGGCCACGGTGGCGTCGGTGAAGCGGCCGGAGGCCTCCAGGACGATCGCCACCCCGAGCTCGCCCCAGGGGACCTGGCCCACCTCGCGCTCGGCGAAGACCCGCACCGGCCGGCCGTCGACCTGGAGGCGGTCGCCCTCCAGCCCGACGGCGCCGGGATAGCCGCCGAGGACCGAGTCGTGGCGGAGGAGGTGGGCCAGGGTCGCGGGCGCGGTGACGTCGTTGACCGCGACGATCTGGAGGTCGTCCGCGCCCCGGGCGGCTCGGAAGACGTTGCGCCCGATCCGGCCGAAGCCGTTGATCCCGACCCGCACGGCCACCGTGCGTCCCTCCAGCGTCCGGCGCGGTCCCCCACCCCGCCTCGCGTCCATCATACAAAGGCATCCGGGCGGCACCGGTCCGGTCGGGGCTGCTCCCCCGCCCCGCGGCCCCGCGTCAGCCGCAGTCGCGGTCCCAGATGAGGACCGGCCAGCCCCGGCGCCGCCAGCGGCGGGCGGCGGCGCGGGCCATCGCCACCGACCGGTGCCGGCCGCCGGTGCAGCCGAAGGCGACCCGCAGGACCGGACGTCCGCGGGCGGCGTACTCGGGCCGCAGGACCGCCAGCGCGGACCCGAGCGCGGCCAGCAGGCTCCCCGCCGCGGGCTGCCCCAGCACGTAGGCGCGGACGGCGGCGTCGCGACCGGTGAGCGCCCGCAGCGACGGCTCCCAGTAGGGGTTGCGAAGGCAGCGGGTGTCGATGCACCAGTCGATGTCGGCGGGGACCCCGGAACGGTAGGCGAACGACTCCGCCACCAGCAGCGGGGCCTGCCCCGGCCCCAGCCCGGCCACCTGCGCCACCAGCCGGAGCGCCCGCCGCCGCACCGTGGCCAGCTCCAGCGCCGAGGTGTCCAGCACCAGCTGGGCGCGGGTGCGCGCGGGGCCCAGACGCGAGCGGCGCTCGCGGAGCGCGCCCAGGGCCGCCCCATCTCCGGTCGGCCGCGGCGAGTCGCCCCACCGTCCCCAGCGCCGCAGGCAGGCGCCGTCGTCGGCGTCGAGGGCCACCCGCAGCTCGGTCGCCTCGGCGGCGAGGCTGGCGTCGGCGAGCCGCCTTGCGTCCGCGGCGGCGCCCTCGCTGGTCCAGCTCCCGTGGGCGGCCACCCCGGCCCGGAGCAGGGCGGCGGCGACCCGGCTCGCGCCGCTCCCGGGGGGGCCGGTCACGGCGAGCCGGACGGGGGCCGCCGGCGGCATCTCCCTCACAGCACCTCCTTGATGGCGAGGGCCACCGATCGGGTGACCCCGGGGACCGCCGTCAGGTCGTCGACGGTGGCGAGGCGGAGCGCGTCGACCGAGCCGAACTGGCGCAGGAGCGCCCGGCGCCGCTTGGGGCCGAGGCCGCGGATGCCGTCCAGGCGGCTCGCCCGCGCGGCGCGGGTGCGGCGGGCGCGGTGGCGGGTGATGGCGAACCGGTGGGCCTCGTCCCGGAGCCGCTGGAGCAGGAAGAGGGTGTCGCTGTCCACCGGCACCCGGATCGGCTCCCCCCGTCCCGGCGGGATCACCTCCTCCAGCCGCTTGGCCAGCCCGAACAGCGCGAGGTCCTCGAGCCCGAGCTCGGCCAGCACCAGGGCGGCCGCGTTCACCTGGCCCCGGCCGCCGTCCACGATGACGAGGTCGGGGAGGACCCCGAAGCTGGGGTCCGCCCCCCCCTCGCCCTCGAGGCCGCCGGCGGTCGCCTCACGGCCGGGGTCGGCAGCCGCCCCCCGGTCCTGGGCGAGGTGGCGGAAGCGCCGGCGCACCACCTCCTGCAGGCTGGCGACGTCGTTGGCCCCGGTGACGGTCTGGATGTTGAAGATCCGGTAGTGGGCGGGCCGGGGCCGCCCGCCCTCGAAGACGACCATCGAGCCGACGCTGCTGGTGCCCATGGTGTTGCTGATGTCGTAGCCCTCGATCCGAGCCGGCGGCGCCGCCAGGCCGAGCCGCCGGCCGAGGTCCTCCAGCAGGCCGGCGGTGCGGGCGGCATCGTAGTCGGCCGCCACCTGGGCCTGTCCCTGGGCGGTGGCGGCGGCCTGGGCCGCCCGCGCCATCAGCTCGCGCAGCGCCCCCCGGAGCGGGGTCCGCAGCCGCACCGGGCCGCCCCGCTGCTCGGTCAGGACCGCGGTCAGCAGCTCCACGTCCGGCAGCGGGAACGGGACCAGGATGGTGGCGGGCACCCGTGTCGCCCTGGCGTAGTGCTGACCGACGAAGCTCTGGAGCGCGTCTGCGGGCTCCACGCCGCCGAGTCCCTCCAGGGCGTGGGTCTCCAGCCCCAGCAGTCGGCCCTGGCGGACGGTGAGGATGGCGGCCATCCCCTGGGATCCGGACTGGGCGAAGCCGAGGCAGTCCGCGTCGCCGCCCGGCCCCGCCACCACCTGGCGCTCCTCCAGGCGCTCCGCCGCGCGGAGGCGGTCGCGGAGGCGGCCGGCGCGCTCGAAGTCGAGGGCGTGGCTGGCCTCGGCCATCTCCCGGCGCAGCCGGCGCACGACCGGGCCGGTCCGGCCGCCCATGAACTGGGCCACCTCGTCGAGCAGCTCGGCATAGGCGGCCGGGGCGACCCGGTCCTCGCAGGGTCCGAGGCACAGCCCGAGGTGGTAGTCGAGGCAGATCCGGCCCCGGCGGAACTGACTGTCGCCGCAGCCGCGGAAGGGGAAGATGGTGCGCAGCTGCCGCACCGTGGTGCGCAGGGCGCCGGCGTCGGTGTGGGGCCCGAAGTAGCGGGCGCCGTCCTGGCCGAGGCGCCGGGTGTAGCCCGGCCGCGGGAACTGGCGCAGGCGCTGCTCGGGCTCGGTGGCGGCCGCGGCGGCGGGCGCGGGCGGCTGGGGCAGGCGGAAGTACAGGTAGGCCTTGTCGTCCTTCAGCCGCACGTTGAAGCGGGGGTGGTGTCGCTTGATCAGGGTGTTCTCGAGGATCAGCGCCTCCCGGGAGCTGGCGCACGGGATCACCGCGAAGTCGGTGGCCTCCGCCACCAGCCGCTGGGTCCGGCGCGGGTGGGCGGCGATCGCGGTGAAGTACGAGCGCAGCCGGGACCGCAGCACCTGTGACTTGCCGACGTAGAGCACCCGCCCGGCCCGGTCCCGGAACACGTACACGCCCGGCCCCTCGGGGGCCGCGGCCAGGCGGGCGGCGAGGAGCTGGCGACGGGCCAGCAGGGAGGTGCCCGCGGCCGCATCGCCGCGATCCGCGTCGGCGGGCTCGGGTGGCATCGTCACCCAGTCTGGCGCACCGCGGCGGCGCGCCTCCCTCCGGCCGCGGCGGGCCGCGGTCGCACCACCGCTCAGCCGCGGTGGAGGAGGCTCAGCAGGGCCAGGCCCACCACGACGAGGAAGAGGAGGCCGATCGCCGCCACCCCGGCCAGGCACCCCAGCCGCTGCCAGCCCGCCAGGATTCGCGGGCCCGGCGGCGGGGCGTCGGAGCGGGTCGGACCGTCGGACACGGCCCGGTCAGCTGGCGGCGGGGACAGCGGGCGCGGACGCCGCGGCCAGGACCGGGGCCAGGTACTGGCCGGTCACCGAGCGCGGGTCCTCCGCCAGGGCCTCCGGAGTGCCCTCGGCGACGATCGTCCCACCCCCGTCGCCCCCCTCCGGGCCCAGGTCGAGGACCCAGTCGGCCGCCTTGAGCACGTCGAGGTTGTGCTCGATCACCACCACCGTGTTGCCCTGGTCGACCAGCCGGTGCAGCACCTGCAGCAGCTTCTCGACGTCGGCGAAGTGGAGGCCGGTGGTGGGCTCGTCGAGGATGTAGAGGGTGCGTCCGGTGCCCCGCCGGGACAGCTCGGTCGCCAGCTTGACCCGCTGGGCCTCTCCCCCGCTGAGCTGGGTCGCCGGCTGGCCCAGGCGGATGTAGCCCAGGCCGACGTCGGCCAGGGTCGCCAGCTTGCGGGCGATGGCGGGCTGGTTGGCGAAGAGCTGGAGCGCCTCGTCCACCGACATCGCCAGCACGTCGGCGATGGAGTGGCCCCGGAACTGGACCGCCAGCGCCTCCTGGTTGTAGCGGCGGCCCTTGCAGACGTCGCAGGTGACGTAGATGTCGGGCAGGAAGTGCATCTCGATCTTGAGCACCCCGTCGCCCTGGCAGCCCTCGCAGCGCCCGCCCTTGACGTTGAAGGAGAACCGCCCCGGCCGGTAGCCGCGGACCTTGGCCTCCGGCATCTGGCTGAACAGCTCCCGCACCGGGGTGAAGAGCCCGGTGTAGGTGGCGGGATTGCTGCGGGGGGTGCGGCCGATCGGGGCCTGGTCGACGCTCACCACCTTGTCGAGGTGCTGGAGGCCGTCGATCCCGGTGTGGGTGCCGGGGCGTTCCCGGGCTCGGAAGAAGACCTGGGCCAGGCGGCGGTACAGGATGTCGTTGACGAGGCTGCTCTTGCCCGAGCCGCTGACCCCGGCCACCCCCACCAGGCAGCCCAGCGGGAAGGCGGCGTCGATCCCCTGCAGGTTGTTGGCCCGGGCACCGCGCACCACCAGCTGGCGGCGCGGATCCGGCGTCCGCCGGCAGGGGACGGGGATCTGGCGCTCGCCGCGGAGGTACAGGGCGGTGGGCGAGGTGGGGTGGGCGAGCACGGTCGCGAGCGTCCCCGCCACCACCACCTCGCCGCCGTGCTCGCCGGCCCCCGGACCGATGTCGACGACATAGTCGGCGCTGCGGATCGTCTCCTCGTCGTGCTCGACGACGATGAGGGTGTTGCCGAGGTCCCGCAGCTGGCGGAGGGTGCGCAGCAGCTTGGCATTGTCGCGCTGGTGCAGCCCGATGCTGGGCTCGTCGAGCACGTACAGGACGCCGGTGAGGCGGCTGCCGATCTGGGTGGCGAGCCGGATCCGCTGGGCCTCCCCGCCCGACAGCGAGGCCGCGGCACGGTCCAGGGTGAGGTACTGCAGGCCCACGTCCTGGAGGAACCCGAGCCGCTCCCGGATCTCCTTGAGGATCTGGCGGGCGATCAGCTGCTCGCGCTCGCTCAGCCGCCAGCCGTCGATGGTGGCGAGCGCCCGGTCGACCGGCAGGGCGCAGGCGTCCATGATCCCGGTCCCGCCCACCGTCACCGCCAGGAACTCCGGCTTCAGCCGCCGTCCCTGGCAGTCCGGGCACGGCCGCTGCAGCATGAGGCGCTCGATGTCGGACTTCACCTGCTCCGACTCGGTCTCGCGGTAGCGGCGCTCCAGGTTGGGGATCACCCCCTCGAAGCGGGCGTTGAAGGTGTGGACCCGACCGCTGCGGGTGGTGAAGCGCATCCGCACCGTGTCGCCGGGGTCGAGGCCGTAGAGGAGCCGGTCCCGCTGCGCCCGGGTCAGCCGCCGCCAGGGGCGGTTGACCGGGATGCGCTCGGCCCGGGCCACCGCCAGCACCAGCTCCATCAGCCACTGCTGGGAGGGACCGCGGCTCCAGCCCCCGAGGACCCCCTCGCCGAGGGAGCGGTCGGGGTCGGTGACGACGGCACCGGGGTCGACCTCCAGGCGGGCCCCCAGCCCGGTGCAGCCCGGGCAGGCGCCGTGGGGGTTGTTGAAGGAGAAGTTGCGGGGGGCCGGCTCCTCCATCGAGATCCCGTCCACGACGCAGGCGAACTGCTGCGAGAACAGCATCTCGTCTTGACCGCCCGAGCCGTCGGCCGGGCCGTCGGCCGGGAGGATGAGGACGGTGCCGCCGGTGAGGCTCGCCGCCTGCTCCACCGCCTCGCGCAGACGGGGCAGGACGTCCGCACCGAGCACCAGGCGGTCCACCACCACCTCCACGTCGTGCTTGAACCGCTTGTCGAGTGTGGGCGGCTGGTCGAGCTCGTAGACGCGCCCGTCGATCCGCGCGCGCACGTAGCCCAGCGTGCGGGCCTGCTCGATCGCCGCCTGGTGCTCGCCCTTGCGACCCCGGACGGTCGGGGCCGTGACCAGGAGCCGGGTCCCGGGCTCGAGCCGGGCCACCTGGTCGGCGATCTGCTCGGTGGTCTGGCGGCTGATCTCCCGGCCGCAGCGGGGGCAGTGGGGATGGCCGACCCGCGCGTAGAGGAGGCGGAGGTAGTCGTAGACCTCGGTCACCGTCCCCACCGTCGACCGGGGATTGCGGCCCGCTCCCTTCTGGTCGATCGAGATCGCCGGGGAGAGCCCGTCGATGTGGTCGACGTCCGGCTTCTCCATCTGGCCCAGGAACTGGCGGGCATAGGCGGAGAGCGACTCGACGTAGCGGCGCTGCCCCTCGGCGTAGATCGTGTCGAAGGCCAGCGACGACTTGCCCGACCCGGAGAGTCCGGTGAAGACGGTCAGCCGGTTGCGGGGCAGGTCGAGGTCCACCCCCTTGAGGTTGTGCTCGCGGGCGCCCCGGATCGAGAGAATGTCCTGTCCCACCGCGGCGTAGCGTACCTGGGACGACGGTGGGGCCTCCGCCGGGGACGGCCGCCCGGAGAGCCCGCCCCGGCGCGGTCTGGCGGGCGGCGGCGAGCGGTGGGCCGAACGCATGTTCCGCAAGCCTACCAGGGCCGGGCCGGCGCCGCAGCGGGCGGCTCCTTTCCGCTCCGGACCGCGACCGGGCGCCGCCACCAGCACGACGGAGCCTCTCGACACCGGGGGCCGGCGAGCGTGCCGCAGCCGGTGGGGCGGCCCCCGGGCACCGGGCCGCGGCCCGGGGATCCTGCCGGCCCCGCCGGGCGACGGGCGGCCGGATCAGCCCACGAAGGTCATCGCGAACCGGCCCCCGACGAGCCGGCCGGTCGCGACCTCCTGCCTCCCCGCAGCGGTCGTGAGGTCGTCGCCCGCGGGCGCGAAGGCGCTCAGCGGGGCCGGGCCGATGGTGCAGGCGGTGAACACCACCGGCGAGAAGCGGGGCACGCCGAGGTACCCGGCCGAGATGGTGCCGGGGCCGGTCTGGCCCGGCGCGGTCCCGGGCTGCACGGAGATGGTGGCCGCGAGGGCCGCCTCGACGCCGACGGAGGCCGCGTCCGGGGCGATGCCCACCGCCGCCTGCGACCGGCGGACGGCGCGGGTGGTGTCGTCGAGCGACACCTGGGAGCGGCGGGCGCCGGGCACGACGGTGAGGGTCACATGGTCACCGGGATGGATCGCCCGACCGGCGGGGAGGGCGACCGAGCTGGACACGGTGGCGCGGCCCCCGCTGCAGGCGACGACCACCAGGGACTGGACGGCCGCCGCCGCGGCGGTCCAGCCGGAGAGCTGGACGCCGACCTGCAGCACCGGCCGGGCCCGACCCCTGGGGCAGCGCACGGTCGGGACCACGAGGCTCACCCGCACCGGCCGGCGAGGGCCGAGCGGGTCGAGCTGGGCGGTGTACCCGCCTGAGACGTCTTCCCGAACCGGCCGGCTCGCGGCGGCGGCGGTCGGGCGGACCGCACCGGCATCGGGCGCCACCGGGATGGTGAGGCTCGCCCCCTCGAGGGGCAGGCCGTCGCGGAGCAGGGCATCGAGACGGCCGACGAAGGCGGGCTCGGCCTCCGTCACGGCGGTCAGCCCGCGGAGGCCGCCGGCGAGGCGCCGGTCGAAGGCGACGAGGGCGCGAACCCGGGCCGCCAGCGCCGGCGAGGCGCCGGTGACGGCGGCCAGGCCGATGCTCGACTCGGCCAGGGCCGGCAGGAGCTGCGATCGATAGGTCGCGGCGTAGACCGCGGAGATGGTGGCCGCGGTCGACCCCAGGCCGATCCGCTCCCACAGCCGGCGGGCGATGGTCCGGCCCGATGTGGCGGAGAGGTCCCGGTACGCCTCCTGCACCATCTGGGTGGTCTCCCGCAGGGCGAACGCGTACTGGCCGGTGACGAACCCGACCTCCGCCGCCGGAGTCGCCCCGGTGGGCTCGGCCGCCTGGGCGGATGCCGCCGCGCCCCACCCGGCGACGACCGCTGCCAGGATGCCCGCGGCGAGGAGCCGAGGCTGGTGCCGTGGCCACACCCTGCCCGCCGCGCGGGCAGAGCGGCCGGGCGGGCTCGGGCGCGCACCCCTGGCGTGACCCGACCGGCCGATCGCCCCGAGCATGTCGCGGCCCTCCTCGACTACCGCTGCGGTGGCTCGAGTCTGGACGCGGGCGGGGTCCCGGTCAAGCCCGGCGCCGCCGCCGGGCGCGGGCTCAGACGACCCCGCTCTCCAGCACCGTCAGGGTCCCCTGGGTGGCGTCGAGGCGGGCGGGAGCGCCCAACGGCAGGGTGGCGAGCTGGCGCCCGTGACCCAGGGGGAGGTGGTAGAGGGTGGGAACGCCGAGCGGCAGGAGGAGGTCGCGGAAGACCTGCTCCAGGCCGATGGTCGGCCCCGGCTGGCGGGGACCGCAGTTCGCGTGCTCGCCGACGACGATGCCGGCGCAGTGGTCGAGACGGCCGGCGGCAATCAGCTGGCTGAGGAGCCGCTCGATCCGGTAGGGGTCCTCCTCGACATCCTCGAAGAAGACGATCCGGCCCCCGAGCTCGGGCTCCCAGGGGGTGCCCACCAGGGCGGCGAGCAGGGTGAGGCAGCCGCCCGCGACCTCGCCCTCGGCCACCCCCGGGACCAGCGTCTCGACGTAGGGGTCGTCGGGGTCCGGGTCGATCGGGAAGGGCGTGGTCTCCATCAGCGCCCGCCGCCATCCGGTGCGGAGGTAGTCGGTCGGGCGGGCCCACGAGATCACCATCGGGCCGTAGAAGGTGGCCCAGCCCAGGGTGCGCTCGATCAGCGCGTGGATGACGGTGATGTCGGAGTAGCCGACGAACACCTTGGGCGGCCGATCCCGCAGGCGCTGGAGCCTCCCCGGGTCCATCGCCATCGCGGTGCGGAGGGCGCCGCAGCCCCCCCGCACGCAGATCACCCCGTCGATGTCGGGGCGCTCCAGCATGGTGAGGAGGTCGTCGGCACGGTCGCGGTCCTGGCCGGCGAGGTAGCCGTAGGCGCACTCGGCGTGGGCCGCCAGCTCGGTGCTGAAGCCGAGCCGGTGCAGCTCCGCCGCCCCCCGGCTCGTCACCGACGGCTCCAGGGTGGGGCTGCTGGGCGAGACCAGGCCGAGCCGGCCCCCCGGCGCCAGCCGGGGCGGGCGGAGGCGGGCCGTCATGCCGGCAGCGGACCGCGCCGGGGCGGGCCGGGGGCTGGGCGGGTCTCGGGCGTCATCACCCGAGGATAGCGGCGGGTCGGCAGCCCTCCGGGTCGGCCGCGGCGCGCGGCGGCTGGCCGAGGGGCGGGGGGCGCTCCCGCCGGGCTCGATAGACTGGGCCGGCGCCGCCGCCCGGGGGGCGCCCGGGCCGCGGTCTCGTGGCCGCGGCGAGGGCCGGTGGACCCGTCCGGGGCGGCGGGGAGGAGGTGGCGATGGGCACGGGACCGATGTGGGCTGACCCCCTCCGCTGGCGCAACATCGGGCCCTCCCGGGGGGGGCGGGTGGTGGCGGTCGCCGGCGACCCCGTCGACCGTGCGACCTTCTATCTCGGGGCCTGCGGCGGCGGGGTCTGGAAGACCGACGACGCCGGCACCACCTGGCGCAACGTCAGCGACCCCTTCTTCCGGACCGCGCCGGTGGGCGCGCTGGCGGTGGCGCCCTCGGACCGCAACGTGATCTACGCCGGGACCGGCGAGGCCTGCGTCCGCAACGACGTCATCGCCGGGGACGGCGTGTACCGCTCGACCGACGGCGGCCGCAGCTGGTCCCCTCGCGGCCTCGACGCCACCCGCCACATCGCCCGGGTGCGGGTGGCGCCGGACGACCCCGAGCGTGCCTATGTGGCCGCGCTCGGCGACATCTTCGGGCCGGGGCCCGACCGCGGAGTCTACCGCACCACCGACGGGGGCCGCAGCTGGGAGCAGGTGCTCTTCCGCCACCAGCAGACGGGCGCCTGCGACCTCTGGCTCGACCCGGCCAACCCCCGCATCCTCTACGCCGCCCTCTGGCAGGCGATCCGGCGGCCGTGGGGGCTGGAGTCGGGGGGCCCGGAGAGCAGCCTGTACCGGACCACCGACGGCGGCGACAGCTGGCAGGAGCTGACCGGGCGGCCGGGCTTCCCCACCGCCCTGCGGGGGCGGATGGGGGTCTGCGGCGCCCCCGCCCGGGCCGGCCGCGTCTACGCCGTCGTCGAGGCCGCGGAGGGGCAGGGCGGCTGCTACCGCAGCGACGACGGCGGCGACACCTGGGAGCGAGTCTCCACCGAGAAGGGGATCCTCGGCCGTCCCTGGTACTACTGCCACCTGGTCCCCGACCCGGCGGACCCGGAGACGCTCTACGCCCTCGACTACGACCTCTGGCGCTCCATCGACGGCGGCCGCGGCTGGAGCCGGATCGGCACCCCCCACGGCGACAACCACGACCTGTGGATCGACCCCACCGACCCCCGCCGGATGATCGAGGGCAACGACGGCGGGGCCTGCGTCTCCTTCAACGCCGGAGCCAGCTTCTCCACCGTCTACAACCAGCCCACCGGCCAGTTCTACCGGGTGGCGGTCGACGACCACTTCCCCTACCGGGTCTACGGAACCCAGCAGGACAACTCCGCCATCCGGGTGCCCAGCCGGAGCCGGCACGGAGCCATCCTGTGGGAGGAGTGCGAGATGGTCGGGCACGGGGAGTCCGGCTTCATCGCGGTCGATCCCCGCGACGACGACATCGTGTACTGCGGCGCGGTGGGCAGCTCCGGCGGCGGCGGCGGTCCGCTGCTGCGCTACGACCACCGCACCGGCCGCTCCCGCAAGATCACGGTGTGGCCGGAGTCGGGCTACGGCGAGGACCCCCGGACCTGGCGCCACCGCTTCCCCTGGACCTTCCCGGTGGGGCACTCCCCCCACGACCCCCAGGTCCTCTACACCGCCGGCGAGCGCGTCTTCCGGTCGTTGGACCAGGGCCAGAGCTGGGAGGCGATCAGCCCGGACCTGACCCGCAACGACTCCGAGCGGTTGGCGGCCTCCGGCGGCCCGATCACCCTCGACACCTCGGGGGCCGAGGTCTACTGCACCATCGCCAGCCTGGCGGAGTCGCCGCTGCGGGCCGGCCTCCTCTGGGTGGGGACGGACGACGGCCGGGTCCAGGTCTCCCGCGACGGCGGCGGGAGCTGGGAGGACGTGACCCCGCCCGACCTGCCCGAGTGGACGTGGGTGGCGGCGGTGGAGCCGTCCCCCCACGACGCCGACACCGCCTACGTCGCGGCCAACCGCTACCGGCTCCAGGACCGCCGCCCCTACCTCTTCCGCACCACCGACGGCGGCCGCAGCTGGACCGCGATCACCGTGGGGATCCTGGACCACCACTTCTGCCGCGTGGTCCGCTCCGACCCGGGGCGGCCGGGGCTCCTCTTCTGCGGCACCGAGGCCGGCCCCTACGTGTCCTTCGACGACGGCGGCCGCTGGGAGCCGCTGCAGCTGAACCTGCCCGCGGTGCCGGTGTACGACCTGGTCGTCAAGGGGCAGGACCTGGTCGCCGCCAGCCACGGGCGCGGCTTCTGGATCCTCGACGACCTCACCCCGCTCCGGAGCTGGACCCCGGCATGGGCGGGGTCGCCGCTGACCCTGGTGGTGCCGCCGGTGGTCCACCGCTACCCGGCGCCCGAGGGTGGGGCGTCGGTCGAGCCCGGCCTCCACTACCTCGGCAGCGTGGGCGCGTTCGAGGCGGTCCGCCGACCCGACGGCGCGCACGAGGTCCGCGTCCTCGGCGCCGGCGCCAACCCGCCCAGCGGGTGCACCTGCCGGTACTGGCTGGGGGAAGCGGTGGCGCCGGAGTCGATCTCCCTCACCGTGCGCGACGCCGCCGGCGCCGAGGTCGTCCGGTTCCAGGGGGTGCGGCCCGAGCCGGGGTCGGTGCCCGACTGTGAGCGCAACCGCCTGCGGGTGGTGCCGGCGACGGCGGGCGGCCACGCCTTCACCTGGAACCTGCGCCACCCGGGGCTGCACCTGGAGAGCCCCGGGCTGCGCGCCGAGCATCCAGACGAGGACGACCGCTCGTCCACCGAGGAGGGACCGCTGGTGGCCCCGGGACGGTACACGGTCGAGCTGCGGGCGGGGGGAGCCGTCGCCACCGGTGCCGTCGAGGTGCGCAAGGATCCCGGCTCCTTGGCGTCGGACCAGGACCTCGCCCGTCAGGCGGAGCTGCTGCTGGCGATCCAGGCGACCCAGGCACGGCTCAACTTCGGCCTCGCCCGCATCCAGCGCCTCCGCCAGGGGGCGGCCGGCTGGCTCGGCCGCGGGGAGCTCCCCGCGGCGGTGCGCGACCAGCTGACGGCGCTGGTGGAGGCGGCCACCGCGGTCGAGGCCCGCCTCACCCAGCCCCGGATGCAGCACGAGATCGAGAGCATGGAGCACCCGGTGGGGCTCGACTACAAGCTGGCGGCCCTCCCCGACGTCGTCGCCAGCAGCGACGACGGCCCCACCCGCCAGGCGGAGCAGGTCTTCCGGGAGCTTGAGGGACGCGCCGACCTGGCCCTCGCCGACCTGGAGCGGCTGTGCGCGGAACGACTGCCGGAGCTGAACCGGCTGGTGCTGGCGGCCGGGCTGGCGGCGATCGCGGGCGACTGACGCGGGCCCGGGGAGGCGGGGCGTCGTCCGCCCCCAACCCCCGGCCCGCGCCCTCCTACCCTCCGATCGACCAGTACTGGGTGCCGAGGTAGAGGAGCGGTCCCTGCACGACGCCCTTCAGCGTCGTCTTGACGGCGCTCAGCTGGGCGTCCGGCGAGGGCAGCCACAGCACCGGCACCTGCTTCTCCATGAAGGACTGGTAGGCGTACATGGGCCGGACCCCGTTCGACCGGTGGGTGGCCGTGATCAGCCGGTCGCCGGTCGGGTTGCAGTAGTTGCCGGCGTTGTTGAGGGAGTTGCAGCGGAGGATCTGGCCGCCGGTGGGGTACGGGGAGTACGTCCAGGCGTCGGGGTTCTGCCAGTTGCCGACCTCCCACCGGCAGGTCGGCGCGTTGGACGTGGCGCAGTGATCGACCACCCCGATCACGGTGTCGAAGGGGGCGGTGGAGAGGGTGAGCTGGATCCCGGCGGCGGAGAAGGACGACTTGATCGCCTCCATCTCCTGCTCCAGGGCGAGGTAGCCGCTGTCGTAGAGGAGGCCGAAGCCGAGCCGGGCACCGGCCCGGATCCCCGCCCCGCAGTTGCCCGGACCGCCGCCGGGGTGTTGGCAGGTGGTGACGCCGTTGGGGTGGACCGCCCAGCCGTGGCTGCTGAGCAGGTGGACGGCGGCGGCAGGACTGTACGGATAGGCGGCGTCCCGCTCGGCCGGGTTGAGGAACTGGCTCCGCGGCGCGCAGGGGACCGGCCCGTAGCAGGCGGTGGCGTAGCCCTTGAAGATGTCCCGGACGTAGGCGGGCTGGTCGATCAGGTGCTGCATCGCCTGGCGCACGTAGAGCTGGCGCAGGATCGGGGCCGACCCCACCGTGTTGGTGTAGTTGAGGGGCATGTAGGTCGTCGCCCAGCCGATCTCGGGCGCGATCCGATAGCCGCTCCGCTCCAGTGCCCGCCGCTGGCTGATGTCCTGGATCGGCAGGTAGCCGTAGTCGACCGCGCCCGAGCGGAGGGCGTCGAACTCGGCGGTGTCGCTGGTGAAGGGCACCAACTCCAGGGAGGCGAACCTCGGGCTGGGACCGGGACCGCGGAAGCTCTGGTTGCGGCTGAAGACGGTGAAGCCGGTGCTGGCGTCGAAGGAGGTCAGCGTCCAAGGGCCGTCGACCACCTTCCAGAGCGGGTTGGAGGCATAGCTGCTCGGCTGCTGGGATTGCGCGTTGAGGTACTTGTACACGGCGCGGGCCCCGGCGGGCCGCTGGTCGTAGTTGCCGATCCGGCCCGAGGCGGAGGTCTTGTCCCAGGCGTGCTGGGGGATCGGGATCACCTGGAGGAGCTCGTTGTAGAGCAGCCAGTAGTCGTTGTAGACGCCGTTGAAGGTGAGGCTGAAGGTTCGGCTGCTGATGTAGTCCTGCCCGACCACGTTGTAGGGGAAGGCCCCAGGCACGGCCGCGTACCAGCCGGCGGGGTTGGCCTTGACCAGGTTCATCCAGAACTGGATGTCACGGGTGGTGATCGGCCGGCCATCGGACCAGTCCAGGTTCTTGAGGGTGATCGTGACCACCGTTCGGCCGCCCTTGACGGCGAACCGGGGCGGCTCGGCGAGGCTGAGGACGGGGTTGACCTTGATCTGAGCGCCGGTCTGGTAGAAGTACAGGCTCGGGTAGAGCAGCGGCTGGAAGTAGGTGAGGTTGAGCACGCTGGAGTCCGCCGCCGGGGTCAGCGGGAAGATGTAGTTGGGGGTGTTGCCGGCGGGCAGGGCGTAGGTCACCAGGCCGCCGGCCGCCTGCGGCTGGGCGGTGCGGGCGGCGGTGACGCTGGCGCCGGCCCCGAGCATCAGCAGCGGGAGGATGACCGCCGCTCCCAGCCGGCGGCGGGGGCGGCGCGGCGGCCGGGGGGTCGGGGGGTCTTCTGGTGGCATGGCGTGGTCCTCCTCTCCGGTGCGGCCGGCGGGCGCGGCCGGGCGCGGCCGGCCCCAGCCGGGGTCAGTGGTCGGCATGCGGGCCGGGACCCGCGGCCCGGCTCGGCGCGAGGCGGGCGGTGGTGGCCCGGCGACGCCAGCGCACCAGCGCGCCCGCCAGCACCATGACCACCGCGGCCAGCACCAGGAGCTCGATCGCGCCACTCCCGTGATCGGGGTCGACGTGGAAGACCGCCTCGATCCAGTTCATGGATGCCCGTCCCTCCTCAGCCGGTCGCCCGCTCGGTGGGTGAGTCTACTCGGGCGCGCCCGCGCCCGGGCCGCCGCCCTCGTTCCACCCTCCCCCCGCCCGCCGCCACGACGCTCTCGGGGGCGGCCGCCGCCGCCTACGGGCATCCGCTCGGGTCAGCTGCCCCGGCGCAGGAGCTGGAGCGAGCGGCCCTCGACCGCGACCCGCTGGCCGGCGCGGTGGGTCGGCCCCTCGCCGAGGGGCTCGTCGGCGGCGGTGTCGAGGATCGTCGTCCACTGCTGGCCCCAGCGACCCTGGGGCAGGCGGAACCCGACCGGCTCGTGGTGGGCGTTGAGGAGGACGAAGAGGCTGTCGTCGCTGACCCGCTCCCCCCGGGGGCCGGGGGTGGCGATCTGGTCGCCGTTGAGGAACACCCCGATCGACTTCACGAAGCCCTGGCCCCACTCGTCGTCGGTCATCTCCTGACCGCCGGGGGTGAACCAGCCGATGTCGGAGACCCCGGAGCCGTGCAGGGGCCGGCCCTCGAACCACTTGCGCCGGTGCAGCACCGGGTGGCGCTGGCGCAGACGCACCAGCTGGGCCACGAAGTCGCGCAGCTGGCGGGCAGCGGGGGCGAGGTCCCAGTCGTACCAGGAGATGGCGTTGTCCTGGCAGTAGGCGTTGTTGTTGCCCCCCTGGGTGCGGTCGAGCTCGTCCCCGCCCAGGATCATCGGCACGCCCTGCGAGAGCAGCAGGGTGGCGAGGAAGTTGCGCTGCTGGCGGCGCCTCAGCGCCAGCACCTGGGGGTCGGCGGTCTCCCCCTCCGCGCCGCAGTTCCAGGAGCGGTTGTCGTCGGCGCCGTCGCGGCCCTGCTCCCCGTTGGCCCGGTTGTGCTTGCGGTCGTAGCTGACCAGGTCGCGGAGGGTGAAGCCGTCGTGGCAGGTGACGAAGTTGATGGAGGCGTAGGGGCGGCGGCCGTTGGAGGCGTAGAGGTCGGAGCTGCCGGTGAAGCGGTAGGCGAACTCGGCCACCCCCTGCTCCGCCCCCCGCCAGTAGTCGCGAACCGTGTCGCGGTAGCGGCCGTTCCACTCCGACCACAACGGCGGGAAGTTGCCCACCTGGTAGCCGCCCTCGCCGATGTCCCAGGGCTCGGCGATCAGCTTGACCTGGCTGACCACCGGGTCCTGCTGGATGAGGTCGAAGAACGCCGACAGCCGATCGACGTCGTGGAGCTCGCGGGCGAGGGTGGCGGCGAGGTCGAAGCGGAAGCCGTCGACATGCATCTCCCGCACCCAGTAGCGGAGGCTGTCCATGATCAGCTGGAGGACGTGGGGATGGCGCATGTTCATGGTGTTGCCGGTGCCGGTGTAGTCGATGTAGCGGCTGCGGTCGGCGGGGTCGAGCCGGTAGTAGGCGTCGTTGTCGATGCCGCGGAAGCTCAGGGTGGGTCCGAGTTCGCTGCCCTCGCCGGTGTGGTTGTAGACCACGTCCAGGATGACCTCGATCCCGGCCGCATGGAGGGCCTTCACCATGCCCTTGAACTCCGTCACCTGCTGGCCCCGCTGGCCGCTGGCGCTGTAGGCGGCGTGGGGGGCGAGGAAGCCGATCGAGTTGTAGCCCCAGTAGTTGGCCAGCCCGCGCGAGGCGAGCTGGCTGTCGTCGACGAAGTGGTGCACCGGCAGGAGCTCGAGCGCGGTGACGCCGAGGCCCTCCAGGTGGTCGACCACGGCCGGGGTGGCGAGGCCGGCGTAGGTGCCGCGCAGCTCCGTCGGCACCTGGGGGTGGCGCATGGTGAGGCCGCGGACATGGGCCTCGTAGACCACCGTCTCGTGCCAGGGGGTGCGCAGGGGCCAGTCGCTGCCCCAGTCGAAGGCGGGGTCGACCACCACCGAGCGGGGGACCTGGTCCCGGCTGTCGGCGGTGTTGCGGCGGTCCTCGGCCCGGGGTGCGTCGAAGGCGTAGCCGAACACCGTCTCCCCCCAGCGCACGGTGCCCTCGATGGCGTGGGCGTAGGGGTCGAGCAGGAGCTTGCCGGGGTTGTAGAGCAGCCCATCCCGGGGCCGGTAGGGACCGTCGACCCGGAACCCGTAGCGCTGGCCCGGTCCGATCCCGGGTAGGTAGGCGTGCCAGCAGAACGCGGTGACCTCGGTGAGGTCGACCGCGGTCTCGGCGCCGTCGTCGTCGAAGAGGCAGAGCCGGACCCCGTCGGCGTGCTCGGCGAAGAGGGAGAAGTTCGTCCCCCGCCCGTCGTAGGTGGCGCCCAGCGGGTATGGCTGCCCAGGCCAGGTGGTCACGGGCCGCGGCGGCGGCGCGCCGGCCGCCGCTGGGGGGTGGGGCTGGCGGCGGCGGCGGCGGGGTCCCGTCGGATCGCCACCAGCCGGTCGCGCAGCTGGGCCGCCCGCTCGAACTCCAGTCCCTCGGCGGCCCGCTGCATCGCCCGCTCCAGCTCGCGGCTGAGCCGGAGCAGCTCGTCCGGCGGCAGCCCGGCGGTGTCCTGGAAGACGGCCGCCTGCTCCTGGCGCGCGGCCCGCATCCCCTGCGCCTCCCGCACCGCCTTGATCACGGTGCTGGGGGTGATCCCGTGGGCCCGGTTGTAGGCCGACTGGGTCACCCGCCGCCGCTCCGTCTCGTCGATCGCCTCCCGCATCGCGTCGGAGGTGCGGTCGGCATACAGCACCACCCGGGCGTTGACGTTGCGGGCGGCCCGGCCGATGGTCTGGATCAGCGAGCGGGCGCTGCGCAGGTAGCCCTCCTTGTCGGCGTCGAGGATGGCGATGCAGGACACCTCGGGCAGGTCCAGCCCCTCGCGCAGGAGGTTGATGCCCACCAGCACGTCGTGGACCCCGAGCCGGAGGTCGCGCAGGATCTCCACCCGCTCCAGGGTGTCGATGTCGGAGTGGAGGTACTGGACGCGCACCCCGGCCTCGCGCAGGTAGTCGGTGAGGTCCTCGGACATCCGCTTGGTGAGGGTGGTGACGAGGGTCCGCTCCCCGCGCAGGGTGGTGAGCCGGATCTGCTCCAGGAGGTGGTCGATCTGGCCCTGGGTGGGCTGCACCGCCACCACCGGGTCGAGCAGGCCGGTGGGGCGGATCAGCTGCTCCACCACCTGGGTGGTGCGGCCCAGCTCGTAGGGGCCGGGGGTGGCCGAGACGTAGATGAGCTGTCCCGTCTTCTGCTCCCACTCGGCGAAGGTGAGGGGGCGGTTGTCGAGCGCCGAGGGGAGACGGAAGCCGTAGGCGACCAGGGGCAGCTTGCGCGACCGGTCGCCGCCGAACATGGCCCCGATCTGGGGCACCGCGATGTGGGACTCGTCCACCACCACCAGCGCGTCCTCGGGGAGGAAGTCCATCAGGGTGAAGGGCCGCTCGCCCGGCCGCCGCCCGGTGAGGTGGCGGGAGTAGTTCTCCACCCCCGCGCAGCTGCCCGTCTCGCGCAGCATCTCCAGGTCGAAGAGGGTCCGCTGGCGCAGCCGCTGCGCCTCCAGCAGCTTGCTCTCCCCCTCCAGCTCGCGGCCGCGCTCCTCCAGCTCCTCCTCGATCGCGACCAGCGCCCGCTGCATGCGGTCCTGGGGGGTGACGTAGTGGGAGGCGGGGAAGACCGTGATCTCGTCACGCTCGCCGTACAGCTCGCCGGTGAGGGGATCGAAGTCGCGGATGCGCTCCACCGTGTCACCGAAGAACTCGATCCGGGTGGCCACCTCCTCCGAGGCCGGCTGGATGTCGACGGTGTCGCCGCGCACCCGGAACCGGGAGCGGGCGAAGTCGACGTCGTTGCGGTGGTACTGGAGGTCGGAGAACTTGCGCAGGACGATGTCCCGCCGCCAGCCGGCGCCCCGACGCAGGGTGATCGACTCGCCGAGGTAGTCCTCGGGGGAGCCGACGCCGTAGATGCAGGAGATCGAGGCCACCACGATCACGTCGCGGCGGGTGAGCAGCGAGCGGGTGGCGGCGTTGCGCAGTCGGTCGATCTCCTCGTTGCGGGAGGAGTCCTTCTCGATGTAGGTGTCGGTGCGGGCGATGTAGGCCTCGGGCTGGTAGTAGTCGTAGTAGGAGACGAAGTACTCCACCGCATGGTCCGGGAAGAAGGCCTTGAACTCGGCCCAGAGCTGAGCGGCCAGGGTCTTGTTGGGGCTGAGCACCAGGGTCGGCCGGCCCAGCCTGGCGATGACGTTGGACACCGTGAAGGTCTTGCCGCTGCCGGTGACGCCGAGGAGGACCTGGTGGCGGTCGCCCCGCTCCAGGCCCGCGGTGAGCCGCTCGATCGCCTGCGGCTGGTCGCCGGTGGGCTCGAACGGCGCCCGCAGCGTCAGCGTCGCGGTGGAGGTGGGCATCGGCCGAGTATGGCAAAGGCCGGCGTCCGGGCAGGGCGCCGGGCCCTCGGTCGCGACCTTCGTAGACTGGCCCGGTGACGGGGCCGCCCGCGGCGGCCGATCGTGGAGCCTTGCGTGTCCCTCCTCGTCCTGTCCGAGGTCGGCATCGCCTTCGGGGCGACGACCGTTCTCGGCGGTCTCGACCTGCGCCTGGAGGCGGACGACCGCCTCGCCCTGGTGGGTGCCAACGGGGCGGGGAAGTCGAGCGTGCTCGACTGCGTCGCCGGCGTCGCCGACCCCGCCCAGGGGACGATCGAGCGCCAGCGACGGCTGCGGGTGGCGTACCTTCCCCAGGACTCGCCCCAGCCGGTGGCGGACACGGTCCTGGCGGAGGCGATGGCCAGCCGGACCGACCTCGCCGCCCTGCGCGAGGAGATGACCCGGCTCGAGGACCGCCTGCAGGTCCCGGGACCCGACGCGGAGGCGGCGCTCCACCGGTACGGCGAGGTCCAGGCCGCCTACGAGGGGCTGGGCGGCTACGACCTGGAGGCGAGGGCTCGCGCCGTCCTGCACGGGCTCGGCCTCGCCGAGGCGGAGCAGGGCCGGGCGCCCCTCGCGCTCAGCGTGGGCCAGGTGCGGCGGATGGAGATGGCCAAGCTCCTCCTCCAGGACGCCGACCTCCTCCTCCTCGACGAGCCCACCAACCACCTCGACCTGGAGGCGATCGAATGGCTGGAGGGGTTCCTGATCGGGACCAGGGAGGCGCTCTGCATCGCCTCCCACGACCGCCGGTTCCTGGACCGGGTGTGCAACCGGGTGCTGGAGATCGAGGCGGGCCGGACCCACCTGTACGAGGGTGACTACACCGCCTACCTGCGCCAGCGGGAGGAGCGGCGGGCTCGCCAGCGCAAGGAGTTCGACTCCCAGCGGGCCCACATCAGCCACCAGGAGGACTTCATCCGGCGGTACCGGGCGGGGCAGCGGGCGCGAGAGGCGCGCGGGCGCCAGACCAAGCTCGACCGCCTGGAGCGGGTGGTCGAGCCCCCCACCCCGGAGCGGATGCGCCTCCAGCTCCAGGCAGCCCCCAGCGCCCGGGTGGTCCTGCGAACCGAGGGGCTGGTGGCGGGCCGCGGGGAGCGCCGCCTGGTGGCGGTGCCCGAGCTGGTGGTGGCCCGCGGCGACCGGGCGGCGGTGGTGGGCGCCAACGGCGCCGGCAAGACGACCCTCCTCCACACCCTGGCGGGGCTGCTGCCGCCGCTGGCGGGCTCGGTCCACCTCGGCGCGCGCGCCCGGCTGCGCGTGTACCGGCAGGACCTCGGCGACCTCGACGGTGCCCAGACGGTGCTGGAGTCGGTGCTCTCCGAGCACCCCGAGGTGGGCCCGGAGCGGGCCCGCACCGCCCTGGGCGCCTTCCTGTTCACCGGTGACGAGGTCCACCAGACGGTGGGAAGCCTGTCGGGCGGCGAGCGCGCCCGGGTGGCGCTGGCGCGCCTCGCCCTCGACGACGCCAACTGCCTCATGCTCGACGAGCCCACCAACCACCTGGACATTCCCACCATGGAGGTGCTGGAGACGGCCCTGCAGCGGTACGACGGTGCCTGCGTCCTCGTCTCCCACGACCGGTTCTTCGTCGACGTGGTGGCGACCGCAGTCTGGACCGTGGCCGACGGGGAGCTCCGGCCGCCCCCGGTCGCGCGCACGCCGGTACGCGCCGAGGGCCAGCCCCGGGCCCGCGGACCGGAGCCGCCCCCGCCCCCGGTGGCGGCCGGGCGCCCCCTCCCGCCGTCGGCGCCGGCCACCGCCAGCGGTGCGGGGCGGCGGCGGCGGGCGGCCGCCGGACGCCAGTCCCGCACCCGGCTGGAGCGGCAGATCGACGAGGCGGAGACCGCCGTACGCGAGCTGGAGGCGGCGCTCGCCGACCCCGCCACCTACCACGACGGACGGGGAGCGGCGGAGCTGTCCCGGCGCCACGGGGGGCTGCGCCAGGAGCTGGACGCGCTCTACGCGGCCTGGACCGACGAGCCGGGTGGCGGGTGACCGCCCTCGGGCTGGACGCCGGCGCGATTCGGGCGCCGCGGTCGGGACCTCAGCCGAGCGGCTCCCAACTCCTCCCGCCGTCCCCGGTCCGCCACAGGCCCTCGGGTCGCACCGCCCAGCCGTCGGTGCGATCGATGAAGACGAGCGCGCTCATCCCGGCGGTTCCCGGCGCCGTCGGCCAGGGCGGGGCGAGCAGGGCCCAGGTCCGGCCGCCGTCGATCGTGTGCAGGAGCGCCGCCCCGTCGCCCCAGGCCCAGCCGTCCGACGGCGTCACGAACTGGAGGCCGGTGCCCGGGAAGCCGTCCGCGACCCGTGCCCAGCGGCGGCCGCCGTCGGCGGTCGCGACCAGCTGGCCGGGTCCGCTCCAGACCACCGCCGTGCGCCCGGGCGCGACCAGGTCCGCCGCGGTGGCGATCGCGGACCGCCCGGTGACGGCGGGGGCGGCGAGCCCGTAGCCGACGCGCCAGCGCCGGCCTCCGTCCGACGTCACCAGGACGGCATGGGCGGTGACGAGCTCGCCCCGGATCGCCGAGAAGAATCGGATCGGCGAGCCGGCTCCGACGGCGGGCGGCCAGCCGTCGAGCAGGCCGGGGCCGAAGGTGCCGGGGCTGGAGACCAGGCGCTCCGGCACGGGCAGCCGCACCCAACGACGCCCCCCGTCGGTGGTGCGGTCGACAGCCAGCCGGGGCGCGCCCGGGCCGCCCGCGGCGACCGGGAAGGTCTCCACCGCGGCGAACGCCAGCCGGGGCGAGACCGCCGAGATGCCCAGCACCGCCCCGCCCAGATCGGCTCGGCTCGACCACCTGCGGCCCCCGTCCACGGTGGTGAGGACCGCTCCGGCGGAGGCCGCCGTCCCGGCGCCGAACCCGACCGCCGGCGTCACGTAACCCACCGCGGTGGCGGGCGACGGGAGCGGCAGGACCTGCTGCCAGGAGCGGCCGCCGTCGCGGGTGCGCACGACCGCGGCGATCCCGGCAGCCGCCCCCAGGGTGACGGCCCAGCCCCGGCCGCGACCGAGCCAGTCAAGCGAGACGGGCGCGGCGGTGGGCCAGCGGTCGACCGGTCGGAGGGCCGCGGCCGGCCCCACCGCGAGGACGGTGGCCGGGGGCGCGCAGGCGGCGAGGTTGACGGTCTCGGCGACCGCCAGCGCCCCGTCCGGGGCAAGGCTCCACACCGGGTCGCCAGCGGGTCCGCCGTCCAGCGGGAGTGCGGCGTGGGTGGTGACGGCATGCCACCTGCGGCCGCCGTCGGCGGTGGCGAGGACGACGTCCAGCCCGCAGCCGTGCATCGCGCAGGTGCCGGGGTCGAACAGGCTGAGCACGCCCGCACGGGGGCTGGTGAAGGCGAGAGGCACGGTGAGCTGGGCGCTGAAGGGGTACGGGGCGGCGACCACTCCCACCCGCCGCCACCGGCGGCCGCCATCGGTCGTGCGCAGGACGGTGACCGGGTCCGAGCGCGCCGGCCCGGCCGCGCGAGGCGCGCCGGCGGCGGATCCGGCCGACCGCCGCCCCATGCCAAGGCCGGCCGAGGGGCCGGCCATCACCGCCCACCCGATCCCCCGGTCGAATGCGATCGCGGCGATGGGGAAGCGGGTCGGGGCCACCCTCCGCCAGGTCCGGCCGGCATCGGTGGTGCGCAGCAGCAGGCCGGGACAGGCCTCGGACCCATGCTCCGGGAACGCCAGGGGGCAGCGCCCCCGGTCCGCCCTCCAGGCTCACGCCTCGGCCGGGGTGGCCAGCGTCACCGCCTCCAGCGGCGCCCCGGCGCCGCCGACGATCCGCCAGGTGCGCCCGCCGTCGCGGGTGGCGAGGATCCGGGTCGGGCAGCCGGTGACGACGGGCGGGCAGCGGGGACCGGAGGCGAGCGCCCACCCGTCCGCGGGCGTTGCGCACTGGAGATCCCGCACCGGCGAGGGGCCGTGGTAGGCGGTGCGCCAGGTCCGGCCGCCGTCCGCGGTGCGCACGATGACACCGGAGCATGGGGTCCCTGCCGCCGGGCAGCGGCTGCCGCCGACCAGGCCGGTCGACCGGCCCAGGAACCGCACCGCGGTCCACATCACGGGTTGGACCGCCGCCGCCGGCTCCCGCCGGGGGACGCACACCGACGTCACCCTCGGCCACGGGCGGACCCCGCTCACCACCCCCGCCCCGCCGCTGCGCGTCGGCCGGCACGACATCCGGACCGCGGTCCCCCCGGGAGCACGGGCCCGCCCGGCCGCCGGCACCGGGCCGGCCAGCGCGACCGCGGCCAGGGCGGCGGCGAGCGGGCCGATGGCGGCGGCGACCCGGGGTCGAGGACGGGCCCCCACGGGTCGGAGAACGGCGCCTGCGGCCCCCCGGATACGACCGGCGGGCGCCCTCAGCCCGCCTGCGCCACCCGCCGGTAGACCGCGGCGGTGGCCGCGGCCACCTCGGTCCAGCGGTGCCGCTCCAGGACATGGGCTCGGCCCCTTGCCCCGAGTGCCGTGCGGCGGCCGGGGTCGTCGAGGAGGGTCCGCACCGCCGCGGCCAGCGCGAGCGGCGCCCCGGCAGGGACCAGGACCACTCCCGCCGGGCCGAGGTCGTGCAGGCCGCTGACGTCGTGGGCGACCACCGGGGTCTCCGAGCTGAGCGCCTCCAGCGCCACCAGGCCGAGGCCCTCGTAGGCGGAGGGCATGACGCACACCGTCGCCCGCCGCTGGCACCTGGCCAGGGCGTCGTCGTCCAGCCGACCGGTCACCGTGACGCGCCCCGGCCAGCGGCGGCCGAGATCGGCGGCGGCGCCCCGCTCCGGGCCCTCCCCGCACACGACCGCGCGCAGCTCCGGGCGCTCCAGGGCCAGCTCGTCGACGAGGGCGGCGAAGGTGCGAAGGCCCTTGACCGGGTCCAGGCGTCCGCAGAAGAGGAGGGTGGCGCCGTCGCGGTCCGGCTCGTCGTCCCGGGGGGGGCGGAAGCGGTCGGTGTCGATCCCGGGCGCGACCACCGACACCCGCCCGGGTTGGACCCCGTGGTCGGCCACCACCCTCACGGCGGTGGAGGGGGAGATGGCCAGGACATGGGCCGCCGCGCGGTAGCCGCGCCCCTCCACCGCGGCCAGCGGCCGGGTCGCCCACCAGCCGCCGTGAGCCTGGCGGTAGGTGTGGTTGGCGGTGACGACCAGGGGCGCCCCCGCGGGAAGGCGCAGCAGCAGGACCCCGCCGGGACCGCTCTGCGCGTGCCACACCTGGGGCCGCACCAGTCGGCCGAGCCGGGGCAGCCGGCGCGCCAGCCACCAGGAGAAGTCGAGGGCGGGGCGCCCGGTGGGACCGCCTCCCGGCCAGACGAACCCGGCGGGGCCCCGCCGACTGCTGCAGACCGTGACCGCCGCCCCGGCGGCCGGGAGGTGGCCGGCCAGCCCCGCGACGGCGACCCCCTGGCCCCCGAGCGGGGGCGCCGCCGGGGTCCCGTCATCGAAGGACAGCAGGAGCGCCCGCAGCCCGTCCGGGCCCCCGGCTGCGGCGGCCGCGGGGGCGGTCAGCGCTGACACCCGGGACAGGACACGGTGGTCCGGCCGGCGACCACCGCCCGGCGCAGGACCGCGCCGCAGCGGACGCAGGGCAGGCCGCCGCGGCCGTACACGAACAGCGACTCGTGCGCCTGCCCGCGGGCGCCGAAGCCGTCCCGGTAGTCGGCGATCGAGCTCCCGCGGCTGCGGATCGCCGCCCGGAGGACGATCGGGAGCGCCCGGCGCAGTGCCTCCGCCTGCGCCGCGGTGCAGCGGTCGGCCCGTCGCCCGGGTCGCAGCCGGGCCAGGAACAGGGCCTCGTCGGCATAGATGTTGCCGCAGCCGCTGACGATCGCCTGGTCCAGGAGGAGCGCCTTGAGGGGGCGCCGGCTGGCGTGGAGGACGCCGGCCCACCAGTCGGCGGCGAAGGCGGGGCCGAGCGGCTCGCGACCGAGCCGGGGGAGCCGGCCGAGCCGCTGGAGCTCGGCCGGCCGGCCGAGCAGGAGCCGCCCGAAGCGGCGGGGGTCGACGAACCGGAGCTCCCGCCCCCGATCGAGGCGGAGCCTCAGGTGGGTGTGGCGCCGCTCAGCCTCCGCCGGATCGGCGAGGCACAGGGTCCCGCTCATGCCGAGGTGCACGACCAGCACCGAGCCCGCCGTGAGGCGGGGCCCGGCCAGGTCCAGGAGCATGAACTTGCCCCGCCGCCGGATCGTCCCCAGGCGGGCCTCCGCCAGGCCGGCGGCGAACGCCGCCGGGTCGGGGTGGCGGATGACCGACGGGTGGCCGAGGCGCACCTCCGCGACGCGTGCGCCGCGGAGGTGCGGGCGGAGGTCGCGGACGATCGTCTCGACCTCGGGAAGCTCAGGCACGGGCGGGGGCCGGCTCCTCCGTCATGGGGGCGAGATCGGCCCAGTTGAGCCCCGACTTGCAGTCGACGACCAGCGGGACCCGGAGCTCGAGGGCCCCGCCCATCGCCTCCCGGGCGAGCCGGGCGACCGCGCCGAGCTCGGCGACCGGCGCCTCGAAGACCAGCTCGTCGTGGACCTGCAGGAGCAACCGCGCGCGCAGCCCGCTGCCCTCCAGGGCGGCCTGGGCCCGCAGCATCCCCAGCTTCATGATGTCGGCGGCCGAGCCCTGGATGGGCATGTTGACCGCCATCCGCTCGCTCGCCTCGCGCAGCGGCCGGCTCCCCGCCCGCAGGTCGGGCAGGGTGCGGCGCCGTCCCAGCAGGGTCGTGACGTAGCCCTGCTCGTGGGCCTCCTGCTTGATCCCGGCCAGGTAGCCACGCACCCTGGAGAAGGTCTCGAAGTAGCGCTGGATGAAGGCCTCGGCGGCGGCCGTCGGGATGCCCAGGTCGCGCGAGAGCCCGTAGGTGGAGAGCCCGTACAGGATGCCGAAGTTGACGACCTTCGCCATCCGGCGCTGGTCCGGGCTCACGCTCTCGGGCGCGACCCCGAAGACGGTGGCGGCGGTCTCGGCGTGGACGTCGGCGCCCCGGGCGAACGCCGCCAGCAGGTGGGGGTCCTCGCTGAGGTGGGCGAGCACCCGCAGCTCGATCTGGGAGTAGTCGGCGGAGCAGAGGTGCCAGCCGGGGTCGGCCGGGAGGAAGGCGGCCCGGATGCGGCGGCCCGCCTCGGTGCGCACCGGGATGTTCTGCAGGTTGGGGTCGCTGGAGGAGAGCCGGCCGGTGGCGGCCACCGCCTGGTTGAAGCTGGTGTGGACCCGGCCGTCCAGGGGGTCGACCAGCTCGGGCAGCTGGTCCACGTAGGTGTTCTTGAGCTTGGTCAGCTGGCGCCATTCCAGCACCGCCGCCACGATCGGGTGCTCCTGGCGGAGCGCCTCCAGCGCGGCCGCGTCGGTGCTCCGCCCGGTCTTGGTCCGGCGCGAGCTCTCGAGCTCCATCTCGTCGTAGAGGACGGCGGCGAGCTGCTGGGGCGAGCCGATGAGGAAGGGGTGGCCTGCCCGCTCGAAGATGTCGGCTTCGAGCTGCCCCACCTGCTGCGCCAGCTCGGCGCCGAGCTGGCGGAGCGGGGCGGCGTCGACCCGCACCCCGAGCGCCTCCATGCCGGCCAGGATGGGGATGAGCGGGATCTCCAGCTCGTGCAGGAGCCGGCTGCCCTGGACCGCCTCCAGCGCCAGCTCCAGCCCCGGCCGCACCGCGCAGGTGGCGGCGGCCAGGGTCGCGTGCAGGCGCGCGCGGCCCTCCGGGCCGGGCGCCTCGTCGGAGCGGCGCCGCCCCGCCGGCGCCGGCGACTCGTCGGGGATGGCGAGGTGGGCGTAGTCGCGCGCGAGCACGGCGAGCGGCAGGGTCCGGCTGCGGGAGTCGGCGAGGTACGCCGCCAGGACGCAGTCGAAGTCGAGGGCGCCGAGCCGGACGCCGGCGGCGCCCCAGGCGAGCCAGTCGGACTTGAGGTGGTAGCCGGTGAGCCGGACCCCCGGGTCCTGGAGGAGCGTTCGCAGCGGACGGGCGGCGTCCTCGGACAGATGGGCCTGGCCCTCGGCGCCGTCGGGCTCCAGGGGGCAGAACCACGCGGTGCGGGGATCGGTGGCCAGGGCGAGCCCCAGGATGCGGCCGTGGCGCGGCGGCCCCGCGCACACGGTGCGGATGGCGGCCCCGCCCCGGGTCCGCACCGCGGCGACGAGCTGGTCCACCCCCTCCCGGTCGGTGACCACGGTCGGCTCCAGGTCCAGGGAGGACACGGCGGCATCGGACCGGACCGGCCCCGGTGCGGATCCGGGCGCGTCGGTGCCGGGGTCGCCGGGCCCGGCCGGGGCTGCGGCCGAGCCCTCGGCCGCCTCGGCCGCAGCCGCGGCGCCCGGGAGCCGGCGGGCGAGGCTGGGCATGTCCATCTCCCGGAGCTCCGCCTGAGCCGCTGCGAGGTCGTAGTCGGCGAGGCGGGAGCGGTCCAGGTCCAGCCGCACCCCGGGGACGTCGCGGACGATCGTCACCAGCTCGCGTCCGAGTCGGGCCTGGTCCGCGTACTCGAGCAAGCCGGTGCGGACGCGCCCGGGCTTCATCCCCGGGGCGGCGGCGAGGACCTGGTCCAGGTCGCCGTGGGCCTGCACCAGCTGGGCGGCGGTCTTCTCACCGATCCCGGGGATGCCCGGGATGTTGTCGCTGGGGTCGCCCCGGAGCGCCTTGTAGTCGATGATCCGAACCGGCTCGAAGCCGAAGCGATCCCGCACCGCGGCGGGGTCGTAGATGATGGGGTCGCTGACGCCGCGACGGCTCGCCTGGACCACCGTGTGGTCGGTGACCAGCTGGATCAGGTCGAGGTCGGCGGTGAGGATGACGGTGTCGCACCCTTGCGTCTCGGCCTGCAGGGTGAGGGTGCCGATGACGTCGTCGGCCTCGAACCCGGGCACCACCACGACCGGGATGTGGAGCGCGGCCAGGACCCGCTCGCAGAGGGGGATCTGGCGGCTGAACTCCTCGGGGATCGGGGCGCGATGGGCCTTGTAGGTCGCCAGCCGCTGGTCCCGGAACGTCGCGCCGGGCGGGTCGAACGCCGCCACCGCGTGGTCGACGCCCTGGCCCAGGCCCAGCAGGAGCATCGAGGTGAACCCGTACACCGCGTTGATCAGCTCGCCCCGGCTGTTGCTCAGCGCCGGCAGCGCGAAGTAGGCGCGGAAAGCAAGGGCGTGCCCGTCGATGAGGAGGAGGCGGGGCCTGGCCCCGGGGATCGGCTCGGGCGCCATGGGCGGCATTATCCGGCGGTCGGCGGCGGCCCGGGCCGGTGGACCGACGGCACCGCGCGCGGTCGCCCCGGCCCACCCCGGGGGCCGGTCTGACGGGCCACCGCTATCATGGGGGCGTCGTCGCGTCTGCCGGGGAGATGCCGGGCACCGGTGGCGGAGATCCTGGCCCCCCCGTCCGGTTCCGGCTCTGGGAGGGGTGTGAGCGCCGTGGACCTGGTCGAGGTGGGGGTCGACAGCATCCGCGTCCACATGCCGACCGGCCAGCACGTGGTGATCCTGAAGGAGCGGGAGGCCGAGCGCTTCCTGCCGATCTGGATCGGGGTGGCGGAGGCCAACGCCATCGCGATCAAGATCACCGGGATCGTGCCCGACCGGCCCATCACCCACGACCTGGTCGTCGGCCTCTTCGAGCAGCTCCACGTGGAGGTGAGTCGGATCGTGGTCACCTCGCTGGACAACGACGTCTTCTTCGCCCGCATCCTGGGCCGGGTGGAGGGGCGCAAGCTGGACCTCGACGCCCGCCCCAGCGACGCCATCGCGCTGGCGGTGCGGCTGGGCTCTCCCATCTACGTGGCCCGCGAGGTGCTGGAGAAGGCGGCGGTCCTGCCCGAGTCCGAGGCGGAGCAGGAGCGGCTGCGGGTGTTCCAGGAGATGATCAACAGCATGGACCTTCCCGACCTGGACGACCCCCGCCCGTAGCGGGGTCACCCGACAGTCGCGCCAGCATGGCGGAATGGCAGACGCGACGGTCTCAAAAACCGTTGTCCGCAAGGACGTCCGGGTTCGACCCCCGGTGCTGGCACGATCGAAGTGGCGCCGTCGCGGCCCCCGGGCGGCCCGCGCTCCCTGCCGCCCAACCGGTCCGTCGCGGCGTGCGTGCGAGCGACCGTGAGACCCGGCTCCGACGACCGGCACCTGCCCGGGGACCGCAGCCGCGCCGGCACCCTCCCTGAGGAGCTGGCGGAGGTGGCGAAGCAGGCGGTGCTCCTGGTCGACGACGTTGCCCCGAACGGCTCCCGCCACGACGTGGAGCCGCTCCATCGGCTGGCGGAGCTGACCTGCGTGACCAGGGGAACCGATCGGGGCGGGAGCGGCGGCGCGGCCGAGGGCGATCCGGCGGTGGGCGTTCGCCGCGCCTCATGCCGCTCGTGACCGACCGGACGTCAACGCTCGGCGGTTGGCTGGCGGTGGCGAGCGGGGCCGTGATGATCGTGGCGAGCCTGCTCCGGGGGACGGTCAGCGAGACGGTGACGCTCGCCGACGCTGACCACCGCCGCCGGAACGGCTTCCAGGTGGGGCCTCACGCGACATCCATCGTGTTCGGCTCGGGGACGGTGGCTCTCGGATGTGCGACCCTCGGGGTCGGCGCAGCCCACCGGTCGCGAGCCGTCCGCTCCATCTGGCTGGCGCGGCCCCCGCTGTGGCCTGGGATCGGCTGCGCCATCCTGCTGGCCGCGAGCCTCCCATCGGTCAACCACCTCATCTTCACCCAGCCGGGCGTGTCCATTCACTCGTGGCGTGGCGACCGGCCCTTCGCTCTCGGTGCGGGTGCGGTCGGAGCCGGCCTCGCGTCCGTGTTCGGTCTGCCCCGGGCCGGTTCGACGGCAGGCCAGCACCCGCGCCACCGGCCGCCGGAGGCTGGCGGCACGTGACCGCGCCCGGTCCCCTGGCCGAGGGCGTTCACAGGGAGCGTCGCCCGGGCGGACTCCGCAACCAACGACAGATCCCGTTTCCGCCAGCGAGCGCGGGTGCCGTCCACTCACCTGCACCCTGAACCGGACGGCCCCGCTCCGGCGGGCTGACCGCGCGGCTGCGCCGGACCCCGACCCGAGCGGCGCAGGGCACCCGGCTGACGTGCACGGCCCCGGCGGGTGGCGCCGGGCCCCAATGGCGCCGGGACCCACCCAGGGGTGTCGCGACCGCCGCCGCTCGCACGCGCGACCGCGTTCAGCCCATGACCGGCATGCCGCTCCGCCATCCGCGCGGCCCCGATCGCTTCCAGGGTGGGGCCGGCCGGCTACGCTGGCCCGGTGCCCCGCGGGCTCATCATCGGCGGCACCGGACTGCTCGGCCGCGCCACCGGCCGCCGGCTGCGCGCGGCCGGTGGGCGCGTGGGCGTCAGCGGGCGCGATCCCGGCCACCTGCCGGCCGACATCGCTGCCGCCGAGGGACCCTTCGTGGCCGCCGACCGCGACGACCCCGGTCAGCTGCTCACGGCGCCGGGCGACGGCGCCGACCTGCTGGTCGACGGCACCGGCTACGCCGCCACCGACGCCGCTGCGCTCCTGCCGCTGCGGCGCAGCGCCGACGCCACGGAGATGATCTCGAGCACGGCGGAATACGTCGACAGCGCCGGCCGTCACGTCACCTCCACCATCGCTGCCACCTTCG
>DATLUG010000018.1:0-35182 GCA_035533215.1 Candidatus Micrarchaeia archaeon | reverse complement strand
GGCTGCGCCTGCTCAGCCGGGCCTATGGCGAGGGCACGGCCTGATGGCGCGGAACGCGGCGGAGATGCCGGCCGGCGTGCTCCCGGCTCCGACGTCGGGGCCCCAGGGGCCCGGAACTCCGAAGTGGGTCGGTCGCCTCGGTCGGGTGCTGGCACGACCCGCTGCGGTACCCCGGGAGACGCGCCATTCGGCATTCCCGCTTGCGGTGAACGTCTTGGTCGGGGCGATCGCGGCAGGTAGCCTGCTGCTCCTCGTCGCGACCTTTGGGCGTCCACCGGACCCGGTCGCCCTGGGTGTCCTTGCGATAGTCCTTCTCGCGCTGGAGATGGAGACGTTCGGGCTCAAGGTTGGGAGCGATCAGATCCACTTCGGCGGGACCGCCAACGTGAGCGTGGGGGCGACGTTCCTCCTCGGTTACCCCGCCGTCGCGATCACTGCCCTGGCCGTTGTCGCGGGGTGCCTCTGGCGACGCAACTACGACCTCCGCAAGGTGGTCTTCAACTTCGGGATGATCGTCCTGGCCTTCTCGGCCACGTACGCGACCTATCGCGCCCTCCGAGGCGTGTGGGGAGGATCACCGGGTGGGTTCGTGCTCGCGTGCGCCGTCGCCGGATTGGTTGGGTGGGCCATCAACTACGGCCTACTAACAGTGATCATCTCCCTCGACAGTGGAACCAACACGTTTCGTGACCGCGCGTTCGTGATGAGCGCCTCGCGGGTGGCACCGTACCACGCGGTGTACGGCTTGACTGGGGCCGGAGTGGTCGCCGCGCAGGGAGCCATTGGCTCGATCGCAGCGCTGATGACGTTCATTGGACCGCTGTCGATCGTGCAGTTTGTGATGGGGCGCTGGGTGCGCGAGCAGCAGGCGCATGGCAGGACCATCGCTGATGGCTTCAATGCGACGCTGGTGAGTTTGTCCAAGGCGATCGACCTGCGCGACCACGACACGGAGGGGCACTGCCGACGTGTCGTCGAGTACACCAGGATGGTCGCGAGTCGGATGGGCATCGGCGGCCCCGAGCTGACCGCGCTGTGCCACGGTGCTCTGCTGCACGACATTGGCAAGATCGGCGTGCCTGACGCCATCCTGCACAAGCCCGGCAGTCTCACCGACGAGGAGTGGGCGGTGATCCGCCAGCACCCCGAGCTAGGGGCGCAAATGGTGGCCGACGTACGTCAGCTCGAGCACGCTCGTCAGATCATCCTGACCCACCACGAGCGCTTCGACGGCAGGGGTTATCCGCAGGGACTGCGTGGCGACGATATTCCGCTCGGCGCCCGCATCTTCGCCATCGCGGACAGCTTCGATGCGATGATGTCGGACCGGCCGTACCGAAGTTCGATGACGCTGGACGAGGCCCGCCGTGAACTGCGCCGCTGTGCCGGCACCGACTTTGACCCGGACTGCGTCGAGGCCTTCTTGGGGTACTCCGACGCGCAACTCGTTTCAGTCATAAATATGCGAGAGCAAGCCGACATCGGCTTGCTCTCGGCATTACCAATCCTCGCACAGTAGACTGCGGCCATGGGACCTCAGATCTACTCATGTAAGGGTCAGCCCCAGGTGACGGTTTCCCAAACGCTCATGTGATTCTCCTACCTTGCGACGACGAGGGAACTACCGCCACTCCTCGGTAACACCTGTGACGGAATTCTAGCGATATGGCGGAGTTGTCGCCAATGACTAACAAGTAAGTTACGGGGACGTCACTGTCGTGTAGCGATTGAGTTCGCCCCGATCTCCTGGTGGAGATCGGGGCGAACCTCGGAAAGGCACGTATACTGGCCGCCGGTCGGCCCGGGATGGGGGCGGGCGGGAGATCTGGTCGTGAATCAGGGCATGCACACCCGGTGGCTGCCGCTCCGTTATCCCGCTTTCCGCGCCCTGTTCATCGGGGGGGGGCTCTCCTGGTACGGGGACTTCCTCACGATCCCCGCCCTGCTCGTGATCGGGTACGAGCTCGGCGGCCAGGCGGGGGTGGGGTGGATGACGATCGCGTCGACCCTCCCGATGGTTGTCCTGCTGCCGCTCGGCGGCTGGCTGGGCGACCGCGGGGACCGGCGGCGCCGGTTGATCGCGCTGGACCTCGTCCGGGCGGCGATGGCCGCGGTGGTGGCGGCGAGCGCGATCAGGGGCGGTCTCCCGATCGTGCTCGCCGCCGTCGCGCTCGGCCGCTCCGCCACCGCTCTGTACAACCCCGGGTGGCGTCGGCTCCTCCCGGCGGTGCTGCCGGCGTCGCTGATTCCCGACGGCAGCAGCCTGCTCAACGCCGTCGGGGATGGGGCGATCCTCGCCGGAGCCGGGATCGGGGCGCTGCTGCTGCTGGTCATCCATCCTCAGGTCCTGATCGCGGTGGACGGCCTCACCTTCCTCGCCTCGGCCCTTCTGCTGGCGGGGCTCGGGCCCCAGCCGACGACGCGCGAGGTGGCCGGACGGATCGCCGCCGCCGGGGTATGGCAGCCGCTCCTGGACGGGTTTCGGTGGATCGCCCGCGACCCGCTCACCCGCCTCTTCGCCTGGGCGATGTGGTGCGGGGTGATCGGGGTCACCGGGCTTCGGGTCTACTTCGTCGTCATCGCCCACCGGGTGCTCGGCGTCCCGACCGACGCGGTCGGCATCCTGTACCTCTGCGTCGGGGCCGGCTCCGTGCTCGGCAGCGTGGGAAGCGTCTGGCGCGCGAGGGTCCCGGGCTGGGTCCTCGTCGCCGTCCTCGCCGTGGCGCCGGCGGGGATCCTGGTGGTCGGGACCACCTCGGCGGCGGTCGTGGCCGTCCTGATGCTGGTGGTGCTGGCCGCCTCCCAGACGGCCGCCGAAGCCTGGGGCTTCACCAGGGTGCAGACCCGCACGCCGGACCACGGGGTGGGGCGGGCGATGGGGGCCATCCTCTGGTGCTTCGTCGCGGGCCAGGCCGTGGGCGCCGTCACGGCCGCCTGGGCCAGCACCCACATCCCGCGGTCGACCTTCTTCCTCGGGTGGTTCGGCTTCACGCTGGTGGGCGCGGTGGTGATCGTGGCGCCCTCGATCCGGAGCCTGGCTCGACCGGTCGGACGCCGGGAGGCCCCCGCGGCGCTGGAATGAGCCCCCTGACCCGCTGCGGGCCGTAGAATTCCAGGATCGTCGACGAGATCCCTCCCCACACCGTCGCTCCCGTGTCCTCGTCCATCCCGCCTCGTCCCGGGAGCGCTCCTGCCACGCCGATGGAGATCCTGAAGGTCTCGGCCACCTCCCAACCGGTCCGGGTGGCGGGCGCGATCGCCGGGGTGGTGCGGACCCAGAGCCGGGTGGAGGTGCAGGCGATCGGAGCGGGGGCGATCAACCAGGCGATCAAGGCGATCGCCATCTCGCGCGGGTACGTCGCCCCCGGTGGGCTCGACCTGGTGTGCACCCCGTCCTTCATCGACATCTCGATCAACGGCGAGGAGCGGACCGGGATCCGGCTCGTGGTGGAGGTCCGCTGACGGCCGCTGCGGCGACCCGGGCGTCGTTCCAGCCGCTGCCCGTCCTGGAGGGCCGCTCCCGGCGGCAGCCGATCGCCGTCAGCGGCGACCGGGCCCCCCGGGTCCACCTCTGGCAGGTCGGGTGCCAGATGAACACCGCCGACACCGGCCAGCTGGCGGAGCAGTTCGCCGAGATCGGACTGGTCCCCGGGGTGGCGCTCCCGGAGGCCGACCTCGCGGTCCTGGTCACCTGCGCCGTTCGCCAGCACGCCGAGGACAAGGCGGCGAGCAAGATCGGGGAGCTCGCCCTCTGGAAGCGGGAGCGCGGGGGCCGCGCCATCGCGGTCACCGGGTGCATGGCGGCGGAGCACGGTCCCGCCCTCCTCACCCGCTTTCCCGCCATCGACTACGTCTTCGACGTGCGGGAGCCGGACGGCTTCTTCGCCCGCGTCCGCGAGCTGTACGCGGGGGCGCTGGAGGGACCGGTCCCGCTGCCGGCGGGCGACCAGCTCTGCGCCTACGTCCCCGTCATCCACGGCTGCAACGAGATGTGCACCTACTGCATCGTGCCCTTCGTGCGGGGCCGGGAGCGCAGCCGGGCGGTTGCGGACATCGTCGCCGAGGTGGGCCGGCTGGTGGCCCGCGGCGTGCGCGAGGTGACGCTCCTGGGCCAGAACGTCAACTCCTACGAGGACCCCCGATCCGCCGCCGACCTCGCCGCCCTCATGGCCGAGGTGGACCGGGTCCCCGGTCTCTGGCGGCAGCGGTTCCTCACCTCCCATCCCCGCAACGCCTCGCCGCGGCTGCTGGCGGCGATCGCCGAGCTGCCCACCGTGTGCGAGCAGCTCCACCTGCCGGTGCAGTCGGGCAGCGACAGCTGCCTTGGCCGGATGAAGCGTGAGTACCGGGTCGCCGACTACGAGAGGACCCTGGAGGCGGCCCGGGCCCGGGTGCCCGGGCTGGCCCTCAGCACCGACATCATCGTCGGGTTCTGCGGCGAGACCGAGGCCGAGTTCCTGGCCACTCTCCGGCTGCTGGAGCGGGTGGCCTACGACGTGGTGCACGTGCAGGCCTACTCGCCGCGGCCGGGGACGGCGGCCTGGCGTCGCCCCGACGACGTCCCCCTGGCGGTCAAGAAGGAACGGCTCCAGCAGGTGCTCGCGCTGCAGCGGTCGATCAGCGAACGGCGCAACCGCGCCCTGGTCGGCACGGCCGTGGAGGTGCTGGTGGAGGGCCACGGGGCCGACGACGGCCGCCCCTACGGGCGCACCCGCCAGGGCCGCGTCACCTGGCTCGGGCGGCCCGCCGCGGTGGGCGAGCTGGCCCCCGGGACCGTCACCGGCGCCACCGCCTGGCAGCTCGTCGCGGCGTGACCGAGGGCGACCGGCCCCGCCCCGGGGGCCCGGTGACCCCGGCGGTGGCGCAGTACCAACGCGCCAAGGCGGAGCACCCGGACGCGATCCTGCTCTTTCGGCTCGGCGACTTCTACGAGATCTTCGGCCCCGACGCCGAGCGGGCGGCCCCGATCCTGCAGGTGGCGCTGACGACGCGCGACTTCGGTCGCGCTGGCCGGATGCCGATGTGCGGGATGCCCCACCAGAGCGTCGACGTCCACCTGAGGCGGCTGCTCGACGCCGGCTGCACGGTGGCGATCTGCGACCAGGTGGAGCCGGCGGGGCTCAACCCGGGGGTGGTGCGGCGGGCCGTGACCCGGGTCCTCACCCCCGGCACCGTGGTCGACGCCGACCTGCTCGACTCGGGCCGGCCCCGGCGCTGCGTCGCCCTCGTCCCCGAGGGCGGGGTGACCGGGCTGGCGGCGCTGGACGTGAGCACCGGGGACTGCCTCCTCGCCGAGGTCCAAGGCGGGCTGGACAGCCCCCAGCTGGCGGCCGAGCTGGAACGCCTCGACGCCGCCGAGCTGCTGCTCCCGGACCTGGCCGAGGTCCCGTTGGGGCTGGCACCCGCCGCGGTCCGCACCCGCCGGGGCGCCCAGCTCTTCGCCGCCGACACCGCGGCGTCCCGGCTCCGCCAGGCGGTCGGGTCGGGCGGCCTGGTCGCGGCCGGGGTGGGGGGCTGGCGCGCGGCCCAGGTCGCCGCCGGGGCCCTGCTCGGCTACTGCGCCGGCGGCCAGCTGGCGCTCCCCGCGGGATTCCTGCGGGTGCGGGCCCAGCTCGCCGAGGAGGCGATGGTGCTCGACCCCGCCACCCGCCGGAACCTGGAGCTGGTGGAGGCGAGCGGGCCGGAGGGCCCGTCGCTGCTGCGCCTGCTCGACCGCACCCGCACCCCAGCGGGGGCGCGCCGGCTGCGCCACTGGGTGCAGCGGCCGCTCCGCCAGCTGACCCCGATCCACCAGCGCCAGGCGGCGATCGCCGAGCTGCACGCCGCGCGGGGGACGCGCGCGGAGCTGCGGTCGGCGCTCGGGCGCTGCCGCGACCTGGAGCGGCTGGTGGGACGCTGCGTCCAGCGCCTGGCGAGCCCGCGGGACCTGGGCGCACTGCGGCAGACGCTGGCCGCCATCCCGCTGGTGGGCGAGGCGGCCGCCCCCCTCGAAGCGTCCCTGGTGGCGGTGGCGCGGGAGCAGCTGGCGGCGGTCCCCGCCGAGCTGGCCGCGGAGCTGGACCGGGCCCTCACGGACGAGCTGCCGCCGACCGCCCGCGACGGTGGCTTCGTTCGGCCCGGCCACGACGCCGAGCTCGACGCCATCCGCGCGGGAAGCGAGGCCGCACGCCGGTACATCGCCGGGCTGGAGGCCTCGGAGCGGGCCCGGACCCAGATCAAGAGCCTCAAGGTCGGATACAACCGGGTCTTCGGCTACTACCTGGAGGTGCCCAACAGCCACCGCGACCGCCTTCCTTCCGACTACGTCCGCAAGCAGACGCTGGTCTCAGCCGAGCGGTACCTCACCCCCCAGCTGAAGGAGCAGGAGGCGGTGGTCCTGAGCGCGCGCGAGCGCGCGCTCCGGCGCGAGCAGGCCTGCCTGGAGCAGCTGTGGGCCCGGGTGGAGGCCGCGGCCGCCGCCTGCACCGGGGCCGCCGATGCCATCGCCGAGCTGGACGCCCTCGGCGGCCTGGCCGAGGTCGCGGACGAGCTGGGCTGGACCATGCCGCTGGTGGACGGGTCGGCCCGGCTCGAGATCGAGGACGGCCGCCACCCCCTCGTCGAGGCGGCGCTCGGCCCCGGTCGCTTCGTCCCCAACGACGTCGCCCTGGACGGGGGCCACGCGCGGATCGTCCTCCTCACCGGTCCCAACATGGCGGGCAAGTCGACCTACCTGCGCCAGGTGGCGACCATCGTCCTGCTCGCCCACCTGGGGATGGCGGTGCCGGCGGCGCGGGCCCGGATCGGGCTGGTGGACCGCATCTTCACGAGGGTCGGCGCCCACGACGAGCTGGCCGCGGGGCGCAGCACCTTCATGGTCGAGATGGCCGAGATGGCCCAGATCCTGGCGTCCGCCACGCCCAGCTCGCTGCTGGTCCTGGACGAGATCGGGCGCGGCACCAGCACCTACGACGGTCTCAGCATCGCCCAGGCCATCCTCGAATACCTCCACGACCACCGGGCGGTGGCGGCCCGCACCATCTTCGCCACCCACTACCACGAGCTGACCGCCCTGGCCCAGGGGCTCAGGTCCCTGCGCAACTTCCGGGTGGAGGTGGTGGAGGAGGGGACGGGGTCGGCCGCCCGGGTCACCTTCCTGCACCGGATCGTGCCCGGCGGCGCCGACCGCTCGTACGGGATCCATGTGGCCGAGCTGGCCGGGCTGCCCCCGGTCGTGGTCCGCCGCGCCCGGGTGCTGCTGGAGGATCTGGAGGGGCAGCGGCGCCTGCCCCAGGACGGTGCTCCCCAACAGCAGCTGCCCCTGCCGCTCGCCGCCGCCCACCCGGTGGTGGAGGAGCTGGAGGCGCTCGACCTCGACCAGATGTCCCCCCTGGCGGCGCTGCAGCAGCTCAGCCAGTGGCAGCGCCGGTCGCGGGGCGAAGCGCCGGCGCCGTGACCGACCGCGGGTCAGCCGCCGCCGGCCCCGGCAGCCGGATCCACCTGCTGCCCGCCGCCATCGCGGACGCGATCGCCGCCGGCGAGGTGGTGGAGCGCCCGGCCTCGGTGGTGAAGGAGCTGGTGGAGAACGCCCTCGACGCCGGCGCCCGGCAGGTGCGGGTCGAGATCGAGGAGGGTGGCCGGGAGCGGATCGCCGTGGTCGACGACGGTGGCGGCATGACCCCGGAGGAGCTCCGGATGGCGTTCGGGCGGCACGCCACCAGCAAGGTGCGGAGCCTCGAGGACCTCACCCGGATCGAGACCCTGGGCTTTCGCGGCGAGGCGCTGGCCAGCATCGGCGCCGTCGCCACGGTGGAGGCGGTGAGCCGGCGTCGCGGCCAGCTGGCGGCGGCACGGGTCGTGGTCCAGGGGGCGACCGTCGAGGGGCCCCTGGCGGCCGCCGGCCCACCCGGCACCCGGCTCATCGTCACCGAGCTCTTCGCCACCACCCCGGCGCGGCGCGCCTTCCTGCGGCCCGGCCGGACCGAGGCCCTCCGCTGCGCCCGGGTCGTGGCCGACTGCGCGCTCGCCTCCCCGGGGGTGGCCTTCGAGCTCCACGCGGCCGGCCGCCGGGTTCTGCGGTCGCCCGGGAGCGGCGAGCTCCTGGACGCGGTCCGGGCGGTGTTCGGGGCCGCCGCCGCCCGTGGGTGCTGGCCGCTGGCCGATCCGGGCGAGGGGTTCGGGGTCGTCGGGGTGGTGGGCGGACCGGAGGTGGCACGCGGGAATCGCGCCGGCCTGGTCATCTTCGTGAACGGCCGCCGGGTCCAGCAACGGAGTCTCGAGGTCGCGGTCGAGTCCGCCTATCGGGGGCTGCTCGGGGTCGGCCGTCATCCCCTCGCCGTGCTCGACCTCCGCTGTGATCCCGCCCAGGTGGACGTCAACGTCCACCCCACCAAGCGGGAGGTTCGCTTCCGGGACGACCGCCGGGCGTTCCAGGCCCTGGAGCGCGCCTGCTGGCTGGCCCTGCGCGGGGGAGCCGGGGCGTCCGTGCTCGCGAACCCGCTGGCGCCCGACCTTGCCTTCTCCCCCCAGCGGCCCGCGGTGGGAGGGGCGCCGTCCTGGGGGCCGGCGCCGGGGGCCGCGCCGGCCCCGGCGTCGCCGGCCCCGGCGTGGCAGGCCCCGGCGCGGCCGGCCCCGGAGTGGCCGGAGCCGGCGGCCGCCGAGGAGGGTGCCGGCCCGGGCCGGGGCGGCCTCCTTCTGGAGGCGGCCGCGGGATGGCGGCTGGTGGGCCAGGTGCATCACCGGTACCTGCTGGCGGAGACCGGGGACGGGATCGCCGTGCTCGACCAGCACGCGGTCCACGAGCGGATCCTCTACGCCCGGCTCCTCGACCGGCTGGAGTCCGAGGTGGCGGCCGAGTCCACCTCTGGCGAGGCGAAGGGCCCGGGGGCGCCGTCCCAGGGCTGGCTGATCCCGGAGCTGCTGGAGATCCCGGCGGGTCTGGTGGCTGGATTCGCGGCCGTGGCCCCGTGGCTGGGCCGGCTCGGGTTCGCGCTCCAGGTGTTCGGCGAGACCACCCTGCGCTGCACGGCGAGCCCGCCCGGGGTGCGCGCCGGCGACGCCGCCCAGCTGGTGGCGGAGCTGGTGGAGGCCGCGCTCGACGAGCGGCCGGACGGCGGGGCGATGCGCCGACACCGGCTGGCGGCCCTGGTCGCCTGCCACACCGCGGTCCGCTTCGGCGATCCGTTGGCGCCCGCCGGCGCCGAGCGGCTGCTGCGCGATCTGGCCTCCACCCCGGCGCCCGAGACCTGCCCCCACGGCCGCCCCACGGTCCTCCTCCTGGGCGACGCCGCGCTGCGGCGCGCCTTCCACCGGCCCCCACCGCTGACGGGACGGCCCGGGGGCCCCGCGAGATGAGCGGCGGGCGCCCCCCGGTGGTGGCGGTGGTGGGTCCCACCGCCAGCGGCAAGACCGCGCTCGCGATCGCCCTCGCCCGCCGGCTCGAGGGCGAGCTCGTCAATGGCGACTCGCGCCAGATGATCGCGGAGCTCCAGGTGGGGGTGGCCAAGCCGGAGCCGTGCGAGCTGGGGGGGGTCGTGTGCCACGGGCTCGACTGGCGCCGGCTGGGGAGGCCGTTCACCGCCTTCGACTTCGTCGCTCGCGCCGACCCGGCGCTGGCCGGAATCGCAGCCCGGCAGCGGGTGCCGATCGTGGTCGGCGGGACCGGCCTGTACCTGCGCGCCCTCCTCAGGGGGTTCGACTTCGGCCAGGTGGCGCCGCGCCCCCCGGTCCCGGCAGGGAGTGCGGGCGCGGGGGCGGATGGCCCGGACCTGACCGCGCTGGCGGCCGAGCTCGCCCGGGTGGGGCCGGAGGTCGCCGGGCGCGTCGACCTCCGCAATCGGCGGCGGGTGGTCCGCGCCCTGGAGCTGGCCCGGGCCGGCGCCGTCCCCGGCGTCCGGCGCCAGCCGTGGCCGGCGGTGCTGGTCGCCCGCCGGCTCTCCGCGGCGGCCCTGCGCCGACGGATCGAGGAGCGCAGCCGCCGCCTGATGGGCCCGCGCCTGCTGGCGGAGGTGGAACGGATCCTGGCCGGCGGGGTGCCGGCCGACGTCCTGGCCGGCGCCGCGATCGGCTATGCGGAGGCGCTGGCGTGGCGGAGCGGTCGGTGCGGGCGCGAGGAGGCGGCGGCGCGGGTCGCCCTCCGCACCTGGCGGTACGGCCGCCAGCAGCGAACCTGGCTCCGCCGTGAGCCGCAGGTGGTGTGGCTGGGCGATGATGCGTCGTGCGACGACGCCGTCGCGGACCGGGCGGCCGAGGTGGTGGTCGGTGCGCTGGGCCAGCGGCAACCGGGTGGGTGAGGATCAGGATGCCGGTCGGGCAGCGGCGGGTGGGGCTGAGCGAGGTGCCGGAGCGCGCCTTCCTGCTCGGCTGGGTGGACACCGGCGCCGAGATCCAGTCGCTCGACCCCGAGATGGACGAGCTCAGCGACCTCGCCCGCACCGCCGGGGCGGAGGTGGTGGGCTCGGACGTGCAGCGCCGTGAGCGGCCCGACCCAGCGCTCTTCTTCGGCCGGGGCAAGGTCCAGGAGCTGGTGGCGCTGCGGGCCGAGCTGGCCTTCGATCTGGTCATCGCCAACGAGGAGCTGAGCCCGCGCCAGCAGCGCAACCTGGAGCAGGAGCTGGAGGTCAAGGTGCTCGACCGCACCGAGCTGATCCTCGACATCTTCGCCCAGCACGCCCGCACCAGAGAGGGCCGCCTCCAGGTGGCGGTCGCCCAGCTCCGCCACCTCATGCCGCGCCTGAGCGGCGGCCGCGACCTCTCCCGGCTCGGCGGCGGGATCGGAACCCGCGGACCGGGCGAGCAGAAGCTGGAGGCGGACCGCCGTCGCATCCGCACCCAGCTGCGGCGGCTGGACAAAGAGCTGCAGGAGGTTCGCGGCGAGCGCGCCCTCCACCGCGAGGGTCGGACCCGGCGGGCGCTCCGGACGGTGGCGCTGGTCGGGTACACCAATGCCGGCAAGTCCAGCCTCCTCAACTGCCTCACCGCCGGCGGCGCCCTGACCGAGCACCGCCTCTTCGCCACCCTCGACCCGCGCACCCGCCTGCTCCGTCTCCCGGGGGGGCAGGACTGCCTGCTCACCGACACGGTCGGCTTCATCCAGAAGCTGCCCCACGACCTCGTGGCCGCCTTCCGGGCGACCCTGGAGGAGGTGACCACCGCCGACGTCCTCATCCATGTCCTCGATGCCAGCCAGGAGCGCGCCGAGCAGCAGCTGCTCACCGTGCACCAGACCCTCGCCGAGCTGGATGCCCTCGAGCGGCCGCGGCTGCTCGCCCTCAACAAGGTCGACCGGCTGTCGGTGGGCGCCCGCACCCGGCTGGAGATGGTGCCCTGGGAGGGGTACGCCGCCGCCGCCGCGGTGAGCGCGCTCACCGGTGAGGGGCTGGGGGCCCTGGCGTCCGCGCTCGGCACCCTGCTGGCCGACCCCCTGGAGCCGCTCGACGTGGTGGTCCCGTACACCGATCCCCACAGCCTCCTGCGCTGGCGCCGGTACGGGCGCATCGAGCACGAGGAGTACACCGACCAGGGGGTGCACGTGGTGGGGCGGGTGCCCCCGGGGCTGGCCCGCGCACTGCGCGGGGAGGAGGACGGCATCGAGGCCGGCGACGGCCCCGCCCCGGCGTCCGGCGCGGGGGTGTCCCGGTCGGCGGGACGCCGCACCAGCGGCGGCTGAGGGCGCTGCCGATGGCGCGCCCGAGCGGTCGCCCCCAGGATGGGGTGACCAGGGTCCTCGACCGGGCCGGTCGCTGGATCGAGACCGCGATCTACGTCGCCGGCGGTCTGCTGCTGGTCGGCGCCGCCGTCCTCCTTTTGGTCAGCGTGGTGACGATCGCGGTGGGCAGCGGCGGCAGTGTCGAGACCCGCTCCCTCAGCGTCCTCGACCACGTGCTCCTGATCTTCGTCCTGGTCGAGCTCTTCCACACCGTGCGGCTGGCGATCCGCACCCATGAGCTGGACGCCGAGCCGTTCCTGGTGGTGGCCCTCATCGCCAGCATCCGCCGGATCCTGGTGATCACCGCCGGCACTCGGCCGATCGAGCAGAGGACCACCCTGGTCGAGATGGGCCTGCTGATCGTGCTGGTGATCGCGATCTCGGCCGCTCTGCTGCTCCTGCGCCGCGCCGGGCCCCAGCGCTTCCGATTGCCGCTCGGTGCCGACCCGGCGGGGAGGGACGCGGTGGACCGCTGACGATCAGCCGAGGAGTCGCATGACCGCCACCACCGTGCCCTCCAGCTCCAGCTGGGTGGGGTAGATCGGCTCCAGGCGATCGTTGGCGGGCTGCAGGCGCACCCGACCCGACTCCCGGTACAGCCGCTTCACGGTCACCTCGCTCTCACCGGTGACCGGGTTCTCCACCCTGGCGACGACGATGGAGCCCTCGGCGGCGTCCTGGTTGGGGCGGACCACGACCAGGTCGCCGTCGAGGATGCCGTCCTGGATCATGCTGTCGCCCGCGACCCGGAGGGCGAAGGCGTCCTCCGCGCCCGCCAGCTCGACCCCGACCTGGAGGTGGTCCTCGACGTTCTCCGCGGCCAGCACCGGGGTGCCGGCCGCCACCCGACCGACCAGGGGGATCCGCCAGGCGCCGCTGGTGCCGGCCGGCTCCGCCGGCTGCACCAGCTCGACGGTGCGCGACTTGGTGGGGTCACGGCGGATGTAGCCGCGACCCTCCAGCGTGTTCAGGTGGTTCTGCACCGTGCTGCTGGAGCTGAGGCCCACCGCCTTGCCGATCTCGCGGACGGTCGGCGGATAGGAGCGATTGCGCGCGCGGCCTCGAAGGAACTCGAGGATCTCGCGCTGCCGGGGATGGAGGGGCGTGGTCATCACGGGTCTCCCGGGCGGAGCGCGGGCCGACGCCGGCCCGCTCCACTGGCACGTCCGACCGATGGTAGCACCGGGGGGCGGCAAATGCAAACGCCTGTTCGCAGGGGGGTCCGGGGCCGTCCGAGCGCTCCGGGACCCTCGCTCAGCGGCAGTAGCCGGTGCGGAGCAGGAAGCGGCGGAGATTGGCGACGTAGGCGGAGCCGGTGCCGTCGAACCCGGGGCCCAGCCTGGCGCTGAAGTCGCCGGCCCGCTGCAGCCGACCGACGGCGGCGAAGGCGGCGGCGGCGTGACCGAGGCGGCACTCGTCGGCGACCCAGGCCGGGACCACCCCGAGGACCTCGGTGTGGTGGGCGAGGTCCTGGTGGACCGCGCTCCACAGCCGGCGGGCGTCGCCGGCCACCGCCTTCGGGAAGGAGCGGGTGATGTCGACGAAGCGGCCGCCGGTGTCGCCGAGGAGGAGGACGGGAGCGGCCGAGCAGGCGAAGCACGCGAACTGGTACGGGAAGCGGCCGTCATCGGTGGCCAGCACCAGGTGGCCCTGCTCCAGCCGGGGGCCGAGGCCGCCATTGGGGTCGTAGGGCGGCATGGGGCCGGCCGGCTGGCCGCCCTCGGTGAGGGTGGCGCGGGCGCTGAGCCGGTAGGACGCGGCGCGGGCCGAATACGTGTACAGGAACGGCAGGACGCAGCAGTGGGCGCCGCCGGTGTAGGGCTGGAGGAGCACCTCGGGGTGCGGCTCGCGGCCGAAGCGGAGCGCGCAGACCTGGTCCGCGCCGGTGTTGGGCAGCACGCCGGCGCCGTTGACGAAGGTGATCGGGTGCAGCCGCCACCGGCTCCTCCCGGTGCTGACGGTGAGGGACCCGCTGGTCGCCATCGGCAGACCCGGGGTGCGGGTGAGGCTGCCCTGGAACGTCACCCGGGTGGCGGCGAGGACGGTGGTGAGGGCAAACGTGCGGCCGCCAGCGGCGCCGATCTTGGTGTCCCGGCAGCTGTACCCGGGGCCCGGCGCTGCCGCCGACGGCTGCACCGCGGCGTCTGCACCGCCGCCGAGCGCCGCCGCCATCACGGCGCCGAGCCCCAGCCCCAGGCCCAGGCGCCGTCCCCATCGACCGCGTCCGCGGGCGAATCGCCCCGGTCTGCCTCGCATCCTGACCTGCCTCCTCTTGGGGCCCGCGAGGTCGGCGACGCCCGCGGGCCGGCCCCGACCTGCCAACGTGCGAGGGCCGGGCGCGCGCGGCGCTCCCCCTCCCTCACCCGAACGCGCTCGCGGGCGTTTGGTTCCGGTGCCCGGCGCCGGTGCTACTGGGCCAGCTCGGCGGCGGCGTCCCGGTGCACGTGGTGGAGGAGCCGGTGCATCTCCTGAGTGAGTCGCAGCCGCTCCGACTCCAGCCGGTGACGGCGTCCCTGCTGCCGGATGAGGTGGAGGGTGCCGCCGGCGGCGATGCAGGCGCCGACGTCGCTGGTGACGTTGGTGTAGTTCCCGCCGATCAGCTCCGCCCGGGCGCTCACCGCCACCCCCAGCAGCGGCAGCACGACGAGGAACACCCCGAGCGCCACCAGGAACAGGACGTGGGCCTTGCTGGACAGCACCCGGGGGACGTACTGGAGCACGCGGTCGAGGCGGGTCGTGGGCTCGGCGAGCTCGGCCAGGGATCCGGTGTCGGACATGGGGTCCTCGTTGGCGTCGGTCATCGGGCTGCCTCCTGTCGTGCGCGCGCGGGTGACCGGGGCTGCCGACCGGCACGGCCTGGTGCGTCCCGATCGCAGGGTGGCGCGGCCCCGATATCATCGGGCCGATGGAGGGTGAGCCGCTCTGGATCGCGGTGCGCGACGGCACCCGCCTCGCCGCCTCCCTCTACCGCCCGGCGTCGGCGCCGCCCTGGCCGGTGGTGATGGAGGCCAGGCCCTATCGCAAGGACGACTGCACCGCTGGCGACGCTGTCTGGTACCGCCGATTCGCAAAGGAGGGCGAGCTGGCGGCGGTGCGCGTGGACCTCCGCGGCACCGGCTCGTCCGAGGGGATCGCCGTCGACGAGTACCCCCTGCAGGAGCAGCAGGACCTCGTCGACGTCATCGCCTGGCTCGCGGCCCAGCCCTGGTGCAGCGGGAAGGTGGGCATGTTCGGCAAGTCGTACTCGGGGTTCAACGCCATCCAGGTGGCGATGGAGCGTCCCCCGGCCCTGGCCGCGATCGTCGCCATCTACGCCACCGACGACCGCTACACCGATGACGTCCACTACGGGGGCGGCGCCCGCCGCGGCCTCGACCTCCTCGACTACCCGGCCTACATGGTGGCGATGAACGCGCTGCCCCCACTCCCGTCCCTGGCCGGCCCCGCCTGGCGGGAACGGTGGGCGGCGCGGGTCCTGCGCACCGAGCCGTGGCTGCTGCGCTGGCTCGCCGAGCCCACCGACGGTCCCTACTGGCGGCACGGATCGCTCCGCCCGGGGTACGACCGGATCGGCTGCGCCACCATGATCGTCGCCGGCTGGGCCGACGCCTACCGCAACGCCACCTTCCGGATGTTCGAGCGGCTGGTGGGGCCGCGACGGCTCCTGATCGGGCCCTGGTCCCACATGCGGCCGGAGGTGTCGATCCCCGGCCCCCGGGTGGACATCGTCCCCGAGCTGATCCGCTGGTGGGATCACTGGCTGCGGGGGCGGGACACCGGGGTCGACCGCGACCCGCCCATCACCGTCTTCGTCCGCCGCGCCGCCCCGCCGGAGCCGGATCAGGACCTGACCCCGGGATTCTGGCGCTACGAGCCGACCTGGCCGCCGGCGCGGTCCGCCGGCCGGTGGCTGACGGGGACCGCGGCGGCGGTCCGGCAGGCCGCCACCCGCCTGCCGGAGCCGGCGCTCCCCGGGGGGGCCGACCAGCTCACCGTCCGCGGCGACGCGGGCCGGCAGGCGCCCGCGGCCGGGGCGGACGCGCCGCCCTGGGGGCTTGCCGAGGAGCAGACACCGGAGGAGGCGGCCAGCCTCGTGTACGACTGGGACGTGGGCCCGACAAGCGTGGAGCTGCTGGGCCACCCGGAGCTGGAGCTGGAGCTGTGCTCGTCGGCCCCGGTGGCCCAGCTCGCCGCCCGCCTCTGCGCGGTCCTCCCCGGTGGCGAATCGCTCCTGGTCAGCCGCGGGGTCCTCAACCTCAGCCACCGTGACTCCCACGCGGATCCCACCCCGATGCCGCTGGGAGAGCCGGTGCGGCTGCGGCTGGAGCTGGACGCGGCCGCCTTCGTGTTCGAGCCCGGCCACCGTCTCCGGCTGCTGCTGATGGGGGCCGACTGGCCCAGCGTCTGGCCCCCGCCGGCGCTGGCCGTCTTCGCCGTGCCGCGACGATCGGTGCGCCTGCGACTCCCGGTGGTGGAAGGGCCCGATCCCGACCCCCGCGTTCCCAGCTTCCCGGACCCGCCGGTGGTCGCCTCGCCGGTGGTGGCGAGCCGCGAGCTCCCCCAGGTGTGGCGAACGGAGCACGACATCGTCGGCGGCGAGACCCGCTTTCTCGTCGACCGCGGAGACGAGACCACCCTGTCGAGCGGGATCCGAGTCGAGCAGCGCACCTGGGGAACGATCGCGGTCCTCACCCAGGACCCCGCCCGCGCGTGGGCGGATGCCAGAGCGCGCTTCGAGCTCACGTTTCCCGAGGCCAGGGTCGCGGCCGAGTCGCACGTCCGATCCACCACCGACGCCGCGCGCCACGTCGTGACGGTGGAGCTGGCGGTCAGCGAGGACGGCGAGGAGCGGTGGCGGCGCCGCTGGCAGCGGGAATGGCCGCGGGGCCTGCAGTAGGGGCGGGGGAGGGGAGGGGCGTTGCGGCCGCCATCTCGCCCATCCGGGCCGCGAGGTAGCGGCGGACGTCGGCGCTGAGGTCCTCCATCGGCGCCATGAAGCCGTGTCGAAACGCCCTCGACCCCATCCCGCGCTGGACCGATTCGCAGACCGCCCAGTCCTGGCGGTTGACCAGATCCCAGAACTCGACCGCGTCGGCGGGGTCGAACCCCGGGCGGGCGATCTCGTCCGGGTGGAAGAGGAGGTCGCACACGATCCGGGTTCGGCCGGCCGACTCCGGGAACAGGATAAAGGCTGCGACGTGGTCGGAGCTGCAGCTCACCATCAGGTTGGGCAGCAGGAGCTCGCCGCGGTGGCGGTCGCGCTCGTCGGGGCCGATGCCGGGCAGCGGACGGCGCGAGCTGGTGCCGCTGCGGGTGAACGTGGTGGTGCCGGGGCGCTGGCGGACCCCGCGGTCCCAGTCGAGGCCGGCGCCGCCTCCGGCCTTGAAGGCGGGGACGATCCGGCACAGCTCGGGGTGGACGGGCCCGCAGTGGTAGCACTCGTTGTAGTTCTCGACCACCACCTTCCAGTCGGCCGCCACCGGGTAGACGACACGGTGGGCGGTGCGCAGCGCATCGAGCCCGTAGCCTCGCAGGCGGAGGGCCGCGGCCGCGAACGCCGGCGCCAGGGGCGGGGCTCCGGCGGGATCGCTCCAGGGGCTGAGATTGAGCAGGATCCACCCCTCCCACACCGCCACGCCGACCGGGTGGAGGCTGAGGGCGTCGCGGTGGGCTGCGAGCTCGGGGAGGAATGGCGCGGCCCGGAGGCGGCCGTCGAGGGCATAGGTCCAGGAGTGGTAGGGGCAGCGGAATCCGCCCTTGAGGTGCCCGCCCGGCGGGGGGGCGCCGGAGTGGCCGGCGGCGGGCCGGTCATCGGGCAAAAGGCGTGAGCCGCGATGGCGGCACAGGTTGTAGTGCGCCCGCAGCGTCCCGTCGCGGTCGCGCACCACGACGACGCTCTCGCCGGCGACGTCGACGGTGAGGTAGTCACCCGGCCTGGGGAGCTGTTCCGCCCGCGCCGCGCACACCCACTCCGCCCAGAAGATCGCCTCGCGCTCGCGGTCGTGGTGGGCGGGATCGACGTAGGCGGCTCGAGGCAGGCTCACCTCCATGCCGATGGTGGCACCGCCCGGGATCGCAGGTGGCCCGGGGGCCGGCGGCGGGCGCTCGAGATCTGCCATGGGCGTCAGTCGTCCTGGTACTCGAATGGAGCGCGAATCGGCTCGCCCCGGCGGAACCGGTCGGGGCCGAAGGCGCTGATGTCGACGGTGGTCGCCCGTCCGTCCAGCACCAGCTCCGCGACGACGACGCCGATCGCCGGGGCGATCTTGAAGCCCATGCCGGAAAAGCCGCAGGCGACGATCGCGCCCTCCAGATCGGGTGCATGGCCGATCAGCGGGCGGGCATCGGGCGTCATGTCGTAGACCCCGGTGTACCCGCGGGCGATCCCGCCCTCGGCCAGCGCCGGCACCCTGGTGGCTGCACGCTCCACCAGGTCGGCGAGCGCGTCCATCCGGGGGTGCTGGGGGAAATCGTCCGGGTCGACGCCGCGGGGACCGGAGAAGTCTCCGATCAGCGAGCTGCCGTCGCCGTCGGGGCGGAAGTAGGTCCGGCTGGCGGAGTCGATGCAGGCCGGGCGGGCCGGGGGCGCCAGGCCGGGGTGGCGCACAATCGCGACCGCGTGCAGCTCGGTGGTGATCGGGAGCCGGCACCCGAGCGGGTCGAGCAGCCGCGGGGTCCAGGGCCCGGTGGCGCAGATGACCAAGGGGGACGCCACCGTGCCGGACGCCGTCTCCACTCCGACGATCCGGTCACCCTGCCGGCCCAGCTGGGTGACGCGCACCTGGGCTCGATACTCGGCTCCGAGAGCGCGGGCCCGGGCCAGCATGTCTCCGGCGGCGCGGGCACCGTCGCCGTAGGCTCCATTCGGCTCGTAGGCGGCCAGCTCGACGTCGTCGATCCGCCAGCCAGGGAGGAGCCGGCGGAGTGCCTCGCCGCCGACCAGGTCGACCTCCGCCCCGCATTCGCGCTGCATCGCGCAGTTGGCCCGCAGGCGATCGGTCTCACCTGGCCCGACAAAGCGTACGAAACCGGTGTGGCGGAGCAGGGTCGGGGCGCCGACCCACTCCGGCCATTCGCGATAGCGCCGCAGCCCGAGGACTGCGAGCTCGACCTCCGGTCGGAACGTGTAGTGCATCCGCACCAGGGCACTGGAGCGAGCGCTCATCCCCTCGCCGGCGTGGCGCGCGTCGAGCACGAGGACCCGTCCGGCCCGACGCCGCACCAGCTCCAGGGCGATCGCGCTCCCCATCACTCCGGCACCGACCACCACCACGTCGGCGGTGGACGGGACCCGTGCCTCGCTCACCGCGCGCCCGCCCGAGCCGCCGCCCGCCGGCGGCCCGCGGATCGGCGCCCCCGGGCGCGATCGGCGAGGACCTGGTGGGCGGCGTTGTAGCCGGGCGCGCCGGTCACCCCGCCGCCCGGGTGGGCGCCGGCGCCGCACAGGTACAGGCCGTCGATCGGGGTGCGGTAGCGGGCCCAGCCGGGCACCGGCCGCATCACGAAGAGCTGATCGAGGCGGAGGTCGCCGTGGAAGATGTTGCCCTCGGTGAGACCATAGGTCCGCTCCAGGTCGAGCGGCGTCAGCACCTGCCGGGCGACGACCGACCGCGGCACATTGGGCGCATAGCCCTCGATCTTGCGCAGGGTGAGGTCGCCCAGCTCCTCGCGGCGCGTGTCCCAGTCGCCATCCCGGAGCCGGTAGGGGACGAACTGGACGAAGCAGGTCATCACGTGCAGACCGGGCGGCGCCAGCGAGTCGTCGACGTTCGAGGCCACCACGCAGTCCACCCACAGGCGCTCCACGTCGGGAAGCTCGCCGCGCTTGGCGCAGTCGTACCCCTCCTCGGCCAGTCGGGATGGGGGGACGAGGGTGAACAGCGCCCGCTCGCCCGGGCTGGCGCTCTCGGGCATGCCCAGGACCCGGGGCTCCTCGGAGAGGACGAGGTTGACCTTGGCGCAGGGTCCGTCCATCTTGATCGCGGCCACCGCCTGGCGGAAGTCCTGGGGGAGCTCCGCCTCGGCGACGAGGCCGAGGAAGGTGCGCTTGGGGTCGCAGTTCGAGAGCACGACTGCCGCGCCGATCGTCCGGCCATCCTCCAGCTGGACACCCACCGCCCGACCCTGCTCGACCAGGACCTGGCTGACCGCGCTCTCCAGTCGGATCTCGGAGCCGTGGGCGCGGCCGGCGGCGGCGAGGGCGGCCGTGATCGCCCCCATCCCGCCGTGGACGTGCCCGAAGAACCCCTGGACCTCGTCCTCGCCCCCGCTGAGCAGGTGAAACAGGAGGCCGAGCAGGGAGCCGGGCTGGTAGGGGCCGCCGTGCTTGCCGTAGACGCTGTTGGCGAGCAGGAGCCGCCGCGCCTCCTCGCTCTCGAAGTGGCGATCGAGATACTCGCCCAGGCTGCCGCTGAGCAGGCCCACCATCGCCGTGAGGTCGCTGCCCGACAGTCTTCGGAAGCGCCGGCCGACCCGGAGGACCTCGAGGAGGCCGGGCAGGCCGCGACGGGTGAGGTCTGGGGGAGGCTCCAGGAAGAACGGCTGCAGGGTCCGCGCCAACCGCTGCAGCTGCCGGTGGAGGCTGAGGAAGGCATCGGCGTCCCTGGGCGAGTGTGGCTCCAGCTCGGCCGCGGTCCGCTCAGGGTCCGCCCACCATCGGACCATCCCCTGGCCCGGGATCGGGACCTGCAACGACGGGCTGCAGGGGGTCATCCGCAGCCCATGACGGGCGAGGGAGAGGTCCTGGATGACCTCCGGGCGCAGCATGCTGGCGATGTAGGAGGTGGAGGAGGCGCTCGCTCCGGGCGCGACCTCCTCGGTGACGCAGCACCCGCCGACGATGGACCGACGTTCGAGAACCAGGGTCCGAAGTCCGGCCCTGGCCAGGTAGGCGGCTGCGGTGAGGCCGTTGTGACCAGCTCCCACGACGACGGCGTCATAGGACCTCAGGGACGGACCCTCCATATCTGACCGAAGGTCAGCCGGCGCTGCGACAGCCCGCCATGGTACAAGGTATGCCATGCGAGCCGTGACGCCCGCACCTCGACAGGCGCCCGGAGCGGCGCTGACCGACCCCAGGTCAGATCGCCGCTCGGCGCAGCGCCCGCGCTCGACGGCGCCACGGCCTCGGGCTCCGGCGGCGGCGGCGAGGGGAGGCGGCCGCGGGGGGGAGGGGGTGCCGAGCGCCGAGCGGATCGTGGCGACCGCGATGCGGCACTTCGCGGAGGCCGGGTACGAGGCGGTGCGGGTGGAGGCCGTCGCCGCCGAGGCGGGGATGGCGAAGGGGTCTGTCTTCTTCCATTTCGGGAGCAAGCGGGGGCTGTTCCTGGCCGCGTACCGGAGCGCCGCCGGGTCCCTCCCGCGCTACCTCGACGCGCCGATGCCGGTTCAGGGCGCCGGCTTCTTCGAGGTGGTCCGCTACTGGCTGGCTCGCACCGAGCATCTGGTCCGGGAGGACTGGATCCCCTACCGGATGACCCTCCTGGGCACCTACTGCACCGATCCCGACCTCCGCCGTGACATCAATCGCTTCCTCGCCGCGGAGGACCCCTTCGGCACCATCGCGCTGATCCAGTTCGGAACCGAGCGCGGCGAGGTGCGGTCGGACGTCGACCGCTCCATGGTCGCGTCGCTCCTGGACTGGCTGATGGACAAGTTCCAGGACGCCCTGGTCACGGACGAACTGGCCCCGGGTCTCCTCGCTCGCCATGGCGACTTCGCCCTGCGCAATCAGGCCCGCATCGATCAGTTCGTGGGCCTGCTCGGCGATGCGATCGGCGCCAAGCCGGTGGGGCCAGGCGGAACCTGACCGCCCCTGCCCGCCGCTGGCTGGACGCGGCATCCCTTTTCGGCTCCAGCCGAGGGCTGGAGCGAGCCGCGTGGCCGGATCCCGAGCTGGCCCGGGCGACCTGCGATAGGCACCGGGGGCTGGGCGGCGCCAGCGAAGATGTCCTGGCTTCCCGGCCATCGCACTCGCGGATGACCCCTGGAGCAGGCGAGTCATCCCTGGTCCCGCGTGCTCGGACGCGTCCCCTGCGGACGCGAGGTCCTTGACCGGACGGCAGGGCGAGCGCCTTCCCCCGCGTCGAGGCTGACGTCGGTTACAGTGGCCGAGGTCAACTCAACCGCACCCACGCGGATGAGGCCGTTGCACCGAGCACCGTCGACAGTCGCTCCCCGACCGGACCGACTAGGAGCGCTCCGGCAGGAGAGGGTCGGGCAGTACCAGTAAGCGCCATTCACAAGGTGTCCGGCAGCACCTCTGGGTGTTGGGCGCGAAGCCGCTCGCACGCGGACGGCATCTGCTGCGATGGTGGAGCGATGGGTGACATGCTCGACTCCGAGCATCCCGGCGACCGTCCGACCGAGGCGGACAGTGCTCTCATCGCCGAGGCGGACCGTCTGCTGAGACGGACATCGGGCGTGCCTGTCGTCGCGATCCTGCCGTTCGGCTCACGGGCCGAGGGGAGGGCCCGTCCTGACAGCCACGTGGACCCAGTGGTCGTCGTGCCGGACGCTGCCGATCCGCACCCAGCAATCCGCGCGCTGTACCGAGCCCTGCGTCCGCTTCGGCAGCAGGAGAATCTCGCGATCGACCTGCTCATCCGCTCGAAGAGCAGCGCGGACCGATGACGCGAGCGGCTCAACCCGCCGGTTCAGCGAGGGTTTTCGATGACGGCGGAGTCGTTCGAGGCTCGTCGGTGACCTCAGCCGACGAAACCGCACAGGATTGGGTCAGAAGGGCGGATGAGGAGATGCTCACGGTGGTCGCTGGCACCGAAGATCAGCGACTCGTCAACTGGGTCATTGGATTCCACGCTCAGCAGGTCACAGAGATGCTCTTGAAGGCGCTGCTCGTTGCCAAAGGCGCTCCGCCGGGCCGGCATCATGATCGGGACGATTTGATCGATCGGGTGGGTCGACTGTTTGCGATCGAGTTGGTGCAACCTGCCGACACGGCCCTGAATCCCTACGCTGTGGTGCAGCGCCATTCGGATTCGGCGAGTGAGGATCTGCTCCCGCTGGATCGGGCAGCGATTCACCCCCAGCTCGTGGACCTGCGGCAGTACGTGATCGAGCTCCAGCCGAATGCCGAGCCTCGCCTCCAACTCATGACGGTGGGACGACAGTCGAATAGGGTCTGAGCTCCATGCCGGTACACCGATCGGCTGCTGGTTCGGTTCGTCGGCCCTCCGGCGGACGGGCGCAGATGCAGTCGAGGTCGGACCCGCCAGTACCCACTTGGCGCTGTACCGCGTGCCGTCTGGTGGCGGCATGGATCGTTTGGGCACGATTTGGCAGGGGTGGCTGAGGCTGGCGGTCAGTCGCGGGTGAGTTCGGCGGCCGCTCGCTTGGCACGTTGGTCGTCGCCGAGCGCCCTGCCCTCGGTGGCGGCGGCGCTGAGCGCGGCGGTGGCGGCCTGGTTGAGGACGCGGGGCAGGCCGTTGGCGACGCGGAGGAGCCGGGCGATGGCGTCGTCGGTGAGGAGAGCGTCGGGACGGCCGACCCGGGCGAGGTGGTGCCGAAGGCACCGGGCGGACGCGCCGAGATCCATGAGGGGCCGGGCGTCGCGGCGGGCGATGCGCTGGTCGAGGGCCGTGAACGCCCCATCCGCCGGCGGCGCGTGAGGGTGGGCTGGCCCACCCGGAGGCTGGCAAAAGCCGTGGCGGCATCCATCTCGGAACTGGTCAGGAGCTGGACCTGCTCCAGCGGATCGGGGGTGAGGAGGTGGACCTCGTCGAGGGTGAGGACCACGCGGCGATGGCGCTCGACCGCCTCGGTGGCGAGCAGGTCGGCGGTCTGGCAGTTCAGCTCCGGATTGGGGGAGGGCGGGACCGCACCGAGGCCGCCGACGATCGCGACGGACAGGCCGCGGGTGCCGATTGCGGGGTTGGCCACAGAGGTGACGTGATGGCGGGTGCGATCGGAGCCGGCCACGGCCGCCCGCACCGCGACGCTCATGTGGGACCCGCCGTCGCCGACGAGCACGCCCAGGGGGTGCCCTGACCTGTTCGGCGGGCTCACGATCGATCAGCGTTGCCCCAGACGTCTGTCGAGGCGACCACCTCGGTGCGAAGCCCGGCGACTGCATGCTGGCCCGCGGCCCCGGTCGCTCCCGTCTCGGTCGGAAGGCATGGGACGACGGTGACCGCGGTCGCCAGATCCAGGTCGGCCCCGCGGGCGGCGAGGTGCCGGAGCGCATCGGCGTCCGACCCCGGATCCACCGCCCGACCGCTTGCCTCCGAGTGGACGTGGGCTGGCTCGGCTGGCGTCGCCATCCGATGGGGGTGTGCGTGGCAGGCCGAGGTCCCGGACCCGCCGCAGCGCCGGCACGTCGCCTCCCCCCAGCACAAGCACTCCGCGGCCAGCGGACGCGCTTCCTCTGCCTCACCACGGCCGGCACGGGGGCGCTGCGCCACCGCCGCCCGGGCGGGTCTCACCTCACCGGGGTGACCGGACTCCGAAGCGTCGCGCGTAGGTCAGGCGCGGGGGCTGCCGGCGGGGCGAGGGCGCACGACGTCCGCGGGCCGGTACCCGCCACCGACGATCGGACGCGTCATCGGCCGGGCTTCGGCGGACGCGGACGAGGCGCCGCCCCGCCGGGCCTCCCGGGCCACCGGACGCCGCTCGGCCCATGCCAGGGCCTCGGCACGCTGGAGCTCGACCTGTCGACGGGCGTGGTACATATTCATCATGCTTGGATATTAGCATATGGCGATATTGTAGTCAAGCAGTGCCAGTGAATCGAGAGCGCCGCCTCAACATCGTCTGCACGACCCTGAGCATCCGGGTCGTCGATCGCTTGCTCCAGGTTGAATCACGTGATATAGTCGCCCGGCTATGGTTCCGGTTGACGAGGACGGCGTCCCCTCGGCCAGGCCGATACGTGTCGAGCCCTCGGCTCCGATGGAGCTCCTCTGGCTCGGCCACAAGCTGCTCCATCGGGGCGCCCAGCCCCCCGACGCTCTGGCCGCGCTCGGCGACCGCCGCGCCGGCCAGCTGGCCGAGCGACTGCGCACCTTCTGGGGCGACGAGGTCAGCGGCGGGGTCGGGGAGCTCGTCATCGTGGCCGACCAGGCGGGCCTCCTCTTCACGACCGACCTCGGTCCCCTGCTCGGCGACCTCCCGTCTCCCGACGGCGACCCCGGCAGCCTCGGCCTGCGCTCCGAGGATCCGGCGGATCGCCAGCGCTTCGCCGACCGGCTCCGTCGGCTTCAGCGCGACCCCGCCACCCGCCGCCGCTACGCGGAACTGCTCCACGACATCTGGAGCCCCTTCCAGCCGGAGTGGGAGCGTCGGGGGCTGCCCCTCATGCTTGAGGCGTGCGATCGGCTTCGCCGCCACCTCCAGTCGGGGGCCGCGCTGGAGGAGGCCGTCCCGGCCATCCCCGCGATCGCCGGCAAGCGGCCGGAGTGGGGTCCGCTGATCCGGGAGGCGACGTCCCAGGGCCGGCTCGCCCTCACGCCCGGCTATTTCGGCGGGCGGTGGAGCATCTGGGACCTCCCCGTTCATGTGCTGGTCGGCTACCGGCCGGGGGAGCTCGACCCGCTGGCCGAGACTCGAGCCGCGGCGAGCCGTCTCGCTCCGCGGCTCAAGGTCCTGGGGGACGCCACCCGGTTGGCGATTCTGCTCTCCCTGAGCGATCAGCCGGCCAGTATCGGCGAGGTCGCCACGCGCTTCGGCCTCGCTCAACCGACGGTGAGTGCCCACTTCCGACTCCTTCGCGAGGCCGGCCTGCTCGGCGGGACGCGGGAGGACGGTCGAACCCGATACCGCGTCGAGCGCGGCAGGCTCGGAGACCTCATCCACGAGACCGCGCGCTCCGTCGGGGTCGACCTGGACGGTTGACCCGGCGGTGGGAGCGGGCTGGCGATCCGCGACGGCGAGCGGTGCGCCCGATTCCGGTCGTCCATGCCGACGCGTCGCCGGCCGGCCCCTCGTCGTGGCATCCTGGCCGCGATGGCCGACCTCCCCGACCATGTCCGGCGCACCCGCGCGGTCTGGGACGAGTGGGCGGCAGGGTACGCGGGCCCCGGCCGGGTCGCCTAGGCCCAGGACGAGCCCACCTGGGGAAACTGGGGGGTGGCGGAGTCGGAGCTGCACCTGCTTCCCGAGGACCTCGCTGGGATGGACACCATCGAGCTCAGATGTGGCACCGGGTACGTGTCCGCCTGGCTCGCCCGGCGCGGAGCCAGGCCGGTCGGCATCGACAACTCCGCGGCCCAGCTTGCGACCGCGCGGCGGCTGCAGGAGGAGTTCGGGATCACGTATCCGCTCCTCCACGGCAACGCCGAGCGGGTGCCGCTGGCGGACTCCAGCTTCGATCTCGCGATCTCCGAGTACGGGGCCAGCATCTGGTGCGACCCCTACCGCTGGATCCCGGAGGCCGCCCGCCGGCTCCGGCCGGGCGGCCGGCTGCTCTTCCTCGGCAACGGAACCCTGCTGATGCTCTGCGCTCCCGACGAGGACGGTGTGCCCGCCCAGGATCGGCTGCTCCGACCGTCCTTCGGCATGCGCCGGTTCGAATGGCGGGGATCGGACGAGGTCGAGTTCCACCTGTCCCACGGCGACAGGCTGCGGTTGCTGCGACGGGAGGGGTTCGATATCGAGGACCTGGTCGAGGTCCGACCGCCGGCCGACGCCACCAGCCGGCATCCGCAGGTGACCCTGGAGTGGGCCCGCCGCTGGCCGTGCGAGGAGGTCTGGAAGGCCCGCAAGCGGGGCTGAGCGTCCGCTCCCTGCCCGTTGGCCGACGGGCCCCGCCGCGGCGGGCCGTCAGAGGGTGGGGGAGGGAACCAGGCTGTCGGCGGGGATCGACCCCAGACGGCCGCTCCGGTAGTCGGTGAACGCCTGCCGCAGCTCTGCCTCGGTGTTCATCACGAACGGGCCGGCCCAGGCCACCGGCTCGTTGATCGGCTGGCCGCCGAGGAGGAGGACCTCGAGGTGCGGGGACCGGCTCTCCTGCTGAACGTCGGCGGTGACCGTGACGGTGTCGCCCGCCCCGAAGGCGACCAGCTGCCCGGTCCCGAACGGCGCGGCCGACGCGCCCGCCGTCCCCCGCCCGGCGAGGGCGTACGCGAGGGCGTTGAAGCCGGGCTGCCAGGGCAGGACGAGGCGCGCGCCGGCGGCGAGGCTTGCGTGGATCAGGGTGATCGGCGTGTAGGTGATCCCCGGCCCGGCGTGCTCGCCGACGTTCCCGGCGATGATCCGAAGCAGGGCGCCCCCGTCGTGGGAGGCGACCAGGGTCACCTTGTCGGCCCGGATGTCCTGGTACCGGGGGGCGACCCACTTCATCGAGCTGGGAAGGTTCACCCACAGCTGGATCCCGTGGAACAGGCCGCCGCTGACCACCAGCTGCTCTGGCGGCCGCTCGATGTGGAGGATCCCGGCCCCGGCGGTCATCCACTGGGTGTCGCCGTTGGTGATCAGGCCCCCGCCCCCGTTGGAGTCGCGGTGCTGGAAGATGCCGTCGATGAGGTAGGTGACGGTCTCGAAGCCGCGGTGGGGGTGCCAGGGTGTCCCCTTGGGCTCGCCGGGCGCGTACTCGACCGCGCCCATCTGGTCCATGTGCACGAAGGGGTCGAGCTGCGGCTGGGTGACCCCGGCGAACGCCCGCCGGACCGGGAAGCCCTCCCCCTCCAGCCCGGACGGCGCGGTGGTGATCGTGACCACGGGCCGCTCGGTCGCGGTGGCGGGGTCGGGGAGGGTCACGCGGGGGAGGACGAGGAGGTCGTCGACGGTCACGGCGGGCATTCTGGGTCCCTCTGGGCCGCCCAGCGTCTCCTCGGCGAGACGAATAGCTGGGTCCGGCCCCCCAGTTATACCCACGAAGGCTCCGGTCAAGCGCCCGGGCGGGGAGGCGGCCCTCGCCCTGCCGCCCCGACCGTCGACAGCCGGCGGACCCGCGCGCCGGCGGCGAGCGACGGCCCGGAGACCCACGGCGATTCGGAGATCCCGGCTGCTCCCGCCCCAGCTGGCGTTCAGACATGGCGCGCTCAACCCCGTGAGCGAATGTGGCCGCTTGCGAATCCGTGCGCGGAACCAACTGCGTGGCGCCGTCCGCCGGATGGAGCGTGGCGCGGTCATGTCGACCGTGGTGATCGGCCTTGACGGCGGATCGGAGAGAGTCGCTGCGATCACGAAGGAGTCTGCCGACACGCTCGACGGCACGGAGGGCGATTCGGTGACGGCGGGGATCAAGGCGACCGATGTGATGGTGGCGAAGGACTGAGCGGCTTCGGGGTGGGGTGCGGGTGGCTCGACCTCTGGGTCTCACCGACGTTCACGTCGTTCACGGGGGATGGCCTGCTGTGACGGTTGGCTTGGACTCAGGTCCTCTCCCGCCACGGTGGCGTCGTATCCGGGCAGCGCCTCCAGCTCCCTCCGCAGCTGTCCTCCCCCAAGCACGGTCAGCAGCAGGCGGAGCTCGGGCGTGTCGAGCCGGTGCCGAGAGAGGCACAGAACGCACTCCTCCTCGGTGAGCGGGAGGAACCCAAGTCCGTAGGCGAGAGCCGACGGCTCGGTCGCGATGCCCACGTCCGAGGCCCCGCTGGCCACGGCGCTCGCCAGGGTCAGATGTCCGGACGCCTCGACGTCGTATCCGGCAACCTCGGCTCCGGTCAGTCCAAGGGCGGTCAGCTGTCGGTCGAGGAGCCGCCGGGCTTCGGCGCCGGGCTCGCGGTTGACCCACCGGAGGCGGCGCCGCACGGCATCTTCGACTGAGCCGACCGCCGGGCTGGGAGGAGGTCGGAAGACCAATCCCTCACGCCAGCGGGCGAATCCGAGGGCGGTGACCCCAGCGTCGCGCCCCTGCTGGCTGCGCTCGCCGACCGGGTAATGGACCGCCGCCGCATGCACCAGCCCCCTCTCGAGGAGCCGGAGTGCCTCGCCACTGCCGCAGGGCCACCAGTCGAGCGCCCAACCGTCGCCGGCGGCCCCCACCGGCCCCGCCAGCAGGGCCAGGGCGGGGTCACAACCGGCAACGAGCAGGGAGCGCCCGGTGCCCCACAGCCGAGCCCTGCCGCCAGCCGCGTGGAGCAGCCCGTTGGCGGGTCCGAAGCCGGGCACCATCGCCCGATCGCCGGCAAGGGGCACGCTCACCCAGCGGTCCCACACCCGTGCGATCCGGACCCGCCCACCCGGCCGCGTGGGCGCCACCGGGGTCACCTCCAGCTCGCGGCTTCGGTCCCCGGCGGCGAACAGCTGGTCCACCGTCGTGTCGAGCGCCTCGGCCAGCCGGAGCGCCACGGGCAGGGACGGCGACCAGACCCCCGCCTCGACCCCCGCCAGCGCCTGTCGGGTCACGCCGCCGGCGTCGGCCAGCTGGCCCTGAGAGAGGCCGGCGGCGAGCCGGGAGAGCCGGAGCCGGCGCCCCGCCTCGGCAGCTCCCGGTAGGGGCGCCCTCCGGGCGGGCGGGCGCTCAGCCATCGATCGGCCCCCGGTCGTCGTCGAAGATCCGGACGCCGGCATCACCAAACTGCACCGCCGTGCCGGGGGCGGCCGGCTCGTCGACGACGCAGTGGAATCGGCCGTCCCAGCCGCCACCAGCCTCGACCTCCAGCTCGAACCGTGCACCCTGGGGGCGGCCGCCGACCACCACCCCCGCGAGCGCCGATTCCGGGACCGGCTCGACGAGCGGCCGGGCCAGCTCAGGATGGATGGCCATTCGTCGCAGCCCGCAGCGGAGCCACCCGCGATACCCGACGAGCTCCGCCACTGCCGGCGCGACCGGCCGCAGCACGACGTCTCTCGGATCGCCCGCCTGGAGCACCGTCCCACCCTCGAGGACGATCAAACGGTCAGCGAACGCTTGCGCCTCATCGAGGTGGTGGGTCACCAACAGCGCGGCCGTCCCCGATGTCTGAAGCTCGCCACGGACCATCTCCAGCAGCTGCCGTGCGAGGGGCCGGTCCAACGAGGTGAACGGCTCGTCGAGGCAGACGAGCCGAGCTCGGACCTGGAGCGCTCGGGCCAGCGCCGCCCGCTGCGCCTCTCCCCCCGAGAGGGCCCGGGGTCGGGCGTTCAGGAGCGAACTCAGCCCCATGCGCTCCGCTGCCGCAACCGCGCTGGCGATGGTCGTGCCGGGCGGATAGCGGATGTTGTCGAGCACGCTGAGGTGGGGGAAGAGCCCAGGATTCTGTCGCAGGAGCCCCACTCCCCGCCGCCCGGGAGGCACGATCGACTTTGGTCGTGCCGTGCTGAGGACGTTTCCGTCGAGCGCGATCCGGCCCCAGTCCAGCGGCAGCAGCCCGGCGATCGCGTCCAGCGCCGTGCTCTTCCCGGCCCCGGAGCGACCGAGCAGGGCCACCTGCTCCGCGGCCGCGACCTGCAGGTCGAGCTTGACCGTGAAGCTGCGCCGCCGAACCTCAAAGTCGGCGGCGAGCACGGGCGCTCCAGAGGTAGGCGGCGATAGGCAGCGGCAGCGCCACGACCAACAGAACCAACGCGTAGGGCAGCGCGGTGGTCAGTCCAGTCTCCTGGAGGGTCGTCCAGATCTGCAGCGGGAGTCCGACCGGGTGGTAGGCGATGATCAATACTGCGCCGAAGGCGCCCATCGCCCGCGCCCAGGTCACGGCCAGGGCGCTGGCCAGTCCGGGCGCTGCCAGGGGGAAGGTGACGCGCCGCCACGCCCGCCAGCGGCCGTCGCCGAGCAGCGCCGCCGTCTGCTCCAGCTCGGGGTCCACGGTGGCGAAGGCGGCTGCGGCGCCGATCACGTAGTAGGGAACGGACTCGTAGATCTCAGCGATGACCAGGGCGAGGAAGGTGTTGGTGGCGGAGAGGTTGAGGTGGCTGAGCGCGGTTCCGATCGGGGTCGCCGGACCCACCATGAAGACCAGCAGGAGCCCGACCACCAGTGGCGGCGTCAGCAGCGGCAGGATCACCCCGACCTCCCAGACGCGGGTGAACGGGAGCCGGTCCCTCGCCATGAGATAGGCGAGCGGCGTGCCCAGGAGGAGGATCACCGCCAGCGCCACCAGGGAAGCGAGAACCGAGACCACAAGCGGCTGGAGGGCGCCCGGCTGGCCCAGGGCCCGGACCACCGACCCAACGGAGAGGTGGGCTGCGAGGGTGATCAGCGGCCCGAGAAGCAGGACCCAGACGACGGCAGCGCCGGCCAGAGCCAGCAGGGTCGTCGCACCCGTGCTTGGAGCGGGCCCCGACGCGGGGGCACGCGATTCGATCACCGCTGGCGAACAGCCTCCCGGATGGACGCAGGGACCGCCGACACCTTGCCCAGGAGGGTGGGCTCCAGCCGCAGGTACCCCTCCTTGGTGAGCAGGTGCTGGCCCTTGCTGCTGAGCAGGAAGGCCACGAAGGCCCTGGCCGCGACGGGGTCGGCCCCCTTCAGGACCGAGGCCTCCAGATCGAGGACCGATCCGCGGACCGGCTTGCCCGCCACCGTGATCGACACCTTCCGGTACGCCGCCGCATCTGCAGGGTCACCGAAGTTGATGCTGGGCGGCAGCGTGATGTAGGGCAGGCCGAGCTGGACAGCCTGGGGGAGGAAGGCGCTCGCCGCGTCGAGCTCGCCGGCCTGGAGGGTCGGCTCCAGCCCGGTCTCGGAGAAGATCTGGGACCTGACGCTCGCCCCTCCCAGGTCCGCTCGACCGACGGCAGCGGGAACGCCAAGGTGTTTCTCCGCCAGCTTGATCATCATCTCGAAGGCCCGACCCTGGGGATCGACCGCGGGGTCGGTCCTGCCCAACCGGAACCCGTGGGTGGCCATCAGGGTGAACAGGTCCCGGATCGGGAGACGCCCCGTGGCGATCTTTCGCAGCTCCGCCGCGTGGGGGCCCTTGGGGTAATAGGCAACCACGATCGGGGTGGCGGCGAACTGGAGCGCCCAGGTGGTGAATCGGGGTTCGAGCAGCGCCATCGGAGCCGTTCCGATCGGAATGAACACGTTGGGCGTGAGCTCGCCGGCCACGATCTCCTGGGCCAGCCCGAGACTCCCCGTCGCAGTCACCTGATAGTGGTACCCGGTGGAGGTCGTGAAGGCTGGCCCCACGAACTTGTCCATGACCAGCTGCAAGGAGCCGGCACACGCTACGTTGGCAAGTTCAGTCCGCCGGCTGGCGCCGGCACCGATCGCCTGAAACGGGCCGATCCCGGCGGCGACGGCCACTCCTGTCACCGTCGCCAGCCCAATCCCAGTCGTCCAGGCTCGCACCATCGCGCCAGTATAGCTAGCTCAAGGCATGTTACGCTTGCCCACGTGCTGATTCCCGGCACGTGCCGGCCAGCCAGCGGCCGTCGGCCGATCGCGCTGGGGGGCCTGATCATGCGGGACAGGGTCTGGCGGTGGCCGAGACCGTTCGGCGATCTCGACGCCGCACGAGCCGCTCGGTCCGTGAGCCCGCACGGCGACCACCGCAGACGCCCGCCGGCACGCAGCGGCCCTCCGCAGTCCGGGGTGGGAGGCCGCCGGGAGGCCAGGGCCCGCGGCGGGTCGGCCAGGCGGAGTGGCCGAGCAGGACGTCATGCGCTTCGGAGTACGCGGCACCCGGTCAGTCCATCACCTGGCACGCCACGGGGACCTGGCCGCCCCCATGTCCCCCACGACCTCGACGAGAGGGGTGATGAGCAGGTGGAGGGGACTACGATGCCGGTCGCGATATAGCGGTGAGTCGGCTCCGCCTCGCGCGCCGTCAGGTGGGCGGCGGCCTGTTGCGGGCCTCCGCTGGGCAGGCATCATGGCCGACGGTGACGGATGGTCTGATGAGGGGCGAGACACGATGTCATCCCAGGCCCGATAGGCTCGACGACCGCTCCAGAGACCGGACCTCCGCGAGGGAATCGTGAATGACCGCCGAGATCCCCGACATCGTCACCAGCTTCCTGCGGATCGCCAGCTCCGATGATCCCGGGGATGCCGAAGCGATCGCCGCGTGTTTCAGCGAGGACGCCGAGGTCACTGACGAGGGGGAAACGCGCAGGGGCCGGGTGGCGATCCGGCAGTGGTGGCGGGGTCCCGCGACGGCATACCGCTACACGGTCCAGGTGCGCGGGCGTCTGGCCCGTGGCGACGACCGCAATGTGTTGTTCGTCCGACTGTTGGGCAATTTCCCCGGCGGCGTGGTCGACCTGGCATACCGCTTCACCGCCCGCGATGGCCTCGTCTCCAAGCTTGTGATCTCCCCTCCGACCCGCGGAGAGAAACTCGATAGCGCACCACCCACCTGAAGCTCCGTCTGACCCCGCCGAGCCGCCGCCCCGGTCGCCCGCGATCGGCTGCGCTGCCCGGGCTGCCACGCCGCCTGGCGTGCCGCCCACGGGACCCGAGGCGGGGGGCCCGTCACGGACGGAGCCCGCTGGGCTGCCGAGCGGGCGGGGCGGTTGACCGGGCGCCCCGCCGAACGGGGGCGGAACTCCACCGCATCCCCCGACTTGGACGACGGGGGCGTCTCAGCTCTGCTGTAAAAGCGAGCGGCGAGGCGGTGCGGCACGGTCATGCTAACCTCGATCTTTCACCAGCCAGGGGGGACGGGCGGGCTGAGGTTTAAGAAGGCCCATCCAATGGGGAGGATCTGGGAGTTGGAGCCGGATCCGTCCAGAGGAGGGCCTTCACCGTGGAAGTGAAGCACGGTCGACGCCGGCCGCGGGTCCACGTGAGCGCCGACGGGCACGGCTTGGTCACCCATGCGGGAGTCCGTCTGCTTGGCGGCGGCTTGGAGGTCAGCCCAGCAGGCAGCGGCCGGGACCCAGAAGACCCCCTCGGCAGCGTACTCATCGCGGGTCTCCAGCAGGCGCTGGGCATCCGCCGGGGCGAGGTCGTCCGCCCGGAGTTCGAGGGCCAGCGCTTCCCGCCGCTCCCAGCACGCGTCGTCCACGTACTTCAGGAACACCAGCCCCAGGACAACGTGCTTGTACTCGCTGGCGTCCATCGAGCCGCGGAGCTTGTCAGCAGCCTTCCAAAGAACATCCTCGATGCCCAACAGTCCGTTCGCGCTCATGTCACTCCCTGTGTCAGTCCCGGACTTGGACGGCGACCACCCCCCACGTCCGACTGACTACGACGGCTAAGCAGCTCTCCGTAAGTCTTGTCGGAGCGTGCGGGGGATCCAGGGGGCGGGGGCGGGAACCGCGATGCGGAGCAGGTCCGCGGCGGTCAGGCGCCCGAAGAAGCGTACTTCCTGTTGCAGACTGCCGGGCATGGTCAGCGGGGCGGTATTGGCCAGGTCACGCTTGAGCACGCCCCAGACCCGCTCCACCGGGTTGGCGTGCGGGCTGTAGCGCGCGCCGTAGAGGAGGAGGATCCGGGGATGCTCCGCGAGCCAGGCCTCCACCGCCTGACTGGAGTGGATGATGACGTTGTCGAGCACGAGGACGATGACCGGGGCCCGCCGGTGGCCGGCGAGCAGCTGCTCCAAGAAGGCGATGAACTCCTGGCTATTGGCCTTCCGGGTGACCTGCTCCCACCAGGCCCCGGTGCGGACGTCGAGCGCTCCGAACAGCGTGCGACGCTGGTTCTGCCCCGGGGTCCACACCCGTTGGCGCTGGCCCCGCACGCTCCAGGTCGACCGCAGCCAGGCCAGCAGGTCGAGGTGACACTCCTCCTCCGCCAGGATCACCGCGGTCGCCGGGAGCTGGGTCAGGGCGCGGCGCACGGGGGCCCAGCGCTGCGGGGCCTCCGGATCCCCCTGGGCGATCAGCCGGGTCCGTCGCCACCGCGCCACCTCCCGAATCCGCCGCCGTACCATGCTGAGCGAAAGCGTGGGACACGGCCGCCGCCGCAGCCGCGGCACCGTCCACGCCTTCGGCTGGGCCAGACAGGCTGCCACCCGGAGGCCGAGCCGGGGCGCGCCGAAGCGCGGGCGCCCCGATCGGGGGCGATCGGGCAGCCCCGGCAGGCCCTCGGCGTCGGACCGGGTCAACCACCGCTGCACGGTCCGGGGATGGGAGAAGGCGATGTCCGCGATCGCCTCGACAGGGTAGCCGGCGAGAGCCAGGCAGATCCTCTGAAGCCGGAGGGCCACCCGGACCTCGTGGTGGAGCTGGGCGACCAACGGAGCGAGCGCGGATGGGTTGGCGGGGCCGAGGTCGTGCGTCCTCAGACCCGGTCGTGGTCCCGACCTACCGCTGGAGCCTACGCCGCCCCCACTTTTACAGCGCTATCGGGACGCCAGTCACCGCGGGTGCCGTCCCGCTGTAAGATACTGCAGGTGGCGTCACGCGTTTCCGTTCCGGAGAAGACGCTTGAGCACTGGGCGAGCCAGTACTTGACGTATAGGTACCGTTCGATGGCTGCCCTTTGGTGGCCTGCCCGCGGTCAAGACATCGACGTTCTCTGGCTGCCGGGGGCGCCCGGCAAAGTTATTCAACTCGAGATGAAGACGACGACTTTGGTTACTAACATGCTAGTTGACTACGGGACTCCTCGCGGGTAGATATACCGGAGATCGGGGTCGCGAAAGAACCCGAGCACGAGCTCGCGGGCGGTCTGGAGGCGAGCGACCCCCGATTCGATGACGGCCATCATCTCGTCGACCGTGCGCG
>DATLUG010000017.1:0-97314 GCA_035533215.1 Candidatus Micrarchaeia archaeon | reverse complement strand
CGTCGAGCATCCGGCGGAGCTGGGCCAGGGGGTCCGTGGTCACGGCCGCGAGGGTAGCGGCACCAGCGCCCGGCGGAGCGCCGTCATCGCCGCCGTCTCCGTCTCCTGACTCGCCGGCCCGTCCGGCCATCCGGCCGGGTTTAGGCCGTGCGCCACCACCCAGGCAACGAGGAGATCGGCGTCCTCCCCAGGTACCTTCCGCTCCTCGATCAGGTAGCAGCGGAGGTCCCATTGCGCGAGCGCGAGTTCGATCTCGCTTCGGAGCGCGTTCGGCTCCCGGCGACGCTGCGGCACCTGGCGCTGGAGGTTCGCCACCACCCGTCCGAGCGGGACGCGCGCGAGGCTCGCGCGGAACTGCCGAGCGTCGGACCCGCTGCCGTCCGGGCGCTCCAGCCGGGTCGCGACCTGGTCCCATACGTGCTCGCTCGTCAGCCCGCATCCAAGACGCGGAGTTCCGCCGCGAGGCACTGCCCGAGGTAGGCGTGGTCGGCGAGCCCGGCCGCCTCCAGGGCACGCTCGACGACGGCCGTGAGTATGTCCACCTGCGCTTCGGTGACGGCGACGGATCGCTCGGCGAGCCCGAGGCGGGCCAGGTCGGTACAGAAGCGCGCGGCCCGGTCCATCGACCGCTCGTACAGGAGCAGCTCGCCGCGGACCTGCTCGCCCGCTCCGGCCTGGTAGCGGAGCGCCTCCAGCTCGGCGACGCGGTCGGCGAGGACATCCTTCAGCCGCAGCGCCTCGCCCGTGCGGCCGGATGGGGTCTACCTGACCGTCGGGCACGTCATCGCCTACTGCGGGCGGGCCGGCCTCCGGCTGCGCCCGTGGGGGGCGGCATGGAGCGTGGCCGCCCACCTCGTCGCGGTCGACTACGCCGACGACCTCGCCGCGCTGACCGCCGGAGGGCGGCCCCGGCCCGCGCTGGCGATCACAGCGGCGCCCCAGCGCGGATTCCTGGTCGGCGTCTTCGACGACGCGCCCGTGCCCGGGGTGTGGCCGTCCGGCCGCCGCCTGGGCCTCGACACCGGGACGGGCGCCACGACCGCCACCGGATTCCGGGGGACACCTACACGCTCGACGGCGCGGTCACGCTGGCGCTTCCCGCCCTCACGGGCACTTCCGGGGGGGCCGTGCTGGACAACGCCGGCCGGGTGATGGGGCTGGTGAGCTCGGGCGCGGGCGGCACCACGTACCACGGTCCGGCCGCGCTGATCCGCGCCCTGTTCCCCTGGGCGCATGAGCGAGTCGGCCTCGGCGCCCCCTCGCCGGGGACTCGGCAACCCTCGCAGCCTCCAGGACGGCCGCGAGCTGTCGTCGGACCGCCGCGGGGGACCGGGGCCACAGTTTCCCAACCCCGTGGGCCACGTCGGCGGTGCCGGTGGCCGTGTACGGGGAGCCGCCGTCACCCCGCTCGACCGGGCCGGGCGCGACGTGGGCCATCAGCCGCCCCAGCGCCTCGACATCGGGGTCGCGGAGCACGAGCCGCAATGTCGGCCGCCCGTCCGGTCCGCTCACCCCGTCGATCCACGCGGTCGGCGGCCAGGTGGTCGGCCAGGAACCAGACGGCGAGCTCCGGCGTGCTGGTCGGCGGGAGCGTGGGGCGGCGACGTGCAGTCATCGGGCGTTCCCCGCCTCGGCAGCGGGCGACGGGGAGCCGCCCGTAGAACCGGATCACCGGGGCGCCGGTCGCATCCGCTCGACGGGGAGGTGCTCGCGCCCGCCCGGACCGACCCTCACGGTCAGCCAGCCGATCGGCCCCGGCTCGGCCGGGGCCGCCCCCGCCACGGCCTCGGGGGCTCCCGGTGCCGTGCCCGACCCCAGCGCGCCATGGGCTCCGGGTCCCCTACGCGACCACCTGGAGCGGCTCGCCCACCACGGGCTTCGCGTCGGCCACCTCTGACCGCTAGGCCCACCGGCAGCAGCCCCCGGACGAGCGCGCCCCCGCCTCCGGCATCGCCGCCTACCAGACCGCTCCCGCCGCTCCCGCCGCCACCACCGCCCCACGCGTCGACCGCGATGTGGGTGACGCCGCTGGGGACCGCATGGCTCCCCGGCGTCGCGAAGGCTTGCCCGCCCGGCGGGGCCGACCCGCCTGCGGAAGGGAGCGCGTGACGGTCGGCGGTGGCGACAGGCGTCCCCCCCCCCCGGCAGGCGTGGCCGGTGTCCGCGCGGGCGGTGGCCTCGACGACGAGCGGGGCCCGCGGCTCGATGGCCGGCTCCGGCATGGCGGGCTACTCCGAGACGGATACGCCCCAGGACGATCGGCGCGGGCGCCCGATGCAGGTGGCGAGGCCGCCTCGATCCAGCCTCGATGGGGTGGCGAGCAGGGGTTGGAGGCGGTGCCGTCAGGAGCCTCGTCACCGGACCGTTACCCGTTGTCGTTGGAGAGATGCCAGGCGACCTGCCACGCTGCCAGCGCGGCGGATGCCGCCAACGCCGGGCGCCGACCAGTAGCTGGCCGGGCCCCGCAAGGGCCTCGGTGATGACGGAGGCGACCCACCCAGTGGACTCGGTGTCCCGGTCGCGGCCGTGGCCATTCGGTCGGCCCAGCCTCCTTGCGCTCGCCTCCTACGCGGGCTTGGCTGTCTGGCTCACGCATGGCGCTTGGCAGTCGCCGACGTCCACCCTGGCCTGCGGCAACGGCGACTGCCTCCCATCCGCCTGGTTCCTGGGCTGGGTCGCCTTCGCGGTGACCCACCTCCGCGACCCGTTCACCACCACCTACCTCTCGCCCCCGGGCCACACGCTCGGGCTGATGTGGAACGACGCCGCTCCGCTGCTGGGGCTCGTGCTGGCGCCGGTCACGGTCAGCGCCGGCGCGGTGGTCGCCTACAACGCCGGGATCACCGCCGGGCTCGCCCTGTCAGCTTGGACGGCATCGCTGGCGATCAGCCGACTGACGCGCCATCTCGGGTCGGCGTGGGTTGGCGGATTGGTCTTCGGGTTCTCCCCGTGGATGGTCGGAGAGGCGCGGGCCGGGCACCTGTTCCTGGTGAACCTCTGGCTGGTGCCGCTCTTCTTCCTGCTGCTGGTGGACGTTCTGGGCGGCGATGAGCGGGTTGGTCCCCGCGCCGGGGTGCTCCTCGGGGTGGTCGCGGCAGCCCAGCTCCTCATCAGCCAGGAGATCCTCGCGGACGCCGTGCTGCTCGGCCTACTGGTGACCATCGGCATCGCGGTCGACCGCCGTCGCGCGCTTCGGGATCGCCTCAGGAGGGCGGTCCCCCGAGTGATGGCCGCGGTGGTGACCTTCACCATGGTCGCGGCCCTGCCGCTGTCGGTAGCGCTCTGGGGGCCCGGACACAACCTCCGCGGTCGGGTGGAGAGCCCGCTGTCCAACGTTGCCGACCTGCTCGGACTGGTGGTCCCTCGCGTCAGCGAGCTAATTGCACCCTTCGGGTCCGCCGTTCTGAGCCGACGATGGGGCAGCGAGTTCGAAGGCGCCCTCTACGCCGGGATTCCCCTGCTCATGATCGTGGGCTTGGCGTGGTGGCGGCACCGGGCCGAGCCTTGGGTTCGGGGGGCACTCCTGCTCTTTGCCGTCGCCGCCGTGCTCACCCTGGGCCCGGTCCTGCATGTCGACGGGACGTCGATCGGCCTGCCACTGCCATGGATCATGCTCCTGCACGTTCCGGTCTACGGCCTGTTGGTGCCGGTGAGGATGGCGCCGTTCGCGTACCTGGGCGCGGCAGTGTGTCTGGCCTTGGTATTGGACCGCCACTGGCCGGACCGCAGCGATGCCCGCCTGGCCTGGCCGGGGTTGGTGGCCGTGGCTGCCGTGCTGCCGCTGGTGCCGGCTGGCCCACTGCCGCGGTGGGTGTTCCCTTCCCCGCAGTACTTCGCTACCGGGGGCGCGCGAGACATTCCGGCTGGCAGCCTGATTGCGATCGCGTCGCCATACATGGACGCGATGCTCTGGCAGGCCGAGGCCGGGTTCCGCTTCCGCATGCCGTGGGGATATGCGATCCAGCCAGGGTCGAGCGGACGTGCCGCCGGTGGGGGACCGGTAGGCGTCCTGGAAGCATCGTGGCTGCAGGCGGCTTCGGGGATCCCGGTTGGGTTCGGCCCGCACCGAGCCGCCCTGATCCGCGCCGAGCTCCACGGCTGGCACGCCCGCGCTGTGGTGGTCGGGCCGATGCCACACCGAGAAGCGGTGGTCGCGGTGACAACCGCCGCGTTGGGCCGGCCACCGCGCTGGACCGAGGGCGTCGCGGTGTGGACGCTCGCCCCAGAGACCGTGGGCGGACGGGCGAGCGTGGACGGCTGGCGAGGCCCAGCCCGCCCCGGCGCCGCGCGCACGGCTCCGCGCTCACGGCTCCCACGCTCGCCGGACCCCGGCGCCGGCCGGACTCGCGGGACCGCCGCGGGTGGGCCTCGGGATGGCGACGGGGCTGGGCGAAAACGGGTGTGGAACGATGCGATCGTGACCCGATAACTGCGCCCATTTCGCTCCGCCCGCCGATCGTGGTGGTGCTGCGTTTGGGCTGCGGGGCGTTGTAAACAGCGGGTCCGGGGTTCGAATCCCCGCGCCGGCTCCGGCAACCGATACTCAACTTCAGGCCGAGCGAATGTCAGGTGTCTCTGAGCACGAGCCAGTCGGGCGCGTCCGTGTCCCTCTACACGATGGCGAGATCATTGGACCCAGGCTCCTCCGCTCCATCCTGGCCCAGGCCGGACTGACCGTGGACGACTTCCGATCGGCCCAGTGGGAGACGGACGCAGGGCGCACGCATACCATCGCGGTGGAACCTGAGGAGTCGGGTGGCTTCTCGGTGACCGTTCCCGCAGTGCCGGGGCGCTTCACCCAGGGGCGATCCATCGAGGAGTGCCGGGCGCGCGCTCAGGAGGCCATCGCCGTCCACATAGCTGGCCTCCGGGCTGACGGCGAGCTCGTCCCCGAGGAGGTGGTGGCGGCTCAAGTGCTGACCGTCACCGTCGCAGCCTGACCGTCCCTTGCTGCCGGGGAATGCCGAGCCGAAGGACTCCCGCCCAGTCAGATCCTTGAGGCAGTGGTGGTGCCCGCCGCCGGCGGACGCGGAGTGGATACCAGCCCCGACCCGTGTCGGCTTCAGAGGCTGGCGGGGCCGCCGGCACCGGAGGGTTGGCTGTGGCCTCCGGACCATCCCCGTATGACACCCGCTGCCCGGCGGGCGGATTTGACGACATCCGCTCCCATTGAATTCCACGGTGACCGACCACGTGGTCCACGACAGGGCGGCTGGTTTGTCAACAGCGGGTCGGGGGTCGAATCCATTCGCCGGCCCCGATCTTGATCTCACAGGGCACCGCCCGGTCCCACGCCGCACCGCCCCGGGCGCCGTCACCGGCGCGGTCAGCCCGGGGCGTGCCGGCGGGCGCCGCCGAAGCGGGCGGCCGGAGGACCCTGGCTTCGGCTTGCAACCCGCCGGCTCGTATACTGCAGGATCATGATTGTCACCACCACCGAGAACATCCCGGGCACTCGGGTGGTCAAGACCATCGGGCAGGTCTTCGGACTCACCGTCCGGTCCCGCAGCCTCGGCGGCAACATCGCGGCCGCGCTCAAGAGCCTCGTCGGGGGCGAGATCGGGTCCTACGTCAAGCTGAACGAGGACGCCCGGCGCCAGGCACTGGACCGGATGGTGCAGAACGCCACCGCCATGGGAGCCAATGCGGTGACCATGATGCGGTTCGACTCCACCGAGATGGGCAGGAGCATGAGCGAGATCGTCGCCTACGGCACCGCCCAGGTGGTCGAGGGGCCGTCGACCCCGCCCGCACCGTGAGCGGGCGGGGCTGAGCGGCTCCTCCATGGGCATCGTGGAGTGGGTGGTCCTGGTGGTCGTGATCGCGGGGATCGTGATCGCCCTCTTCGGCTGGGACCGATATCGACGCGACCGCCACAGCGCCGGCGGGTCCAGCGGCGCCCAGCCGACCGGCGAAGTGTTCATCGACCCAGATAGTGGCCGACGGGTGCGGGTCTGGTACGACGCGCAGACGGGGCAGCGGGAGTACCGTCCCGAGTAAACATGGACGGGCGCTGCCTGGCCCGCGGGCGAGGGCTCCGGCCCCGCTCACGAGTGGCCCCGGACCGCAAGCTGGGGCCCGAGCCGCAGAGCTCCGATGCCTGTCCGGCTGCCCCCGCCCTTCCGTGAGGCCATCCTGGGTCCCCTGGATCGGGCCCAGCCGGCGGCCGCGAGGGTGCGCCACGGGCCGCCACGTCACGGCCACCCCGCAATGAGACGATGCCCGGGTGGACGGCGGGTCTCGGGACCACCAACCGCTGCGTGCGGAGATCCGACGGACCACGCCACGTTCGACCGAACCGGCCGGCCGCCCTTTCGGCGCTGAGGGGACGCCGGAATTCGCGCCCGTGGGGCTGTGCCGTTTCCCGCGGGCTGGACCCGTGGGGGGGGGGTTGGCCGGGGACGCTGGGCGGACGGCCCAGGCGGAAGCGAGAGCGACTGGCGCGCGGGGCGCCACCGATCGGACCTGGCCGTGCTTGGGCGCGCGTGACCGCGTCGTGCGCCGTGCGATGACGTCCTGGACCGCCGCAGCTGGCGGGCCGTCTGGTGCCATGCCAGGACTGGCGGTGGAGGCGGACCCACACCAGCGCCGGACTGCGCTTGTGGCAGGCAGGTGCGGGGAGTCGGCCTGGAGCACCACGGGTTGGCAGAGCGATTGGCACCGGCGGAGCCACGACCACGGTCCCGGGCCGTCCGGAGCCGAGTTCCGGTCAGCCCAGATGTCGCATCGGTCGTGTCGACCCCGGCGAACGGGCGACGGCGCAAGCCCGGCGGGGGCCGCTGGAACGTCACCCGACCAGGGGCGCCGGCCGCAGGCGGACGATCGCGTCGGGGCAGAGGGCGACTCCGGCGCCGGGGACGGGGTGGCAATCGATGGTGTCGAGTGCCTATAGGCGATTCGTCTACCGGACCCCTGGGCGGGTTCGGGGGCGAGCAACATGCATTAGCCACGCTCTTGGTGGAGGACGCCGCTGACACGGTTGAGGGTGACGGCATCACACGCACGGGCAGCTTCAGCGGGGGCCGTGCTGTGGTCGAGGCCGAGGATGGCTTGGATCGTGCGGAGCACGTTCGGGAGCGTCGAACAGAGGGTGACGTCGCGCGCGCCAGTGGTGACCGGAGCGGCAGTGTCTCGGTATCGGACCAAGACGGCCCAGGGGACGGGGCGATTGTGGACCGCCGCGGAGCCCGACGAGGCGGACATGGCTTTGGTGGTGCGGTGGGCGACGGCGTTTGAGTCTGAGACGGGGCGGGCGTGGGCGTCGCCGTGGCCGTCGCGGTTGGCGTGGGCGTGGCGGTGAGAGTGGGCGTGGGCGTCGCCGTGGCCGTCGCGGTTGGCGTGGGCGTGGCGGTGGGAGTGGGCGAGGGCGTCGCGGTGGGTGTCGCGGTGGTCGTGGGTGTGGCGGTGGGAGTGGGCGCGGCTGTCGGGGTGGCCGTCGGGGTGGGGGTCGTGGTTGGCGTGGCGGTGGCGGTGGGGGTGGGTGTCGCGGTTGGCGTGGGTGTGGCGGTGGGAGTGGGCGTGACTGTCGGGGTGGCCGTCGGGGTGGGTGTCGTGGTTGGCGTGGCGGTGGCCGTCGGGGTGGGTGTCGTGGTTGGCGTGGCGGTGGCGGTGGGAGGGGGTGTCGGGGGGGGTGTCGCGGTTGGCGTGGGCGTGGCGGTGGGAGTGGGCGTGGGCGTCGGGGCGGTCGTCGCGGTGGGTGTCGTGGTTGGCGTGGCGCTGGGAGTGGGCGTGGGTGTCGCGGTGGGCGTGGCGGTGGGAGTGGGAGTGGGCCTCCTGGTGGGTTGGGGCGTGGGTGTCGGGATGGGGGTCGGCGCTGGTGTCGGAGTGGGGGTCCGTGTCGCTGTGGGAGCTGGCGTCGGCGTGCCCAACGGCGCGGGCGCAAACGTGGGGGTTCGCATGGTCGTCGGCGTGCGAGTCGGGCTTGGGGAGGTCGTTGACCGTCCCTTGACCCCGAATCCGGGTGGGAGGGCCGGAACGACGGGAGGCACGATGTCGATTCCTGATCCGGGTGCCCGCGGGGCACGCACGTTTGGCAGGCCGATGATCGCGACGATGCCGGCCCCGATCGCGGCGGCGAGCAGTGCGGCCAGCACCAGCAACCACCCGGAGCGGCGGCGCTTCGCGCGGGCACCGATGGCCGACGGCGCCTGCCCAGACGGCGGCAGGCCCGTGAGCAGGACCGCCGTGTGGGAGACCAGCGCCTGGAGCCAAGATTCGAGATCGGGGACAACAGCCCCGGGCGCCAGCAGCGCGCCGCTGGCGTCGAGGAGGACCTGGGTTGTAATGAAGGCCGCCAGCTCCGGGTCGACGACGGCCGCCAGAGCGCGCGCAGACACCCACGGTCTGAGGAACTCGCAAAGGAGCGCCCGGTCCAGATCGGCAGGCGCTCGTAGCGCGGCGCGGACCTTGTCCAGCGAGTGGTCGCCACCGGCCCCGCCTCCGCCGGCTCTCCTCGGCGTGCCCGGCTCCTCCATCCGCCATCTCTAACGGGTGCGGCCGATCGCGATGTCGGGGCAGCCTTGGAGCCGGCGGACCGTGACCGCTTCCGGGATGACCATCGGGCCGTGAGCCTCACCCTCGCCGAGGACACGAAGTGAGACGACTTCGAGCTCGAGCCGGCGTCCCGCCCACCATCGCCTCAGCCGAGGGGAGCGTAGAGGATCCGGGGCCTCCCCTCCAGGGTGTCGCCATCCGCCAGCCTGCTCACAGGTCCCGGACGAGGTTGCCGTGGCCGTTGGAATCGCTCGTCCGCGCCGCCGACCACGCGAGGCGGCCGCGGGAGTGCCCCCTACGGTCTCCGACTGGCGCCGACCGGTGGGTGAGGGTACGACGTGACCCCACATCGGCGAAGCTGCCGCCCCGGTTGCTGGCTCGGTCGTCACAGCGGGCGGAACTCAAGGCTCCGAGATGGAGTGGGTCCAAGGTCAAGCGCAGTCGCCGCCTCCGTCTCATGACCTCGGCGGCCACGGCCAGCTTGAGTCACTCCCGCTGCGCGGCGCACTCCTGGCATCCATGACCCCAACGGGTCCGATTCGAAGGTGCAGACGCGCGGGCGGCCGCGATGGTAAGGTGGTCGCGGCGCCCTGTGAGGCGCCGGGCGATGGGGCTCGCCCATCCTCGCCGCACGGCTGATGGCTCCTGCTCGCGAGGAGGTGCTGGGCCGATGCGGACGCTTGTAGGGCTTGCCCTGGCGGGGGCCGCCGGGACCATCGCCCGGTATGCCGTCGACGGGCTCGTGAGTCAGCGGCTGGACGGCCCCTTCCCGTGGGGTACCTTCGCCATCAACATCAGCGGGGCCTTCGCGCTGGGGTTCGTGTTCACCCTGGGCACCGAGCGGGTCCCGCTCGACCCCGCGCTGCGCACCGCGATCACGGTCGGCTTCCTTGGCGCCTACACGACGTTCTCGACCCTGGCCCTGGAGACCGGTCGGCTGCTGGTCGACCGCAGCCCGACCCTGGCGCTGCTCAACGTCGGGGGAAGCGCGGTGGCCGGGGTGGGTGCGGTCCTCCTCGGGATGCTGCTGGCGCAGGTGGTGTGATGCGCTTGGAGGGCGAGGGGCAGCTACTCCGGATCTTCATAGGCGAGTCCGATCGCTGGCACGGGCGCCCGCTCCACGAGGCGATCGTCGCCAAGGCGCGCGAGCTTGGCCTGGCGGGCGCCACCGTGCTGCGAGGGGTGGAAGGGTTCGGCGCCCACTCCCATCTCCACACCACCCGCATCCTGCGCCTCAGCCAGGACCTCCCCGTGGTGGTCGAGATGGTCGACACCCCGGAGCACATCGACCGGCTGCTGCCCCTGCTCGACACCATGATCGCGGACGGGCTGGTGACGCTGGAGCGGGTCCGTGTCCTCAGCTACCGTGACGCCCGACCAGGCGACCCCCCGAACCCCCCGGCGGGCGGTCCTCCTGCGGGCTGAACGGAACTCTGCGGCCGGTGCCGCGGCCCAGGCTCGGCCCCTCCGCAGGCACGACCGAGGCGGCTGCGCGGATCGGCCCGCGCAGCCGCCGGGGCGGCGGGTCGGTGGCCGGCTGACCCGCCCTACGCCGTGGGGCCGGTGCAGCCCCGGGTCGTCAGCTCGGGGTTGGCCATCGGCGAGCTGATCAGGGTCCCTCCGAATCGCCGCACGTCGGGGTGGCCGTACTGGGCGTCGCCGCGCAGCGTGTTGAGGGTGACGCCGGCGATGCGGTTGCCGAAGTCGAAGGCGCAGGTGCCCTGGGGCTGGATGGTGCCGATGGCGTGGGTGGCGCGGCCGATACTCCAGAACGGATAGAAGGCGGCGCCGACCGGCTTGGCGGTGCAGCCCCTGCCGTTGACGGTCGCGCAGAAGGCCTCGGAGCCGCCGACATCGGTCTCGAACTGGACCTGCGGGTAGGCGCGGCCGTGCGAGAAGGGTCCGATGTACTGGAGGGAGGTGGGGTGATGGGGGTTGCCATCGGGCCAGTCGGCGACGTAGGAGCTGCCGTCGAAGTCGAGGTCGCCGTTCTGGAACGCGTTGTCCTGGCAGCCGGCAACCGGCCAGCTGACGCGCTCGAACCCGCCGTTGGCCACCACCGGTCGCGGACCCCGGGGCATGCAGAAGGCGTCCGAGAACTCGCAGGGCAACAGCGAGGTGATGACATTGGGGAAGGGGCAGGCGGCCCCACCCTCGGTGGTGGGCTGCTGGCAGTTGGCGGTGGTCGTGTTGCACGGTCCCTCGCCCGACCGTCTGCCCTCGAACCCGCCGACGCAGGTCTGGGACAGGCCGGCGTCCACGAAGGATTGTCCGGTCGCGTACTGGACGCTGAAGGGGAAGGGATGGCTGACGCTGGAGCAGGGCTGGAAGTGACCGAGTTCGTCGGCTAGCATCACCCCGCCCTCGGACGCGGCCCAGGGGACGTCGTTCTGGGGCGACGCGGTGCTGAACTCCGGGTGAAAGCTGAAGGGATGTCCGCTGCAGTCGATGGCGTTGGTGTCCATGAAGCCGTTGGCGGCGCTGGCGGTCATCGACCCGGACTGACCGGTGGTGAGGTCGGAGATGGTGGTGCGCACCCCGCCGGCGGTGTCGGTGATGCTCACCTGGAGCTGGTCACTGGGGTTCATCATCAAGGTCTGTGAGTTGGGGGTGTAGCTGGAGACGTCCGCGAGCTGGGGGCTGGGCGGTCCGGCGGGGATGCCGTTGCGCTGGAGGAAGGCGAAGTTGACCGGCTCGGTGCAGCTGCTGTTGATGTACTTGAAGCCGTAGGTGGCTTCCAGGCTGTCGATCGTGAGCGCGGCGCACCACTGCCCGGAGCTGCAGCTGGGCGCGTCCAGGAATGGGGGGTAGCCGGGCGGATAGAACTGCAGCTCCATGAAGGCCGATCCCGCCGCCAGCGGGTCCTTGATGTAGCTGCCATTGCTGTCGCTGTCCGGCCGGCAGGCGTTGAGGGGATAGGACTGGGGATCGCACAGAGCGAGTCCGAACCACACCGCCGGGTTCAGCTGGGCCATGTCGGAGGTGATCGGCGGGCGTGGGGAGGTGGTGGGGGCGCCACGCGGGTCGGTGGAGAGTTGCAGGTCGTAGGTGAGGTTGTTGCCGCTGCCCGGTGCGTGCGAGAGGAAGCGCGCCGCCGGCTCGTCGTGACCGATATAGCGGCCGTTGTCATAGAAGCGATTCGCATCACCGCTCCAAACTGCGATCGGGTCGGTGCAGAGTCCGCCGAGATCGACCTTGACCGACTGGTAGGCGGCGCTGTGGCCGTTGCAGTCGAGCATGTTGGTCGGGTTGGGGGTCACTCCCCCCTGATTGGATGCGCTGGCTTGGACCGCCCCGCTGAGCCCCAGGCTCAAACTGAGGATCGTCGCCAGTGCGAGGGCGCGAGCGCGAATCGATCGCATGCGACATTCTCCTATGAGCTGGTCCCTTGGAATCTTCCCAGCGGCCAACCGGGGCGTCAAGTCAGGTCGGCTGCGGGATGGCCCCGTCCCCACCCGCCTCCCCGGCGTCCCCGGCCTCCCGTCCACCGCTGCCGAAGTCCAGCGCGCGCACCAGGAAGGCGAGCACGTCGGTTCGCTCCGCGATCAGCTTGCTGGTGGGAGTGCCGAGTCCGTGCCCGGCCGCGGTCTCGATCCGGATCAGGATCGGGGCCTCGCCGCCCTGGGCCGCCTGGAGCGCCGCCGCAAACTTGAACGAGTGGGCGGGGACGACGCGGTCGTCGTGGTCGGCTGTCGTGAGGAGGGTCGGTGGGTGGCGGCGGCCGGCTCGGATGCGATGGAGCGGCGAGAGGTCGCGGATCCACCGGAAGTCGCGGGGGTCCTCGGGGTCGCCGAAATCGCTGGTCCACGCCCACCCGATCGTGAACCGGTGGAAGCGGAGGAGGTCGAACACCCCGACCTCGGCCACGGCGGCGCCAAAGAGGTCGGGATGCTGGGTCAGGCAGGCGCCGACCAGGAGGCCGCCGTTGGAAGCGCCGTTGATCGCGATCCGACCCGGCCGCGACCAGCCGGAGGCGGCCAGCCAGCGGGCGCAGGCGCAGAAGTCGTCGACGACGTTCTGCTTGCGGCTGAGCCGACCGGCGTCGTGCCAGCTCCGTCCGTACTCGCCGCCCCCGCGCAGGGCGGCTACGGCCAGCAGCCCGCCCCGTTCGACCCAGACGGCGTGGGCGACCGAGAAGCTGGGGGTGATCGGGATGCGGAACCCACCGTACCCGTAGAGGAGGACCGGCACCTCTCCGGTGGGTGCGAGGTCCCGGCGGCGGGTGAGGAAGAGGGGGATCCGGGTCCCGTCGGGTGAGGTGACGAGGATGTGCTCGGTGGCGAGCGCCCGAGGGTCGATGGCGGCCGCCGGTGGCCGCACCAACCTGGTGCAGCCGCTGCCGAGGTCGTGGGCCCAGAGCGAGCCTGAGTCGGTGAAGGAGGTGGAGCCGAAATGGACCAGGTCCGCCCGCGGTCGGCCGCTCACCTGCGTCACCGAGCTCGCTGGGGGTACGGGGACCTCGTGGAGCGGTCGCCCGGCGAGGTCGTGGACCCGCAGGACCGAGCTGGCATCGCGGAGGTAGTGGCAGACCAGATGTTCACCCACGTGGTGGGCGGTGACCAGCGTGTCGGGGCACTCAGGGATCACCGGGCGCCAGCGCTCGCGGTCCGGGGACTCGAGGTCCACCGCCATCACCCGCTGGCGTCCGGCCAGATGGTCGGTCACGAGCAGGAATGTGGATCCCAGTGCGGCCACCACCGTCGCCGTCGACTCGAAGTCGGCGACCAGGGAGCGCAGGCCGCGCTCGGGGTCGAGCAGATCCAGCACCCTGACCTGGGTTTCCGGGAAGGTGCCGCGGGCGATCGAGATCACGACGAACCGGCCGTCGTCGCTCACGGTGGCATCCGGGAGCCAGTCCGGATGATCCGGGGCCTCAAACAGGAGTTCGTCGTCGGCCTGGCGGTGGCCGAGGCGGTGCAGCCACACCCGGGGAAGACGGCTGGCACCGAGGTGTTCGGTCCCCGGGGGTGGTGGGTCCAGCGCGACGTAGGTGAAGCCGGAGCCGTCGTGCAACCAGGAGGCGCCCGCGAACCTGGACCAGCGGATGACGTCGTCGAGATCCTCGCCGGTGACGACGTCGCGTACCCGCCAGGTCTGCCAGTCGGACCCATGGGAACTGGTCGCATAGGCCAGCCACGCCCCGTCCTCGCTCACCGAGGTGGCCGTCACCGCGACCGTGCCGTCGGCGGCCAGGTGGTTGGGGTCGAGCAGCGCGCGGCCCACGTCATCCGGCCCGGGCGCGACGAAGAGGACCGGCTGGTTGGCGAGCCCGGGGTTGCGGAACTGGAACCAGACGGACCCGCGCTGGAAGGGCACCGACAGCCGGGGGTAGTCCCACAGCCGGGTGAGACGCCGCCGGATCGCCTCCCGGCCCGGGATGGCCGCGAGCCAGGCGCTGGTGGTCTCGATCTGAGCTCGAACCCACGCCTGTGTCTCGGGGGAGTCGGGGTCCTCCAGCCAGCGGTACGGATCCGGCACGTAGGCGCCGTGGTGGCGGTCGCCGTCGGCGCCGCGTCGGGTGGGTGGATAGGGTGGCCGCCGCACCGAGCCTCCTCGAAGTCGTGGACCGATCGGCGACGGACGTCCCTGCCAGGGTACGGAACGTCGCCACCACCGCGTCGTGCCCCGAGGCGCGGCCCACGGGACCGCGGGCGGAGCGGACCCTCGCCCGATCGGGAACCGCAGACGACTCCATCGCGTCTCAGAGCCGAGGTCGCCCCGCGGGGGCGCGAAGGAGGCATGCGCGTGATCGAAGCTGGACGGCGAGAGCGGAAGGCGGTCCTTTCGGTGGCGGCGATCGTCGCGGTGGGTGCGGCGCTGGCCGGCTGCGGGGCGGTCCGCGGACCAGCCCGCACCATCGCTGCGGTGGCCCGGACCTCGGCCGGTGCCGGCGCCGCCTGCGGCCACGACGCGCCCCACCTCACCGTGCATGGCACCGGGCAGGCGACCGGAACGCCCGACCTCCTCACCGTCCAATTCCAGATCAGCGTGACCCGTCCGAGCGCGTCCACGGCCCTGGCTTCGGACAATGCCAAGGCGGCCGCGGTGCTGGCCGCCCTGGTGCGCGGCGGGGTCGACCGAGCCGACATCCAGACCACCGGGCTCACCATCCAGCCCAACTACGTCTCCTCCGCCAACGGCATCCAGCGGCTGACCGGGTACCAGGTCGTCAACTCCGTCACCGCCAAGGTCCACCACCTCGGCCGGGCGGGAGCCACTGTCGACGCGATCTCCAGGGCGGGCGGCGATGCCACCGTGATCAACGGGCTGGCGTTCTCGGTCAACGACGCTCGCAGCCTCGACTCCGCCGCCCGGGTGGACGCGGTCCACCAGGCCCGGGCCCGGGCCCGGGCCATGGCCCGGGCGGCGGGCGAGCGGCTGGGCCCGGTGTGCTCGCTCACGGACCAGAGCCCGAACCCCCCGCCCATCTTCCCCACCCCGATCGCCGGCACCTTCCGCTCCGCTGCTCCAGCGCAGAGCGTCCCCCTGGAGGCGGGGAGCCAGCAGGTCAGCGCCCAGGTGACCCTGGTCTACGCCCTCCAGACCGGCTGATCAGCGCGGCGGCGCGGGCGGCGCGGCGACACCGGCACCGCCGAACGCCGCCCCGGCGCCGCCGTCGACGGTCACCACCGCGCCGTTGACGTAGCTCGAGCGTCCGTCGGCGAGGAAGCCGATCACCTCGGCGACCTCGGGCCCCTCCGCGTATCGGCCCATCGGGGTCGGCGTCCAGCGGGCGGGGTCGGCCGAGCTGGCCTCGGGGTCGCCGAGCGGACCCATGTGGGTCATCCCCGGCAGGGTGTCGCCCGGACACACGACGTTGACCCGGATCCCCTCGGCGGCGAGGTCGAGTGCGAGCAGGCGCCCCATCATGTTGACGGCCGCCTTGGTCACCGAGTAGGCACCGAGGGGGACGTCGCCGCGCACCCCGGAGTCCGACGAGACCAGCACGATGGCCGCCGGACGGCTGCGGGCGAGGAGGGCCCGGGCGGCCTGGACCGCGACCAAGGGCCCGAGCACGTTGACGCCGAGGAGGCGCTCGACGAGGTCCGGGGGGGTGTCGGCCAGCGGCGCCACCACCCCCGCCCCGGCGCAGGCGACCAGCACGTCCAGCCGTCCGAACTCGCGCTCGGCCCACGCCACCGCCTGACCGGCAGCGGCGGCGTCGCGCGCCTCCGCGACGAGGAAATGGGCCACCGCACCCTCGGCGCGAAGCTGGGCCTCGGCCCTCTGCCCCCGCCCGGGGTCGCGGCCGGTCACCACCAGCCCGTGACCCCGCTGCCCGAGCCAGCGCGCGGTTGCCAGGCCGATCCCCGAGGTGCCCCCGGTGATCAGCGCCGACCGCGGCGGCGTCGACGGCGCACGCGGGCCGGAGGGCATGGCCGGATCGTACAGGCGCCGGGGGCCCGTAGACTGACCCCGGCCGGCGGTAACGCGTGGGAGGACGCGGATGGATGAGGTCGGGGGGGCTCGCGCGCCCAGGGCGCGGCCGAGGTGACTCGACCCGGGTGAAACGTCGCCTGGCCTCGGCCCTGCTGGTGGGCGCCGGTCTGCCGCTGTCCCTCTCCCCCGCGGTCCCGCCGGGCACCCACCCGGTGGCGTCGCGGGCGGCCGGGGGTGCGACCTGCGGCCAGCTGGGCCTCCAGCTGGCCCCGACCGGGGCGGTGACGGTGGGCGGGTCGGTGCTGATCCGGGCCACGGCGCGCTGCCGGCCGCGAGGCCTCCGCTTCGCCTTCTTCCTCCGCGCCGGGTCGATCGGCCCCTACGCGCTCCTGCGCGGGTGGGGGCCGCCGACCGTGCGATGGGCGACGGACACGGCCTGGCCCGGGAGCTGGAGCATCGCCGTCTGGGCGCGGGCGCCGGGCGACCCGGGGACACCCGTCGCCGCGACCACGTCCCTGGCCGTGACCGACGGGATGACGCCGGCGCGCCTGCCGGTCGCGGCCCTCCTCCCCCCCCGCAATCCAGCCTCCGACGTCCGGCTGGGGCCCGACTTCCGGGGGATCTGCGCGCAGGCGGGGCCGCACGCAGCGCCCTGCCGCACCGACCTGGTCGTCGCGCTCGACCGCGCCCGGGCCGCCGAGGGCCTTCCGCCGCTGCAGCTCCCGCTGGCGGTGGAGCGCCTGACCCCGGCGGAACTGCTTCTCGTCCTCACCGACGAGGAGCGGGTGTCGCGCGGGCTCCCTCCCGCGCTCGGCCTCAGCCCGACCCTCGACGGGGTGGCGATGGGCGCCGCGCGGGGCGGGGTGGACGTCCTGGTCCCGCGGACGGCTGGGTCCGACCGGATCGTGGTGGGGGGGACCAACTGGGCCCACGACCTCGGCGCGCTCGCGGCCGCCTACGACTGGATGTACCAGGACGGGTGGGGTGCGCTCAACCTGGACTGCCCCCTGCTCCAGAGCCCCGGGTGCTGGGGGCACCGCGACACCCTCCTGCGCCGGGAGCCGCCCGGGCGGGCGGTCTGGCTGGTGATGGGAGCCGCCCAGGCGCCCTGGCCGGGGGTCGGCGGCGCCAGCGACGTCGAGATCCTGGCGGCGGTGCACGGCCCTCGGCCCCGCCTCCTGTACACGTGGGCGCGGGCGGTCCAGCTGGGTTTCTGACCCGCGGGCGGCGGCGGGCTGCACCGACCTGGCGCCGCAGCGCCGACGTCGCCAGGTCGGCGTCGCCGCCCCCTTGACGGACGCTTGTATCCATGTATATTTGCTCGGCCGATGGAGAGGGGAGGGCGATCGGGCGGTGACCGACGATCGGAGGCCCCACGACTGCCGCGGGATCGGCCGGCGCCGCTCGCTCCCGGAAGGGCGATCCGCGATCGCCGGGTGCCTGGTGGCTGACCGCCCGGCGGACGGCACGTCCTGGCTCGGGGACGGTTGGCCCGGCAGGGTCGAGCGCACCTCTGCCGCCGATGCCGTCTACCAGTCGCTGCGCGCAGCGGTGGTCGACGGCCGGCTGGCCGCCTCCACCCGGCTCGGCGAGAAGGAACTCGCCGCTCAGTTCCGGGTCAGCCGCACCCCGGTGCGCGAGGCGCTCCGCCGGCTGGAGCAGCGCCGGCTGGTGACGGCGCTGCCGACCGGCGGGTACCAGGTGGCGGCCTGGAACCCAACCGACGTCCGGGCCCTCTACCGGGTTCGCGGCGTGCTCGAGCGGCTGGTGGCTGGCGAGGCCGCCGGCCGGGCCACCGCCGATGACCTGGCTGCGCTCGGGCGGATGATCGACCGGCCGCCGCCCGCACCCCGCGGGGAGCTGGTCGCCGTTGGGGCGCGGCGCTTCCACCGGGCGGTCGCGCGCATCGCCGGGATCCGGCTCGCCGCCGACCTCCTCGACGACATCGCCGACCACGAGGACCGCTACCGGCGCCACACGGCGGCCGACGAGGACCGCCGGGTGCGTGCGCGCCTCGAGCATCACCGCGTCCTGGAACAGATCCGCGCCGGCGACCGCGCCGGCGCCGAGCGGGCCATGGCCGAACACCTGGACAGCGCCGCCGGCTTCCTGCTCCAGGGCCTGGGTGCTGACCAGGAGCCGAGCCCGGCCGTCTCGGGAGCGGCCGGTGCCTAGCCCCGCGGTCCGACCGCTCCCGCTCAGCGGGGTGCGGGTGCTGGACCTCGCCACGATGATGGCCGCGCCGGCATCAGCCTGCTACCTCGGGGAGTTCGGTGCTGACGTGATCAAGGTCGAAAAACCCGGCGAGGGCGACCCCCAGCGCGCCTGGGGGACCCGCAAGAGCGGCGAGTCGCTCTTCTGGAAGGCGATCAGCCGCAACAAGCGGTCGCTGACGCTCGACCTCCGGACGGCCGAGGGGGCCACGATCCTGCGCCGCCTGATCCCCTCCACCGACGTGGTGATCGCCAACTTCCGCCCCGGCACGCTGGAGCGCTGGGGCGTCGGCTACGACGACCTGGCCGTGCTCAATCCCGGACTGGTGATGCTGGAGGTGTCGGGTTTCGGCCGCCACGGGGCCCTGGCCCATCGGCCGGGGTTCGGCACGCTGGCGGAGGCCCGGTCGGGGTTCGCTCACCTCAACGGGGATCCCGAGGGGCCGCCCACGCTGCCCAACATGGGTCTCGCCGACGGGGTGGCCGGGATCATGGGGGCCTTCGCGGTGATGGTGGCGCTCTACCACCGCGATCGCACCGACGGGCGCGGCCAGCGCATCGACCTCAGCCTCTGCGACCCGATCCTCCGCCTGCTGGAGCCGTCGCTGCTGGATTGGGACCAACTCGGGGTCCGCGGCCAGCGCACCGGCAGCCGCAGCGTCCACGTCGCGCCCCGCAACGTCTACCGGTGCAGCGACGGGCGCTGGGTGGCCCTCTCCGCCAGCGCGCCCTCGATCGTCCGCCGGGTGTTCAGTGCGATCGACCGGCCGGAGCTGTCCGACGACCCGCGCTTCGTCACCAACGAGGCGAGGCTGCGTCACGTCGACGAGCTCGACGCCATCCTCGCGACCTGGATCGGCGCCCGTCCCGCGGCCGAGGTGATCGGGGTGATGGAGCGTGCCCAGGCCGCGGTGGGCCCGGTGCACGATGTCGAGGAGGTGATGAGCGATCCCAACGCCGCCGACCGGGAGGCCTTCGTCACGGTGGACGACCCCGACCTCGGGCCGATGCGGCTCGTCGACGTGCCGGCCCGGATGAGCCGCACCCCCGGGAGGGTGCGCCACACCGGCCCCCGACTCGGGGCCCACACGGAAGAGATCCTGGCCGAGCTGGGCCTGATCGACCGACTCAGCGAGCTGCGCGCCGCGGGGGTGGTGTGATGGGTGCGACCAACGGGTCGGCACCGATGGGCCGCACGCCGGAGCCGGGCCTGCTCCGGAGCCTGCTCTTCGCCCCCGCCAGCCACGAGCGCCACAGCCGCAAGGCGCTGGAGTCGGCCGCCGACGCCGCCATCCTCGACCTCGAGGACGCGGTCCCCGAGGCCGATAAGGGCATGGCCCGCCATCGGGCAGCGGCCCTGCTCAGCGAGCGGGCACTGCCCGCCCCCCTGGCCCTGGTCAGGATCAACGCCCTGGCGACGGCGCATGCCTATCCCGACCTGCTCCAGGTGGTGGGGCCGGGACTGGATGGGATCGTGCTGCCCAAGACCGAGTCGGCGGAGGACGTTCACACCCTGGCATGGGCGCTCACCCAGCTGGAGCGTGGACGCGGTCTCGCGGCGGGTGCCATCCGCATCATCCCGATCGTCGAGAGCGCCCGCGGGCTCTACGCCGCGGTGGCGATCGCCGGGGCCTCGCCCAGGGTCCGTACCCTCAACTTCGGGGTCGGCGACTTCACCCTCGACACCGGCATGCTCCCCGAGCCCGGCAATCCGGGCGTCAGCTGGGCCCGAGCCCAGGTGGCGCTGGCCTGCCGGCTGGCTGGGGCGGAGCCGCCGATCGATACCGCCCACCTCACCCTCGACGACCACGAGGGACTGGAGCGGGAGGCGCTGGACGCCCGCCGACTGGGCTTCCAGGGCAAGGCCTGCATCCATCCCGACCAGCTCCCGGTCGTGCACCGCGTGTTCACGCCGACCCCCGCCGAGGTCGCCCGCGCCCAGACCATCGTGGACCGGTTCGAGGCGGCCCTGACGGCTGGGGTGGGCGCGCTCCGGGTGGGGCCGGACTTCGTCGACCAGCCGATCGCCGCGCGCGCCGTGCAGGTGCTGGAGCGGGCCCGCCGCGCCGGCGTCAGGGAGGAGGCCCCGTGAGCATCCTGTGGCTCTCGATCGGCTTCGGCTTCGTCACCGCGTCGGTCCTGGCGCTGGCGTCGGTGGGGTTGAGCCTGCAGTTCGGGGTGACCAACTACGTCAATTTCGCCTACGGATCGTTCCTCACCCTGGGCGCCTACTTCGCCTGGACCACCCTCACCGGCGGCCATCTGCCGCTCTGGCTGGCGATCGTGATCGGCGCGCTCGGCGTCGGGGTGGTGGGGGTGCTCTCCGACCGGATCGTCTTCCGATCCTTCACCCGCAGCGGCTTCCCGCTGTTCTACCTGCTCATCGTCAGCTTCGGGCTCAGCCTGATCCTCGGCAACGTCGTCCAGGGGGTGTGGGGCCCGAGCCCCCAGTTCTTCGCGGTGGTGTCGCAGTTCCCGCTCCACATCGGGCCCTTCCTGCTCACCCCCGCCCAGCTGGTGATCATCGGTGTCGCCGGGGTCAGCATGGTGGGCGTCCATTTGCTGCTCACCCGGACCCGGCTGGGCAAGGCGATGCGGGCGATGTCCGACAACCCGGCGCTGGCCCAGGTCAGCGGCATCGACATCAACCGCGTCACCACCTGGGCCTGGTTCATCAGCGGGACCCTGGCCGGGCTCGCCGGGATCGCCCTCGCCATCAGCACCGCCAGCTTCGAGCCGGCCTTCGGCGAGAACTTCCTCTTCATCATCTTCGCGGCGGTGATCGTGGGCGGGATCGGCCAACCCTACGGCGCCATGCTGGGGGCGGTCCTGATCGGGATGGTGACCGAGGTCTCGGCCGCCTTCATCGACCCCGCCTACAGCACCGACCTCGCCTTCGTGGTCCTCATCATCATGCTGCTGCTCCGGCCCCAGGGCCTGATCCCGGCACAGGGGAAGGCATAGATGTCCGCCGTCGTCTTCTACCTCGCCACCATCGTCAACTACTTCTTCATCTACAACATCCTCGCCTGGGGGCTGAACATCCAGTTCGGCTATGCGGGGATCCTCGACTTCACCTACATCACCTTCATGGCCGTCGGGGCCTACGTCGCAGGGGTGACGTCGCTGGGGCCGCCGCAGCCGGGGACCGGCGTCGTCTACATCCTGGGCTGGCACCTCCCCTTCCCCATCCCCATCCTGCTGGGGGGGCTGGCGGCGGCGGCGCTGGGCCTGGTGGTCGGCCTGCTGGCGATCAACCGCCTGCGCAGCGACTACCTCGCCATCGTCACCCTCTCGGTGGGGATCATCCTCTACAGCCTGGTGGGGAACCTCACCAACCTCTTCGACGGGTTCGACGGCCTGGTGGGGGTGCCCGAGCCCCTCAATGGCCAGGTCCACCTCGGGGTCAACACCTACACCATCTTCTACATGGCGGTGACCGGGGCGGTCATGGTCCTGCTGTGGTTCGTCGCCCAGCGGCTGCTGCGCTCGCCCCTGGGCCGGACCATGCGGGCGATCCGGGAGGACGTCGACGTGGCCGAGGCGTTCGGCAAGAACACCTTCCGCATCCGCCTCTGGGCGATGGTGATCGGGTGCTTCTACGCCGGCGTGGGCGGGGCCCTCCTGGTCGGGTTCGTGGGCGCCTTCAGTCCCGACGGCTGGTCGACCCTGGAGACGTTCATCATCTGGGCGATCCTCCTCATCGGCGGCCGGGGCAACAACTGGGGGTCGGTGCTGGGCTCGTTCCTGGTGGTGGCGGTGCTCTCGGAGGCGACCCGCTACCTGCCGGCGATCCCCAACAACGCCTTCCTGGAACCGGCGCTGCGCAACATGGTGATCGGCGCCGGACTGATCGTGGTCCTGCGCTTCCGCCCCCAGGGGCTCCTGCCGGAGCGCAAGGCCAACTTCTCCGAGGTGCGCACCGCCGCGCCCGGCCTGGAGGCGAGCCATGCCGACTGACACCCCGATCCTGGAGGTCGACGCCATCGTCCGCCACTTCGGCGGGCTGCAGGCGGTCGATGGCTGCAGCTTCGCCATCCAAAAGGGGATGCTGGCGGCGCTGATCGGTCCCAACGGGGCGGGCAAGACCACCCTCGTCAACCTGGTGGCGGGGGCGCTGCCCCTGCATGGGGGTCGGGTCCTGTTCGAGGGCACCGACATCAGCGGCTGGCCGCCCCACCGGATCGCGGCCCGCGGGCTGGTGCGCACCTTCCAGATCTCCCGCGAGTGGGCGCAGCTGACGGTGCTGGAGAACCTCCTGGTGGCGGCCCCCGGGCAGCAGGGGGAGCAGCTCTGGAATGCCCTCCTGCGCCCCTCGGTGGGACGGCAGCAGGACCGCAAGCTGGTGGCACGCGCGCTCGACACCCTCGACACCTTCGGGCTCTACGCCATGCGCAACGAGTACGCCGTCACCCTCAGCGGCGGCCAGAAGCGACTCCTGGAGCTGGCCCGGGCGGTGATGAGCCAACCCAAGATGCTGCTCCTCGACGAGCCGATGGCGGGGGTCAACCCGGCCCTCACCGAGCAGCTCGCCGCCCACATCGAGAGCCTGCGCCAGGGCGGCATCACCTTCCTGCTGGTGGAGCACAACCTGGAGTTCGTGGAGCAGAGCTGCGACCACGTGGTGGTGATGGCGCTGGGCCGCACCCTGGCGACCGGGGTGATGGCCGAGCTGCGCACCAACCCCGAGGTGGTGGGCGCCTACCTGGGAGGCGATGTCGTTGAGCGCGCTGCAGGCTGAGGGGGTCACCACCGGCTACGGATCGGTCCCGGTGGTCTCCAACGTGTCGATGGCGGCCAGCTCTGGCGAGGTGGTGGTGCTGGTGGGCCCCAACGGGGCCGGCAAGTCCACCTTTCTCAAGGGGGTCTTCGGTCTCCTGCGCCACACCACCGGGCGGGTCGTCGTCGACGGCCTCGACGTCAGCGGCTGGCCGCCGCACCGGGTCGCCCGCAGCGGGATGGCCTACGTTCCCCAGGTGAGCAACACCTTTCCCAGCATGTCGGTGACCGAGAATCTCGAGATCGGCGGCTTCGCCGCCGCCGTCGACCTGCGCCAGCGGATCGACGAGGTGCTGGCGATCTTCCCGGACCTGGCGCGCAGCCCGAGGGCCAAGGCGGGAAGCCTCAGCGGCGGCCAGCAGAACATCCTCGGGATGGCGCGCTCGCTGATGCTCTCGCCCAAGGTGGTGCTGCTCGACGAGCCCACCGCCGGGCTCGCCCCCAAGTACGTGGGCACCGTCTGGGAGCAGGTGGGCCGGATGGCCAAGGCCGGCACCGCGGTGATGGTGGTGGAGCAGAACGTGGAGTTGGCGATGCGGCACAGCGACCGGGTCTACGTGCTGGTGGCGGGACGGGTGCGCCTCCAGGGCACCCCCGAGGAGGTGCGGCGGCACGACCTCACCGCCCTCTTCCTGGGCGGTGCCGGGCGCGGTGTCCTGGAGCCGGCGGACGAACAACCGACGCGACCGATCTAGTCACGGACGGGCCGGAGCGGGCCGGGGTTCGCCCGGCCGCCGGACCCAGACGACAAGGAGGACAGAGCGTGAGAGGAAAGCGGGCAGCGGCCGTCCTGGGGGCGGTCGCCGCGACAGTTGCACTCACCTCGCTGGGCGGGGTGGCGGCGGCGCGGGCGCCGCGGGCGCACGCGGCCAAGACCCTGACGGTCGGGGAGCTGATGCCGATGTCCGGGGCGGAGGCATTCGTCGGCGAGTGGTTCACCCACGGGGCGGCGGCCGGGGTCAAGGCGGTCAACAACGCCGGTGGCGTGCTGGGCATGAAGATCGCCACGGTGCTGGAGGACACCTCCGGAGACCCGGTCGACGCGGTCCCGGCCTACCACGCCCTGCTCACCCACAGCCCCGACTTCGTGGTGGGGCCGTCGTCGCTGGAGATCCTGGGGGTGATCAAGTTCTTCCGGGCCTCCAACCTCCCCGACTTCATGGAGGGGGGGACCACATCGCTGGACCACATGAACTACCCGTACGTCTTCCGGATGTTCCCGTCGGACAGCAGCCTGCTGGCCAGCGAGGCCTTCTACGCCCTCAACGTGCTCCACTGCCGCCGGGCGGGGCTGATGTACGAGGACTCCACCAACGCGCAGGACGAGGTTCCCCCGCTGGTGTCGGCCTACACCCACAACGGCGGCAAGATCGTGGCCAGCCTCAAGCTGGAGCCCAACGCCACCTCCTACCTCACCGAGGTCGCCAAGGTCTTCGGCGCTCACCCCAGCTGCGTCTTCTTCCACGCCACCCCGGCGGAGATGAGCACCCTGTCGGGCAACCTCCAGGAGGAGGGCCACCTCAACGTCCACTTCATCACCGGCGACACCGGGACCGCGATCCAGCTGGCCCAGGCGATGGGTCTCAAGTTCGCCTCCAGGTGGCTCACCGGGATGACCGGCGCCTCCGTCGACGCCCCCGCCTACAAGGTCTTCCTCAAGGCCTACGAGCAGGTGTGGCACACCAGCAAGCCGCTGCCGGCCACCGAGGCGATGTACGACGCGGTGGTGATCCCGGCGCTGGCGATCACCCTGGCCAACACCACCAACGCCAAGGTGTGGGTCAAGGACGTGACCAAGGTCAGCAACCCGCCGGGAACCCAGTGCTTCACCTACGCGACCTGCGTCCGCCTGATCAAGGCCCACCGCAAGATCAACTACCAGGGGGCCAGCGGCAACGAGGACTTCAACCGCTACCACAACGTCTTCACCCCCCTCACGGTGGAGGGATGGACGAGGGGCGGCAAGCTGCGCAAGATCTACACCGTGACCACCAATCAGCAGGCGGCGATGTACCGGCACTGAGAGCCGGGCCGAGCTGGCAGCGCGAGGGAGGGCGGCCCGGGGCCGTCCTCCCCATCCGCGGCCGCTCGGGCCGCCCGGAGAAGGGCGGTGGCCGGGGCCGCGGGCGGATCGGCGGCGGCGGTGTGGTATACCAGCCTGCAGGTGGCGAGCGTGAGACGGATGACGGGGCGATGACGTCGGTCACGGTCGCCGACGTCTTCGCCCGCGACGGGCTGCAGGCGCTCCGTCACGAGGGCGGCTGGCGGATGCCCACCACCGACGACAAGGTCGCCGTCATCGCCGCCCTCGACGCCGCCGGCGTGCCGGAGATCGAGATCACCGGCTTCGCCCATCCCCGGGTGATCCCCAGCCTGGCCGACGCCGAGCTGGTGGCGCAGACGGTTCTGGGCCGTCCCCACCGGGCGGTGCTGCGGGCGCTGGTGCCGAACCTGCGCGGCGCCGAGCGCGCGCTCGACTGCGGGGTGGCCAAGCTGGTGGGCCTGGTGGTGCTGAGCGAGACCTACGAGCGGCTCAACGCCAACCGGTCGGTCGCCGACGGCCTCGCCGAGCTCGCCCGCGTCGCCGAGCGGGCGAGTCGGGCCGGGGCGGAGCTGGCGGTGGGCGTCGCCACCGCGTTCCACTGCCCCTACGAGGGCCTCATCGGCGAGTCGAGGCTCTTCGACCTGCTCGACCGGGTGGCCGCCTGCGGCGTCACCGAGGTGGTGCTGGCCGACAGCGTGGGGCTGGCCGGGCCGGGCCTGGTCCGCGAGCGGTGCCTGGCGGTGCGGTCCCGCTTCCCCCAGCTGAGCCTCGGCCTCCACCTGCACAACCTCGGCGGCTTCGCCCTGGCCTCCGCCTTCGCCGCGCTGGAGGCTGGCGTCGACCGCTTCGACGGATCGGTGGGAGGGATCGGCAGCGGCATCACCATGCCGCTGGCCGCGGCCCGGCTCGGCAACGTCGCCACCGAGGACCTGGTGGCGCTCTTCGAGTCGGTCGGCGCGACCACCGGGATCGACCCCGCGGCGATCGCCGACCTCGGTGGCGTGGTCCAGCGCCTGCTGGGCGCGCCGGGGGCCAGTTACGCGGCCGGGTACGGGACCGCCGCGCGGGTGCTGGAGGCGGGACGCGCCGCCCTGCCCGCGCTGCAGACGACCCCGCCGGGGGTGTCCCGGCTACAGGAGGTGCCACGATGAGCCACTTGGGGTCCGCGCTCGGCGAGCCCATCCAGATCCGCCGCGAGTCGGCGGGCCAGGCGATCTACCGCCTGCTCCGCGACGCCGTCATCCAGCGCCGGCTGGCCCCCTCGACCCGCCTGCTGGAGCCGGAGCTGGCGGTCAGCCTGTCGGTCAGCCGCACCCCGGTACGGGAGGCACTGCGGGTGCTGGAGGCGGAGGGGTTCGTGGAGCGCCTGCCCAGCGGCGGGCTGGTGGTGGCCGGCATCGACCCCCAAGACGTCCGCGAGCTCTACGACGTCCGGCTGGCCCTGGAGACGATGGCGGCCCGCCAGGCCGCCCAGCGGGCCACCGTCCACGACGTCCACGCCCTCATCGACCTGCTCGACCGGCTCAGCCGGCTCAGCCTGGAGCCCGACGAGGCGCTCCGGCACGGCGACGTCTTCCACGACCACCTCGCCCAGCTGGCTGGCAACCGGCGCTGCCAGGAGGTGATCCACCACATGCGCAACCACATCGACCGCTATCGGGCCGCGGGCACTTTGGCCGCGCCGGAGCGGGTGGCCCGCGCCTGGGCCGAGCATCGGCGGGTGGCGGACGCCATCGCCCAGGGCAATCCGCTGCGCGCCGCCCGCGCCATGCACGCCCACATCCGTGCCGAGGCGCAGGCCTGCATCGCCGCGGTCGACCGCGAGCACCGCGCCGCCGCCCATGGGGGCCGGCTGGGATCGCGCCTGGAGGTGCTGGGAGCGGGCGCCGGCTGAGCCGGGCCCCGGCGGGGACGGGGCGATCTCGATCTAGAATGCGCTGCACCCGATGGACGCCGGCCCGCTCGCGACCCGCCTCACCTATCTGGCTCCCGCGGAGCGGGAGCGGGTCGGGCGCGCCCACGCCCTCGCCGCCCGGGCCCACCAGGGCCAGCTGCGCCTGTCCGGCGATCCCTACCTGGTCCATCCCGAGGCGGTGGCGGCAACTCTCGCCGACCTCCACCTGGACGCGGACGCCCTGGCGGCGGCGCTCCTCCACGACGTGCTGGAGGACACCGAGGTCACCGCCGAGACGCTGCGCGAGCAGTTCGGGCCGACGGTCGAGAAGCTGGTGCAGGGCGTCACCAAGCTCGGCCGCATCCACGCCCGGCCCGAGGGCCAGGCCCAGGCCGAGAACATCCGCAAGATGCTGATCGCCATGGCCGAGGACCTCCGGGTGGTCCTGATCAAGCTCGGCGACCGGCTCCACAACATGCGCACCATCAGCCCGCTGGCCCCCGACCGGCGGCAGCGGATCGCCCAGGAGACCCTCGACATCTACGCGCCGCTGGCGCACCGGCTGGGGATGTGGCAGATGAAGGCGGAGCTCGAGGACCTGGCCCTGGCGGTGCTGGACCCGGCTGGCTTCGAGGCGGTCACCGGCGCGATCGCCTCCCGCCGCAAGGAGCTGGAGCAGGTGCTCGGGCAGGCCGGCACGGAACTGGAGCGGGAGCTGACGGTGGCCGGCATCCGCGCCGACATCAACGGTCGCCCCAAGCACGCCGCCAGCGTGCTTCGCAAGATGCAGCAGCACGGCAAGTCGCTGGAGGAGATCTACGACCTGGTGGCGATCCGGATCGTCTGCGAGGACGTGCGGAGCTGCTACGGGGTCCTCGGGGTGGTGCACACCCTCTGGAAGCCGATCCCGGGTCGGTTCAAGGATTACGTCGCGATGCCCAAGGGCAACGGCTACCAGTCGCTCCACACCACCGTGGTGGGGGCCGGTGGCGAGCCGATGGAGATCCAGATCCGCACCGCCGCCATGCATCGCACCGCCGAGGAGGGGATCGCCGCCCACTGGCATTACAAGGAGTCGTCGGCCGGCGACCCCCGCCTGGACGAGCGCTTCTCCTGGCTGCGGGCCCTGCTGGAGTGGCAGAAGGAGATGCTCGACGCCGAGCGCTTCGTCGAGAACGTCAAGCTGGACATCTTTCCCGACGAGGTCTTCGTCTTCACCCCCAAGGGGGAGGTGCGCTCGCTGCCGGCGGGGTCCACCCCGGTCGACTTCGCCTATCGCATCCACACCGACGTCGGCCACCGCTGCCTGGGGGCCAAGGTCAACTCCCGGATGGTGCCGCTCGACCACCGGCTGGAGAACGGCGACATCGTGGAGGTGCTCACCACCCGCTCCGAGCGCCACGGACCCAGCCGGGACTGGCTCAACTTCGTCAAGACCAGCAGCGCCCGGGACAAGATCCGGCAATGGTTCAAGCGGCAGCGGCGAGAGGAGAACGTCGCCCGTGGGCGGGAGCTGCTGGAGCGCGAGTTGCGCCGGCTGCGGGGGCAGAGCCTGAGCCAGGTTCCGGTCGAGCGCCTCGCCGACACCGCCCGCGAGCTGCGCTACCAGGAGCTTCCCGACTTCCTCGCTGCCATCGGCTACGGGGAGCTCAGCCCCCGCACGGTGGTGCTGCGCTGGGCCGCCCGCGACGACGGGGACGGCGAGACCGGGCCCGTCCCCCGTCTCACCATCCCGATCGTCTCCCGTCCCGCCGGCCAGGACGCGGTGCGGGTGCGGGGGGTCGACAACGTGCTCGCCACCCTCGCCCAGTGCTGCAAGCCGGTGCCGGGGGAGGCGATCCGCGGCTACGTCACGCGGGGCCGGGGGGTGAGTGTGCACCGCGCCTCCTGCAGCAACCTGCGCCACGGGCACGAGCCGGAGCGGCTGGTCGAGGTGGAGTGGATCGAGGCCGCCCGCCAGGTCTTCCCGGTCGCGCTCAAGATCGAGGGCTGGGACCGGACCGGGCTGCTCCGCGACGTCGCCACCGTCATCGCCGAGAGCCGGGTGAACCTCAGCGGGGCGGCGGTGGAGGTGACCGACGATCACACCGCCGTCATCTCCACGGTGGTGGAGATCGCGAGCCTCACCCAGCTGAGCCGGCTGCTGGAGAAGCTGGAGGCGATCCGCGACGTCCACACGGTGGCCCGCGAGACCGGCTGAGATCGCCGCGCCCGTAGACTGGCGGGACCGATGACCGCCGTCCAGCGCCTGCGCGGCACCGCCGACTGGCTCCCCCAGGATCTCCCCCGACTGCGCCGGGCGGAGCAGGCGGGGCTGGCGGTCGCGCGCGCCTTCGGCTATGGGGAGATCGCGACCCCGGTGATCGAGCCGACCGAGCTCTTCACCCGTGGGGTGGGGGACACCACCGACATCGTCACCCACCAGATGTACACCTTCACCGACCTGGGCGGGCGCTCGGTGAGCCTGCGCCCGGAGGGGACCGCGGCGGTGCTGCGGGCCTTCGCCGAGAGCTCCTTGCGGCAGGCGCCCCGGCCGGTGCGGCTCGCCTACGCGGGACCGATGTTCCGACACGATCGCCCCGGCCGGGGCCGCTTCCGCCAGTTCCACCAGCTCGGGGTGGAGGCGATCGGCGAGGCGGACCCCGAGCTCGACGCCGAGGTGATCGCCGTGGCCTGGGACTGGCTCCGGCGGCTGGGGATCGAGGGCACCACCCTGGCGCTCAACAGCATCGGGGACGCGACCTGCCGGCCGCTCTTCCGGGCCGCCCTGCTGGCCCACCTCGCTCCGCACCGGGACAGGCTGGCGCCCCTCGACCGGGAGCGGCTGGGGCGCAACCCGCTCCGCCTCCTCGATAGCAAGGACGCCTCCCTCCGCGCCATCCTCGCCTCCGGGCCCCAGATCGCCGCGTTCCTCTGCCCCGCCTGCCGGGACGCCCTCGCCCGGGTGGAGGCCGGGCTGCGCGCGTACGGCATCCCCTACCAGGTTGAGCCGCAGCTGGTGCGGGGGCTCGACTACTACGTCCGCACCACCTTCGAGGTCTGGCACCAGAGCCTGGAGGGCGCCCAGAACGCTCTGCTCGGCGGCGGCCGCTACGACGGCCTGCTCGCCACCCTGGGCTTCCCGGACGCGCCCGGGGTGGGCTTCGCCGCCGGGCTGGAGCGGATCGCCCTGCTCACCGGGATGCCGCCCGCGGACGGGTCCGGGACCGTCGCCGTCTGCAGCATCGGCGCCGCCGCGGTGGCGGCCGCGATCCGGCTGGGGACAGCGCTGCGCGGCCGTGGCCTCGTCGTCGTCGCCGACGTCGGGCCGCGCAGCGCCCGGGCCAAGCTGCGGGGGGCGGACGGGCAGGGGGCGGCGGTGGCCTGCCTGCTCGGCGACGACGAGCTCCGGGACGCGACCGTCACCGTGCGCGACCTCCGCGCCCAGCGCCAGGAGCGGGTGGCGGTGGCGGACGCGCCCGACCGGGTGGCGGCGACCCTGGCGGCGGGGGCGGCGGCCGGATGACCGGGCGCCGCTACCTGGGCGCGGTGGGCGTCGCCGACGTGGGCGCGACGCTCACCGTGCAGGGCTGGGTGCACCATCGCCGCGACCACGGCGGCCTCACCTTCCTCGACCTGCGCGACCACACGGGCCTGCTCCAGGTGGTGGTGAACCCGGCCCTGGCCCCGCAGGCCCACCAGGCGGCGCAGCGGTGCCGGCTGGAGTTCGTGGTCCGCGTCGTCGGCACCGTGGGACGCCGCCCGGAGGGGAGCGAGAACCCCCAGCTGGCGACCGGGGCGGTGGAGCTGGTGGCGACGGCGCTGACCGTGCTGAGCGCGGCCGAGCCGGCGCCGTTCGCGATCGGCGACGAGCACGCCGTCGACGAGGGGGTCCGCCTCCAGTACCGCTACCTCGACCTCCGCCGTCCCCGGATGCAGCACAACCTGCGCACCCGCCATCGCTTCATCCAGGGGCTGCGCCGGGCCGCCGACGCGCTCGGGTTCGTCGAGGTGGAGACCCCCACCCTGGTGCCCAGCACCCCCGAGGGCGCGCGTGACTTCCTGGTGCCCAGCCGGCTCCGCCCCGGCCAGGTGTGGGCGCTGCCGCAGTCGCCCCAGCTCTACAAGCAGCTGTGCATGGTGGGGGGGCTGGACCGCTACCTCCAGATCGCCCGGTGCTGGCGCGACGAGGACCTGCGCGCGGACCGGCAGTTCGAGTTCACCCAGCTGGACGTGGAGATGGCGTTCGTGGAGGAGCCCGAGGTGTTCGACGCCCTGGAGCGGATGATCGGGGAGGCGTGGGCGGAGGCCTTCGGAGGCTCCCTGGCCACCCCCTGGCCGCGACTCCCCTTTCGCGAGGCGATGGCCCGCTACGGCACCGACAAGCCCGACACCCGTTTCGGGGCGGAGCTGGTCACGGTGACGGAGGCATTTCCGAACACCGGGCTCCGCGTCTTCCAGGCCGCGCTGGCCGCAGGCGGGACGGTGCGGGCGCTGAGGGTGGCGGCGGGAGCCGATCTTCCACGGGGCGACCTGGAGGGCGCCTGGCAGCAGGTGGCCCGCGACCACGGCGCGCGCGGGGTGGCGATGCTGCCCTGGCGCGACGACGGCTGGCAGGGCCCGATCGCCCGCGCCTGCAGCGACGACGAGCTGGGCCGGCTCGCCGCCCTCACCGGGGCGGCGCCGGGCGACCTCCTGTGCCTGGTGGCGGCGGACACCCGGGTGGCCGACGCGGCGCTGGGTGCCCTCCGCCTCCACGCGGCCCGCCAGCTCGGGTGGATCCCCGAGGGCCGGGTGGAGTTCCTCTGGGTGACCGAGTTCCCGATGTTCGAGCGGGCACCCGACGGGACCCTCCAGCCCCTGCACCACCCCTTCACCCAGGTTCATCCCGACGACTGGGACCGGCTCGCCACGGACCCGCTCGGGGCGCGGTCCCGTGCCTACGACATCGTCTGCAACGGGGTGGAGATCGGGAGCGGCTCCCTGCGGATCACGCGGCCGGAGCAGCAGGCAGCGGTGTTCCGCGCGCTCGGACTGAGCGACGAGGAGACCTGGCGCAAGTTCGGCTTCCTCCTCACCGCGTTCCGCCATGGCGCCCCCCCGCACGGGGGCTTCGCCGCCGGGATCGACCGGCTGGTGATGCTGGGCCTGGGGGAGTCGTCGATCCGGGAGGTGATCGCCTTCCCCAAGACCCAGACCGGCCACGACCCCATGACCGGGGCGCCGACCCCGGTCAGCCCAGCCCAGCTCCGCGAGGTCGGCCTGCGGCTCGCCGACCCGCCCCCGCCCGCGTCCTGACGGGTGGGGCACCGGGTGGGCCGCCTCGGCCATGACCGTGGTACGGTGACCGGGATCCGGAGGGGTTCGCGGCCAGCGAGCGCCGTCCCCAACATGACTTTCGACGGGAGCGCCAACACCGGCGGCCGCCCACCAGCCCCACCCGAACGTCGCAGGGGACGTGGAACGCGTCGTGCGGCGCACCCCCCTGGAAACCAGGGCCCTGGTGCCTGGCGGCGGGCCTCGCCGGATCCATCCTTCGGCCCAGGAGGACCCGATGGCGTTTGAGCCGGCCCTGGAGCGGGGAACATCCTCCACGATGAGCCGCTCCGCCCCCACCACCGAGCTGCGCATCCCCGCCGACCCCGCCTACATCGTGGTGGCCAAGCGCACCGCCGCCGGCCTGGCCAGCGTCGGGGGCTTCGGGGTCGAGGCGGTCGACGAGCTCAACATCGCGATCGCCCAGGCCTGCGAGCGCACCATCAGCCTGGCCCGCGAGGTGGCCTCGAAGGACGCCACCATCCGGGTGAGCTTCCGGCTGGAGGAGACGGTCCTCACGGTGGACGTCAGGCTGCAGCCGGGCCGGAGCGAGGCGGCCCAGCGCCAGGCCGCCGCGGCGCCCCCACCCGACGTCGACCCGACCGGGGTGGCGGCGCCGGCACCGGCCTCCTGGCCGCCCACCCCAGATGCTCTCGACCTCGCGCTCCAGATGATCGGGCTCTTCGCCGATGACGTGCGGTGCCGCGTGGCTGGCAACGGGCTCCTCCACGTCCGGCTGGCGAAGTACCGCTGGCGCTGACGGGCTCCGGGCCCACCCGCGTGGGCGCGGCACCCCGCTACGACCGGGTGACCCAGCGGGCGCTCCTCGCCGAGTACGCGCGCACCCGCGACCCCAAGATCCGCGAGCGCCTGGTCGGGGAGTTCGGCGACCTGGTGCGGGCCCTGGCACGCCGGTTCGCCAACCGGGGCGAGCCGCTGGAGGACCTGGAGCAGGTCGGTTTCCTCGGCCTGATCGCCGCCATCGAACGCTTCGACCCGTCGCGGGAGCTGGAGTTCACCACCTTCGCGACCCCCACCATCCTGGGCGAGATCAAGCGCCACTTCCGGGACAAGAGCTGGGCGGTGCGGGTGCCGCGGCGGCTCCAGGAGACCTACGCCAAGGTGGTCCGGGCCCAGGAGCGCCTCAGCCAGACGCTCGGCCGCGCCCCCGCGGTGACCGAGATCGCGGCCATGCTGGAGCTGGAACCCGAGGAGGTGCTGGAGGCGATGGAGGTGGGGCCGGCCCAGCGGGCGGTCTCCCTGGAGGCCCCCACCTCCGGGATGGAGGACGCCCAGGAGCTCGGCGACCGGATCGGCCACGAGGACGACAACCTCGCAAGGGTCGAGCTGCAGGACGCCCTGTCGGGGGCGCTGCGCCACCTGACCCCCCGGGAGCGAGAGATCATGGTCCTCCGCTTCGTCGACCAGCTGCCCCAGACGGAGGTGGCCCGGCGCCTGGGGATCTCCCAGATGCACGTCAGCCGGCTCCAGCGGGCGGCGCTGGCCCAACTCAAGCGCGAGCTCCCGGAGGGGGACGGCGCGCTCGGGCCGCCATCCTGAGCCGGGTGACGGACCCCCTGCCGGGGCCGGCGTGGGCGCCCGTGGCCGGGACCGGTGCGCGGGCGGCTGGTAGAATCCGGCCACCCTCCCACCTGTGGTGAGCCGGTGCGCCATCTCACAATCCGCGAACGTTTTTTCGACTTCTTCACCGCCCGCGGGCACCAGCGCATCCCCAGCGCCTCGCTCGTCCCAGAGCACGACCCGAGTCTGCTCCTGGTGAGCGCGGGCATGGTCCCGCTGAAGCCCTACTTCCTCGGCCTCCGCGAGCCGCCGGCGACCCGGCTCGCCTCCTGCCAGAAATCGTTCCGGACCAGCGACATCGAGGAGGTCGGTCGGACCCCCCGCCACGACACCTTCTTCGAGATGCTCGGAAACTTCAGCTTCGGCGACTACTTCAAGGCGGAGGCGATCGGCTACGCTCGCGCCTTCCTGGTCGACGAGCTCGGGCTCGACCCCGGGCGCCTCCTCGCCAGCGTCCATCCCGACGACGGCGAGGCGCGGGCGGCCTGGACCGCGGTCGGCGGGGTGCCGGCAGATCGGGTCGTTGCCCTCGCGGACAACTTCTGGCAGGCGGGGGAGACCGGGCCCTGCGGCACCGACAGCGAGGTCTACTACGACCTCGGGCCGGCGGCCGCCGGCGGCCCCGACGACCGCCCCGGTCAGGGCCACCGGTACCTCGAGTGCTGGAATCTCGTGTTCATGCAGTACGACCGGGGGCCGGACGGCTCCCTCACCCCCCTGCCGCGCACCGGGGTGGACACCGGGATGGGGTTGGAGCGCCTCGCGATGGTGCTGCAGGGAGCGGACTCGATCTTCGAGACCGACCTGTTCCGGCCGCTGGTCGTCCACTTCGCGGAGCGCAGCGGGCTCCGGCCCGCGGAGGCGACGGCGGCCCCGCGCCTCCACCTCCGGGTGCTGGCCGATCACGCGCGGGCGGTGACCATGCTGCTGGCCGACGGGGTCGCCCCCAGCAACGACGGTCGCGGCTACGTCCTCCGCCGGCTGGTGCGGCGGGCGCTGGTCCACGCCCGCGGGCTGCACCTCGAGGGGGGGCTGGTCCCCGCGGTCGGGGTGGTGGTGGAGAGCCTCGGCCCGGTCTACCCGGAGCTGGCGCTCCAGCGCCCGGCGATCGAGGCCCAGCTGGCGGCCGAGGAGGGCCGCTTCGCGGACACCCTGGCCCGCGGGTTGGAGCACTTCGAAGCGGCCGCGGGTCGCGCCGACCGCGGGGTGGTCAGCGGCGCCGACGCCTTCCGGCTCCACGACACCCACGGCCTGCCCCTGGAGCTGACCGCGGACCTCGCCGCCGAGCGGGGGCTGGCCGTCGACGCGGCCGGGGCGCTGGCCCTGCTGGAGGCGCAGCGGGAGCGGGCCCGCACCGCCCGGGCGGGGTCGGCTGCCGGCGGCGACGCCTGGGACCTGGGCACCGGCGACGGGGGGCCGCAGGGTCCGCCGGCCACGGTCTTCGTGGGGGAGGAGGCGCTGGAGGCGGAGGCCAGGGTGCTGGCGGTCCGGGCCGGCCCCGACGGCGCCACCGACGTGTGGCTAGACCGCAGTCCCTTCTACGCCGAGGGCGGCGGCCAGGTGGGTGACCGCGGCCGGCTCACCTGGCCCGGCGGCTCGGCCGAGGTGGTGGACACGCGCCCCCTGGGCCCCGGCCAGGTGCATCGGTGCCGCGCCGTCGCGGGCACGCTGGCGCCGGGCACGGTGGTCAGCGCGTCGGTCGACCCCGGCTGGCGCGGCGAGGCGGCCCGCCACCACTCGGCGACCCACCTCGTGAACGCCGCCCTGCGCCTGGTCCTCGGCCCCGGGGTGGTCCAGCGCGGCTCCTACGTCGCCCCCGACCACGCCACCTTCGACTTCACCTCGCCGACGGCCCCCACCAAGGGTCAGCTGGACCGTGTCATGGACGAGGTGATGGCGTCGGTGCGGGCCGACGTCCCCCGCCGGGTGGAGGTCATGGCCAGCGAGAAGGCGCGCGCCACCGGGGCGATCGCCCTCCCCGACGAGCTCTACGGCGAGCTGGTCCGGGTGGTCAGCTTCGGCGACGCGTCCCGCGAGCTCTGCGGCGGCACCCACGTGCGCCGCTCCGGCGAGGTGGGCGCGGTGCTCCTCACCGGCGAGCGCAGCGTGGGCAGCGGGCTGCGCCGGCTGGAGCTGGTGGCGGGAGCCGCCGCCGACCGGCGCTGGCGCTCGGAGCACGAGGCGCTGCGGCGGGTGGCGGCGACCCTGGGGGTCACCCCGGCAGAGGTCCCCGAGCGGGCGGAGCGCCTGCGCCAGGAGGTCCAGCGGCTGGAGCAGGGGCTGCGGGCCGCGCGCCGGGCGGCGCTGGCGGCGGCGGACACCCCGGTGCTGGACGAGCGGGTCGGTCCCCACCGCCTCGTGGTCCGCGACCAGGCCGGCGAGGAGCCGGTGGGCGAGCTCCGCGAGGTCGCCGACCGCCTCCTTTTGGGTCGCGAGCCGGCGGTGGCGATGGTCCTCGCCGGCCGCCGGCTGGTCTGCAAGCTCACCCCGAGGCTGGTGGCCGAGGGGCTGCGGGGCGGGGCCCTGGCCCGGGTCGCCTGCGAGGCGGCCGGCGGCCGGGGCGGCGGCAACGACCTCCTCGGGTCGGGGGAGGTCGACGCCGGTCGCCACCACCAGGCGGTGGGGGCGGTGCGGGCGGCGCTCGCCGCCGATGGGCGGGGCAGCGGGCGATGAGCCCCCGCCTGCCGGGGATGGGCGGCCGCACCCGCAGCCGCGGCCACTGGACCGCGCTCGACATCGGGAGCAGCCAGGTGCGGGCGCTGGTGGTGAAGAGGGAGGACGACCGGGCCGTGATCCTGGGCGTCGGCCGCACCGAGTCGGACGTCCCGCTCCCCCCCGGCGGCGCCGCCCCCGAGCTGGCCGAGGTGGTGGCGGCGTGCGACCGTGCGGTGGAGGCCGCCGAGGACATGGGCGGGGTGGTGCCGACCCGGGCCGTGATCGGGATCGCCGGGTCCCAGGTCCGCGGGTTCACCACCACCGTGGCTCGGGCCCGCCGCCGCCCCGACGACCGGATCAGCGCCCGCGAGCTCGACGACCACGTCGAGGGGGTCCAGCACCGGGCCCTCGCCGAGGCCCGCGCCGCCTTCGCCGAGGAGTCGGGCGCGGCCCCCCAGCAGGTCCGCTTGGTCCACTCGACCATCACCGCCCTCCGGATCGACGACGCCCTGGTCGCCGACCCCCTCCGCTACCAGGGCGAGCGGCTGGAGGTGACGGTCTTCAACACCTTCGCCCTCGCCAGCCAGGTGGCGGCGGTGGAGCGGATCGCGGAGGAGCTGGATCTGGAGCTCGCCGCCACCGTCGCCGAGCCCTATGCGGTGGCCCGGGCCGCCACCACCCCGGAGAGCCTGGAGCGGGGGGCGGTCTTCATCGACGTGGGGGCCGCCACCACCCAGGTCGCGCTGGTGCGCGGCGGGCTGCTGGAGGCGATCCGGGTCTTCGGGCTGGGCGGTCGGGCGTTCACCCGCAGGCTGGCGGCGGATCTCGGCTGCCCCCCGCAGGCGGCCGAGCTGCTCAAGGTTCGGCACAGCCGAGCGGAGCTGGCGGGCGAGGAGCGCACCCGGGTGCACGGGTGCCTCGCCGAGACCTCCGAGGTGCTGGCCCAGGGCGTGGCCCTCACCCTGCACGACCTCGCCGAGGGCCGGACCCTGCCGGACACGGTGCGGCTCTGCGGGGGGGGGGCCCTGCTCCCCGAGGTGGCGGAGCAGCTCAGCATCCTGCGCTGGACCGAGTACCTTCCCTTCCTGCAGGCGCCCACCTTCACGGTCCTGGTCCCGGGCGAGCTGCCCGCGGTCAGGGACACCACCGGCGCGCTCGACTCGCCGGCGGACATCACCGCCATGGGGCTCGCGTACCACGCGGTGGTCCAGGAGGAGCCGGAGGGGGACCTGTTCAGCGGCGTCCTCCGCCGGGTCCAGGAGGCGATCGGCCCGTGAGCGTGCGGGCCGACGCGGTCGCCGCCGGCGGATGGCGTAACCGCAGGGCCGCCGTTTCGGTTGTGGCCTGACGACGGTGCCCACCTACCTCTACGTCGAGCCCGGGGATGAGATCACCGACCTGGTCGACCGCCTGCGCCGCGCCGGCGACGCCACCGAGCTGGTCTTCGTGGTCCCGGAGGGCGCCCGGGTGCTGCGCACCCCCTTGGATCTCCAGCTCCTGCAGCAGTACGCGCGGGGGTTCGGCAAGTCGGCGACCATCGTCGCCGGCGACCCCCGGGTGCAGCGCCTGGCGGTCCGGGCGGGGTTCGCCGCCTACGGCTCCCTGCCGGCGCTGGGCCAGGGCCCCCCGGCGCAGGCCGCCGCGGTGGCCGCCGCCGCCGTCGCCGCCACCCCCGCCCCCGCCCCGCCGCCGGGGGCCACCGTCCCGCCGGGAGCGGCGGGGCCCCCGGCCGCCCCCCCCAGGCCCGGCGGCGCAGGGGCGGCTGGCGAGCTCGTCGGCGGCGCGGAGGCGGCGGCCGGCCCCGCCGCCTCCGGCCGCTCCCGGGGCGAGGCGCCGGCCCGGCGGGGCCGCCGCCTGCGGTCGGTCGCGATCGGGGCGGGCGCGCTGGTCTTCCTGGCCGGGATCCTCGCCGTCCTCTTCCTCCTGCCGTCGGCGACCGTGGTGGTGGTGGTGCGCGCCACCGCGGTCCACGACGCCGTCACCCTCCAGGGCACCACCAGCCCCGGGCAGGCGACGGTGCTGGACTCGGTGGCGACCCAGTCGCTCCAGACCCCCACCGAGCAGGCGCAGTACCGGGCCACCCCCACCGGCACCCGGCACCTGCCCGGGGTGGCCGCCACCGGCCACGAGACCCTCGCCAGCGACGAGCCGGTGCCACTCCAGATCGTCCTCCAGCCGGGGACCCGGTTCTCCACCGGGGGGGCGCACCCGGTCGTGTTCACGGTGGCGACGGCCCAGACGGTGGTCATCCCGGCCTGCAGCGGCGCCTGCGGCAACGGCCAGTACGGACCCCCCAGCCAGCCGTTCCCGGTCGCCGCGGCACAGGTGGGGAGCGCCGGCAACGTCGCGCCGGGGGCGATCACCACCTGGGTCGACAACCCCTGCCTCGCCAGCCCGCCCCCGGCCCAGTGCGCGATCTTCTCCCCGCCGCTCTCGGGGTCCTCCTTCTCGGCGGCCAACCCGGAGGCGACCGTGGGGGGCGAGGACCCGCGCAAGGAGACGATCTTCACCGGCCACGACCTGGCGGTGGTCCGCCTCACCGACCATCAGCTCACCCGCCGCCTCGAGGCGCGGGTTCGCCGCGACCTCGCGGCCGCCGCCGGCACCACCCTCACCATGGCCAGCGGCCCGAGCGGGCAGGGGATCGCGGTGACGGTGACCCAGCCGACCTATCCCCTGATCGGCACCGTCGGGGTGCCCGAGACGCTCTCCATCACCGCCATCGGCGCCGCCACCGCCTACAGCCCGCTGGCGGCCCAGCGTGCCGCCCTGCGCGACCTGCTGAGCAAGATCCCGGCCGACGGCGAGCTCCTCGGGCGGCCCCGGGTCTCCCTGCCGACGGTGGTCCAGGCGGCCCCGGGCGGTTCGCTCACCCTGGAGGCGACCGTCACCGGGTCGTGGGCGCCCCACCTCGACCTCGGACCCTACGCCGGCGACCTGGTCCTCAAGAGCCCGGCGGCGGCGCGGTCGTTCCTCATCGGCCAGGTGGCGTCCGCGGCCGCGGTCCTGATCCACCAGAGCCCGTTCGGGCTCCCGTGGCTCCCGCTCCTGCGCAGCCGGATCCACGTGACCCGCCTGGCCCGCGCTGCGGCCGGGGGAGCGCCAGCCTGAGGCCCGGGGCCCGTCGACCCGGCCCGGGGCGGGTCCTGGCGATCGACCCCGGACGTGTCCGGCTGGGCCTGGCGCTCTCCGATCCGACCGGGCAGGTGGCGCAGCCCCACGCGACCTGGCCGAGCCGCGGGCCCGCTGCCGACGGCGCCGGGATCGCGGCGCTGGTCCGGGCACAGGGGGTCACCCGGATCATCTGCGGCCTTCCCCTTCGCCTCGACGGGTCCGAGGGTGCGGCCGCGTCCGCCGCCCGCCGGCTCGCCCAGGCGGTGGCACGGGCGTCGGGCCTGGTGGTGGAGCTGGTCGACGAGCGCTTCACGTCGGTGGCGGCGGAGCGCACCCTCCTGGCCCTGGGCGAGCGGCGCCGGGCCCGGCGCCTGGCCGCCGATCGGGTGGCGGCGGCGATCCTGCTCCAGGGGGTGCTGCTGGGGGCCGCCGCCCGCGCGGTGATCGCCCCGCCCGGTCCCGCCGCCGGGGCCGCTGTCGGGGCCGCCGCCGAGGTCAGCTGAGGTGACCCGCCCTCGCCTCGCCGCATGCACCCTCCTGCTCGGCCTGGTGGCGGCGGTGGCGGTGGTCGGGCTGGTCGCCCGCGGCGACCTGGAGCCGGTCCAGCCGACCCACCGCCACCGGGTGGTGCTCGCGGTCCGCCCCGGCGAGGGGCTGGACGCCGTGACCGCCGCCCTCGGCCGCGACCGGCTGGTGCGGAGCGGCCTGGTCTTCGGGTGGTACGCCCGGATCCGAGGCCTGCCAGGCCGGCTCCACCCGGGCCGGTTCGTCCTCGACCGGGGGATGGGGGGGGCGGAGGTGGTGGCGGTGCTGGAGGGTCCCTCCCAGCCGGCCCCCCGGACGGTGACGATCCCGGATGGGCTGACCACCCGCGAGGTGGCGGATCGCCTCCAGGCCGCCGGGCTGGTCTCGGCGGCGAGCTACCGCGCCGCGGTGGCCCGCGGCCGCTACGCCGGGGTGCCGCCCCTTCCGGGGGCCCCGCCGGGATCGGGGTGGGAGGGTCTCTGCCTCGGCGACACCTTCCAGCTCCCCGCCGGCGCGAGCGCCCGGCAGGTGGTCGCCCTCCAGCTCCAGGACTTCGACCGTCACCTGCGCCGGGCGGTGCTGACGGGGGCCGCCGCCGTCGGTCTCACGCCCTACCAGGTGGTGGTGCTGGCGTCGATCGTGGGTGCGGAGGCGCCCTCGGCGCACGACCGCCAGCGGGTGGCCGGGGTCTTCCTCAACCGGCTCCGCCGCGGGATGCCGCTGCAGAGCGACGTCACCGTCCTCTACGCCCTGGCCCGGGCCGGGCTCCGGCCGGCGCGGCCGCTGCAGACCTCGATCGCGTCGCCGTACAACACCTACGTGCACCGGGGACTGCCCCCGGGGCCGATCGCCAATCCTGGCGTCAGCGCGGTGGAGGCGGTGCTGCACCCGATCCGGTCGGCGGACCTCTTCTTCGTGGCGCTGCCGGACGGCCGAGTCCTCTACGCCGCTACCCTCCAGCTCCACCAGCGCCAGGTCCAGCAGGCCGGGCTGGGATGAGCGGGGCGTGGGTCGTGCTCTGGGCGGCGGTGGGGGGGGTGCTCGGGTTCGTCGTCGGCCGCACCTGCCTGGTGCTGGAGCGCTCCGAGCAGGTGGGTGACGACGCCCAGCCGGGCGAGCGGATGGGACCGAGCTGGATCGAGGGCGCCCTGCTGCCGCTGCTGGGCCTGGTCGGATTCGCTGCCTTCGCCCACGCCCAGGGGGCGACCTGGCGGCTGCTGGTCCACAGCCTGTGGCTGGTGGTCCTCCTCCTCGTCCTCGCCTTCGACCTCAAGCACCGCCTCATCCTCGACGTCGTCACCTTCCCGGCCCTGGTCCTGGCCCTGGTCCTGGCCCACTGGTCCCCCGGGCTCAGCGTCACCAGCGCGATCGCGGGAGCGCTCTTCGGTGGCGTGGTCCTCCTGCCCCTGGCGCTCGCCAGCGACCTGTTCCAGCGCGGGACCGGGTTCGGCTGGGGCGACGTCAAGCTGGGGATGGTGATCGGGGCGATCACCGGGATGAGCTTCAACCTCGACGGGCTGCACACCCTGTGGGCGCTGATCGCCGGCGCCTTGGTGGGCGGGGTGGTGAGCGTCGCGCTCCTCGCCAGCCGCCGGCTCAGCCTCAAGGACACCATCCCCTACGGCCCGTTCCTGGTGGCGGGTGCGGGTCTGGTCCTCTTCTTCCTCTGACCCCCTCCGGGCCGCCGGGGGGTCGGGGCGGACGCCGGCGGCGCCGGGGACCGCGCGGAGGCCCCCATAGAATCGATGGATGGTGCTTCGCCTGCTCACCGCCGGGGAGTCGCACGGACCCCAGCTCACCGTCGTCATCGACGGGCTCCCCGCCGGGATGCCGCTGGCGGCGGCGTCGATCGACCGCGACCTGCGGCGCCGCCAGGGCGGCCACGGACGCGGCGGCCGGCAGCGGATCGAGCGCGACCGGGTCCAGATCCTGAGCGGCGTGCGCGGTGGCCGCACCCTGGGATCCCCGGTCACCCTGGTGGTGGTGAACCGCGACTGGCAGAACTGGCAGCGGCCGATGCAGGTGGAGGCGGCCGGCTTCCGGTCCAAGCCGGTGCGGCGGGTCCGGCCCGGCCACGCCGACCTGGCGGGGGCGCTGAAGTACGACTTCGACGATGCCCGCAACGTCCTGGAGCGGGCCAGCGCCCGGGAGACGGCCGCCCGGGTCGCCGCCGGAGCGGTGGCCAAGCGCTACCTCCGGCTGGCGCTGGGCATCACCGTTCACAGCTACGTGACCCGGATCGGCGCGGTGACGGCGGCCGTCCCGGGGGCGCCCGACCGGGCCGCGGTCGAGGCGTCGCCGGTGCGCTGCCCGGACCCGCTGGCGGCCGCGGCGATGGTGGAGGCGATCGACCGCGCCCGCGCCGACGGCGACACCCTGGGCGGCTGCTTTCGGGTGGAGGCGCTGGGGGTGCCCCCGGGGCTGGGCTCGTACCGGCAGTGGGACACCCGGCTGGACGGCCGCCTGGCCCAGGCGCTCTGCAGCATCCAGGCGGTGAAGGGGGTGGAGATCGGGGACGGCTTCGCGGCCGCCGGCCTGCCCGGGTCGAGGGTCCACGACGAGCCCTGGTACGACCCCGCCCACCGCCGCTTCGCCCACCGCAGCAACCGCGCCGGCGGGGTGACCGGCGGGATCAGCAACGGGGAGGTGGTGTGGTGCACGGTGGCGGTGAAGCCGATCAGCACCCTGCTGCGGCCGCTGCGGTCGGTCGATCTCGCCACCAAGGCCGAGGTCAGCGCCCACTACGAGCGCAGCGACATCTGCGTGGTCCCGGCGGCGGCGGTGATCGGGGAGGCGATGATGGCCTGGGTGCTGGCGGAGGCGGCGGCCGAGAAGTTCGGCGGCGACTCGCTGCCGGAGCTGCGCCGCAATGTCCGCGGCTACCGGGCGCGGCTGCGGCGGCGATGACCGCCCCGCCGCCGCCGGCGACCGATCGGGTCTTCCTCTGCGGGCTGCCGGGGAGCGGCAAGAGCACGGTCGGTCCGCTGCTGGCGGGGCTGCTGGGCTGGGCGGCGCTCGACCTCGACGACCTCGTCGTCGCCCGTGAGGGCCGCCCGGTGACGGCGATCTTCCGCGAGCTCGGCACGGCGGCGTTCCGCGCCCGCGAGCGCGAGGCGCTGCGCCGGGCCCTCCGCCGGCGGCAGGTCGTGGTCAGCCTGGGGGGCGGCACCCTGGAGGACCCCCGCAACCTGGAGCTGGTGCGGCGAGCGGGCACGGTGCTGTGGCTCGACGCACCCGACCAGGTCCTCTCGGCTCGCTGCGGCGCCCAGCCGGGGCAGCGGCCGCTGCTCACCGGCGCCACCCGGCAGGCGCTGGAGCGGCTCCGGCTGGCCCGGGAGCCGGCGATGCGGGCGGCGGGACCGAGGATCGAGACCGCCTGGCTGGAGCCCGAGACGGTCGCCGCCCGCTGCCTCGACCGCGCCGCCGGCCGGCCGGCGGCGCGGGGAACCGGGGCTGGCCCGTGATCCGGGTCGAGGTGCGGCTGGGCGCCCGGTCGTACCCGGTGGTGGTGGCGGCCGGTGGTCTGGACGCGGTGGGGGCGGCGGCGGGCGCCGCGGCGGGGCCCGCCGGTGGGGCGGCCCTGGTGGCCGACGGCGGACTGCCCGACGGGGTGGTGAACCGGGTCCGGGCCAGCCTGGACGCCGCCGGGCTTCGGCCGATCTGCCTGCGGCTGCGAGGGGAGCGCGCCAAGCGGCTGGCCACGGTGGAGCGGCTCTGCGCCGCGTTCCGCCAGGGCGGGGTGGACCGCGACGGGGTGGTGGTGGCGCTGGGGGGCGGGGTGGTCGGCGACGTCGCCGGCTTCGCCGCCGCCGTCTACCTGCGGGGGATCGCCCTCGTCCACTGCCCGACGACGCTGCTGGCGATGGTCGACAGCGCCCTCGGCGGCAAGACCGCGGTCAATCTCGCCGCCGCCAAGAACCAGCTGGGGACCCTGCACCAGCCGCGGGCGGTCCTCTGCGACCCGGAGCTCCTGCGCAGCCTGCCCCGCCGCGACCGCCGGGCCGCGTTCGGGGAGATCGTGAAGTACGGTATGGTGAGCGACCCCGACCTGCTCGGCCTGCTGACGGAGCTGCAGGGCGACGCCCGGCCGGACGATCCCCGCCGGCTGGAGACGCTGATCGCACGCTGCTGCGCCTGCAAGGCCGAGGTGGTCGGGGACGACGAGCACGACCACGGGAGACGCGCGATCCTCAACTACGGCCACACCGTCGGCCACGCGCTGGAGGCCACCTGCGGCTACGGGCGCCTCCGCCACGGGGAGGCGGTGGCCATCGGGATGCGGGTGGCCGGCCGCCTCTCGGTCGAGCTGCGCGGCTGCCCGGCGGCCGCCATCGAGGAGCAGGACGCACGGCTTTCGGACTTCGGTCTCGGCCGGCTGCCGGCAGGGCTGGCGGTGGACCCCGCCGCGGTGCTCGCCGCCACCCGTCACGACAAGAAGACCAAGGGGGGCCGGACCCGTTGGGTGCTGCTGGAGGGGCCCGGGCGGCCCACCGCCGGCCATGTCGTCCCCGAGGCCATCCTCCGCCGTCACCTGCAGCAGGTGCTGGCCGGATGACCGTCGCCCCGGAGCGGGAGCGGCGCCGCCTGCTCTGCCTCAACGGCCCCAACCTCCTGAGCCTGGGCCGGCGCGAGCCCGACCTGTATGGCGGCCTGACCCTCGCCGCCATCCTGGAGCGGCTGCGCCGGCGGGCGGACGCGCTCGGGGTCGAGCTCCGCTGCGTGCAGAGCAACCACGAGGGGGTGCTGATCGACGAGCTGGAGCGGGCCACCGACGCGGTCGCGGCCATCTGCAACCCGGGCGGACTCTCCCACACCAGCATCGCCCTCCGCGACGCGCTGGCGGCGTTCGCGCGCCCGGTGGTGGAGGTGCACCTCACCAACGTGCACGCCCGCGAGCCCTTCCGCCACCGGCTGCTCACCGCCGGGGCCGCCCGAGGGGTCATCGCCGGGCTCGGCGCCCACGGGTATGAGCTCGCCCTGGAGGCGGCGGTGCGCCTCTGCGACGAGGACCGGGTGGGGCGATGATCGACGCCGGCGACCTGCGCCAGGGCGTCACCTTCGAGCGCGGCGGTCAGCTGATCGAGGTGCTCTCCTTCGAGCACACCAAGCTCGGACGCGGCTCCGCGGTGGTGCGCGCCCGGCTGCGCAACCTCGACACCGGGGCGGTCACCGAGGAGACGTTCCGTCCCGAGGAGCGCTTCCCGCGCGCCCGCATCGAGCGCTCCGAGGTGCAGATGCTCTATCAGGACGGCGACCACCACGTGGTGATGGACATCGCCACCTTCGACCAGTTCCCCCTCACCGCCGGGCAGATGGGCGACGCGCTGCGCTACCTGCGCGAGAGCGACCACCTCACCCTGCTGCGCCACGACGAGCGCATCCTCGGGGTCGAGCTGCCGATCGCGGTGGAGCTGACGGTGACCGAGACCGATCCCGGATTCCGGGGCGACACCGCCACCGGCGCCACCAAGCCCGCCACCCTGGAGACCGGCCTCACCGTCGACGTGCCGCTGTTCGTCGGCGTCGGCGACCGGCTCCGGATCGACACCCGCAGCGGCCGCTACATCGAGCGCGCGTCGTGACCCTCGCCCACCCCCCCCGGCCCGCCCGCCTCCGCGTCGCCAGGGTGGAGCGGGGGCAGGCGGCCCGCCACCGCGGCCAGCGGAGGCTGGGCCGGCGGGCTGCCGCCGCCGACCTCCGCGCGGCCGCCACCCGCCCGGGCTGAGCCCGGGTGGCACCGCGCCGGCAGGGACGCGAGCTGGCGATGCGGGTCCTCTTCGCGCTCGGCCCCGGGTCCGCCGACCCGGGGTGGCAGATCGCCCACGCGGCCAGCGAGATGGGGGTCGATGCCGGCGGCGCGCGGTTCGCGACCCAGCTGGTGGAGGGCGTGCTGCGTGACTGGGCGACCCTCGACGGCCGCCTCCAGGCCGCCAGCACCCACTGGACGCTCGACCAGATGGGCGAGGTCGAGCGGACGATCCTGCGGATGGCCGCGTACGAGATGGGCCCGGCGGGGCGAGCCCCGGTCAGGGTCGCGATCAACGAGGCGGTGGAGCTGACCAAGGCCTACGCCGGGACCGAGTCCGCCCGCTTCGTCAACGGCGTCCTCGGGCGGCTGGCCGCCCAGCCCGGCCCGGGGATGCGAGCGGAGGTCGGCGATGGCGGTCCTCCAGGTCGGTGAGCTGACCGCCCGGCTCCGCTCCACCGTGGAGGAGGAGCCGGCGCTGCAGGACGTCTACGTCGAGGCCGAGATCGGCGACTGCACCCGGTCCGCCGCCGGTCACTGGTACCTCACCCTCCGCGACGCCCGCGCCGGCCAGGGCGCCCGCGCGGCCGTCGCCGCGGTCTGCTTCCGGGGGTCGGCGGCGGGGCTGCGGTTCGAGCCGGCCCGCGGCCAGCGGGTGATCGCCCACGGCCAGGTCACCCTCTATGCCGCCCGCGGCCAGCTCCAGCTGGTCGTCGATCGGCTGGAGCCGGCCGGGGTGGGCGCGCTGGCGGTCGCCTTCGCGCAGCTGGTGGCTCGACTCACCGCCGAGGGCCTGATCGGCGAGGGGCGCCGGCGGCCGCTGCCGTTCCTGCCGCGGCGGGTGGCGGTGGTGACCTCGCCGACCGGGGCTGCGATCCGGGACGTCCTCCACGTGCTCCACCGCCGCTGCCCGATCACCGAGGTGCTGGTGGTGCCGACCCTGGTCCAGGGCGACCTGGCTCCCGCCCAGCTGGTGCGGGCGCTGGAGCTGGCGGCGCAGCCTTCGGTCGAGGTGGTCCTGCTGGTGCGCGGGGGCGGCTCCCTCGAGGACCTCCAGGCCTTCAACAGCGAGGCGGTGGCCCGGGCGGTGACCCGGGTCCCGGTGCCGGTCGTGGTGGGGGTTGGCCACGAGACCGACACCACCGTCTGCGACCTGGTGGCCGACCGCCGGGCCCCGACCCCGTCGGTGGCGGCGGAGCTGGTCGTCCCCGATCGTTGGGCCCTGCGCGAGGAGGTGCGGGTGCGGCGGGCACGCTGGCAGCGATCGGGGCTGGCCCGGGTCGAGCGCCGCCGGCTGACCCTGGCGGGACGCGGCCGGCGCCTGGTGGGCCTCAGCCCCCGGCGCCGGCTCGCCGGCCGCCGCCAGGACCTGGACCGGGCCGCGGGGGGGCTGTCCCGTGCGATGGCGCGCCGGCTGGCGGCCCGGCGCCAGCGATGGGAGGCCGCCCGCGGCGCCCTCCGCCAGGCGGGCCCGGGTCGCCGCCTCGGGGACGAGCGCGGCCGGGTCCGGGCCCGTCGCGACCGCCTCCGGCGGGAGCTGGGCCAGACCGTGCGGGCGGCCCGGGCCCGGCTGGCGGCCGGAGCCGGCCGGCTGGAGGCGCTCAGCCCGCTGGCGGTCCTCGCCCGCGGCTATTCGGTCACCTTCGACGGGGCGCGCGGCGGGGTGGTGCGGAGCGCGGCCGAGCTGCGGCCGGGGGCGACGATCCGCACCCGCCTCCGGGCCGGTATGGTCGACAGCACGGTGACCCGGGTGGAGGAGGGGCAGGAGGGCACGCATGGCTGAGGCGCCGCCGGCCGAGGGGCTGACCTACGAGCAGGCGGCGCAGGAGCTGGACCGCCTGATCGCCCGGCTGGAGGACGACGAGGTCCCGCTGGAGGAGGCGCTCGCGGTGTACGAGCGCGGGGTGGCCCTCCTCAAGCGCTCCGCCGAGCTCCTGGACGGGGTCGAGCGGCGGGTCACCGCGCTCGGGCTGGGGGAGGGCGGCGAGCCGCGCGAGGAGCCGTTCGCGCTCGAGGAGGTCCCCGGCGGCGGGCTCCCGGTGTGATCGCGCTCCTCCACAACGGGTTCATCTGGTCGCCGCTGCTGGCGTGGGCGGTGGGCCAGGTGCTGAAGGTGGTGACGGAGTCGGTGCGGATGCACCAGCTGAGCCTGCGCCCGCTGGGGAGCTCGGGGGGCATGCCCAGCTCCCACACCGCGATGACCGTCTGCCTCACCACCCGGCTCGCCCGTCTGCTCGGCACCGCCTCGCCGGTGTTCGCCACCGCGGCGGTGCTGACCATCGTCGTGGTCTACGACGCCACCGGGGTGCGGCGGGCCGCCGGCCAGCAGGCGCTGGTGCTGAACCGGGTGCTGGACGACCTCCGTCAGCACATGGGGCTGCGCCACGAGCGGGTGCTGGAGCTGCTCGGCCACACCCCGGTCGAGGTCCTGGCCGGGATCGCCCTCGGCGTGGCCATCGGGATGCTGGTGTGACGACGGCGGCGGAGCCCTATGTCAGCCGGGCCGGGCGCAAGCTCGCCCACGCGCTGGACGCCTTCGCCGTCGACATGGACGGGGCCACCGTCCTCGACGCAGGCGCCGCCACCGGCGGGTTCACCGACTGCTGCCTGCAGCGGGGTGCCCGCCTGGTCTACGCGGTCGACGTCGCCTACGGCAGCCTCGCCTGGCGGCTGCGCCAGGACCAGCGGGTGCGGGTGCTGGAGCGCACCAATCTGCGCACCCTCGCCGGGGTGCCCGGGCCGGCGCCGGACCATGCCACCCTCGACCTGTCCTTCATCGCCCTCAGCGTCGTCTGGCCGGCCGTGCTGCGCCTCTGCTCCCGCCCAGCCACCGTGGTGGCCCTCATCAAGCCCCAGTTCGAGGCGCGCCGCAGCGAGGTGCCCCGCGGCGGCGTCGTCCCGCCCGAGGTCGGCGAGCGGGTCGCCCGCGCGGTGCTCGCCCAGCTCGCCGCGGCCGAGCCCGGCACCCGGTGCCGGGGACCGATCCCGGCCCAGCCGCGGGGCCGGTCGGGCACCGTCGAGTGGAGCGCGGTCCTGGAGCTGGCCCCTCACCCGGGCGCGGCTCCGTGACCCGGGACGCCATCGGCTTCATCCTCCACCCGCGGGTGCCCCCCGAGGAGGGGCTGCTGGCGGAGGCGCTGGCGCGGGCGCGCGCCCACGGATTCCGCACCTGGACCGCGCAGGCGCAGGTGGCCGCCGCCTTCCAAGCGGAGCGCGCGCGCACGGCCCTGCTGGTCTCGGTGGGCGGCGACGGCACCCTCCTGTATGCCGCCCGGCTGGCCGCCCCGGCGGCGGTCCCGCTCCTCGGGGTCAACCGCGGCCAGCTCGGGTTCCTCACCGACATCGAGGTGGAGCAGCTGCCGGCGGCGCTCGACGACTTCGCCGCGGGGCGCCACCGGCTGGCGGCCCGGCACGTGCTCCTGGCCGAGCACCGGCCGTCCGCCGGGCGCGACCGGGTCCCGCCGGTGCCCTGGCGCGCTCTGGCGGTCAACGAGGTGGCCGTGAAGGCGGTCGGCATCAGCCTGGCGCGACTGCTGGTGGTCGCCGGCGACGAACGGGTGGGGGAGTTCGACGCGGACGGCCTGGTGATCGCCACCAGCACCGGCTCCACCGCCTACTCGCTCTCCGCCGGGGGCCCGGCCGTCCACCCCGAGGTGCTGGCCACGATCCTCACGCCGCTCAACCCGCACGCCCTGGTGAGCCGGTCGGTGGTGCTCCCCGCCGACCGCCGGCTGACGGTCACGGTCGAGCGCGGCCCCGTGACCCTCGCCGCCGACGGCCAGCACCAGCGCTCGATCGAGCGCTGCGACCGGGTGGTGGTCACGAGGGGCCCCGACCTCCTCCTGGTCCAGCTCGCCGCCACCCCCGGCTTCTTCGCCCGCCTCCGAGCCAAGTCCCGCTTCGGCCTGACGCTCAAGACCGGCGGCGACCCGGGAGAGCCCCAGCCCAGCTGGCCGCAGCCGGCCAACCCGCTCGACGAGGCGGAGGGCCCGGCCGATGCTGGTTGAGCTGGGGGTCGAGGACCTGGCGGTGATCGAGCACGCCCGACTCACCCTCGGCCCGGGGCTCACCTGCCTCACCGGGGAGAGCGGCGCGGGCAAGTCGGTGCTGCTCCGGGCGCTGGACCTGGCGCTGGGCGGCCGGGCCGACCCCGAGATGGTGCGCAGCGGGAGCGAGCGGGCCCGGGTGCGGGCGGTGTTCGATCGGGTGGGCCCCGCCACCGGCCGCCGCCTGAGCGACCAGGCCGTCCCCCCGGACCTCCCGGTGGTGGTGGTGCGGGAGCTGGGCGCCGAGGGCCGGTCGGTGGCGCGGGTGAACGGGGCCCAGGTGCCGGCCGTGCTCCTGCGCTCGATCGCCGAGGCCGAGCTCGAGGTGGTGCAGCAGGGGGCGCCGTCGCGCTGGCTGCTCCCCCGGGCGCAGCTGGAGGCGGTGGACACGGCCGCCGGGGAGCCCGCCCGGCGGGCGCTGGCCCGGGTGGCCAGCCTTCACCGCAGCTGGCTCGTCGCCCGGCGGGCGCTGCGGTCGGCGTCCGAACGGCGCCTGGGCCGATCGGCCGAGGTGGACGAGGCGCGCCGCGACCTGGCCGAGCTGGAGGCCGCCCGGCTGGTCCCCGGCGAGGACCGCGCCTTGGCCCTGGAACGGGAGCGGCTGCGCCGGAGCGGGCAGCTGCGGGAGGCGGCGGCCCGCCTCCTCGCCGCAGTCGTGGGCGGTGAGGACCCTGGCGCGGGAGGCGGGGCGCGCGACCTGCTGGCGGGGGCGGCCCGGGCCGCCGCCATCGTCCGCGGCGCCGACCGGGAGCTGGACGACCTGGTCGACCAGGCGGCCACGCTCGCCGACCAGCTGGCGGGGATGGGGTCGGAGCTGCGCCGCCAGCTGGAGCGGCTGGAGGAGGATCCCCAGCGGCTGGCGGCGGTGGAGGAGCGGCTGGCGCTGCTGGAACGGCTGGGGCGCCGTCACGGGGGCGGCCTGGACGCGGCCCTGGCCCGACTCGACGAGGCCGCCCGGGTGGTGGCGGAGGCCCAGTCCGGGAGCGGCGAGCTGGCCGGACGGACGGCGGAGGTGGAGCGCACCTGCGCCGTCCTGGCGGAGGCGGCGGACGCCCTCCACCGCCTGCGGGCCACGGCCGCCGCGCGGCTGGCGGCGGCCGTGGCCGCCGACCTCCGGCTCCTGCTGATGCCGGCGGCGCGGGTGACGATCACCCTGGACGTGCGGGGGGACCCCGACGGCGTCCCGGGACCGGGGGGCGAGCGGGTGGCGTGCGGGGCGAGTGGGTTCGACACCGTCGCCATCGCGCTCGCCACCTCACCCGGAGAACCTCCGCGCCCGCTCGCCGAGGCGGCGTCGGGGGGTGAGCTGGCCAGGCTGGTGCTGGTCCTGGAGGCCCATCTGGCCGCCGCCGGCGGCACCCCGACCGTGGTCTTCGACGAGGTCGACGAGGGCCTCGGCGGCGAGGCGGCGAGCCGGGTGGGGGAGCAGCTCCGACGGGTCGCCTGCCATCGCCAGGTGCTCTGCGTCACCCACCAGGCGTCGATCGCGGCCCGCGCGGACCGCCACCTTTTAGTGGAGAAGCGGCTGGTCGGCGGCCGTCACACCAGCCGGGTGCGCGCAGTGGAGGGGCCGGCCCGGGTCGATGAGCTGGCCCGGCTCCTCGCCGGCACCGTCGCCCCGGCCGCCGGGCGCCGCCATGCCGAGGAGCTCCTCCACCGCCTGGCCCCCCATGCGGATGCCGGCGGGGCGGCGCCGCCCCCGTGAGCGAGCCCGCCCCCTCGGCCCCCGCGGCGCTGCCCCCCCTCCCCGCCCCGGCCGAGCTGGCGCTCCTCCTGCAGGAGGCGCAGCGGGGCACCGCCGACCTCGGCCAGCTGCAGGTCTCCGAGCTCACCCGCGCGCTCCGCGAGCGGCTCGCTGGCGACGAGCCGGTCGACGACGACGAGCTGGCCGGCTGGCTGGTCGGCCTGGCCCGCCTGCTGCGGCTCAAGGCCGGGCGGGAGCTGGCCGGGGACGAGCCGCCGCCCCCTCCGCCGGAGCCGGCGGCGGACGAGGACGCGGGCGTCGCCGAGGCCCGCCTCGCCGAGGCCCGCCTGTTCCGGGCCGCCGCCGACGTCCTGATCAGCGACCCCGCCGCCGGGCCGCAGGCCTTCCTGCGGGTGCTGGGGGTGGCGGTCGAGCCCCAGGTGGAGCTGCGGGTGCCGGCCGAGGCCCTGGCCCGAGCGCTCCGGACCGTGCTGGAGCGGCTCCCCGCCTCGCTGACGGTGGCCAGCGTGCCGCTCGCCCACTCGGTGGCGGCGAAGGTGGCCGAGCTCCGAGCCCGGCTGGCGGCGGCGTCGCCGCTGGCCTTCGCGGCATGCTTCGCCGCGGCTCGTGACCGGATGGAGGCGATCGCCTACTTCCTGGCGCTGCTGGAGCTGGTCGCCAGCGGCGGCGCCCGCTGCGCCCAGGAGCGCCCCGGCGGGGCCATCGTCGTCGAACGTGGCTGAGGCGATGGCGGCGGCCGCCGGCCCCGACCTCGACCCGGATCCGGCCCGCGCCGCCCTGGAGGCGGTCCTCTTCGTGCGCGCCGAGCCGCTCGGGCTGGCGGAGCTGGCCCGGATCCTGGAGGAGCCGGTGGAGGCCGTTCGGAGCGCGGCGGAGCGGCTGGCGTCGCGCCTGCGCGGCGGCGGTCTCATGCTGCAGGCCCACGGCGACGCCCTCCAGCTCGCCACCCACCCGCGGGCGGCGCGGGCGGTCGAGCGCGCCCTCCACCCCGAGGTGCCCGGCCGGCTCTCCCGGCCCGCGGTCGAGACCCTGGCGATCATCGCCTACCGCCAGCCGGTGGCCCGGTCGGTGCTGGAGGGGATCCGGGGGGTGAACTGCGACGCGGTCCTCCTGGGGCTGGAGCGCCGGGGCCTGGTGGAGGAGGTCGGCCGCGACCCCGGGCCGGGCCGGGCGCGCCTGTTCGGGACGACGCTCCACTTCCTCCAGGTGGTGGGACTGGAGCGGATCGAGCAGCTGCCGCCGCTGCCGGAGCTCCCCGCCCCGGCGACGGGGCCGGCGGCCGCCCCGTGACCGGGCCGGCGGCCGAGGGTGAGCGGCTGAACCGCCACCTGGCCCGGCTCGGCGTGGGCTCCAGGCGGGAGGCGGACCGGCTCGTCGCCGCCGGGCTGGTCCGCGTCAACGGCCGCCCGCCGGCGGGAGCGGGCCAGCGGGTCCGCCCCGGCCAGGACCTGGTGACGGTGGGGGGCCGACCGGCGCCGCCGGCGCCCCCGCTCGTCTACCTGGCCTGCAACAAGCCGCAGGGGGTGGTGTCGACGGCCCGCGACCCCCAGGGCCGCCCGACGGTCACGGGGCTCGCCCCGGGCGCGGAGCGGGTGTTCCCGGTGGGCCGGCTGGACCTGGCCTCGCGGGGCCTGGTCCTGCTCACCAACGACGGCCGCCTGGCGCTGCGCCTCACCCATCCGCGCTATGCCGTGCCCAAGGTGTATCGCGTCGCCGTGGCCGGCCACCCGAACGGGGACCAGCTCCGGCGGCTGGCCCGGGGGGTGGTCCTGGCGGACGGGCCGGCCCGTCCGGTGTCGGTGCGTGGCGCCGGGCGCTGGCCGCACGGCGGCCGCCTCCAGCTGACCCTTGCCGAGGGCCGCCAGCACGAGATCCGCCGTCTCTGCGCCGCCGTCGGGCTCACCGTGGTCGACCTCCAGCGGGTCGCGATCGGCCCCCTCCGGCTGGGCACCCAGCCGGAGGGGGCCGTCCGGGCGCTGGGCCCGAACGAGCGTCGTCGCCTGCTCCACGCCGCCGGGCTGGGCCCGTGACGCTGCCTCGGGTGGTGACGATCGACGGGCCGGCGGGAGCCGGCAAGACCACCGTCGGGCGGGAGCTGGCCCGGCGGCTGGGCCTGCCCCTCGTCGATACCGGCCTCTTCTACCGGGCGCTGGCGGTGGCGGCCCGGCGGGCGGGGCTCGGGCCCGGGGACCGGTCGGGGGCGGCGGCGCTCGCGCGCGCCGTCCGGATCACGGTGGCGACCGATCCCGACCCCCCCGAGGGGGCGGCGCTCGCCCGCGTCGACGGCGTGGATGTCAGCCCGCACCTCTGGGACGGGGGCCAGGCCGACCTGCTCGCCTGGCTGGCCCAGCAGGGCCCGGTGCGGCAGGCCCTGCTCGGCCCCCAGCGGCGGCTGGGCGGCGCCGGCGGGGTGGTGCTGGGACGCGACGCCGGCAGCATCGTCTTCCCCGTTGCCGCCTGCAAGCTCTACCTCGACGCCAGCCCGGCGGTGCGGGCGGCCCGGCGGGCGCAGGAGCTTCGCCAGCGCGGCGCCCGGGTCGACCCCGAGACGGTGCGGCGGGAGGTGGCGGAACGCGACCGCCGCGACCGCTCCCGTGCCCTCGCGCCCCTGGCGGTGCCGGCGGATGCGGTGGTGATCTCGACCGATCGGCTGACCCTGGGGGAGACGGTTCGGGCGGCCCTGGACGCCTGCCAGCGCGCCGGCCTCGTCCAGGGGGTCGGCACCCCTGCCCGGCTCCGCGGCGCGACCGGGCTCGAGGACCCGGGCGACTACGCTTGACGGTCATGGGGGCACCCGGCGACGGTGGCGCGGCGGCAGCCCCGGCGTGGGTCGCGTTCGACCTCGAGACGACCGGGCTCAGCCCCCGGGCGGATCGCATCATCGAGGTGGGGGCGGTGCGCTTCGGCGCCGACGGGGTGGCGGCGACCCTCGAGGTCCTGGTCGACCCCGGCGTGCCGATCCCGCTGGCCGTGCAGCGGCTCTGCGGCATCGACGACGCCGCCGTCCGGGGGGCCGCCGCGGCCGAGGAGGCGGTGGCGCGGCTGGCCGGCTTCGCCCAGGGCGCGCAGCTGGTCGCCCACAGCGCCGCCTTCGACCTCGCCTTCTGCGCGGCGGTCGACCCCGGGTCGTTCGCCGGGCGCCCCTGCGTGGACACCCTGGAGCTGGCCCGGATCGTCCTGCCGGCCGCCCCCAGCCACAGCCTGGGCGAGCTCGCCGCCTCGCTCGCGCTCGGGCACGAGCGGCCCCACCGGGCCCTCTCGGACGCCGACACCACCCGTGCCCTCCTCCTCGCCCTCCTGGAGCGGGTGGAGGCACTGGACCCCGGGGTGCGCGACCGGGTCGCCGCCCGCTGCCGGGGACGGGCGTGGGCGACCGGCGCGGTGCTGGCGGGGGAGGGGCCCCTTCCCCGCGGCGACGGGGTGGCGACCGCCGCGCCCGCGGCCCCCCCTGCGCGGGCGGCCGCGGATGCCGGGCCCGGCCGCCCCGCGGGCGGCCTCTTGGACCCGGTCGCGATCGCCGCCCTGCTTGGGCCCGACGGCCCGCTCGCCGGCGCCGGGGACGGCTACGAGCTGCGCGAGGGACAGCAGCAGATGGCGATGGCGGTGGCCCAGGCGTTCAATCGCGGCGGCTGCCTGCTGGTGGAGGCGGGCACCGGGGTGGGGAAGTCGCTGGCCTATCTGGTGCCGGCCCGGGAGTGGGCCGCCCGGCGTTCGGAGCGGGTGGTGGTCGCGACCCACACCATCCCCCTCCAGGAGCAGCTGGCCAAGCGCGACCTGCCCGCCCTGGAGCGGTGGCGCCCCCTCGGCGTCCGCTCCGCCCTGCTCAAGGGGCGCGGCCACTACCTCAGCCTGCGCCGCTTCGACCGCTGGCTCGCCGCCACCCCCTCCGGCGGTGACGAGCGCAGCGACCTCGAGCGCCTCCGCTTCCAGCTCCGCTGCCTCGTGTGGACCGCCGGGACCGCCACCGGCGACCGCGCCGAGCTGCGTCTCGCCGGGCCCGAGGCCGCCCTCTGGGACGAGGTCGCCTCGACGGTGGGCGACTGCCTCGGCCCCAGCTGCGACAACTGGCAGGCCCGGCGCTGCTTCATGGTGCGCGCCCGGCTGGAGGCGCGGGAGGCCGAGGTGCTGGTCGTCAGCCACGCCCTGCTGCTCGCCGACATCGACAGCGGGGGGGCGATCCTGCCCCCCTACCGCCACCTCGTCGTCGACGAGGCCCACCGCTTGGAGGAGGCCGCGACCGCCGGGGCGACGGTCGGGATACGGGCCGGCGACGTCCTCCGGGTGGTGGACCGCCTGCCCCCCGCCGGCGACGCGGTGGAGCTGGGCGCCGCGCTCCAGGCCGCCCGCCTCCACGCGGTGCGGGCGTTCGGGGCCTGCAAGGGCGTCTTCGCCGCCGTCCCCGAAGAGGACGGCGGTCGTGGCCGGGTCCTCGGGCTCACCCGCTCGGTGCGGGCGGGGGCCGGCTGGGCCCTGGCCGCGCGGGAGCTCGAGCGGATGGCCGGGGCCTGCGCGGCCGCCGCCCGGGGGCTGCGCGGCTGCGATCCCGTGGGGTTCGCCGACCCCGCCGGGTGGCCCCAGCCGGCCAACGCCGGTCCCGAGCTGGCGGTCGCCGCCGACGCCCTCGACGCGGTCAGCCGCGACACCCGCCGGGTGCTGGCGGCGGCATCCGGGCCGGAGGCCGCCGAGGTGGCCTGGCTGGAGCTCGAGGGCGGCGACCGGGCGGCCCTGCGGCTGGCGCCGGTCTCGATCGGGGCCCGCCTCCGGGAGGAGGTCTTCGACCGCTGCGACACGGTGGTCCTGACCAGCGCCACCCTCACCGTGGGAGGGTCGTTCGCCTACCTGCGGAGCCGTCTCCAGCTGCCGGGGGCGGAGGAGCTCACCCTCCCCTCGGAGTACGACTACCTGCGCCAGGCGCTCCTCTGCCTGCCCCGCCCGATGCCGGCGCCCGAGGACCCCCGCCACACCGGGGTGCTGGTGGACCTCGTCGTCGACGTCGCGACCCGGCTCGGCGGCCGGACCCTGGTCCTGTTCACCGCCTTCGCGGCGCTGCGGGCGGCCCACGCCGCCCTCCGCCCCCGGCTGGAGGCGATCGGCCTGGTCCTCCTCGGCCAGGGGCTGGACGGCACCCGCCAGCAGCTCCTGCGCAACTTCCGGGACAACCCCACGACCGTCCTCCTGGGCTCGGCCACCTTCTGGGAGGGGGTCGACGTTCCCGGCGACGCGCTCCAGTGCGTCGTGATCAACAAGCTGCCCTTCCCGGTCCCCACCGACCCCCTCTACCAGGCCCGCACCCGCGGCCGTCGCGACGCCTTCCGCGAGGAGGCGCTGCCCCAGGCGGTGCTGCGGCTGCGGCAGGGCTTCGGCCGGCTGGTGCGCACCACGACCGACCGGGGCGCCGTCGTCCTCTGCGATCCCCGGGTGCTGACCCGCGACTACGGCGCCGAGCTCCTCGGCGCGCTGCCGCGGGCGGCCACCTGTGTCTGTCCCCCGGAGGAGGTCGGCGCCGCCATCGCCGGCTTCCTCGCCGGCGAGGGGGCGGCCGCCCCGTGAGCCGGTCCCAGCTGCGGGTGACCCTGCTGCAGACCGCCCCCCGGCTCGGCGACGCCGCCGCCAACGTGGGGGCGCTCGCGGACGCGATCGCGGCGGCGCGGGCGGAGGGGGCCGACCTGGTCGTCACCCCCGAGCTCAGCTGCGCCGGCTACTTCCTGCGCGACCTGGTCCCCGAGGTGGCGCTCGCCGAGGAGGGGGCGGAGCTGGGGGAGCTGGCCCGGGCGGCCGGGGACGGCCTGGCGCTGGTGGGGGCGGTGGTGGAGAGCCGGGATCACCTCTTCCACAACGCCGCGGTGCTGGTGGGGCAGGGGGTCGTCCAGGTGGTCCACCGCAAGGTCTACCTGCCCACCTACGGGCTGTTCGACGAGCAGCGCTACCTCGCTGCCGGCGACCGCTTCGAGGTGGCGGAGATCCGGGGGGCCGACGGGACCCCGTGGCGGGTGGGGCTGTGCCTCTGCGAGGACCTGTGGCATCCCTCCGCGCCGTGGCTGCTCAGCCGGCAGCGGATGGACCTCCTGGTGTGCCCGTCGGCGAGCCCCGGGCGGGGGGTGCGGGCGGGCCTCGGCGGCCTGGGCTCGGCGGCCTCCTACCAGGCCATGACCCGGACCTACGCCGAGTGCCTCACCTGCTTTCTCGCCTACTGCAACCGGGTGGGGGTCGAGGACGGCGTCGCCTTCTGGGGCGGATCCCGCATCCTCGGACCGGACGGGTCGGTCCTCTGCGGCCCGCTGGGGGAGGAGCGGGGCCAGTTGTCGGCGGTGCTCGACCGCGGCCACCTGCGCCGGGCCCGGATCGCGTTCCCGGTGCTCCGCGACGAGCGGGAGGGGGTGGTCCGCCGATGGCTGGCGAAGCGGTGAGCCCGGTCGGGGCCGAGGACGTCGACCCCCTCGCCATCGAGCCCGTTCTGGTGGAGGGGATCCTCCGCCGATTCCTCCTGGAGGAGGTCACCAAGGTGGGCTTCCAGCGGGTGGTGGTCGGGGTCTCGGGTGGGGTGGACTCGGCCCTCGCCCTCTGGCTCGCCGCCCGCGCCCTCGGTCCCGCCCAGGTGCTGGCGGTGCTGCTGCCCTACCGGGAGAGCGACCCCCAGAGCCTCGCCGACGCGATGGCGGTGGTGGCGCAGGTCGGGGTCCACGCCCGCACCATCGACATCTCCCCCCAGGTCGACGCCTACTTCGCCGCCGTCCCCACCGGTGATCGCCGCCGCCGGGGCAACAAGCTCGCCCGCGAGCGGATGGCGGTCCTCCACGACTGCTCCCTCGCGGAGTCCGCGCTGGTGGTCGGGACCTCGAACAAGACCGAGCTGCTGCTGGGCTACGGCACCGTCTTCGGCGATCTCGCCCATGCCCTCAACCCGCTCGGGGACCTCTACAAGACCCAGGTCTACCAGCTCGCCCGCCACGCCCGACTGCCGGCGGCGGTGCTGGCCAAGCCCGCCAGCGCCGACCACTGGCCGGGCCAGTCCGACGAGGACGACCTCGGCTTCACCTACGCGGTGGCCGACCGGCTCCTCTACCACCTCGTCGACGAGCGCCGCACCGAGGAGGAGTGCCGCGGGCTGGGCTTCGACGCGGAGCTGGTGCGAGGGGTCCGGGAGCGGATCCGACAGAGCCAGTTCAAGCGCCGCCTCCCGCTCATCGCCAAGCTGTCGCAGCGCACCATCGGGCGGGACTTCCGCTACCCCCGTGACTGGGGACGCTGAGGCCGGGTCGGGGAGCGATCCCGGCACCCTCTTCGTCGTCGCCACCCCCATCGGCAACCTCGGCGACCTCAGCCCCCGGGCCGCCGCGGTCCTCGCCCGGGTCCAGCTGGTGGTGGCGGAGGACACCCGCCGGACCCGCCCCCTGCTCACCCACCTCGGTATCCACGTCCCCTGCTGGGGGCTGCCGGCCCCCAGGGAGGCGCGCGGGGTCCCGGCCGTGCTCCAGCGGCTGCGGCTGGCCGACGTGGCCCTGGTGAGCGACGCCGGGACCCCCACCGTCAGCGACCCCGGCCAGCGCCTGGTGGCGGCGGCGCGGGCCGCCGGACACGAGGTGGTGTCGGTGCCGGGGCCCTGCGCGGCGGTGACCGCGCTGGCCGGCAGCGGCCTCCCCGCCGACCGCTTCGTCTTCCTCGGCTTCCTGCCCCGGGGTCCGACCCGGGTGCGGCGCGCGGTCGCCGCCGGCGGCGACGGCACGGTGGTCTTCCACGAGGCGGCGCGGCGGCTGGCCCGCACCCTCACCCTGCTCGCCCCCCAGCTGGGCCGGCGCCCGGTGGTGGTCGCCCGCGAGCTCACCAAGCTCCACGAGAGCTGGGCGATCGGGACCGGGGCCGAGCTGGCGGCTCGGTTCACGGCGGCGCCGCCGCGGGGCGAGTGCACGGTGGTGGTGGGGCCGGAGCCGGCCCCGACCACCGCCCCGCCGTGAGCGCGGCCACGGTGGTGCTGGTCGACAGCCACTGCCACCTCACCACCCTCGCCGAGCGGGGCGAGGACGTGGGACAGGTGCTGGCCCGCGCGCACGCGGCGGGGGTCCACCAGGTGGTGACGAGCGCCGACGGGGTGGAGGAGGGGCGCCGGGCGGTGGCGCTGGCGGAGCGCTTCCCGGAGGTGTTCGTCACCATCGGCTGGCACCCCTCCCAGCCCCGCCCCCCGGACGACCGGGAGGCGGGGGCCCTCGCCGACCTCCTCCACCACCGGCAGGTGGTCGGAGTGGGGGAGGTGGGCCTCGACTACCTCCGCCGCCCCGGCGTCCACCAGACGCCGGCTCCGGTCCAGCTGGAGCAGCTCCGGCTCATGCTCGACCTGGCCCGGACGATGGGGCTGCCGGTGGTGGTGCACGACCGGCAGGCCCACGACGACGTCCTCGCCGAGCTGGAGCGGGGGGCCGGCCCGCCCGCGCTCCTGCACTGCTTCAGCGGCGACGCCCAGCTGGCGCGGCGCTGCGCCCGGGCCGGCCACCTCTGCTCGTTCTCGGGCATCGTCACCTTCGCCAACGCCGCCGACCTGCGGGGGGCCGCGCAGGCCGTCCCCGCCGGTCACCTGGTGGTGGAGACCGACGCCCCCTTCCTCAGCCCCGACCCCTACCGGGGCCGGCCCAACGAGCCGGCGCGGGTGGTGGTGACCGCCGCCCGGGTGGCGGCTCTGCGGGGGGAGTGCCTGGCGACCTTCGCCGGGGCGGTGACCGCCACCGCCCGCGCCTTCTACCGGCTGCCCGCGGCGTGAGCCGCCGCTCCCGCCGCCGGCCGCCCGGCTGCGGTCAGCAGCTGGCCACCGGCTGGCTCGCCTCCGGCGCCAGCCGGGCAGCGAACGGCTCGCCGTCCAGCTCCCCGCCGGACTCCTCCAACGTCCGGCCGCTCGGCTCCGGCAGCACCAGGGTGACGCAGAGGCCGAGGCCGGCGGTGGCGGAGGCGATCAGCATCACCGCCGGCAGTCCGAGCCCGGTGTTGACGAGCGGGAAGGTGAGGGTGCCGACGAAGGCCCCCAGCTTGGCCATCCCGGCCGAGACCCCGTGGCCGGTGGTCCGCGCCGACACCGGGTACAGCTCCGCGGCGAGCACGAAGGTGGTGGTGTTGGGGCCGAACTCGGTGAAGAGGTAGCTCACCCCGTACAGGGCGAGGAAGGGGACGATGAGGGTGGTCACCCGCGGCACGATCCCGATCAGGAGGAAGGCCAGCCCCATCACCGCGAAGCCGATCAGCTGGAGGCGGCGGTGACCGATCCGGTCGACGTTGAGGAAGGCGAGGACGTACCCGGGGGCGGCGCAGACGGTGAAGATGCCGAGGGTGATCGCGGTCGCCTGGATCAGGCTGGCGCTGGGCAGCACCGTTCTCAGGATGATGGGGCTCGAGATGGTGTTGCCGTAGTAGGCGTAGTCGAAGAAGAACCAGGCGCCGGCGGTCCCCAGCAGCATCACCAGGTAGCGCGGGGTGGTCAGGAAGGCCGCCAGCGAGAGCCGGGCGGCGGGGCCGCGGTGGGGGCTGCCGGAGACCGCCCGGCCGGCGTACCGGTGCAGGTCCTCGGCCGCCTCCCGCTCGCGGCCGAGGGCCCGGGCGGTGTACCGCGGCGACTCCGGCATCCGGCGGCGGAGGTAGATGACCCCCAAGGCGGGCAGCGCCCCCAGACCGAGCAGGATCCGCCAGGCGATGTCGTGGGGGGTGCCCACCGCCAGGATCACCAGCGCGACCAGCGGTCCGGCGATGAGGCCCAGCGCCTGCATCGAGAAGACCAGGCTGACCAGCCGGCCCCGGTCCCGGCGGTTGGCGTACTCGCTCATCAGCACCGCGCTGACCGGGTAGTCGCCCCCGATGCCCACCCCCAAGACGAAGCGCCACGCGATCAGCCACACGAGGTTGGGCGAGAAGGCGGTGGCGATGGCGGCGACGGCCATGATCGCGGCCTCCAGGCCGTACACGCGCTTGCGCCCGAGCACGTCCGCCAGCCGTCCGAAGACCAGGGCACCCACGAAGGCGGCGATCAGCGCGGTGGACCCGACCAGCCCGATCACCAGCGGGGAGGGGTGGTACTCCACCTTGATGAGGGCCAGCGCCACCCCGATGACGAACAGGTCGTAGGCGTCGGTGAAGAAGCCCATCCCGGCGGTCACCACCGCCCGGAGGTGGTAGCGGCTGAGGGGCGCGTCGTTGAGGGCGTCGACGACGCTCTGGGCGGCGGAGGTGTCGGCCACCGAGGCTCCCCCGTGCGGGTGGCGGGCCGCCGGCCGGCGGCCCGCCACCCGACTGTGGCGCGGCGGCGGTGAAGAAGGGATTAAGGGAGGAGCTCGACCTCACCGATCCGAGCACCCTGCGGGCGGTCGCGCGCCGCTTCGGGGTGCGGCCCCGGGCCGCCTACGGTCAGCACTTCCTGATCGATGCCGGGGTCCGCGAGGCGATCGTGGACAGCCTCGGCCCGGGGCCGTCCGACACGGTGCTGGAGGTGGGCCCCGGGCTCGGGACGCTCACCCAGGCGCTGGCCCGGCGGGCCCTGCGGGTGGTCGCGGTGGAGGTGGACCCCGCGTGCGTGGCCGCCCTCGGCCTCACCCTCCACCGGGTCCCCGGCTGCCGGGTGGTCCTCGGCGACATCCGCCGGGTCGACCCGGCGGGGCTCGGCCTCCCCCCCGGCCACCTCGCCGCCGGCAACCTTCCCTACCACCTCACCGGGGTCATCCTGGAGCGCCTCCTCGCCTGGGATCCGGCACCGGCCGGGGTGGTGGTGGTGGTGCAACGGGAGGTCGGTCGGCGGCTGGCGGCGCCGGCCGGCGACTGGTCGCTGGCGACCCTGGCCGTCCGTCTGCTGGCCCAGGTGGAGCTGGTCCAGGAGCTGCCGCCGGCGATGTTCTGGCCCGCGCCGCGGGTGCACAGCGCGCTGCTGCGCCTGCGGCCGGAGCCGGGCCCGGGCGGCGTGGCGCGGGCGCGGCTGCTGGGGCTCGCCCGGCCGATCTTCCAGGCCCGCCGCAAGCAGCTCGGGGCCGCGATCGCGCCGGTGCTGGGCCTCACCGTCGCCGAGGCACGGGGGTGGCTCGGGGCGGTGGGGCTGGACCCCACCCGCCGGCCGGGAACCTTGGACTGCGCCGAATGGCAGGCGCTCCGGCTGGCGGTGGACGGGGGGGGCGGGCCCCGGGTCCGGGTGGCGGGGCGGGGGCGGTCCCGGTCCCCCGGGACCCGGGGCCGCTGAACCCCGAAGGGGCCGGCGCCAGCCCGCGCCGGGTCCCGCAGACGGCGCTGGACCCTTTGCTATCATCGGCGGATGGCGTCTCCGGCGCCCCGGCCCGGTGTCGCAGCCGCGGCCGGGATGGGCAACATCGCCGGGCTCCGCCAGGTTCTGGAGAACCGCAACTTCCGGCTGCTGTGGATCGCCCAGGTGGCGGCCCAGCTGGGCGACAAGTTCTTCGCCTTCTCGCTCCTGCTGTCAATCTATGCCCTCACCGGGCAGTACATCAGCGACGCGGTCCTGCTGCTCGCCTACACCATCCCGTCGGTGCTGCTCTCGGTTCCGGCCGGCCTCTACGCCGACCGCTACGACAAGCGCCGGCTGATGATGTGGGCCAACGCGATCCGGGCCGTCCTGGTGCTGCTGGTGCCGCTGCTGGAGCTGACCGGGGTGGCCCAGCACCAGGCCGCACCGCTGTACCTGATCACCCTGCTGTTCGCCTCTGTGGGCCAGTTCTTCGCGCCCGCGGAGGCCGCCAGCATCCCCGCCCTGGTGCGCCGGGGGGAGCTGCTGGCGGCCACCTCGCTCTTCACCATGACGGTGATCCTCACCATCGTGGTGGCGGTGCCGGCGGCGTCGCTGGCGCAGCGGCTGCTGGGGCTGGAGGGTCCGTACTATCTCGGCTGCGGGCTCTTCGTCGTGTCCGCGGTCGCGATCTGGGCGATCCGGACCCGGCTGGGGGGCGGCCCCCAGCTGGCCAGCGCGGTCGACCGCCGCGGCCGCTCGCTGCTCCACGACGTGCGCCAGGCGTTCACCACCGTGCGCGACGACCGGCTGCTGCGGTTCGCCTTCGCGGTGCTGACCTGTGCGCTGATGGTGGTGTTCACCATCTTCGCGCTCTCCGCCGGCTACATGGTGCACGTGCTCGACCAGGCCGCCGCCAACAGCTACATCCTGCTGGTCCCGGCGACCCTGGGGATGGTGGTGATGGGGACGGTGGTGGGACGGTCGGGGGCGGCGGTGCACCGCACCCGGACGGTGGTGCAGGGGCTGACCGCCACCGGCCTGGCGATGCTGGTGCTGGGGATCCTGCCGCCGCTGCTGGGCCGCCTCCAGCTGGTGGCGGCGCTGATCCCCATCGCCATCGGGCTGGCGGTGGTGTTCGGCCTCGGCCTGGGGGCGGTCCTGATCCCGGCCGTCACCCTGATCCAGGAGCAGACGGACGAGGCCACCAGGGGGACCATCTTCGGGGGCGCCTTCGTCGCCATCAACCTCGCCATCGCGATCCCGCTCCTCGTCGCCGGCGCGATCGCCGATGCGGTCGGGGCCAGCGCCGTGATCGCCGCCGCCGGGCTGGGCCTGCTGGGAGCCGCCCTCGTCGCCCACCGCCACCGCATCGAGGCCGCCATGCCGCGGCCGGTCGGGGACATCGGTAACGGGGGTGTACCGGAGCCTTGAAGAAACGACCGGGGCGGCCCGATCCGGGCCGGGGGCGCGCTTGAATGGGGACACCCCGATCGGGGGCCGTCACTCATGGAGGAGCCGCGACCATGCGAGCGATCGTCACCTGTGAGGGCTGCGGGTACCGCCAGATGGTGGCGCGCCAGCTCGACCGGCCGGAGGCCTTCCACCTCATCTGTCACGGGTGCGAGCGCACCCTGCTGGTGACGGTCACCGCCATCGACATGCGCACCGCACGGAGCCGGGGCTGGTCGCCGGCGCCCACCGTGCCGGCCGTGCCCGGCCGCGCCGCCTGAGGCGGCTCCCCGCCTGAGGCGGCTCCGCCGCCGGCTCAGACCGCCAGCCGGGAGAGGCCGGCGGGGAGGTCCTCGCGGAGGCCGGCGAAGCGGGCGAGGGGAGCCTCGGCCCCGTCGAAGTTGAGGGTGAGCTGGCGGGCCAGGGGGACCACCCGTCCCCGCTTTGCGCTCGCCCGCAGCCGCGCCCGCCGACCGGGATCGAGGCTGCTGCAGCGGACGCTGCAGAAGCGGGCGGTGCGCTTGTGGACGGGGGCGTCGCAGCCCGGCCGGGCACAGGCCCGGGGCCTGGCGGGGGCGGTCGTGGGGGTGGCGGCGGCAGCCATCGGGGGCGATGATACGCCTCGCCGCGGCCTCGCTGTCAAGCGCGTTTTGCCCATCTTTTGCTGGCCCATTTGCGGACCGGAGGGGCCCGCGGTTATCCCCATCATCCCCACCAGCGGTGTGGAAACGGTGCACAGTCCGCGTGGGCGCACCAGGAGTCGAACCTGGGACCTCTACCGTGTCAAGGTAGCGCTCTAACCACCTGAGCTATGCGCCCGCCGCCGCCGCCGCGGCCCCCCGCGGGCCCCGCCGGTGGGGCGGATTATAGGCCGGGGGCGGGGCCGGCCCCGGCGGCGGGCGGCGGGCGGCTCCGTACAATTGCCGGGCCATGGCCGACCTGCACGATCAGCCGCGTGCCGATCTCGGCGCCGGGACGCCGGCCGAGTCGGAGGCCGGGGCCGCGGCGCTCGACACCCTGCGCCACAGCACCGCCCACCTGATGGCGGCGGCGGTGGTGGAGCTGTTCCCGGGCACCGAGTACGCGATCGGGCCCCCGATCCAGGACGGCTTCTACTACGACTTCCTGCTCCCGGCCGAGCGTCGGCTCAGCCCCGACGACCTGCCCCAGGTGGAGGCGCGGATGCGCGCCATCGCCGCCCGCCGTCCTCCGTTCGAGCGGGTCGAGCTCAGCCGCCAGGAGGCGCTCGCGGAGTTCCGCCGCCGCGGCCAGCGCTTCAAGGTCGAGATCCTGGAGGCGATCCCCGACGGCGAGACGATCACCTGCTACCGCACCGGCGACTTCCTCGACCTCTGCCGCGGGCCCCACCTCGCCGACGCCGGCGCGATCCCGGTGTTCCGGCTCCTCCATCCGGCGGGCGCGTACTGGCGCGGCGACGAGCGCAACCCGATGCTGCAGCGCCTCTACGGGACCGCCTGGTTCAGCGCCGCCGCCCAGGACGAACACCTGCGCCGGCTGGCCGAGGCTGAGCGGCGCGACCACCGCCGCCTGGGCCGGGAGCTGGAGCTCTACTCGATCGAGGAGGCGATGGGCCAGGGGCTGATCCTCTGGCACCCCCGTGGGGCCGCGATCCGGGAGCTGATCGAGGACCACTGGCGACGCGCGCACCGGCAGGCCGGCTACCAGCTGGTCTACTCCCCCCACGTCGCCAAAGAGGAGCTGTGGGAGACCAGCCACCACCTCCAGTTCTTCGCCGACGACATGTGGGGGGCGGTCGAGATGGAGGGGGCGCGCTACCGGCTCAAGCCGATGAACTGCCCCTTCCACATCCTCATCTACGGGTCCCGCACCCGCAGCTACCGCGAGCTGCCGCTGCGCCTCGGCGAGCTGGGCACCGTCTACCGCAACGAGCGCAGCGGCGTGCTCCACGGGCTGCTCCGGGTGCGCGGCTTCACCCAGGACGACGCCCACATCTTCTGCACAGAGGACCAGGTCGCGGACGAGGTCGACAAGGTGGTGGGGTTCTCCCGGGCGATGCTCCGGACCTTCGGCTTCGAGGACCTCGCCATCACCCTCGGCACCCGCCCGGAGAAGGCGGCCGGCGCCGCCGCGGACTGGGACCGGGCCGAGGGCATCCTGGCCGACACCCTTGGCCGGCACGGGCTCCGCCACCGGGTCGACCGAGGCGGCGGCGCCTTCTACGGCCCCAAGATCGACATCTCGGTGCGGGATGCGCTGGGCCGGGCCTGGCAGTGCGCCACCATCCAGTTCGACTTCACCAATCCGGAGAACTTCGGGCTGACCTACGTCGGCGCCGACGGCGCCGGCCACCGGCCGGTGATGGTCCACCGCACCCTGCTGGGCTCGATGGAGCGCTTCCTGGGGGTGCTGATCGAGCACTACGCGGGGGCGTTCCCGGTCTGGCTGGCGCCGGTGCAGGTGCAGCTGATCACGGTCAGCGACGACCAGCTCCCGTTCGCCCGCCAGGCGGCGGCGCGGCTGCGCCAGGCAGGGATCCGGGTCGAGGTCCCGGACCGCCCGGGGGAGCGGATGCAGGCGAAGATTCGGGACGGCGAGCGGCAGAAGGTGCCGTACCTCGGGGTCATCGGCCCGCGGGAGGCCATCGCCGACCTGGTCCACCTGCGCGACACCCGCTCGAAGGTGCAGGCGCCGACCACCCTTGAGGCGCTGGTCGACCGCCTGCGGGCCGAGGGGCGGCCGCCGGAGATCCCGGTTTGAGGAGCGCGATGGCATGGTAGGATCGCACCTCGCGCCCCCTCGCCCCGCCCGCGTGCCCGGCTCCGAGCCCCGCCCGCAGGCATCGGGACGGGAACGGGCAGAGCCGGTGGCCAGGAGGAACCGTCGATAGCGTTTCGCGAGCTGCGGATCAACGACCAGGTGCGCACCGCTCAGGTGCGCCTCTTCGACGACACCACCGGGGAGCCCTTCGGGGTGGTCCCCCTCGCGGAGGCGCAGCGGCTGGCCCGGGAGCGGGAGCTCGACCTGGTCGAGGTGGCCCCGCAGGCCCAGCCGCCCGTCTGCCGGCTGCTCGACTACGGGCGGTTCAAGTTCGAGGCGCTGAAGCGGGAGAAGGATTCCCGCCGCGAGCACAGCGTCATCCGGCTCAAGGAGATGAAGCTCAGGCCCAAGATCAGCGAGCACGACTTCCAGACCAAGTACGGCTACGTCCGCCAGTTCCTGGCGGAGGGCGACAAGGTCAAGCTCACGATCATGTTCCGCGGGCGTGAGCTGGTCCACCAGGAGATCGGACGCAACCTGCTGCTGCGGATCGCCGACGAGGCCAAGGACCTCGCCCAGGTGGAGCGCCATCCCCTCCTGGAGGGGCGCAACATGATCATGATCCTCAACCCCGTCAACCGCCGGCCACTCAAGGGAGGCGTCACCGTCCATGCCGAAGATCCGGTCTCATAAGGGGACCCAGAAGCGCTTTCGGCTGAGCGGCACCGGCAAGCTGCTCCGCCGGAGCGCCTTCCAGTCGCACCTGCTCGAGCACAAGTCCCAGAAGCGCAAGCGGGGCTACGCGCGCCAGCACCCGGTCGCCGCCTGCGACGTCGGCCGGATCCGCCGCGACGCCCCCTACCTGGGCGGCTGAGCCGTGGCCCGGGTCAAGCGCGGCGTCACCGCCCGCCAGCGGCATCGCAAGCTGCTGCAGCAGGCGGAGGGCTTCAGCGGCACCCACCGCCGGCTGTTCCGCCCCGCCAACGAGGCGGTGCTGCACGCGCTCGCCTACCAGTACCGGGACCGGCGCAAGCGCAAGGGCGACTTCCGGCGGCTCTGGATCGCCCGCATCAACGCCGCCTGCCGGCAGCACGGGCTGCGCTACTCGGACTTCATCCACCGCTGCCAGCTCCGCGGGGTGGGGGTGGACCGCAAGCAGATGGCGGAGCTGGCGGTGCGCGACCCCACCGCCTTCGAGCGGCTGGTCGCGATCGCGCGGGAGCCGGCCCCGGGATCGTGACGCCCGACCTGCTGGCGGCCCTGGCCGACCGCGCCGTGGCCCTGGTCGAGGCGGCGAGCTCACCCGAGGAGCTGGAGGCGGCCCGGCGCCGGCTCCTCGGCCGTCGCGAGGGGGAGCTGCCCCGGGCGGGGGCCGCGGTGGCGGGGCTGCCGCCCACCGAGCGGGCACAGGTGGGGCTGGCCTTCAACTCGGCCAAGGTCAGGGTGGAGGCCGCCCTGGCACGGCGCGCGGCCGCAGTTGGTCGGGCGGCCGCCGATCGCCGCACCGCGACCGAGTGGGCCGACCTCACCCGTCTCGACGCGGCCAGCGAGCCGGGGCGCCTCCACCCGGTGACCCGGGTCCTGCGCGAGATCGAGCACATCTTCCGGCAGCTGGGGTACGCGGTGGCGGAGGGACCGGAGGTCGAGCTCGCCCACTTCAATTTCGACCTCCTCAACATCCCCCAGGGCCACCCCGCCCGGGACAGCCAGGACACCCTCTACCTCAGCGACAGCGTGCTGCTGCGCACCCACACCTCACCGGTGCAGATGCGGACCATGCTGGGGCAGCCGCCGCCGATCCGGATCATCGCCCCGGGACGCACCTTCCGCCGCGACAACCCGGACCAGACCCACCTGCCGATGTTCCACCAGGTGGAGGGGCTGGTGGTCGACGAGGGCATCACCGTCGCCGACCTCAAGGGGACCCTGCTCACCTTCGCCCGCTCGATGTTCGGCAAGGAGCGCGAGATCCGCCTGCGCCCCAACTACTTCCCCTACACCGAGCCCAGCATGGAGGTCGACGTTTCCTGCTTCGTCTGCGGCGGAGCTGGCTGCCGCACCTGCCACCAGCGGGGGTGGATCGAGATCCTGGGCTCGGGCATGGTCCACCCCGAGGTGCTGCGCAACGGCGGCGTCGACCCCGCTCGCCACCAGGGCTTCGCCTTCGGGATGGGACCGGAGCGGATCGCCATGCTGAAATACGGCATCGAGGACGGCCGCGAGCTGACCGTCAACGACGTCCGCTTCCTGCACCAGTTCTAGGCCGCCGGCCGATGCGCTTCAGCGTCAACTGGCTGCAGGACTACGTCGACTGCGCCGACCTGGCCACCCCGCTGCTGGTCGACCGCCTGATCCAGACCGGCACCGAGGTGGAGCGGGTGGAGGAGCTGCCCGGGGCGCCCGAGGGGGTGCGGGTGGCGCGGGTGGTGGACCTCCGGCGCATGCCCGGCAGCGACCATCTGTGGCTGACGTGGGTCGACGGCGGCGAACGAGAGCCGGTCGCGGTGGTCTGCGGCGCCCAGAACCTTCGGCTGGGCGGACTCGTCCCCTGGGCCGCGCCCGGCAGTGTGCTGCCCTCGGGGCTGGAGCTGGGGGTGCGCGCGATCCGCGGCCACCCGAGCCACGGGATGCTCTGCTCCCCCAAGGAGCTGGCCCTCGGTCCCGACCAGCAGGGGATCCTCCTCCTCCCCGACGGGGCGGCCGAGCCGGGCACGCCGCTGGCGACCCTCGTGCCGCCCGACCGGGTGCTGGAGCTGGAGATCACCGCCAACCGCCCCGACTGCCTCAGCCACCTGGGGATCGCCCGCGAGCTCGCCGCCGCCCTGGGACGCGCGCTGCGCCGGCCCGACTGCTCCGAGCCTCCCCGCCGGGGGCGACCGGTGGGTGAGCTGGTCCGGGTGTCGATCGACGACCCCGGGTTCTGCGCCCGCTACGTGGCCGAGGTCGTGAGCGGCCTTCGCGACGGGGCCGCCCCGCTCTGGATGCAGCAGCGGCTGCGGGCGGTCGGGCTGCGCCCGCTCGGGCTCGTCGTCGACCTCGCCAACTACGTCGCGGCCGAGGTGGGCCAGCCGCTCCACACCTTCGACCTCGGGCGGATCGGGGCCGGCGAGCGGCCGGTCCAGGTCTCGGTCCGGCGGGCTGCCGCGGGGGAGGCGTTCGTGGCCCTCGACGGGACGGAGCGCCGGCTCCAGCCCCTGGACGGTGTCATCGCCATCGACGGGGGAGCCGCCGCGCTCGCCGGGATCGTCGGTGGCAGCGCCAGCGCCGTCGGGCCGGCGACGCGGGCCATCCTCCTGGAGGCGGCGTCCTTCGACGGCCCCGCGGTGCGCGCCACCGCCCGGCGCCTGGGCCTGCGCACCGACGCCTCCGCCCGCTTCGAGAAGGGGCTGAGCCCGGCCCTGGCCGAGCTGGGCGCGGCCCGGTTCGTCCACCTGGCCCACCGCCTCGCCGGGGCCGAGGTCCACCCCGGCCCGCTCGACCAGGGGGCCGCCGAGGGACGGGACCCAGCGCCGATCACGGTGACCGGCTCGGGCCTCGGGCGCGCCCTCGGGATGCCGCTCGCCGCCGAGGAGGCGGCCGCCGCCCTGCGCCGGCTGGAGTTCCGGGTGGAGGTGCGGGGCGATGCCCTCACGGTGACGCCGCCCGCGGACCGGCGCGACGTCACCGCCGGGGCCGACGTGCTGGAGGAGGTGGGGCGCTCGCTGGGCTACGATCGGCTGCCCGCGACCCTGCCCGGCCGGCGGCTGCCGGCAACGACGCTGGAGCCCACCCACCCGCGGGAGGCAGTCCGCGACCTGGCCCTGGGGGCCGGCTTCGACGAGGCGATCACGGTCAGCTTCACCGCCCCGGAGGCCGCCCGCGCTCTCCGCCCGCTGGCCCCCGACGTGGCCCCCCTGATCCTGCGCAACCCGCTCGGGCCCCAGTGGAGCGCCCTGCGTCAGAGCTGCCTTCCCGGCCTGCTCCAGGCAGCGGCGCTGAACCAGGCGCGCGGGGCCGAGCGGGTGAAGCTGTTCGAGATCGGCCGTGCCTTCTGGGGCGCGTCGCCCCTGGTCCAGCCCGACGAGCCGGAGCTGCTGGCGCTCATCGACCACGTGCCGGCCGGCGACGGCCGGGAGTCGGCGGAGCGGCTGCGGCGGCTGGTCACGCTGACGGTGGCGGTGGGCGAGCGCTGCGCCGCGGGCCGCCCGGAGGTGATCCAGCTGCCGGTCCCGGGCCTCCATCCGGAGCGGTCCGCCGAACTCCGGTGCGGCTCCCGGCGGGTCGGCGCCGTGGGCGAGCTGGCCGAGGCGGAGGGTCGGGGATTCGAGCTGCGCGGGCGGACGCTCGTCGCCGAGCTCCGCCTCGACGGGTGGCTGGTCCCGGGCGGCCCCAGCCCCAGGGCCGGTCCGCTGGCGACGACGCCCGCCCTGGTGGAGGACGTGGCGGTCACCGTCCCCGCCCGGGCCGCCGTCGGCCTGGCCCTCGCCGCCCTCCGCGGCGGCCGGGTGCGCGACGTGGAGTCGGCCCGGCTGCTCGACGAGTACACTGACGCCCGGCTCGGCCCGGAACAGAAGGGCTGGACGTTCCGCCTCGTTTTCCGTGACCCGCAGCGCACCCTCACGGGCAAGGAGGCGGCGGAGCTTCGGTCGGCGGTGCTGGAGGCCCTGGCCGAGTCGGTGGGTGCGCGACAGAGGGAGAACGCGTGAGCCTCGCCTTCAGCCTGGTGGTGCTGCTGGTCTTCGCCGCCAACCTCATCCTGGGGTGGCGCTTCGGCGTCCTCCGCCGGATCGTGCCGTTCGCCCTCTTCTATGTCCTCGCGGTCCTCGCCTACCTCGGCGGCTCCTACATCGCGGGCTCCTTCGGCCACGCCCTCGGGCTGGACCCCCTGTACTGGAATGGGCTCACCTTCGGCGGCCTGGCCGCCCTCGGCGCCATCATCGGCGAGCTGCTCGGGTTCCTGTACCGCGACCAGCTCCGTCGGGTCGCCACCTTCGCCGCCGACAGCCTCCTCGGCGCCGTCCTGGGGGCGATGGCGGCCCTCTTGGAGTGCGGCACCTTCATCCTGCTGGCGCTGGCGATCGGGAGCCCCACCGCCGACGCGGCCCTGCTGCCGCCCAACCGGACCGACGTGTCCCAGGCGGTGCACGGCTCGATCCTCGCCGCCCCGCTCAGTCACGCCGACCACTTCGTCGGCTACGTGATGCGCTTCGCCATCCCGAGCCACTTCGCCGGCCACCTGGCCCAGATCGACGTCTGAACGGTCCGCCCGACGCCGGACCGGTGCTGCCGCGGCGCTTCTGCGACCGCGGCTGTCTGCTGGTGGCGCGGGCGCTGCTGGGGCAGTGGCTCTGCCACCACACCGGCACCGAGCTCCGCTGGGGCCGGATCGTGGAGGTGGAGGCGTACGGCGGGGAGGCGGACCCCGCCTCCCACGCCGCCCGCGGCCCCACCCCGCGGAACCGCCCGATGTATGGGGAGCCGGGCCGCGCCTACGTCTACCTCAGCTACGGGATGCACCACTGCCTCAACGTGGTCGCCGAGCCCAGCGGCCGGGCCGCCGCGGTCCTGGTCCGGGCGGTGGAGCTCGGCCCGCTCCCCCCCGCCGCCTACCCCAGGGCCGACGGGCCGGGACGGCTCTGCCGCGCGCTCGGGGTGGACCGGAGCCATGACGGCCGCGACCTCTGCCGGGCCGGCCGGGGCCGGATCTGGCTGGCGGCGGGCGAGGAGGTCCCGGAGGCAGCGGTGGGCTGGGGGCCGCGGGTCGGCGTCGCCGACCCGGCGCCGTGGCGGTGCCGCGATGTGCGCAGCCGGGCGGTGTCGCAGCCCCGGGTCGGGCTGCCCCAACCGGCGGCGGTCGGCTGATGGCGGACACGAAAGCGGGCCGACACCTGGTCGGCCCGCGTCGTATGCCGATCGCATGGATCGGCCCCAGCCAAACGGCCGGGTCTCAAGCTGTCGGGGGCTCGGTGCACCCCGTGCCGGACCCTGCCCGACCCCGGGCGGCCCCGCCGGTGCGGGACGTCACGTGCCGGGCCCGGTGGGGCCGGCTACTCCGCTCGCGTGTGCCTCAGCTGACGCCACACGGTTCGCACTGGAATGGACCCTCCAACTCGAACCGGATCCTTGCCTCCACTCTAGCACCGTCGCCGCCGCTGTCAACCGTCGCCGCCGCCCCACCGCTAGAATGGCGGCCAGCCGCGGCGGCCACCCCGCCCCAACCCGGCCCTCGTCCGCGGTGCTCCCCATGACCGACGATCACGCCGCCGACGAGGTCGACGAGCTGCTCCGCGGCACGGTGGACTGCGTCCGGCGGGAGACGCTGGCCGCGCGTCTCGCGCGGGGCCAGCGTCTCCGCGTCAAGTGGGGCATCGACCCGTCCGCACCCGACATCCACCTCGGCCACACGGTGCCCATGCGGCTGCTGCGACGATGGCAGCGGTGCGGGCACCGGCCGGTGATCATCATCGGCGACGTCACCGCCCGCATCGGCGACCCCAGCGGCCGCAGCGTCACCCGCCCGCAGCTGGAGCCGCAGGAGGTGGAGGCGAATGCGCGCACCTACCTCGACCAGCTCTCGGCCATCCTGGATCCCGCCGGGATCGAGGTGCGCCGCCAGAGCGAGTGGTTCGACGCCTTCGACCTCCAGGCGGTGCTGCGGCTGGCGGCATCGGTGACGGTGGCCCAGCTGCTCCAGCGCGAGGACTTCTCGACCCGGATGCGGCAGGAGCGTCCGATCGGCCTGCACGAGCTCTTCTATCCCCTGCTCCAGGGCCACGACTCGGTGGCGGTCGGCGCGGACGTCGAGCTGGGCGGGACCGACCAGCTCTTCAACCTCCTGCTCGCCCGCGAGCTGCAGGCGGCCGCCGGCCAGCCGCCCCAGGTGATCGTGACGGTGCCGCTGCTGGTGGGCCTCGACGGCCAGCGCAAGATGAGCAAGTCGCTGGGGAACGCGATCGCGGTGACCGCCCCCGCGGCGGACCAGTACGGCCAGCTGATGTCGCTGCCCGACCCCCAGGTGGGACCCTACCTGGATCTCCTCACCGAGGTGGCCCCGGAGCGCCGCGCGGCCCTGCGGGCGGGCATGGCCGACGGCTCGCTCAACCCGCGCGACGCCAAGGCGGAGATGGCGCGCGCGGTGGTGGCGAGCTTCCACGGCGCGGGGGCCGCCGCCGCCGCCGCTGCGGAGTTCGACCGCGTCCACCGCTCCCACCAGCCGCCGTCGCGGATCCCCGAGGCGGCGGTGCTCGCGGGCGGCCCCCAGGATGTGCGGACGATCCTGGTCGCCGCCGGGCTCGCACCCTCCCGCGGAGCGGCCCGGGACCTCGTCGCCCAGGGCGGCGTCACCCTCGACGGCGTGAAGGTGACCGACTGGCGGGCGCCGGTGACGGCGCGGTCGGGATCGATCCTCCAGGTGGGGCGCCTCCGGTTCGTCCGGCTGGTGCCGGCGCCCTGAGCCGTCCCGGCCCCGGGGCCGGGAGCGCCGGGGGAGGGGACGCGGGGGTGGCGCAGGTCGACCGGCCGCTCTCCTGGCGCCCTGGCTGACGAGGTCGACGAAGAGCGGCGGCCCCTTCCGCACGGTCTCGGGTCCCAGCGCGACTGGGTGCCGGCGATCGTCGAGGGCCTCGCGGAGCCGGCAGGGTACGCGGCCGCCGTTCCGTCGGGCTGGGCGATCGCCGCTCTGATCGAGCATCTCCGCGATGCCGAGCGCCACCCATTCCAGGGGGTGGGCGCCGGGGCGAGGCCGGTCTGGGGTGGGATGCGGGTCGCCTCCGCTACGATCCGGAGCCGGCCCTGGCCGGTGACCGCCCGGGGGTTGACCTCCTCGCCTCCTCCCGTGACCAGGGTCGGCGCTCCCACGAGGTGGGGCGCACGGGTTCCCTGGCGACGGCTCCCCGGGGGAGGCACCGGGACCCGGACGGCGACGAGCCCCCCGACGCGGGCTGGACCGTGCTGCACCTGATCGAGGAGACGGCCTGCCACCGGGGCCACCTCGAGATCGCCCGCGAGCGCCTCGACGGCCCACCGGCCTTTGTCGGGGTCAGCGCGGCCGGGCCGCCGGGACCTGGCCTCCGGCTGTCCATCCGAACCGTGCGCTGGCACCCCTGCCCGGAGGGAGAAACCGTCGCCGGCGACTGCGAGCGCCCGGTTGCGTTCCCGGCCCCGCCGTCCAGCGTCGGGACGGTCGCTGGGCCGGCTCGGATCGAGCCCCTGGCGAGACGCTGGTAGCCTAGGCGTGCGCCGGCAGGCGGTGCTAAACTCTTCGAATATCTGTTCGCCGGCGGTTCCGCGCCCCGGGTGTGCACGTCGGCGAGGCAGGGAGGTGAGCGATGTCTGGGCACTCGAAGTGGGCCGGCATCAAGCACAAGAAGGCCCTGGTCGACGCCAAGAAGGGCCAGACCTTCACCAAGGTGGCGCGCGAGCTGACCGTCTCGGCGCACGAGGGCGGGAACGACCCCCAGGGCAACTTCCGGCTCCGGCTGGCGATCCAGAAGGCCCGCGAGGTCAACATGCCCCAGGACAACATCGAGCGCGCGATCAAGCGCGGCACCGGTGAGCTCTCGGGCGACGCCATCGAGGAGATCCGCTACGAGGGCTACGGCCCCGGCGGGGTGGCGATCCTGGTCGACTGCCTCAGCGACAATCGCAACCGCACGGTGGCGGCGATCCGCAACCTCTTCCACCGGGCGGGGGGCAGCCTGGGCGAGACCAACTCGGTGGCCTGGCTCTTCTCCCGCACCGGGGTGGTCAGCGTCGACCCCGCCGGCCAGGATGCCGAGGCCCTCGGGCTCAGCGCGATCGAGGCCGGCGCCGACGACGTCCAGATCGAGGACGGGCTGCTGGAGGCGTACGTCGCCCCCGAGGGGCTGGAGGCGCTCCGCCAGGCGCTCCAGGACGCCGGCGCCCGGGTGGAGCGTGCCGAGGTGACGATGCACCCCAGCACCCTGGTGGAGGTCGACGCCAAGGGCGCGCCCGCGGTGGTCCGCCTCCTGGAGGCCCTGGAGGAGCACGACGATGTCCAGGCGGTGCACTGCAACGCCGTCCTGCCCGACGACGTCCTGGCCGGCGTCTGACGCCGGAGGCCGTCCCCGCTGCCGCCACCGCCCCGCCCCGCCGCCCGCGTCCCGCGGTGCGCCGGCGGCCCCACCCCATGCTGGTCCTCGGACTCGACCCCGGCCTCGCCCTGACCGGCTACGCCCTCGTCGAGGGGCGGGCCGGAGCGCTCCGGCTGCTGCGCTCGGGGGTGGTCGAGACCCTGGCCTCCGAGGACGAGCCGACCCGTCTCCACCACCTCGCCGCGGGCATCCGTGCGGTCCTGAGCGCGGCCCCGATCGACGTCGTCGCCGTGGAGCGGCTCTACTTCTCCCGCAACGTGCGGACCGCGATCCAGGTGGCGCAGGCGCGCGGGGTGATCCTCCTGGCGACCGCGGAGGCAGGCCTGCCGATCGCCGAGTACACCCCCAGCGAGGTCAAGCGGTCGGTCAGCGGGAACGGGTCCGCGCCCAAGCGCCAGGTGGCCCGGATGGTGGTCACCCTTTTGGGCGGGACACCGGTCCTGGGCCCCGACGACGTCACCGACGCCTGCGCCGTCGCCCTCTGCCACCACCACGCGTCCGGGGTGCGCGAGGCGGTGCGCCGGGCCGGGCTGGGGCCGCCCGGGGTGCCGGCATGATCGCCCGCCTGCGGGGCGAGGTGGCGGCCGTCGAGCCCGAGTGGGCGGTGCTCGACGTCGGGGGGATCGGCTACCAGGTCTTCGCCCACCCTCGGATGCTGGCCTGGCTCGAAGCGGCGGCCGGCCCGGTCACGGTCCACGTCCATACCGCGGTGCGCGAGGATGCCATCAGCCTCTTCGGCTTCGCCAGCGCCGAGGAGCTGGCGGTGTTCCGGCTGCTCATCGGGGTCGAGCGGGTGGGGCCACGGGCCGCACTCGCGATCCTCGGGCGAGCCGAGTGGCCGACCCTGGTGCGCACCATCGCCGCCGACGATCCCCAGCTGCTGGCCTCGGTCCCGGGGATCGGGGCCAAGACCGCGGCCCGGCTGATCCTGGAGCTTCGCGGCAAGCTCGACGGCCTGGCCGGCGCCGCCCTCCAGGGCGAGCGCCCGGCCGCCCCGCCGGGACCGCTCACGACCGCGGCGGTGGAGGCGGTGGTGGGGCTGGGCTACCCTGCGCCGACGGCGCGGCGGGCGGTGCGGCAGGCGGTCGAGGCGGCCGGCGGGGCCGCCTCCCTGGACCAGGTGGTGACGGACGCCCTCCGCCGGCTGGACCCCGGCGCGGGCGAGCGGAGCAGCCGATGACCGACCCGGCCGCCGACCTCCTCGACCCGGCGGCAGCCGCGGACGAGCCCGAGCTCGACCGCACCCTGCGTCCCCGCCGCCTCGACGAGTTCGTCGGGCAGGCACCGATCCGCGAGCAGCTCACGATCCTGGTCGACGCCGCCCGCCGGCGCGAGGAGCCGCTGGAGCACTGTGTCTTCTCGGGGCCGCCGGGGCTCGGCAAGACCACCCTGGCCACCATCCTCGCCGCCGAGATGGGGGTGCAGCTCCGGGTCAGCAGCGGGCCTGCGATCGAGCACCAGGGGGTGCTGGCGAGCGTCTTGACCAACCTGGGCGCCCGGGACGTCCTCTTCATCGACGAGATCCACCGCCTCCAGCGCGGGGTCGAGGAGAGCCTCTACCCGGCGATGGAGGACTTCGCCTTCGACTTCGCCACCGGCAAGGGCGCCGGTGCCCAGTCCCTCCGCCTGCGACTGCAGCCGTTCACGGTGGTGGGGGCCACGACCCGTCTCGGCCTTCTGTCCGGCCCCCTGCGCGACCGCTTCGGGGCCGCCTTCCGGCTCGACTTCTACACCCCGGGCGAGCTGGCGACGATCCTTCGGCGCTCCGCTCGGCTGCTGGCGGTCGAGGTCGAGCCGGCGGCGATCGTGCTGCTCGCCGAGCGGGCCCGGGGGACACCCAGGATCGCCAACCGGCTGCTCCGCCGGGTGCGCGACTTCGCCCTGGTCCGGGCTGACGGCCGGGTGACGGCCCCGGTCGCGACCGAGGCCCTCGCCATGCTGGAGGTGGATGCCCTCGGCCTGGATGCGGTCGACCGGCGCCTCCTGCGGGCCATCTGCGAGCACTTCGGCGGCGGCCCGGTGGGGCTCGACACGGTGGCGGTCTCGCTGGCCGAGGAGGCGCAGACCATCGAGGACGTCCACGAACCCTTCCTGATCCAGGCGGGGCTGCTGGCGCGGACCCAGCGGGGGCGGGTGGCCACCCCTCGCGCCTACCAGCACCTCGGCCTTGCGGCGCCCCCGACCGCCGCGCCGGCGGGGGCGCCGGGGGGCCCCGGCGAGGGCCCGACCCTGTTCGAAGGCTGAGGCGGCGCGATGCCGGAAGCGGGGCCGCTGGAGACCGACGCCTACGACTACCAGCTGCCGCCGTCGGCGATCGCCCAGGTGCCCCGGTGCGACCGCGACGGGGCGCGGATGCTGGTGCTGGGCGCGGCCGGGAACGACGATCGCAGGGTCCGCGACCTGCCCGCCTGCCTGCGGCCCGGGGACCTGGTCGTGTGCAACGCCACCCGGGTCCGGGCGGCCCGCCTCCGCGGGTGGGTGGGTGGGCGGCCGGCCGAGCTCCTCGTCCTCGACGAGCCCCGTCCGGGGATCGTCGTGGCGCTGGTCCGCCCCGGCCGCCGGCTCCACGCCGGCGAGTGGGTGAGCGGGGCGGGCTGGCGGGCGGAGGTCATCGGGCCGGCGGCGGGGCACCCCGGGGCGCGCTGCCTGGCGGTGACCTGCGAGGCCGGCGTGGACCTCGACCGGGTCGGCGAGGTGCCGCTGCCGCCCTACATCCGGGTCCCCCTCGTCGATCCCGCCCGCTACCAGACCGTCTTCGCCGAGGGGCCGGCGGCGTCGGCGGCGGCGCCCACCGCCGGGCTCCACCTCACCACCCGGCTGCTGGAGCGGCTGGAGACGGCCGGGATCGGCATCGCCCGGGTGTCGCTCACCATCGGGCTGGCGACGTTCGCGCCCATCCGGCACCCGCGGATCGACCAGCACCCGATGCATGCCGAGGCCTACGACTGCCCCCCGGCCACCGCCGAGGCGATCCGCCGGTGCCGCCAGCGGGGCGGGCGGGTGGTCGCGGTCGGCACCACCGTGGTCCGGGTGCTCGAGACCGGAGCCGACGGCGCCGGCGGGGTCCGCGTCGGGAGCGGGGTGAGCCGGCTCTACCTGCGTCCGGGTGCCCGCCTCACGGTGGTCGACGGCCTGCTCACCAACTTCCATCAGCCGCGCTCCTCGCTGCTGGTGCTGGTCTCCGCCGTCTTCGGGCGGGAGCGGGTCCTCGCCGCCTACCGGGCCGCGCTCCGGCGCGGCTACGGCTTCCTCAGCTTCGGCGACTGCATGCTCGGCTGGCGGACCCCGTGAGCGCCGGGCTCCCCGGCGGCGCGGGACCCTTCCGCGTCACCGCCGGGGACCCGTCGCAGGGGGCGCGGGCCGGGCTGCTCCGCACCCCCCACGGCGAGGTGCCGACCCCGGCGTTCATGCCGGTGGGCACCCACGCGGCGGTCCGCGCCTGTCACCCCGAGGAGGTGGCCGCCAGCGGTGCCGGCATGCTCCTCGCCAACGCCCTCCACCTCGCCCTGCGACCGGGCTCGGCCCGGATCGCCCGGCTGGGGGGCCTGCACGCCTTCATGGGATGGCCGCGCCCCATCCTCACCGACAGCGGCGGGTACCAGCTGATCAGCCTGGCCCGGCTCAGCCAGGTGGACGACGACGGCGTGGTGGTCCGCTCACCGTACGACGGCGCGCGGCTGCACCTCACCCCGGCGCGGGCGATCGCCATCCAGCTGGAGCTGGGTGCGGACGTCTGCATGGCGCTCGACCACCCGGTGCCGTTCGGCGCCGACGCCGAGGCGGCGGCGGCGGCGACCCGTCGGACCCATGCCTGGGCCGCCCGCTGCCGTGAGGTCCCGGCCGGGGACCGGCTGGTGTTCGGGATCGTCCAGGGCGGCTTCGACCCGGAGTCCCGCTCCGCCTCCGCCGCCGCCGTCAGCCGCCTGGGCTTCGACGGCCACGCCCTCGGCGGCCTGGTGCTGGGGGAGCCGCCCGCGGTGCGCCGGGCGGCGATCGCCGCCGTCCTCGGGGCCCTGCCGCCCGGCCCGGCCCGCTACCTCATGGGCCTGGCGACCGACCGCGACCTGCTCGACGCCGTCGAGCAGGGGGTGGACCTGTTCGACTGTGTCCTCCCCACCCGGCTGGCCCGCAACGGGGTCGCCCTCACCGGGCGGGGCCGGCTCTCGCTCCGCCAGCCGCGCTTCGCCGCCGACGCCTCGCCGCTGGAGGAGGGGTGCGACTGCCCCGCCTGCGAGCGCTTCAGCCGCGCCTACCTGCGCCACGGGTTCCAGGGGGGCGAGATCCTGGTCCACCGGCTCCTCAGCCTGCACAACCTCCACCACCTCGGCACCCTCATGGCCGAGGTCCGGTCGGCGATCGCCGCCGGCACCCTGGCGGCGCTGCGCCGCCGCCGGCTGGCCATGCTGGCCGCGGGGGCGAAGGCCGGCGCGGAGCGGAGAGCGGCGCCACCCTACAATGGGGCGCCGTCGCGGGGGGCCGCCGGTCCCCCGCTCCATGAGGAGTGAGCAGGTCAGGTGGTCCGGATCACCAAGTGGTGGTTGGCGCTGGTCATCGCGGTGGTGGCGATGGCCCTCTTCGTGGACGGCTACGCGTACGTCTACCGCTACGCGGTGGTGCACGTCCCGCTCGGTCGCCCGCTGCCCCACCATCGGCCGCCGACCCTGCTCGGCGACCAGCTCTACTTCCACAAGGGCCTGGATCTCCAGGGCGGCACCCAGCTCACGGTCGCCATCTGCCAGGGGCCGGACAACCCCGCCGGCATCGGCTGCCGGGTCGGGCTCCCCCGGGGCCGGACCCTGGCCCAGGCCCAGGCGGCCACCCTCACCATCCTGGAGCGCCGGGTCAACGCCCTCGGGGTCTCCGGCGCCAACGTGCAGGCCCAGGGGACCGACCAGATCCTGGTGACCCTGCCCGGGGTCGACGTCAACCAGGCGCTGAGCACCCTCGGGACCACCGCCCAGCTCCATTTCGCGACCGCGGTGGCGGGCGCCCCCTCGGTCAACGGCAATCCCACCCAGGGCATCCCGTGCACCACCCAGACCTGCATCGACCAGCAGCAGCTGGTGGACCCCAACTGCTTCCCGGCCGGCCATCCCAAGCCCAGCTGCCAGTTCAACAATGCCGCCGACTACCCGATCAGCTCGACCGGCCTGCGCTACCACTGGGCGATCGACCGCAGCCTCACCGCCAGCGACCTCAGCTCGGCGGCGGTGAGCACCACCACCGGGGGCGGCAACGCGGTCAACCTCACCTTCAACTCCACCGGCGCCAACGAGTGGCTGAAGCTCACCACCAGGGCCTGCGCCCACAACCCCGACTGCACCAACAGCGGGGTCGGGGGCGCCTGTCCGGCCGCGGTGCCGCCGCTCTCCCAGGTGGCGATCTTCCTCGACGGCCAGGTGCTCACCGCCCCCTGCGTGGAGTCGCCCAGCAGCAACCAGACCCAGATCACCGGCAACTTCACCTTCAACGGGGCCCAGCGGCTGGTCAACCAGCTCAACGCGGGCGCCCTCCCAGCCCAGATCGCGCCCGCCCAGGTGACCACCGTCTCCGCCACCCTCGGGCAGCAGTCGGTGCAGCGCAGCCTGGTCGCGGGCGCCTTCGGGATGGCCCTGGTGATCCTCTTCATGCTGTGCTACTACCGCTTCCCCGGGCTCCTCGCCAGCATCGCCCTGCTCGGCTACGGCTCGATCGTGCTGGCGGTGTTCAAGCTGGTGCCGGTCACCCTCGACCTGCCCGGGCTGGCCGCCTTCGTGCTCAGCGTGGGGATGGCGGTCGACGCCAACGTGCTGATCTTCGAGCGGATGAAGGAGGAGCTCCGTCAGGGCCAGACGCTGGGCACCGCCACCGAGCGCGGCTTCAAGCGGGCCTGGCCGGCGATCCGCGACTCCAACATCTCGACCAGCATCACCTGCGCCGTCCTCTACTTCTTCGGCGCCCCCCAGGTGAAGGGGTTCGCCCTGACCCTGTTCGTCGGCGTCGCCGCCAGCATGTTCTCGTCGATCATCATCACCCACACCATCCTGCATTACGCCCAGCGCTGGTTCGCATTCGCCCGCAACCCCCGCCTCTACACCCGGCTGCTCCCGGGCGACCGCCTGGCCCAGGCGATGGCGCCCGGCCGCCGCTTCGACATCGTCAGCCACCGCAACCGCTTCTTCGCCGCCTCGCTGGCGGTGATCCTGCCCGGGCTGGTCACCATCATCGTGGCCGGGTTCAACCTCGGCATCGACTTCACCGGCGGCGACCAGGTCACCGCCCGCCTCCTCCACGGCGCCACCACCCCCAAGGTGCTGGCGGTGGTGCGTCAGGTGGTGCCCAAGGCCCAGCCCCAGGTGCTGGCCGCCTCCGGCCACAGCTACGTGGTCCAGACCCTGCCGATCCCGGCCGCCGAGGTGGCCCAGATCGTCCACGCCCTCGACCGCCACTTCGGGGTCCCCAAGGACCGCGCCGGCAATCCGGTCGTCAACGAGACCACGGTGGGGCCGACCATCGCCGGCGGCCTGGTGGTGGGCTCGGTGGTGCTGGTGATCGTCGCCAGCCTGCTGATCGCCGGCTATCTCGCCTTCCGCTTCTCCCAGAGCACCATCCAGGCGCGCCGCTTCGCGGTCTGCGCGCTCACCGCGCTCCTCCACGACGTCTTCGTGCTGGCCGGGGTGTGGGCGATCCTGGGCCACTTCTCCCAGCTGGGGACGGTCAACACCCTGTTCGTCACCGCGGTGCTGACGGTGGTGGGCTTCTCCGTCCACGACACCATCGTGGTCTTCGACCGGATCCGCGAGAACCTGCGGGTGGTCGGCACCCGGATGTCGTTCGAGCAGATCGTCAACCTCTCAGTGGTGCAGACCCTGGCGCGCTCCCTCAACACCTCGCTGACGGTGCTGTTCGTCCTCCTCGCCCTCTTCCTCTTCGGGGGCACCACCACCCAGGGGTTCGTCCTCGCCCTTGTGATCGGGATCGCCTCCGGCACCTACAGCTCGATCTTCAACGCCAGCACCCTGCTGGCGGCCTGGCGCCAGCTGGACCGGCGGCAGCCGGCCCGGGGCGGGGCCCCTGGCCGGGCGCTGCCGGCGGCGGCGCGCGACGCCTAGCCCGGCCCCGGGGCCGGCGGTGGGCGAGGGCGACCCCGTCCGCGCGGTGACCGCCTCGATCCGGGCGCTGCTCGCGCCCTCTGGCCTTGAGCTCTGCGAGCTGTCCTGGGCCCAGGGACCGGGGGGCGGCCGGCTCCGGCTGGTGGTCGACCGGCCCGGCGGGGTCACCCTGGACGGCTGCGCGTCCGCCAGCCGGCTGGTGTCCCGCTGGCTCGACCTGGCCGACCCGCTCCCCGGCCCGTACACCCTGGAGGTGAGCTCGCCGGGCGCGGAGCGCTCGCTGGAGGGCGAGCGGGCTCTCGACGAGGCGATCGGGCACCGGATCCGGCTGGAGCTGGACGGCGGCGCGGCCGCCGCCGCACTGGCGGGGCCGGGGGCGGGCGTCCCCCCGGCGCGGTGGTTCGTGGAGGGATGGCTGGTCGCGGTCGATCCCACCTGGCTGGAGCTGGAGGTCCGTCCGGGCCGGCGCCGCGCCGGCCGCCGCCGTCGGATCGAACGGGCCGCGGTGCTGGCGGCGCGCCGGCTGGTCGACCTGTGACGGCGGGGGCCAGGCCGGCACCGGCCGCCGACGAGCTGGGGGCGGCCCTGCTGGGCCTGAGGGAGGCCCACGGCCTCGACGACGCCACCATCTTCGCCACCGTGGAGCACGCCATCCGGGCGGCGTGGCTGGAGGGGCTCCGCCCCTGGCCGGGGGCGGAGCCCCTGCTGGACCCCGTCACCGGGCGGCTGCGGGTGCGCCTGCCGGCCCGGGTGGTGGCGGGCGAGCCGGCAGGGCCCCAGGAGATCGCTCTCACCGCCGCCCGGGAGCTGGACCCGGGTGCCGCCGTCGGCGGCGACGTCGTCCGCGAGCTGGAGGCGCCCCCCGAGGTGCTGAGCCGGGTCGCCCGGGTCGCCAAGGCGGCGCTGCTGGCCCGGGTGCGCGCCGCCGACCGGAGCCGGCTGCGGACCGAGGCCCTGGCCCGGCGCGGCCAGCTGGTCGACGGGATCGTCGAGCGCGCCGAGGGCGGCACCGTCCGGCTCCGGGTCGGGCCCCTGGAGGTGGCGCTGGCGCCGTCCGACCAGCTCCCGGGCGAGCGCCTGGTCCGGGGCCAGCACCTCAAGGTCGTGCTCCTGGAGGTGCCCGAGGCCGGGGGGGAGTCGACCCGGCCGGCCCGGGTGTCCCGGGCCGACCCCCTCCTCCTGCGCCGCCTGCTGGAGACGGAGGTCCCCGAGGTCGGAGACGGGACGGTGACCATCCACGCCATCGCCAGGGAGGCGGGCCGCCGGTCGAAGGCGGCGGCGGGGTCCAATCGGCCCGGGGTGGACCCCATCGGCGCCTGCGTGGGGCCGCGGGGGGTGCGGATCGCGGCGGTGACGCGCCAGCTGGCACCGGAGCGGGTGGACATCGTCGCCTGGCACGCGGAGCCCGAACGCTTCGTGGCCTCGGCGCTGGCCCCGGCGGCGGTGCTGGGCGTGACCCTGGACCCCGCCGCCCGCCGGGCGGTGGTCCAGGTGGCCGCCGACCAGCTCTCGCTGGCGATCGGGCAGAAGGGCGAGAACGCCCGGCTGGCCGCGCGCCTCACCGGCTGGCGGATCGACATCCGGGCGGCCGGGCCCGGGTGACCCCGGCCGCGGGGGGGCCCGTGCGCACGTGCGTCGGCTGCCGCGCCCGGCGGCCCCAGGCCGAGCTCCTCCGGATCCGGCGGCGGGCGGGCAGGGCGGTCCTCGAGCCCCGCCCGGGGCCCCGGCTCGGCCGCGGGGCCTACCTGTGTGCGAGGATGGAGTGCCTGCAGGCGGCGGGCCGACGCGGGGCGGTGGCCCGGGCGCTCCGGCTCCCGCCGGCGGCGGTGGACCTCGCGGCCCTCGCCCTTTGGCTCGGCGCCTCGACTCCGCCACCGCCCGCCCAGGCACCCCCAGCACCCGACGTGGAGGATCGATCATCGCCATCGTGAAGCAGGTCGCCCTGCCCCCTCGGCTCACGGTGAAGGAGCTGGGCCAGGCCTTCGGGGTGGCCCCGGCCGAGGTCTCCAAGGCCCTGCTCCAGCACCGCATCCTCGCCAGCATCAACCAGAACCTGGAGTTCGCCACCGCCCGCCTGCTCGCCGAGCAGTTCGGGGTGGAGGTGGTGCCGGAGGCGGCCGCCCAGGTGACCGGGGTGGCGGCCCAGGGCCCGGTCCGGTCGGCCGGTGACGAGGCTCAGCTGACCGCGCGGCCGCCGGTGGTGACGGTCCTCGGCCATGTCGACCATGGCAAGACCAGCCTGCTCGATGCCATCCGCCACACCCAGGTGGCGGCCGGCGAGGCGGGCGGGATCACCCAGCGCATCGGCGCCAGCACCGTCACCTGGGAGGGCCGCTCGATCACCTTCGTCGACACCCCCGGGCACGAGGCGTTCACGGCGATGCGCGCCCGCGGTGCCAACGTCACCGACGTGGCGGTGCTGGTGGTCGCCGCCAACGACGGCATCATGCCCCAGACCGATGAGGCCATCCAGCACGCCCGGGCCGCCGGGGTGCCGCTGATCGTCGCCATCAACAAGATGGACCTCGACGACGCCAACCCCGACCGGGTCAAGCAGCAGCTCACCGAGCGGCAGCTGGTGGTGGAGGAGTACGGCGGCGACGTGGTGGCGGTGCCGGTGTCGGCCCGGTCCGGCGAGGGCATTCCCCACCTCTTGGAGATGATCCTGCTGGTCGCCGACCTGCTCGAGCCCCGGGCCAACCCGGACCGGGCCGCGGCGGGGACCGTGATCGACGCCCATCTGGACCGCGGCCAGGGCCCGCTCGCCACCGTCCTGGTGCAGGACGGCACCCTGCGGCTGCAGGACCACCTGGTGGTGGGGACGATCGCCGGTCGGGTGCGGGCGATGGTGGACGACCACGGGCGCAAGGTGCGGCTGGCCGGACCCAGCCAGCCGGTGGTGATCAGCGGGCTGCCCGCCGTCGTCCGCGCCGGCGACCGGTTCGAGGTGGTGGCGGGGGAGCGGGCGGCCCGGGTCCTGGCCGAGGGCCGCCGGCTCGCCACGGGCGGGAGCCAGGCGCCGGTGCGCCGGATGAGCCTCGCCGATCTCTCGCGCCAGGGCCAGGGGACGGTGCGCGACCTGGGCCTGGTGGTCAAGGCGGACAGCCAGGGCGCCCTGGAGGCGCTCCGGGGCGTGCTCCTGCGCTTCGCCGACCCAACCGTGCGGCTGGGCATCGTCCTGGAGGGGGTGGGCCCGATCACCGAGGACGACGTCAACCTGGCCGCCGCCGCCCAGGCCATCGTGGTGGGCTTCAACGTCCGCCCCGACGCCAACGCCCGCCAGATCGCCGACCGCGCCCACGTCGACGTGCGCACCTACGACGTCGTGTATCACCTCAGCGAGGACATCGAGCGCGCCATCCGCGGGCTCCACGAGCCGACCTTCGAGGAGGTGTTCAGCGGTCGCGCGGAGGTGCGAGCGCGGATCCGGGTGCCCAAGAGTGGCTTCATCGCCGGCTCCCACGTCGTCGAGGGCCGGGTGGTCCGCGACGGCGTGGTCAGCGTCCGCCGCGACGGGCGCGAGGTGCACCGGGGGCGGATCGCATCCCTGCGCCGGTTCAAGGACGATGTGCGCGAGGTGGCGGAGGGGTACGACTGCGGCATCGACCTCGGCGACTACCAGGACTTCCAGGAGGGCGACCTGCTCGAGGTGTCGGTGGTCCAGCAGCGCAACGCGTGAGCGCTCCCTCCGACGGGTCGTCCGACCGGCCCGCGTCCCACCGGTTGGAGCGGGTCAACGCCCAGCTGCGGGTGGAGCTGGCCCGCTGCCTGCTGGAGGACGTCAAGGACCCGAGGGTGGCGATGACGACCGTGATCCGGGTCGCCTGCAGCCCCGATCTGGGCCAGGCGACGGTGCGGGTGAGCGTCCTCGCGGAGGACCCCCAGCGCCGGGAGACGGTGGCGCGGCTGGAGCGCCTGCAGGGCTTCATCCGCCACCAGCTCGGCACCCGCGTCACCACCCTGCGCCGGATCCCGCGGCTGCGGTTCGTCCTCGACGACTCGATCGCCTACGCGGTCCACATCAGCCAGGTGCTGGAGCGCCTGCCGCGACCGGGCCCGGAGCGGCCCGGGCCCGAGGCGGGCCGCTCGTGAACCGGCTCGACCCCCAGGTGGTGGCGGCGATCGGGCGGGTGATCGCCGAGGGCACCGACTTCCTCGTGGTCGGCCACAAGGACGCCGACGCCGACTCGCTCGGCAGCGTTTTGGCGATGGCGGACGCGCTCCGGCTGCGCGGCAAGCGCCCCTACCCCTGGGTGCCGCCGCCGGCTCCCCGGCTGCTCCGCTTCCTGCCCGGGTTCGAGCACGTCAACCGGGCCGAGGCACCCGATGACGCCGTGGTCCTGGCCTTCGACGCCGGCAGCCCCGGCCGCTTCGGCGAGCTGGGGGCGAGGATCGAGCGGGCCCCCACGGTGGTGGTCGTCGACCACCACCGCAGCAACACCGGCTTCGGGGACGTGGCCCTGGTCGACCCCGACGCCGCCGCCACCGGGGAGCTGCTGCTGCGCCTGCTGCAGGCGCTGGCGCTGCCGATCAGCCCGGCGGCGGCCACCAATCTCTACGCCGCCCTCCTCACCGACACCGGCGGGTTCCGCCACGACAACACCACCGCCGCGGTCCTGCGGGCGGGGGCGGAGCTGGCCGAGCTGGGGGCGGACCCTGGCTGGGTGGCCCGGATGGCCTACAAGTCCCTGCCGCTGACGACCCTGCGGCTGCACGCGAGCGTCGCCGCGGACGCCCGGGTCGAGTGCCAGGGCCGACTGTGCTGGAGCGAGGTCACCGCCCTCGCCCTCGCCCACGCCGGGGCCGCCATCGAGGAGACCGAGGGACTGATCGACATCCTCCAGAGTCTCGACACGATGGTGGTGGCGGTGCTGCTGAAGGAGGCCGGTCCGCGCCTCACCAAGGTGAGCGTGCGCACCCGCGAGGGGGTGGAGGCCCACCTCATGATGGCCGGCCTCGGCGGCGGCGGCCATGCGCGCGCCGCCGGCGCCGAGCTGGCGCTGCCGCTGCCGGAGGCCCGGGAGCTGGTCCTCGCCGCCGCCCGGGCGGCGGCGGCCGAGCCGGTCCCGGCTGCCGCCGCGCAGCCGGGACCGGGGTGAGCGACGGGGACCAGCGGGCGGCTGGGGCGCCGAGCCCGCCCGAGGCCGCCGCCCCCGGCGAGGGGGCGGCCGGGCCGGGCGCGGGCCAGGGGGTCGGCCGGGGCCGGCCCGGCGGCCGGCGGGCCGGGGACCGGCCCGCGGTGACCGGGATGGTCAACGTCGCCAAGCCGGCCGGGCTCACCTCCTTCCAGGTGGTGCGGGTGGTGCGCCGTGCCTTCGACGAGCGTCATGTCGGCCACGCGGGCACCCTGGACCCGGTGGCGACCGGGGTGCTGCCGCTGTGCCTCGGTCGGGCCACCCGCCTCGTCGAGTACCTCCTGAGCGAGCCCAAGACCTATCACGCGGTGATCCGGCTCGGCGAGCGCAGCGACACCGGCGACCTGGAGGGCACGGTGACCGCGGGCGCCTCCGCCCTCGCCCTTCGTGCCGCCGCGGTGGAGGCGGCGCTGGCCACCTTCGTGGGCCGCATCGAGCAGGTCCCCCCGATGCACTCGGCGGTGCGCCACGGCGGCCGTCACCTGTACGAGCTGGCCCGCGCCGGGGTGGAGGTGGAGCGGCAGGCCCGCCCGGTCGACATCCACCGGGTGGCGCTGCTGGGGTTCCGGCCCGGCCCGGTGGCGGAGGCGGAGGTGGAGGTGGAGTGCGGGCGCGGCACCTACCTGCGGGTGCTGGCCGCCGACCTCGGCGAGCGGCTGGGGACGGGCGGGGTCCTGGGCTGGCTGGAGCGCACCGCCTACGGGCCGTTCCGCCTCGCCGACGCGGTGCCGCTGGCCCAGCTGGAGGCCGCCCCGGACCCCTTCGTCCACCTCCTGCCGCCCGAATCGGCGGTGGCCTCGCTCCCGCGGGTGGACCTCCTGCCCGCCGGTGCGATGGCGGTCCGCCGCGGCCAGGGGGCCTGGCTCAACCGCCCGGCCCAGCTGGCGGCCGGAACCACGGTCCGGGCCCATGCCCTCGACGGCCGGCTGCTGGCGGTCGGCGAGGTCCACGGGGGCCACTTCCGGCCGCTCAAGGTCCTGGCGCCGCTGGGGGGCTGACGGGTGGTGGGCCGGGACCGCCGGCGGGCGTAGGGGTGGAGGTCCGCTTCGGGTTGCCCGGTCCGGCCCCGCCCGCGACGGGCCCCCCGGTGGTGGCGACGGTCGGCAACTTCGACGGCGTCCACCTCGGCCACCAGCGGGTGGTGGCGGCGCTGCGGGACCGCGCCGCCGCCGCCGGCGCCGCCACCCTGGTCGTGGTCTTCGAACCCCACCCGCGCGCCGTCCTCACCCCGGCCGCGGCCCCCCAGCTCATCACCACCCCGGACGCCCGCCGCGGCCTGCTCGCCGGCCTCGGCGTCGACCGCCTCCAGGTGGTGGAGTTCGACCACGGGGTGAGCCGACTGGGCGCCGAGGTCTTCCTCGACCGTCTCCACGGCCGCCACCGGCTGGTGGGCCTGGTCGTCGGCCCGGGGTTCGCCATGGGCTTCCGCCGCCACGGCACCGCCGAGGTGCTGGCCGCCCACGGGGCCCGGCGCGGCTACCGGGTGGAGACGCTCGCCGCGGTGGCCGACGGCGACCGCAGGGTCAGCAGCACCCTGGTTCGCGAGCGGATCGTCGCCGGCGACGTGCGGGGGGCGGCGCGCCTGCTCGACCGTCCCTTCGGTCTGACCGGGGTGGTGGTGCACGGCGAGCACATCGCGACCGGGCTCGGGTTCCCGACCGCCAACCTCCGCCTGCGCCCGGAGCAGCTCCTGCCCGCCTTCGGCATCTACGCCATGTGGGCGCGCCGGGTCGGCGGACCCTGGGGCCCCGCGGTCGGCAACGTCGGCGTCCGTCCCCACTTCGGCACCGGCCCGGTCGTGGTCGAGGTCCACTGCGGCGTCCCCCCCGGCGACCTCTACGGCGAGCGGCTCCAGGCGGTCTTCGTGGAGCGGCTCCGACCGGAGGCGCGGTTCAGCAGCGACGCCGCCCTGCGCCGCCAGATCGCGGCCGACGTGGACGCCGCCGGTCGGCTGCTGGCGGCGTCCGAGCCCCCCCGGGCGGACGCCGTCTGACCGGCGCCGGCGTCAGCGCCGGACGGCCCGCGCCCCCCCCGTCATCTGGGTCGCCACCAGGCTGAACACCAGGGCCAGCACGATCGCGACCAGCAGGGACCCGTACTTGCTGAGGGTGGCGTGGGTGGAGAGGATCGACACCGTGGCGAAGCCGCCGATGAGCGAGCCGGCCAGCCCCGCCACCACCCGCGCCGCGGCCGGGAGCCCGGTGGTGCCGCGGATGAAGAAGGCGCCGATGACGACGCCGATGACGATGAAGGCGATCAGGTGGAGCATCGGATCAGGGGTCCTCCGTTGGGGCTGGGGGGGGGTGGACGGGCCCGCCGGGGCCCGGGGCGCGCGGGGGGACGGTGCCGGCCGCGGCCGGCGCTGGGCGGGGCGCCCCCGGTCGGGCTTCCCTCGCGCCGGCGCCGACCGCCGCCGGGACCGCCAGGGGCACCCCGGGCGGGGGCGCCGGCCGTCGCCGGCGGCGTGCCGCGTCGGGGCCGAGCCCGGTGAGGCTCTCGCCGGCCTGCACCCGGGCGCGGGCGGCGGCGTACTGGGCCAGGAGGGTGTCGCGGCGGCCGCGGACCCCCGCCACCCGGGTGCCCAGCCGCAGGACGGTGGCCTGGAGCCGCTCCGCCTGCCCGCGCAGCTGGCGGCGCTGCTCGGCGAGCTGCTCCAGCTGGCCGCGGGCGACCTCGGCCCGGGTCAGGGCGAGCCGGCAGAGGTCCTCCCGGCCGCCGCCGAGGGCGGAGCGGGCCTCGGTCTGGAGGTGGCTGCGGGTGCGCTCCAGCCCCTGGGCCTGGAGCTCCAGCCGCTTCTCGGCGGTCACCACGGCGGCGATCCCCCGCCGCACCTCCTGGAGCGAGGCGACCTGGCGGCGGTAGGCGAGGTCCACCGCCGCGATCGGGTCCTCCTGTGGGTCGCCGGCGCCGAGCGACCGCTGCCGCACGACCGCGCGGGCCCTGCGGCCCACCGTCCGGGCGGCGAGGAGCGTCAGGCCGGCTCCGCCGGCGAGGCCGCAGACGAGCAGGGGGTCGGGCAGCGTCATGGCGGGAGGCGACTCCAGAGGGGGCGGGCGGGGCGGGCGCCGGCCGGCCGGCGCCCACGATCTTAGCGGGGGCCTCACCGTGCCAGGGGAGGCTCAGGCGGGCCCGCGCCGGGACGGGGCCGGGTAGGCGGCGAGCGAGGCCGGCCGGCGCAGACCGGCCGCCGCCATCCGCGCCCGCACCAGCTGGGGAAGGTGGCGGCGGACCAGGCGGGCGGCCACCACCTGGCCGCCCGCGACCGCCTGGAGGAGGGCGGGCTCAGCGGGGACCCGATGGGGGACCCAGGCGAGCAGGGCCGCCCGCGAGTCGGCCGAGAGCAGGACCTGGCGGCGGAGGGCGTCCGGAGACGCCGCCGGGAGGGCGAGGGCGCGGGTCCGGGGGTCGAGGTTGGCGGCGTCGAGGTCCACCACCTCGCCGGGCCGGAGCCCGCTGCGGAAGAGGAGCCAGACCAGGGCCGCGTCGCGCCGGCCGCCCGGCCCGGGGTCGGCCGCGCAGGCGGAGAGGAGGGCGCGGAGCTCGCCCTGCCCCAGGGCCCGCTGGGGGCTGCCGGTCCGACCGGGGAGGCGGGCGGCGCGATAGTAGGCCTCGGCGTCCATCAGCCGCAGGCACCAGGCCTCCCGCAGCACCCCCCGGAGGGCGCCCAGGTGGCGCTCCACCGTCGCGGCGCTGTACTTGCGGGTGAGCCAGCGCACCACCGCCTCGGTGTGGCCCGCGCGCCAGTGCTCCCACGGGAGGGTCTCGGCGGAGCAGCTCCCCCGGGTGGCGACCTGCGCGATCACCTGGAGGGCCTCGGTCTGGGCCCGCTGGCTGGTGGGCCGAAGGCCGCCGAGGTAGGCCGCGAACGGGTCGCGGTCGCGGGGGCGGTGGCGGATGGGCACCAGGCCGATCTGGCGCAGGCTGACGGTGGAGCGCGGCATCCGATGCCCCCCTGGACCCGCGGGCCGATGCCAGCGCACGGCCCCGGACGACCGGGTCGGCGCTATCTACCCACGGGGCGGGCCGATCGTCAAGCCGCCGGGCACCCGGGGCGGCCGGCGCAGGCTCCCATCGTCGCAGCTCGGGTGGCGGGAAAACGGGTATAAGGAGGGCGTGAAACGATCGATCGGCTCCGACCACGGCCTCACCCTGCGGATGTTCCTCACCATGTTCCTGCTGGCCGTCGTCTACCTCATCTTCGTGGGCGTGCTGCTGCGGGTGGGGGTGCCGGTGGCGGCGATCGTGGTCATCGCGGTGGTCCTGCTGGGTGCCCAGTACCTGTTCTCGGACCGGCTCATCCTGGCCTCCCTCGGCGCCGAGGAGGTGAGCGAGGCCCAGGCGCCCCAGCTCCACGCCACCGTCGCCCGGCTGGCCCAGCTGACCGACATCCCGATGCCCCGGGTGGCGATCATCCAGAGCCGGGTGCCGAACGCGCTCGCCACCGGACGCGACCCCAAGCACGCGCTGGTGGCGGTCACCACCGCGATCCAGGAGCAGCTGGAGCCGCGCGAGATGGAGGCCGTGCTCGCCCACGAGCTGAGCCATGTCATCCACCGCGACATGCGGGTGATGGCGATGGCGAGCTTCTTCGCCACCGTGGCCGCGTTCATCGTCCAGTCGAGCCTGTGGTTCGGGGGCGGCTTCGGGGGCGGCTACGGTGGCGGCTACGGCGGCCGGGGCCGGGGCGGGAACAACGAGCAGGGCTCGTTCATCCTGGTGGTGCTGGTGGCGGCGGCGGTGTGGGCGGTGAGCTTCGTGCTCATCCGCACCCTCTCCCGGTACCGCGAGTACGCCGCCGACCGGGGCTCGGCCGTGATCACCCAGGAGCCGTCGCTGCTGGCCTCGGCGCTGCTCAAGATCAGCGGGCGGATGGAGCGGATCCCGAGCCAGGACCTGCGCCAGATGCAGGCCGCCAACGCCCTCATGCTGGTCCCCGCCAGCGTCAAGGGCTCGCTGGCCGAGCTGTTCTCCACCCACCCCTCGGTGGAGCATCGGGTGGCGCGCCTCCAGGAGCTGGAGAGCCGCCTCTCCCGCTGAGGCGGGCGGCTCCGTCGACCAGGTGGGCTTCCTCGACAGCCTGCTCGGGCGGACCCGGCTGCCGCCCTCCAACGAGGACCGGCTCTTCGCCATGAGCACGGCGGCGATCACCCTGGAGACGGCCGGCGACCTGCACTGGTTCGGGCGGGCCGCGATCGTCTTCAAGCAGCTGCCGCCGGGCCGGTTCCGCCAGGTCCGCGACGACGCGGTGGCGATGGTCCGCCAGGAGGCGCGCTCCGAGGACGACCTGCTCGGCCCGGGGGCGCTGCCAGCCGTCGCCTCGGGGCCGGGCGCTCCGCTCCCCTCGGCCCCTGGCCCCGCGGCCGGCCTCTCCGTCGACGAGCACACCGACGAGCTCGGCTTCGACTGGCTGGTCGTCGGGGGCGAGGACCTCCAGGCGGTGCTGGCGGCGCTGCACGGCATCGCCCAGAGCCTGCTCGAGGAGGGGCTGGGCGATGCCCTCCTGGCCGCGGTCTTCCGCTTCCAGCAGTCGAGCCAGCCCGTCTACTGGGTGTATGGGTACAAGCAGGCGACCTTCTACCCCTTCATCCCCTCGGGGCCCCACCAGCGCGACAACGCCGCCGAGCTGCGGCTGTCCGCCCTGGCCAAAGGTGAGCTCCCGGTGGAGCCCCAGGTGGAGCGCTGGTTCGCCCTCTGGGGCGCCCCGATCTGAGCCGGTCGCAGCCCGGCCCGGGCAGGTGGGCCCGGCGCCGTCAGCCGGCGCCGGGCCGCGGCTCTCCGGGGGCCAGCCGCTGGACCACCACCGTCCCCGCCACCTTGTCGTGCCAGCCCTGCTTCCTGCGGTCGAAGGCGGCCCAGGCGAAGCCGACGCCCATCGACCAGGCGCTGATGACCCAGCCGCCCAGGCGGGCGACCGCCCGGGCCATCCCGGGGCGGCGTCCGTCCGCCGCCGCCACCACCCGCAGACCCAGCGGCAGCATCCCCGGGGTGGCGCCCACCGCCCATCCGGCGATGAAGTAGCAGGGCCAGAGCAGCAGCGCGACCCACCCGATCGGCGCCCCCCGCACACCGCTGAGGGAGAGCCCGCCGATGATGGCCCCGATCAGGAGGGTGTCGAGGCCGAGAGCCCCCGCCCGGGCCCAGAAGCCGGCGTAGGCGAGCCCGGGGGCGGGCCCGCGCCGCCGGCCCTCCGATCGGGCGGGCCCGCCGTCCCAGCGGGCGGGGGCGGGGAGCCGGGGCAGGTCGCCGGTGAGTCGGTCCAGGTCCGCCACCGTGACCGCCGCCAGGGCGCGGCCGACGCGCTCGGTGAGGTCGGCGACGGTGAGGCGGCCCTCCGCGTGGTGGCGCCCGAGCGCGGTCGCCACCCGCTCGCGGTCGGCATCGGAGGCACGCAGCGCGGGGTCGGCTCGCATCCGATGGGGCGGCGCGGCTGGCGGCGTCGCCCGACCGCAGCCTAGGCGATGACCGGGCTGCTGCTGCCCGCGGCGTCCACCACCCGGCCGTGGTCCCCGAGCAGGTCCTTGGCCTCGTCCAGGGTCATGTCGTCCGAGGGCAGCACGGCGTCGGAGGCGACCAGCCCGTCGGCGGCCAGCCGGGTGCCGTGGCTGCGCACGAAGTCGAGCATCGCGGTGAGGGCGGTGTGGAACCGGTCGGCGTCGCCGGAGTCCACCGCGACCGCGATCGCCCCGTCGAGCCGATCGAGCTCCCCCCGCTCCCCGGGGGCCAGGCTGAACTGGTCCTCGCCGTGGATGCGGACCACGATCGACTCGCCGGCGGGGGCGATCGGCTCGGTCGCGGCCGTGGTGGCGGCGCTCGTCGACGGAGCCGGGGCCGCCGCGGCTCCGAGGCGCGGCGCCGCCGGGGCGGCGAGCAGGTCCTGCTTCATCGCCGCCAACTGGGAGTCGACCGAGGCGTCGGTGACTGAGGCCTGGAGCTGGCGGTCGATGTCGTCGCCCGAGCTGATGCCGATCTGGTCCAGGGTGCCGCTGTCCACCAGCTGGTCGATCGCCGAGGCCCGCGCCTGCATCTGGGTGATCCGGTCCTGGGCGCGCTCGGTCATCATGGTGACGTCGGCCATCTGGTCGGAGAGGCCGGTGACCGCCTCCCCGATCTTGGTCGACGCCTGGGCGGCCGAGTACTGGGCCTTGAGCGTCTCCCGCTGGGTGCGGAAGCTCTCCACCTTGGCCTGCAGCTTCTGGGCGGTGAGCTCCAGCTTCTGCTCCTGGTCCTTCATCTGCTGGATCTGCTGCTGGAGGCCGTCGAGCTGGGTCTGGGCGTTCTGGGCCCGGGTGAGCGCCAGCTTGGCGAGGTCCTCGCGGCCCTGCTGGAGCGCCAGCCTGGCCTGGCCCTGCAGCTTGTCCCCGCTCTGCTGCAGCTGGGCCGCCTGCATCTCCAGCCGCTTCTCCGAGGTGAGCACCTCGGCCACGCTCCGCCGCACCTGCTGGAGCGCCTCCAGCTGCTTCTGGTAGGAGAGGTCGATCGCCTGGACCGGGTCCTCGGCGCGGTCGAGTACCTTGGTGACCTTCTGCTGGAACACGTCGGACATGCGCCGCATGATGCTCATCGATCCGCTCCTCTGGGCGGGGCCTCGCTCGGCCTCCGCCGTCGATCTTAGCCGTCCCGCCGCGGCTGGGCGGCGGCGGAGCGGACTGGATCGCTCGCGGGGGGGGCTCTGATGCTGGCGGTGGTGTTCCGGGACGGAGCGGTCGCGGTGGTCGACCGTCCCGATCCCGTGCCGGAGGGGCAGGAGCTGCTGGTCCGGATGGCGGCCGCCGGCCTCAACGGCGCCGACAGCCTGCAGCGCCAGGGCCGCTACCCGCCGCCCCCAGGCGCCGACCCCGACGTCCCCGGGTTGGAGATCGCCGGGACGGTGGCGGCGGTGGGACCGGGGGTGACCCGCTTCGGGCCCGGCGCCCGGGTGATGGGCCTTCTCGCCGCGGGAGGGCAGGCGGAGCTGGCGCTCCTCCACGAGCGGGTGGCGATGCCGATCCCCGACCCCGTCGGCTGGGCGGCGGCGGGGGGCTTCCCGGAGACGTTCACGACCGCCCACGATGCCCTCGTCACCCAGGCCCGGCTGCGGCCCGGGGAGCGGCTCCTGGTCCACGGCGCGGCCGGCGGGGTGGGGACCGCCGCGGTCCAGATCGCCGGCCTGGTCGGGGCACGGGTGACGGCCACCGTCCGGCGGGAGGCGAGCCGCCCGGCGGTGGCCGGGCTCGGTGCCGCCGTGCTGGCCCCGGATGACGACTGGGCGGCGGCGGGGCCGTTCGACGTGGTGCTGGAGCTGGTGGGGGGCCCCAACCTGGAGGGCGACCTGCGGGCGCTGGCCGGGGGCGGGCGGATCGTCGTGATCGGGATCGGCGCGGGGGCGAGCGCCACCGTCAACCTCGGTCAGCTGATGAGCCGGCGCGCCGTCCTGCGGGGCTCGACGCTGCGGGCGCGCGCGCTGGAGGAGAAGGCCCTGGCCGCCCGCCGGGTGGAGGTGGAGCTGCTGCCCGCGCTCGCCGGCGGGCGTCTGCGGGTGCCGGTCGAGGAGGAGGTCCCGCTCGCGGAGGCGGCGCGCGCCTACCGGCGATTCGAGGCCGGCGGCAAGGTGGGCAAGCTGGTGCTCAGGTCCGGGCGGGGCGGCTGACCACCGCTATACTCCGCGGCGGGCGGGTACCGAAGTGGTCAAACGGGGCTGACTGTAGATCAGCAGGCTTACGCCTACAGGGGTTCGAATCCCTTCCCGCCCACCACCGCCCAGATAGCTCAGTGGTAGAGCGCTTCCTTGGTAAGGAAGGGGTCCCGGGTTCGAGTCCCGGTCTGGGCTCCGCTGATCTCAGGGCCAGCACGACGATACGCGCCTGGGCAGGCCCAAAGGTAATCCTTGGGGATAAGACCAGGTGCCCAACGCGGCGGAGCACCGGGTGTACAAGGAAAGACCCGCCCCCCAGTCACGAACTCGTGCCGGACCTTCCAGCAAGTAGCCGCCGGGTCGTAGACTCCGCGCATGCTGCCAGTGGCGCGACAGGCGGGTCCCGTCACCGCCGTAGGGGTGATTGGTCGGATCGAGCACCGGGAAGCCATGGAGCTCACCGTGGTCGAGAACCAGCGCTTCCTTGACCTTCTGCGGACGCTGGGGCCACAGGACTGGTCGCGGCC
>DATLUG010000016.1:0-2680 GCA_035533215.1 Candidatus Micrarchaeia archaeon | reverse complement strand
GGGCGCGCCTGGCGCCGGGCGTCCAGCAGCCGCACCGGGGGCACCGACCGGATGACGGGTCGGGTGGCTCCGGCGGATCGAGCGGCCGCCCGCAGCGGGCCGTCGACCTCCGCGCTCCGGCCGACGTGGGCCCAGAGCTCCCCCCCGGGTGAGAGCAGCGGCATCGCCAGGCGGAGGACCTCGGGCGGTCCGGCTGCGGCCCGCGAGATGACAACCGCCGCCGGGGCGACGGGCGGTGGTCCACCCCCCCGGGCTGCGGCCGCGACCACGACGACCCGGTCCAGCCGCAGCGCGCGCACGACCGCACGGAGGTACTCGGCCTTGCGCGGGCTCTTCTCCAGCAGCACGAGGTCGAGGTCGGGCCGCACGATGGCGAGCGGGATCCCCGGCACGCCCCCGCCCGAGCCGAGGTCGAGGACCCGTTCACCCGCCCGCCAGCTCCGGGCCTCGAGGAGGGCGAGCGACTCCAGGACGTGGCGGTCCCAGGCGTCCTGCCGCGGGATGCGGGTGAGGTTCAGCTCCAGCGCGGCCCGGTAGAGGAGGTCGAGGTACTGCTCCAGGAGCTGGCGGGTGGGGGCCGCGAGCGGGGTGGCCGCGCCCCGTGCGTCCACGGTCCCGGCCAGGTGGGACGAGCGGGCGCCCCTCACCGGTCCGGCGGGCCAGCCACCACCTGGAGATCCTCCTGCGCGGCGGGCCACCGGCGCGCTCCGGGAGCGGATGCCGTCGACGCGGCCGGGCTCCTGGACGACCACCCCATTGTCCTCCGCCCGCGCCTGGGAGAGCCGCCCGGCGGCCGCCGGCATCCACCGGGCCGTGGCTCCGACCGGCCCGAGCCGACGCTCAACCCCCAGGGGCCGCTCGAGTGCGCCCCGCCAGGCGGGTGGGGCATGATGGGCCCGTGTCCACCGATCTCGTCGTCTTCGGCGCCACCGGGGACCTCAGCCAGCGCAAGGTGCTGCCGGCGCTCCAGGCCCTGCTGGCCCGGGGCCAGGTGATCGACTCGGTCCGGCTGATCGGGGCGGGCCGCTCCGAGCTGGGGCGGGACCAGTTCCGGGACCGGCTGCGCCACTCGCCGCAGACCGAACGGCTGGCCGAGACGGCGGAATGGGCCTCGGCCGACACCCGCGAGCCGGACTCCTACTGCGCCATCCGGGAGCTGGTCCAGGACACCGCGACCGTGGTCTTCTACCTGGCCACCCCCCCGGCCACCTTCGGCCCCATCCTCGACACCCTCGCCCATGCCGGGCTCACCGATCGCGGCAACCCCAACCGCCGGATCGTGGTGGAGAAGCCGCTCGGACGCGACCTCCTGTCCTCGCGGGAGCTGAACCGCAAGCTCCGCGAGTGCTTCCAGGAGCCGCAGATCTTCCGCATCGACCACTACCTCGCCAAGGACACGGTCCAGAACGTCCTCGCCTTCCGCTTCAGCAACAGCATCTTCGAGGCGATCTGGAACCGCACCCTGGTGGAGAGCGTCCAGATCACCGCCGCCGAGTCGGAGGGCATCGGCGCCCGGGCCGGCTACTACGACGCCATGGGCGCGGTGCGCGACATGCTCCAGAACCACGTGCTCCAGCTGCTGGCCCTGGTGGCGATGGAGCCGCCGACCACCTTCGACCCCGCCGACATCCGCAAGTCCAAGCTGGAGGTGCTGCGGGCGGTCCGGCCGCTGGACCCCGCGCTGGCGGTGCGCGGCCAGTACGACGGCTATCTGGACGAGCAGGGCGTCCCCCAGGCGTCGCGGCGCGAGACCTTCGCCGCCGCCGCGCTGTCGATCGAGAACTGGCGCTGGGACGGGGTGCCGATCTTCGTCCGCACCGGCAAGGCTCTCCGCCGCCGGGTGACCGAGGTGGTGATCCGGTTCCGCGAGGCGCCCCACCTGCGGCTGGACGGCCGCCGCCAGCGGCCGATCCCCACCGTCCTCACGATCCGGATCCAGCCCGAGGAGGGGATCACGCTCCGGATCGGGGCCAAGCTCCCGGGGCGCCGATTCGAGATGGTGCCGGCGGGGCTCCACCTCGAGTACTCGGGCCTCTCCCGGGAGGCCCTCCCGGACGCGTACGAGCACGTGCTGAGCGAGGTCCTGGTCGGCGGCCACACCGTCTTCCCCGGCGGCGACGAGATCGACCGCTCCTGGGAGCTGGTCGACCCGCTGATCACCGCCTGGGAGTCGGAGGGCCACCCGGAGCCGTACCCGCGCGGGAGCTGGGGCCCCGACGGGGCCGACGAGCTGATCCAGGTCCAGCGCGGCGGACGCTGGGTCAATCCCGGCGAGGACGGCCCCGCCCCGCGTGGGCAGCGTCAGCTCCTGGCCGGGGTCGGGGGATGAGCCCGAGGCGGCCCGCGGCGTCGAAGGAGACCCCGGGGCCGGGTCCCGACCGGGTCCGCAGCCGAGAGCGCGGAGGACTCGTCATCGGCGTCGTCCTGGTGGCGCTCGCCCTCCTCAACCTGACCCAGGTCCACCCCGACGTGGTCGGGATGGCGATCGAGGGGCTGATCGGCCTCAGCCTCGTGGCCGGCGCAGCGCTCGCCCTCAGGCGGGGCCGCGCCCACCGCTGAGCGGCGGCGGTCCCGCGGTGCGCGCGCGGGGACGGGGCCAGACGGCGCAGGCCGGGGCGACCCGCACCGCCCGCTCCGCCCCCCTCCGGGACGTCGCGTTGACCCCGCGACCCGAGCGTAT
>DATLUG010000015.1:0-41090 GCA_035533215.1 Candidatus Micrarchaeia archaeon | reverse complement strand
TCTTCCAGCGCGATCCCGCCTGGCACGATGGCCTCCCCTTCCACGAGTACTTCCACGGCGACACCGGCAAGGGGCTGGGAGCGTCGCACCAGACCGGCTGGACGGGGCTGGTCGCCGACCTGATCGCCGATCCCGGCTGGGGGCGGGCCGCCGGCCCTCCGTAGGGGGCCGGACCGCGCCCCTCCCGGCCGAGCGTCAGGCGACCGAGCGGCCGAGGAAGGCGGCGAGCCGGTCGATCGCCGGGGCCGCGCCCGGGACCGGCTGCTCGACCCCGAACGGGCTGCCAGGCTCGCGCGGCATGCTCGCGATGCGCTCCCGCCACCGGCCCAGCGACTGCTCGGCGAGGTCGTCGGGACGGGCCGCCGGCCGGCCGAGGGCACGCGCCAGGTCCCACCCGTGCACGAGCAGCTCGTTGACCCGCATCTGCGCCACCCCGTCGGCCGGAATCGGGCCGATCGGCGTCGCAAACGTCCGGCCCGCCACCTCGGGCCGCCCGAGCGCGTCCCGGAAGGCCGCCACCGCGGCGAGGTAGGCCGCCGACGGGTCGTCGCCCAGCTGGTCGACCTGCCGGAGGCGGGCGAGCGCATCGGACGACACCAGGGGCTCGCCCCGGAGGCTCGCGGCGAACAGCCGCAGCCCGAAGACCACATGGTTGACGAGGGCACGCACGTCCCAGGCGGCGCACGGCGTCGGCCGCGCCAGCTCGTCGGGGGTGAGGGCCGCGACCAGCGGCGCCAGCGCCGCGGCGGCCCGGTCGAAGTCGTCGGCTGGCGCCATCGCTCCCCTTGCGGTCTCGGGTCGTGACCCACAGGATGGCGGCCGGCCCCGTGTGGTCGGCTCGCCTCCAGCGGCCCCGACGCCCACCTGTCACCGCTCCGTGGCCGTCCGGCGATCGGGCGGCCGGGACGGTCGTGGTACATGGTGGAAGGTGAGAACACCCTCAAGGTCGCGCCGCCACCCCAGCCGCCCCCCAGCCGGTGGGGCAGTCGTCCGCGCGCTCCTCGGGTGGGCCTCGGCCGCCCTGCTCCTCCTCGGCGGGGGGGTCGCCGCCGCCATCAGCCCGCTGGGCGCGGCCCGCGCCGCCGCCCTCCCCTGCACCGTGACGGTGGGCTCGGGTTCAGCGCTCGCGAGCGCGCTGCGGACGGCTGACGGGACCGCCGCCACCGAGATCGTCTGCCTTCGCCCCGGCACCTTTCGTGCCAACCTCGACGTCAGCCGGACGGCCGCGATCACGCTCCGCGGCCGCGGGGTCGGGGTGACAGTCCTGCGCCCCCAGAACACCAACTCGATCCTCTCCATCGGCCTCGGTGCGCATGTCACGGTCGCGGCCCTCACCATCACCGGCGGCCTGAGCGGCGATCCGGGCGGCCTGGTCGGGACCGGCGCCGGCATCCACACCGTGGGCACCCTGACCCTGGACCGGGTGGCGGTCACCGGCAACGGGTGCGCCGAGACGCCCGCTCCCGGGCGGCCCGCGGCGGGGTCCGTCGGAAGCTGCCGGATCACCACCACCAAGCACCACACGATCAATGCCGGCGGCATCTACAACACCGGCCGGCTGACCCTCATCGCCAGCTCCGTCGACGACAACAGCGCCTTCCAGGGGTCGGGGATCATGAACAATCACGGCGGGCTGACCCGGATCGAGTCCGGCAGCCGGGTGGACGGCAACGGCGGTCCCGGCAGCAGCGACGGCGCCGGCCTCTACAACCACCACGGTGCGACCATGGTGCTCAGCCACGCCACCGTCTCCGGCAACCGCACCGAGTTCCTGGACAGCAGCGGCGGGGGCATCTTCAACCAGGCCATCGGCAGCGCCCGGGGCCACCTCACCCTGGACGACTCGGTGGTGGCCGACAATCGCGTCGACCACATCGGCGGCGGCATCCTCAATCGGGGCGACCTCAGCATGGTGGGGACCACCGTGGCAGGGAACATCGCCGGCAACAACGGCGGCGGGATCATCAACGTGGGGGCGATGACGATCAGCCGCAGCCGCTTCGTCGGCAATGCCGCCGGCGATGCCGCCAGCCCCTACGGCGGCGGGGCCATCTACAACGCTCCCGGCAGCACCATGAGCCTCACCGCCTCCGCCGTCACCGGCAACGAGGCTCACTATGGCGCCGGCATCGACGACGAGGGCGGACGGGCGACGATCACCTCGAGCACGCTCGACGGCAACGGGTGCCTTATCCCCTGCGCCGACCCGGCCGGGTTCGGCGCCGTCTACAACGCCGTCGGCGCGCTGGTCACGCTGACCGGGAGCACCATCGCCGGCAACCTGGCGCTGCATGCTGGGCTGTTCGACAACTTCGGCGCGGTGGTGCGGGTCCAGGGTGGGGCGATCACCGGCAACCATGGCGGCGGCATCTACAATCAGGGCCACCCCGGCGACCCCGCCCGGCTGACGGTGGCCGACGCCCTGATCAGCGCCAACACCGGCGCCGGCGGTCTGCTCAACTACGGTGCGGCGACCCTCGACGGGGTCACCGTGACCGCCAACACCTCGCTGTCCGGGGGCGGCGGGATCGACAACCTCGGCAGCCTCAGCCTCACCGGCACCACCCTGTCGGGCAACCGGGCGGCCACGGTGGGGGGCGGGCTGCTCAACAACGGCGGGACGGTCGTCATCGGCAGCGGCAACCGGGCCACGGACAACCTCCCCAACGACTGCACCGGGCTGGCCACCTGCTCCTTGCTGGCGTAGCCGGAGGGGGTCCGCGGGGCAGCGACCGGTGGCACCCGGGTGGGCCGGGCCGGGCTAGGTCGATGTCGGCGGCGGCTGGGGTGCGGCCCCATCCGGGGCCGCGCGGGGGGCTCGGCGCCGCCCAGGCGATCGGCCGCGTCGCGACCCTGCTCGGTCGTCCCGGACGTGACGGTTGGGTGGTCACCCGCCCCGCAGGCGGCCAGCCAGGCGGACCAGCACCAGCAGGGGTGCGCCCAGCAGGACCACGCTCAGGAGGACGACCAGCGCCAGCGGCGGTCCGCTGGAACCACAGCGGAGCGGCTGGCCGGCCAGCTGGGAGCAGCTGAACGCCGAATGGACGCCCGGGGCGGCGAGGCCGAACAACCAGAGAGCGCCGAAGCCCCCCGGCCAGACCAGGATCCCGAGGAGCTTGTCGACGCGGGTCCAGCGGGTGGAGAGCAGGACGAGGACGGCCCCCACGAGCCAGCCGAGGACGGGAACCACCAGCGATCCCAGCGACAGCAGGAGCAGCGCCGCCACCTCGAGGACGGGCGCGCCGCGGAGCCTGGTCCCCTCGGGCTGCGCCGCGGCCACGATCGCCTCCGGGCTGCCGAGCCGCTCCAGGGCCGTGCGCACCTCCAGCTCGGTCGCGTCCGGCCCGGCGGCCTCCTCCAGGTGGGCGTCGATCGCCTCCAGGAGCGGCCGCCGGGGGCGCGCCGGCAGCTCCCGCGCGGCCGTGCGCAGCTGGCGACGGAACCGCTCCGCCAGCGGGTGGACGCGGGGGGAGGGGGTCACGCCCCGGGCCGCGCAGGGCCGGCGAGGACCCGGTCGACCCCCTCGCGGAACCGGACCCAGTCGGCGCGGAAGCGGGCCAGCGCGCTCCGCCCGTCGGCGGTGATCGCGTAGTACTTGCGCGGCCGGGTCCCATCGGTCTGGCGCCAGTCGGTGGCCACCAGGCCGCCCTCACGAAGCCGGTTCAGCAGCGGGTACACGGTGCCCTCGCTGGTCACCAGCCCGTCCATCGCGGCGAGCGTGCGGACCAGCTCCAGCCCGTAGCGATCGGCGGTGTCGAGGAGGGCCAGCACGCAGAACTCCACCACCCCCCGCCGCAGTTCGGTCAACCCGGGGCGGGGCGGCGCGACCACGTCTCGCAAAATACTGTGTCAGACATAGCTTGTCAAGCGGTCGGTTGGCGGTCGGCGCGTGCGTCGTCGACCCGCGGCGGCGGTCGAGCGGGCCGCTGCGGCGGCCGGCCGGAGCTGAACCGGGGCGCCGACGAGCACCGATGCGCCTGGCACGCATCGACCGTGCCTCGGGCACCGCGGGGAGTCCCGGCGGAGCCTTTTCGCCCGGGGGGCTCGGCGGGAGATCGCCGCCGCGGCTGAGCGCGGGCGTCGGGCGCGGCGGACCGCGCCCGGCCACGGACCGCGCGACGGTGGCAGCCCGCGCGCGGGTCAGGCGCCTTAGGTCGCCGCCTCCGCGCCCGACCGGGCCCCCTCGGATCCCAGCCAGGCCCGGATCCGGGGCCCGTGCTCGTCGAGGAGAGGGGGCGGCTGGTGCCGGGCTCGGCCCCGGGGGGAGCGCAGCGGCGGCCCGGGCAGGCGGATGCGGCCCAGGGTGGGGTGGTCGACCTCCACCACCAACCCCTGCGCCGCCACCTGGGCCGACCCATAGACCTCGTCGATGGAGCGGATCTCGCCGCAGGGGATGTCGAGGGCCTCAAGGTCGGCGAGCCAGGCCTCCGGTGGCCGGGTGGCGAGACGAGCCTCGATCGCGGCGGTGAGCGCGTCGACGTTGACGACCCGGTCGCGGTTGGTCCGGAACCGCGGGTCGGTGGCGGGCAGCCCGAGCCGCTCCGCCAGACGCTGCCACATCGCCTCCGTCCCGACCGCGATCTGGATCAGCCGGTCGCCGCACCGGAAGGCGCCGTAGGGGACGATGGTGGGGTGGCGGTTGCCGAGCGGCACCGGCACCTCGCCGGCGAGGAGCCAGCGCGTCCCCTGGTAGACGTGGCTCGCCACCGCGGCTCCGAGCAGCGAGCTGTGCACGAGCTGGCCCTGCCCCGTGCGCGCCCGCTCGTGGAGCGCGGCCAGGACCCCCATGGCGCCGAAGGTCCCGGCCAGGATGTCGACCACCGGGACCCCGATCCGGGTCGGCTGCCCCGGCCCCGGCCCGGTCACGCTCATCAGGCCGCCCTCGCCCTGGAGGATGTGGTCGTAGCCGGGACGCCCGGCGTCGGGGCCGTCGGGGCCGAAGCCCGAGATCGAGAGCACGACGAGGCTCGGATGGCCCTGCCGGATCGCGTCGAGGTCGAGACCGTGGCGCGCCAGCTGGCCGGGGCGGAAGTTCTCGACCAGCACGTCCGCGCGCGCCACCAGGCGGAGCAGCAGGGCGCGATCGCCGGCATCGCCGAAATCGAGCGCGATCGACTCCTTGTTGCGGTTGACCGCGAGGAAGTAGGCGCTCTCGGGCTCCGACGACGGTCCCACGAACGGAGGACCCCAGTGGCGGGTGTCGTCACCCCGGCGGGGGCGCTCCACCTTGATGACGCGCGCACCGAGGTCGGCGAGCAGCATGGTGGCATACGGTCCGGCCAGGACCCGCGACAGGTCGACGACGACCAGGTCGCGCAGCGGCCCCTCGCCGCCGCCCGCATCCGGCGGGTCGGCGTCGCTCACCGCGACGCCCCCACCGGGTCGAAACGGAAGGTGCGCCCCGCCACCACCAGCGCGACGATCCCGAGGCCGGCGAGGACCAGGACGTCGACGCCGACCGCGCCCAGGGACTGCCCCTCGGCCATCAGCCCGCGCAGTCCGTCGCTGAAGTACCGGAGCGGCATCACCGCCGACAGGGCCTGCAGCCAACTCGGCGACTGCGAGATCGGGAAGAAGATCCCGGCGACGAAGAGCTGGGGGAGCGAGAAGAGGTTGCCGATGGTGAGGGCCGCCTGCTCCCCTCGGGCGACCCCGGCGATGAGGAAGCCGAAGGCGAGGAAGCAGAGGGCGCCGATCAGGGTGAGCAGGGCGAGGCTCCAGGGCTGGGGCCCGATCCCCACCCCGTAGACGGCGCGGGCCACCCCCAGCAGGACCACCACCTGCACCACCACCAGGACCAGCTGGGCGAGGATCTGGGCGGCGAGGAAGATGCCGATCGGCACCGGCGTGGCCCGGACCCGGCGCAGGGTTCCGCGCTCCCGGTCCGACACCGTGCGCAGGGCGGCGCCGAGCACCCCGGCGGTGAAGACCGCGTAGGCGAGCACTCCGGGGGTGAGGAACTGGATGTAGTCGTTGCCGGCGAGCGTCGTCGACCGCGCCCCTCCCGCCGCCGCCACCGTGGCCACCACCGCCACCGCGGCCGGGGCCGTCCCCAGCAGGGCCTGGTTGAGCCGGGCCACGGCGGCCTCCGCCACCGCGGTGCGGGAGCCGTTGTCGGTGACGTTGGCGGCGTTCTCCACCACCGTCACCGGCAGCGGGCGGCCGCCGTGGGTCGGCACGATGAGGGCGACCGCGGCCGACCCGTCGGCGACGGCGCGACGGGCGGCGGCGGCGGTGAGCCGCTCCACCCGGAAGCTGCGGCGCGGGAGCGCCGACCGCAGCACCGCCAGCGCCCGCGGCGGCCCGGCGACGGCCACCTCGGCGGCGTGGCTCTGGAACAGCCCCCCGAAGATGAGGATCATCAGCAGCGGCACGAGGATGTTGAAGACCAGGATCTGGCGGTTGCGGCGGATGATCACAAGGTTCATCCGGGCCAGGCGCAGGAAGAGCGCCGGCGCGCCGCCGCGGGCCGGGCGGGTGAGCGAGGCGATCCGGGTGCCGCCGGGGTGGCCGCCCGGCGCCACCAGGCTCATGCGGCCCGGTCGGGGACGTCGTCGCCGCCCTCGATCCGCCGCCCGGTGCGGGCGAGGAAGACATCCTCCAGGGTCGGTCCCTGGACCAGGACGTCCCGGAGCCCCGACGGCCCCAGCCGGTCGGTGAGGGCGGCGAGGAGCGGCCCCGCCTCCTTGGTCCGCAGCCGCCAGCGGTCCCCGTCGTGCCCGGCCTGGACCAGGCCTGGCAGCCGATCCAGGCCGGCCGCCGCCGGCGCGGTGAGGCTGACCGTGACCACCGTCCCCAGCCCCTGCACCAGCCCCGCCGGCGAGCCCTCGTCGATCACCGTCCCGCGGTCGACGATCACCACCCGGTCCGCCAGCGCCTCCGCCTCCTCGATGTAGTGGGTGGTGAGCAGGATCGTCCGCCCGTCGGCGTGGAGGCGGCGGACGAGCTCCCAGGTCTGCCGCCGGCTGAGCGGGTCGAGGCCGGTCGTCGGCTCGTCCAGGATGACGAGCTCGGGGTTGTTGCAGAGCGCGAGCGCGATCTGGAGCCGCCGCTTCTGGCCGCCGGAGAGGCGCTCGGTGCGGCGCTCGTCGAGGCCCGCCAGGCCGACCAGCTCCAGGAGCGGGCCCGGCTCCGCCTCCACCCCGTAGCAGCGGGCGAAGTACCCGAGGGTCTCCGCGCAGCTGAGGTCAGCGTACAGCGCCCCCTCCTGCAGCTGGACCCCCACCCGTCGCCGCGCCCGCGCCGGCGACTCCCCGAGGACCCGCACCGTCCCGCCGTCCGGCCGCCGCAGCCCCTCGATCACCTCCAGGGTCGTGGTCTTGCCGGCACCGTTCGGTCCCAGGACTGCCACCACCTCGCCCAGGGCCACGGTGAGGTCGAGCCCGTCAACGGCCCGGACCGAGCCGTAGTCCTTGACCAGGCCCGCCACCGCCACCGCGACTGGGGCCGACACCTCGCCAGTGTCGCAGAGGGCCGCGCCCGGCACACCCTCCCCGGTCTCGGCCAGCCGCGCCCACCCCGGCTACGCTGATTCCGTGAAGCACCGCCTGCGCCGACTGCTGCCGGTGCGGGTCGTCCTCCGCTATCTCGACCGCCAGGGCGGCAACTGGGCCACCCTGATCGCCTGGAACCTGATCTTCGCCTTCTTCCCGATCGTCATCCTGGCGCTGGGCGTGCTGGGGTTCATCCTCCAGGACCAGGGGGCGACCCACCTGCTCCGGCGCGAGGTCCGGGGCATGCTCCCCGGTGGGAGCGGCGCCCAGGTGGTGGCGGCCCTCAGCGCCTTCCGCCAGCACCGCGGCGTCCTCGCCGTGGTCGGCGTGGTCGGCCTCCTGTGGAGCGGGAGCGCTCTCTTCGGCGCCATGGACCAGGGCCTCTCGACCCTGGCCGGCTGCCGGAGCCGCGACTTCGTCCGCCAGAAGCTGATGGCGGTCGGGATGATCGTCGTCTTCACCGTGCTGGCGGGGCCCGTCGTGCTGAGCTCCTCGCTCCTCGCCGGGCTGGCCTCGCTGCCGGTGGTGCCCCGGGCGCTGGCCTCGGGCCCGCTGGCCCTGATCGTCCAGATCGTCGCCGCGGTGGTGGTGGGCTCGGTGCTGTTCACCATCATCTTCCTCGTCGTCCCCAACCGCCGCCACCGGCTCGGCGGGGTGCTGCCGGGGGCGATCGCCGCCGGGGTGTTCCTGGAGGCGTTCACGCTCCTGTTCCCGCTCACCTTCCGGTTGGAGCACGGCTTCGCCACGTACGGCAAGACGTTCGCCCTCTTCTTCCTCATCCTCTTCTACGCGTTCGCGGTCGGGCAGATCATCGTGCTCGGCTACTGCGTCGCGCTGGAGACCGACGCCCCTCCTCCCGCCACCGACGCCCGCGCCGCCGAGACGGGGCCACCGGCGCCCCGGGCCGGGACCGCCGCCGCCCCCACCCCCGCGGGGGGAGCGCCGCCCGCCTGACCGAGGGCCCCGCGCCAGCAGGCACGGACCCGGGGTGCGGTCACCGGCGAGCGGCGGCGGCGCCCACCGGGCCGCCCCCCGTCGCCGCTATCCCGGAAGCGCCGCGGTGTCCACCAGCGGGGCCCCGGTCCACAGGCCGGCCCGGTGGAGCCGGCCGGGGAGCTCCCGGCCGAGGCGGCCCGCCAGCCCCTTGGCGACCTCCAGGTAGGCGCCGAGGTCGGCCCCCACCCCATACCCGAGGCTCCCGAGGAGGTGGAGCAGGTCCTCGCTGCAGACGTTGCCGGTGGCGCGCGGGGTGAAGGGGCAGCCCCCGATCCCGCCCACCGACCCCTCGAACCGTCGGATCCCCAGGGCGGCGGCGGCGGCGGCATTGGCCAGCCCGACCCCGCGGGTGTCGTGGAGGTGGAGGGCGACCCGGTCCGAGGCGAGGCCCGCGTCCCGGAGCCGGCCGCAGACCCGCTCCACCTCGGGCGGGGTGGCGACCCCGATGGTGTCGGCGATCCCCACCTCGTCGACCCCGGCGTCGACGCACGCGAGGGCCAGCGCGACGACCCGCTCGGGGGCCACCCGTCCCTCGAACGGGCAGCCGAAGGCGCAGCTGAGGCTGACGTCGACCGCGGCGGCGGCTCCCGCCTCGGCCACCAGGGCGGTGAGCTCGCGGAGGCTCTCCCCGACGCCGCGGTTGACGTTGCGCCGGTTGAAGCCGTCGGTCACCCCCACCGTGCCCACCACCCGCCCGGCCCCGGCGGCCAGCGCCCGCGCCAGACCCCGGCGGTTGGGGACCAGCACCCGCGCCCGGGCTCCCAGCCGCGGCAGGTCGAGCGCGGCGCACACGGCCTCGGCGTCGGCCAGCTGCGGCACCCAGGTCGGCGAGACGAAGGCGGTGACCTCCACGAGGTCCACCCCGGTGGCGAGCAGACCCCGGATCACCTCCAGCTTGACCGCGGTGGGGAGGCCCTGCGCCAGGTTCTGGAAGCCGTCGCGCGGCCCCACCTCGGTGAAGTGGATGGTCGCCGCCCCCGGCCGGCCCCCATCGCCCGCGCCCATGGGCCCGATCATCCCACCCCGGCCCGGGCGGGGCCGCCCCGGTCAGTCCTCGCGCCGGCGGTTCTGGACGAACTGGAACCCGAAGCGGCCCTTGACGCAGAGGTTGCCCCGGGTGACGTCGTGGTCCTCGGGCGACGTCACCTTCACGATGGTGTTGTCCTGGACGTGGAGCTCGAGGCTGCATCCGACCCCGCAGTAGGGGCAGATGGTGGTGGTGACGGTCTGCCGCTGCTGGTCCCAGGTGCCGGCCTGGCGCATCTCGTACTCGCTCCGGAACATCAGCGCCCCGGTGGGACAGACCTGGATGCAGTTGCCGCAGTACACGCAGGCGGAGTCGGGCAGGGGAACGGCGTACTCGGTGGAGATCCTGGCCCCGAATCCCCGCCCGGCGACGGCGATGGCGAAGGTGTTCTGGGCGTCGGTGCCGCAGGCCTCCACGCATTTGTAGCAGAGGATGCAGCGGGCATAGTCGCGCACGTAGTCCTCGTTGTCGACCTTCACCGGCTGCGAGCAGGCCTCCGCCCCCGCCGCCAGCGGGGCATCGTGGTGGCCGGCCCGGGCGTCGTCCCGGGGGTGCGCGGTCGCCACCTTGGGCCCGAAGCGGCCCGGGTCGGCCCGGTAGCGCGCCATCCACCTGCGCACCTCGGAGCCGGTGAGACCGAGATCCACCGAGGACCCCAGCAGCTCCAGCACCAGCTTGCGGCTGGTGCGCACCCGCTCGGAGTCGGTGCGCACCACCATCCCCGGCTCCACCTTCCGGGAGCAGGCGGGGACGAGGGCGCGGGACCCCTCCACCTCGACCACGCAGACCCGGCAGGCGTTGGCCGGGGTGAGCGTCTCCCCGTAGCAGAGGGTGGGGGTGTCGATCCCCTGCCCGCGGCACGCCCCCAGCACCGTGGTCCCCTCCGGCACCGTCACCGCCCGGCCGTCGACGGTGCAGGTGACCAGCCGGGAGGGGATCCCCACGAACGTCGCGGTCACGGCGCCGCCTCGCGGCCGGGACCGATGAGCCCGAGCCGGATGGCGGACTGGACCGCGATCGCGGCGGTCTGACCCAGCCCGCAGATGGACGCGTCGCGCATCGCCTGGGCCAGGTCGTCGAGGCGACCCTGCTCCGCCGCCGCCGACCCCAGCGGACGGGCCGCCGCCAACCGGGCCAGCGCCTCCTCCTGGCGCACGGTGCCGACCCGGCAGGGGACGCACTGGCCGCACGACTCGTCGCGGAAGAAGCGGGCGATCCGGAGGACCTGGTCCATCACGTCCACGGTGTCGTCGACCGCCACCACCACCCCGGATCCCAAAGAGGCGCCGATCGCGCGCACCCCCTCGAACGTGAGCGGGACGTCGAGCGCGTCGGCACCGACGAAGGACCCGGCGACGCCACCGAGCAGGGCCGCCCGCAGGGCACGGCCGCCCCGCACCCCGCCGGCGGCGTCCAGCACCTGGCGGAGCGTCGCCCCGAAGGCGAACTCATAGAGGCCGGGACGCTCGACGGCGCCGGCGACGCAGAACAGGCGGGTCCCGGTCGAGCCCTCGGTGCCGATCGCGGCGAAGGCGGGGCCGCCGACCGTCAGCGCCTCCAGCACGCAGAGCAGGGTCTCCACGTTGTTGACGGCGGTGGGGCGGCCGAAGAGGCCGACGTCGGAGGGGAACGGCGGCTTGTTGCGGGGCTCCGCCCGGCCGCCCTCGATGGAGCGGAAGAGCGCAGTCTCCTCGCCGGCGATGTAGGCGCCGGCCCCGCGACGGCACTCGATGTCGAAGGCGAAGTCGGTGCCCAGCACCCGGTCGCCGAGGAGGCCGCGCCGGCGACAGTCGACGATCGCGGCGCGCAGCCGGGCCTCGGCCTCCGGGTACTCGCCGCGGACGTACAGGTATCCGGCCCCGGCGCCGCAGGCGAAGCCCATGACGGTGAGCGCCTCCACCACCGCGAAGGGGTCCAGCTCCATCACCACCCGGTCCTTGAAGGTGCCGGGCTCGGACTCGTCGGCGTTGCACACGACCAGGTGGGGCCGGGCGGGGTTGGCGGCGACCGCCTGCCACTTGGCGGCGGTGGGGAAGGCCGCGCCCCCGCGTCCGAGCAGCCGGGCCGCCTCCAGCTCGCGGATCACCCCGCTCGGCCCCAGCGCGAGCGCGCTCCGCAGCGCCTTCGTGCCGCCGTGGGCCCGATAGCTGTCCAGCGAGGCGGGATCGACCAGCCCGACCCGGCGGAGCAGCCGCAGGCCGGGGTCCCGCGGCGCCCGCGCCGCCTGCGGCGCCGGCGGCCGCCCCGCGGGCACCGGCGGCGCGCCGCCGCCGAGCACCTCGAGCAGGGCCGCGAGCGGGGCCGGAGCGAGGCTCGTGGCGCGCGGCTGCGCGCCCGCCCCGACCGTCCGCTGGACCAGAGCGGCCGATCCCTGCTCGCAGCGGCCGAGGCAGGGGCTGCGCACCCAGCCGGTGGCCGGCACCCGACCGCGGTCCCAGGCGGGGTCGTCCGCCCCCGGGGCTCCCGGACGCGGCTCGCCCAGCGCCGGGCCGAAGCGCTCGGTGAGCGCCTGGCAGACGGCCTCGGCGCCCTGGCCCCGGCAGACGATGTCGTCGCAGACGTGGAGCACCGTGGCGGGCCGGGGGGCGGTGGAGAAGAGGGCGTAGAAGCTGGCCACGCCGAACGCCTCGGCGGGAGGCACGGTGAGGCGCGCCGAGACGTAGGCGAGACCGCCCGGGCTGAGCCACCCGACCCCGTCCTGGAGCGCATGCAGGGCCGGCAGCAGGCGCTGGCGCCGGTCCCGCGCCGCGTGGCCGCCCAGCGCCAGGCGAGCGTCGTCGGGGGCGCGTGCGCCCCCGTCCCAGAGCCCGTCCGGCGCGCCCAGCACGGCGTCGACCGCGGCCCGCTCCTCTGCGGTGGCCCGTCCGGGCTCGCTCCGGAGGTCCACTACGGCGCCGGTCCCACCGCGGCCCCGGCCGCGGCGACCACGGCGGACGCGATCCGCTCGACCCGGATCGCGGTCGCCTTGAACTCCGCCGTTCCCGACTTGGGGTCGGTGGCGTCGATGGTGAGGACGTTGGTCGCGACCTGGTCCGGGAAGTGCAGGGTCATGAAGGCCAGCCCCGGGCGCAGGATCGGGTCCGCCCGCACCGCCGCCTCCACCGCGCCGCGCCGGGAGACGACCCGCACCCGCTCGCCCTCGCGGAGGCCGAGGCGGGCGAGGTCCTCCGGCGCGAGGTCGAGGCTCTCGGCCCGGCGGAGCGGGGAGGTGTACCCCGACGTCTGCACCCCGGTGTTGAAGGAGTCCAGCCGGCGCCCGGTGGTGAGCCGGATCGGGAACTCCGGGGTGAGGAGGTCGACGGGCGGCTCGAAGGCCACCGGGAAGAACGGCGCCGGCTCGCCCCGGTCCGCCGGGGTCTCCGCCCACAGCCGCTGGTGCAGGAAGAGGGTCCCGGGGTGGTCGGCGTCCGGGCACGGCCACTGCAGGCCGCCCCGCTCCTCCAGCCGCCGGTAGCTCATCCCGGCATGCATCGGCGAGAGCTCCCGCAGCTCGTCCCAGATCGCCTCGGCTCGGGGCTCGCCGAGGTCGTGGCCGAGCCGCCGGGCGAGGTCGCAGAGGATCGCGAGGTCGTCGCGGGCCTGCCCCGGGGGGTCGAGCGCGCGCCGCACCCGCTGCACCCGGCGCTCGCTGGAGGTGACGGTGCCCTCCGACTCCGCCCACGTCGCCGAGGCGGGCAGGACCACGTCGGCGAGCTCGGCGGTCCGGGTGAGGACGATGTCCTGCACCACCAGGTGGTCGAGTCCCTGCAGCAGCCGCAGCGCGCGGGTCTGGTCGGCCTCCGACTGGGCCGGGTTCTCACCGATGATGTACGCGCAGGTGAGCTCGCCGCGGTCCATCGCGTCCAGCATCTCCGAGAGGTGCCAGCCGGACCGGGGCGGCACCGGGGCGCCCCAGCGGGCGGCGAAGCGGGCCCGCGCCGCCCCGTCGGCCTCGACGTCCTGGAAGCCGGGCAGCTTGTTGGGGATCGCGCCCATGTCGCCGCCGCCCTGGACGTTGTTCTGGCCGCGGAGCGGGCAGAGCCCCGACCCGTAGCGGCCGACGTGGCCGGTGAGGAGGGCGAGGTTGATCAGCGCCAGCACATTGTCGGTGGCGTTGTGGTGCTCGGTGATGCCGAGGGTCCAGCACAGCTGGGCCCGGTCCGCCCGCGCGTAGGCGTGGGCCAGCTCCTGGATCGCCGCCGCCGGCACCCCGGTGTCGCGGGCGCCCCGCTCCAGCGTCCAGGGCTCGACCGCGGCGGCGAAGGCGTCGAAACCCCGGGTGGCCCGGTCGATGAAGGTGGCGTTGGTGAGGCCGGCACGGATGATCTCCCGCGCCATCGCGTTGGCGAGGGCGATGTCGGAGCCGACGTCGATCCCCAGCCACACGTCGGCCCACTGCGCCGACACCGTGCGGCGCGGGTCGATGACGTACAGACGGGCGCCCCGGCGCACCCCGCGCAGGAGGTGGTGGAAGAAGATCGGGTGGGTCTCGCGGGCGTTGGAGCCCCACAGGAGGATGCAGTCGGTCTCCTCGATCTCCTGGTAGGAGCTGGTACCGCCCCCGGCACCGAACACGGCCGCCAGACCGGCGACGCTAGGCGCGTGTCACGTTCGGTTGCAGCTGTCGACGTTGTTGCTGCCCATCACCACCCGGGTGAACTTCTGGGCCAGGTAGTTCACCTCGTTGGTGGCCTTGGAGCAGCTGAACATCCCGTAGGCGGTGGTCCCGCCCCGGGCCCGGGACCGGGCCAGACCGGCGGCGGCGCGGTCGAGGGCCTCGTCCCACGATGCCGGACGCAGCCGGCCCCCGTCCCGGACCATCGGCTCGGTCAAGCGCACCAGCTGCCTCGGCATCCTGATCACCCTCCTCGCGCCCGTGTGGGTCGCAGCCCAGGCTGGCAGTGTACCGCCGCGATCACCGGTCCCCATCCGCCCGGGTGCCGGCCGCCGGCGCGGTCCTGAAGCGGGTCGACGGCGGTACCATCCCCGCCCGGGGCTGCCCGCACCCCCGGACGGTCGAACCGACGCCAAGGGGACCCACATGCACGACGCCACGCCGGTCGTCGACGTCCACGGCCACCTGGTCCCGGATGCCGCCTTCGCCCACGCGCCCGAGGGCCTCACCGTGATCCGGCGCGACCCCGGTGACGCGGCCCTGGTGGTGGACGGGGTGCGCGGTCGCTTCGCCCCGCAGGGGCTGCGCGAGGTGGAGGTGCGCCAGCGGGCGCAGGCGGCCCGCGGCGTCGACCTCAGCATCGTGGGGCCGTGGATCGACCTGGTCAAGGCGGCCCAGACCGTGCCGGTGCAGGTGGCGTGGTGCGGTGCGCTCACCGACGCGCTCCAGCAGGTCAGCCGCGGACGCACCGACCTGCGCTTCCTGGCCGCGCTCCCGGACCTCGACGGGGGCGCCGCCGCCGAGGAGCTGGAGCGAGCGGTGGCGCTGGGCGCCGTCGGCGGCCTCCTCGCGTCCAACCCGCAGGTGGGCGGACTCGACGCCGCCCACTACACACCGCTCTGGAGCGCCGCCGAGCGGCTCCAGGTCCCGATCATCCTCCACCCCGGGTACTTCCAGCCCCCGGGGCACATGCGCGACCACTTCCTCGCCAACAGCGTCGGCAATCCGTTCGAGACCACCCTTGCCATCGGTCGCCTGATCGCCGTCGACGTGCCCGGCCGCTTCCCCGGGCTGCGCCTGGTGCTGACCCACGCCGGCGGCTTCTTCCCATACCAGTACGGCCGGATGGAGGCGGCCTTCCTGCGCTGGCCCGGCAACCAGGGGGTCGCGCGGCGGCTGCCATCGGACCTGCTCCGCTGGTTCTGGTACGACACCGTCCTCTTCACCGAGGCGCCCACCCGGTACCTGCTCGACCTGGTCGGGGACGACCGCGTCCTGGCCGGGACCGACTGCCCGTTCGCGATGGCCGACTACCGACCCTTCGAGGCGCCCGAGGGCCTCGGCCTCGATCCCGCTGGCACCTCGCGGGTGCTGGGCGGCAACGCGCTCGCCTGCTTCCCCTGCGCGCGCCTGCCCCTCCCTCAGCCCTCCGCCGCGGCCGGCCCGCCGGCCCCCCCGGCGGGTGCGGACGGCGGCAGCTGAGGGGGACCGGCGACGGCAGGGCCGCCCCCGCCGGCTCAGCGATCGCGGCGGGCCTGGATCCGGTAGATGACCCCTTTGCCCCAGTCCGCCACCAGCAGGGCGCCCCGGGGATCGACCACGACCGCGATCGGGTGCTCGAAGCCGCGGGCGAAGACGCTGGTGCGGGAGGTGGTGGCCGCCCCGCGCGGGTCGAGGACGATGCGCACCACCCGCTGGCCGGGACCGGCCGTCGTGAGGTACTGGCCCCACTCCGCCACGAAGGCATTGCCGCGATAGGCGGCGGGAAAGCTGCGACCGGTGTAGAACGCGAGGCCGTCGGCGGACGCGTGGGGTCCGAGGTACGCGGCCGGTGCGCGCACGCCCCGGCAGTCGCCCACCAGTGCCAGACGGCGGGCGTCGGGCCAGCAGACGGGCCACCCGTACCGGCCCCCGGCGACGACGCGGACCAGCATGTCGGCCGGTTCCGGGTCCGACGCCGTCCCGAGGTCGTCCTGGCCGTTGACGGTCGCATAGAGCTGCCCGGTCCCGGGCTGCACCGCCAGGCCGTAGGGATTGCGGGTTCCCGACGCCACCACCCGCAGGCCGCGACCACTCGGGAGCACGGACAGGATGGTCGCGGAATAGCGGCTCCGCTCCCGGCAGACGTCACAGGTGGAGCCGCTGCCCAGGTAGAGACGGCGGCCGGGGCCGACCACGATGTTGTCCTGCTGGTGGAGCCCGAACGGCAGCCCGCGCACGATCGTCCGGCGCCCGACCGCCCGCCCCCGCTCCAGCGTCAGGCGCTCCACCTGGCCCTGGGCCGAGACGAAGAGCCTGCGTCCGATCCACGCCAGCCCGAGCGGAGACGGGATCCGTCCCGCGAAGAGCGTGGGTCGGTGGGACCCCGGGGCGACCGTCACCACCGCTCCGGTCGCCTCCGTGACGTACAGGCGCCGGTCGGGCCCGAATGCCATCGCGGTGGGCTGGTTCAGGCCGCTGGCGTAGACCTGGGCCCGGAAGCCCGGCGGCACCTCGATCCCGGGCGCCGGCCGGAGGGGCCCACCCGGGGCCGACGCGGATGGGACCGGCCTCGAGGGGGTGGGCCGGAGGGTCGGGGACGATCTGGGGCCTGGCCGGCCCGGGACCGTCGAGCACCCCGCGGCCAGGAGCGCCATCGCCGCGGCGGCGCCGATCCGGGCCGCGCTCGGGCATCCGACGGGTCCGCTCGCGGGCCCCGGGAGCCGCCAGACCGCCATCGCCGGGTGGAACGCCGCCCAACCGGCTCGGTTACGACGGCCGGCCGCGTCGCCGTCGGCTCCGGGCCGCCCTCGTCGTGCCCGCGCTGGCAGCGGGCGCCGGGTCCGCGACACGACCGCATCGGCGGCGCCCGACGACAGGCCATCGCAGCGGACCGGCTGCGGAGGGGCCGATCAGCCGGAGCAGCCCCCGAGCGGAAGGGCGTCTGCTGAACCTCGGGGGCCGTCAGCGCCGACTGCGCGTCAGGCGACAGCGCCTCCACCGGCGTGGGCGCGACCGGGGCCGGAGCCCAGGATCCGGGGCGAGCCCGTCTCTGCGGCTCGCGCGGGCGCTGCTGTCGGCGGGCGCCTCGCGCGATGGGGATGCGAGCCTCGCCTCCGTCACCGCTTTTCGCCGACGTTCCGGAGCGCAGGACGAAGGCTCCGAGGCGGCGGCGGATGTGGGCCACCCAACTGCTGGGCTGCCCAGCAGGGCCCGGGGACCCGGCCGATCGGACGCACCGCTCGCCCGCTCCAACCCACCCGTGCAGGAAGGATCATCATGGCGGCCACGAGCATCTACAACGTGCTGGACTATGGCGCCGTCGGGGACGGCGTCCATGACGGCGCCGCCGCCATCAACGCCGCCCTGGCCGCCTCGGTCACCCAGCCCAACCCCGGCGGCGGCATGTGCTACATCCCCCAGGGCACCTTCCTGATCCAGGCCGCGACCGTCACCGTCCCCGCCAGCGCGCATCTCCTGATCGACGGCACCGTCATCCTCGCCAATGGCGTCAGCATCGACCTCCTCACGCTCGGCGGCTCGACGATCCTCATCGAGGGGATCGGCACCCTCGATGGGAACGGCGTGAACCAGACGGCCCAGAATGCCGCGATCGTGGTCGCGTCGGGCGCCACTCCGACCGGGGTGGTGATCCGCGGGCTCACCATCCGGAACACGACCGGGCCCGGCCTGACGCTGGTGAACGTCACGAATGGGACGCTGGAGACCCTGACCCTCTTCAACGTGGGGGCGGCCAACAGCATCGGCGCCGGGTGCAGCAACTGCTGGGCCCGCAATCTGAAGGTGTCGAACTCGGCCGGGATCGGGCTCGCCTTCTACAAGGGCGCCTCGTCCTGCGGGATCAGCGCGAGCCAGCTGACCGCCAATGCCGTCAACATCGCCGTGCTCGCCGATGCCGGCGGCGGCAACGCCTACTCCCACGTCACCATCGCCGACAACATCTGCTCGGCGGCGACGGGCAGCCAGCCCGGGATCGCGATCCGGTCGGTCGCCGGCGTCACCCACTCGGCGGTCACCATCACCGGGAACGAGACGTACGTCAACACCGGGGGCGGCATCGCGCTCACCTCCGTGACGGACTGCACCGTCGGCCACAACAACTGTCACGACGACACCGGCTTCGAGATCGAGATCGGCAGCGTCACCACCGCCGCGCCGTGGTCGCTCGTCTCGGTGGTGGACAACACCGGCGCGGCGAGTGCCTCGGGGGGCACGGTCGGCGTCGCGGTCCACGCGCCCAGCGGCACCATCCACACGGACCTGAACCTGTCGGGCAACGCCTGCTCCGGCAATCCCGGAGGCGCCATCTACGTCTCCCAGGTCACCGGCTGCGTCGTGGCCAACAATCCGTGCGACGGCGACACCGGGGTCGGGCTGACGGTGGACCTGGTCGCCACCGTGGTGAACGTGACCGGCAACAACCTCCACAGCGTCGTCGCCGACAGCCAGGGCCACGGCTACGGGATCTCGATCACCACCACCGTCACCAAGCTGTCCGTGTTCCACAACCTCATCTGGGCGAGCAGCGGCGGCATGACCTACTGCATCGTCGGGGGGCCTAACGACGACACGTAGATGCACGGGAACGTCATGGGCGGCTGGACCACCGCTGGCTCCAACGACGACACCTCTGGCGCCAACTTCCAGCAGTCGGGCAACACCGTTCCGACCTCGTAGGGACGTGGCCCGTGCCGGCCCTCGGCACGACGCGGAGGCGTCGGGATCGTCGGCAGTGAACCGACCTCGCACCACGCCTCGCAGCGGTTCGGCTCCGGCAGTGGAGGGCGGCCGAGCCGGGGCAGTCCCGGCGGAGGTCCGGCCACTCGCCCGCCCGCACGCCGTACGTCCGTCCCGCCGGCACCGCCTGGCTGAGGCCGGTCGGCTGACCGGTGCTGCCGTCGACGACGAGGCGCTGGCTCCGGAGAGCGGTCCAGCGGGCGGTGAGCGCGTTTGCCCCGCTGCCCCGGTCTGCGACCGGGGCCTGGCGGAGGTGGCGACGGCGCCGGCGGTCGCCACCAGCGTTCCGACGAGGGCACCGGGCCAGCGTCGGGTCACGAGTGGGGGCGTCACCGGTGGGCTCCTCGCTCAGTGGCCGGATCGGCGCCGTCGCCCTGGTCGCACCCGGAGAACGGGGGGAGCTGCGCACGCTCGGTCCCGACGTCGACCCGTGGCGCGGCCCGGGATGGCGACAGCGCACCGGACCACCGCGGCCGCGTGGCGGCGACCGCAGGTCGGTCACCGGGGCGCGATCGGCCTGGCGGCGGGGCCGTCACGCTCCGATGCGGCGTCCCCGCTATACGAGCGCGATCCGTCCGGCGCCGTCCCCGCTCGCCGGCTCCACCACCTCGCCGATCTCGACCGCTCCGGCGACCGCGAGGCAGAGGGCGCGCGCCCCGTCGGCGGGCAGCGCGACCAGCAGTCCCCCGCTGGTCTGGGCGTCGGCGGCCAGCGCCTGCGACGCTGCGGAGACTCCGTCGGCGACCGTCGTGGACGCCCGGCTCAGCTCCAGGTTGCGGCGGCTGCCGCCGGGGAGGAAGCCGGCCGCGACCAGCTCCGCCGCCTCCGGCAGGAGGGGGAGGTCGGCGGCCCGGATCCGGAGCGCGACCCCCGACTCCCCGGCCAGACGCTGGGCGTGGCCGAGGAGGCCGAAGCCGGTGACGTCGGTGGCGGCGTGGGCGCCCAGGCCCACCATCGCACGGGCCGCCTCCCGGTTCAGCCGCCGCATCGACCGGACCGCCGCCGCCACCGCCTCGGCGGAGGCCGCATCCTGGCGGAGGGCGTTCAGGACGACCCCGGTGCCCAGCGGCTTGGTGAGGCAGAGCCGGTCGCCGGGGCGAGCACCGGCGTTGGTGACGAGGCGGTCGGGATGGACCGTGCCGAGCACGGCGCACCCGAAGAGCGGCTCCGCGGACCGGATCGAATGGCCGCCGGCGACCTGGCAGCCGGCCTCCGCCGCGACCTCCGCCCCGCCGGCGAGGATCGCGGCGAGGACCGCGGCCGGCCAGCGGCCGAGGTCGTAGCCGACCAGGTTCAGCAGCAGCACCGGTTCGCCGCCCATCGCATAGACGTCGGAGAGGGCGTTGGCGGTGGCGACGGCGCCGTAGTCCTCCGGCTCGTCCACCGGCGGGGGGAAGAAGTCGCAGGTGGCGACCACGGCCAGCTCCGGGCCGATCCGCCAGACGGCGGCGTCGTCCCCGGTGGCGGCTCCCACCAGCAGCGGTCCCACGGCGGGGCTGGCGATCCCGGCCAGGACCGCGGCGAGCTCGGCCTGACCGATCTTGGCGGAGCAGCCGCCGGTGGCGCTGAGGCTGGTCAGCCGGAACGGCTGGCTCATCCGGTCTCGTTCGGTGGGTGGTGGGCGACCGGGAGGGCCGGGTCCCGCAGCAGCCGGTGGACCTCGCCGTCGCGACGGGTCCGGCCCTCCCGACCCAGTCGCTCCAGCAGCGGCACCATCACCCGACGGCTGGTCCCGACCCGGCCGCGCAGCTCGGACACGGTGAGCCCCTCGGGGTCGGCCCGGAGGGCTTGGCTCACCCCCTCCACCGCCGCCGCGTAGGCCGCCGCCGCCAGGTGCACCCCGGGCCCCACCTCGACGATCGCTCCGGTCCGCTGCAGGAAGGCCACCACCTTGGGGGTGATGCCAGCCTCCTGGAGGGCGGCGGCCCCGGGCGCCTCGACCCCCGCCGCCTCGAACAGCCGGCGGCCTCGCCCGACCCTCGGGTCGTCGTCCCCGCCCCGACCGGCGCTCCCGGGCGGGACGACCGCCCCGCCGCGGAGCTCCAGCAGTCCCCGCGCCTGGAGGCGGAGCAGCACCGGGTCGCCCCACTCGGCACTGATCCCCAGGCGCTGCAGCAGGGCACGGCGGGGAAGGCCGGGACCGAGCGGATCGGCCGTCGCATCGGCGTCGACGATCTCCCGCGCCCGTCGTTCCAGGAGGGCCCAGCTGTGAGGGGCGAACCAGAGGCCGCCGACGTCGACCAGCTGGCCGGCGACGGCGGCGGCGGCGAGCGCGCGCCGGGCGGGGGCGGGGGCGACCCCAGCGCGACGGGCCGCGGTGCGCACGTCGACCCCGGCCACGGCGGCGCCGGCCTCGACCACGGCGAGGCCGGCGGGTCCCTCGGGGCCGGCCGACGCCAGCAGCCGCACGCGGGCCGCCCAGCCGTCGAGCGGGGCCGCCGTCCAGCGCCGATGCCGGCGCGGGTGCGCGTCCAGCACCAGCCCCCCGGCGAGGGTCGCCGCCGGCGCCGGCGCGCGCAGGAGGACGCGGTCGCCGGGGAGCGCCACCAGCGGCCGGGCCAGCCGAAGCTGTCCGTACGCCTGGTGACCGGGGGCGACCTGGCGCTCCCCGGCGAGCCACACCTCGGCGGCGATCGCGGCCGTGCCGTGGAGGCACTCCACCTGGGCGCCGTGGCGGAGCCCGCTGGCCCCCGCCCGGGGGACGTCGAGGAGGACGTCGACGGCGCCGGTCTCGTCGAGGCCCCCCGGCGCTGCGACCAGGCTGCCGCGCGGCACCGCCCCCAGCTGAACGCCGCGCAGCGCCATCGCCAGGCGCCCCCCGGGCGACGCCTCGCCGACGCTCTGCCCGCGCCGCTCCAGCCGGAGCACGCGCCCGACGGCCCCGGCTGGCCACGCCCGGACCGCGTCCCCGACCCGGAAGGTGCCGCCGTCGAGGGTGCCCGTGACGACGGTCCCGGTGCCGACCACGGTGAAGCTCCGGTCCACGAACAGCCGCGGGAGCCCGCGGTCCACGCGCGGGTCGACCCGCGCCAGCGCCCCGTCCACCGCCTGGGGCAGGCGGTCCAGTCCCTGCCCGGAACGCACGCTGACGGGGACCACGTCGGTGACCGACAGGCCGAGCCCCTCGGCCAGGGACCGCGTCGCCGACCCCACCTCCGCGGCGCGGCCCGGGTCGAGGTCGACCTTGGTGACCACCACCACCACCTGGCTCACCCCGAGCAGGCGCAGGATCGCCGCGTGCTCCCGCGTCTGGGGCATCACCCCATCGTCGACCGCGGCGCAGAGGAGCGCGCAGTCGACGGAGCGGACCCCGGTCGCCATCGTGCGCACGAAGCGCTCATGGCCGGGGACGTCGACGACGGAGACCTCGAGCCCCGAGGGGAGCTGCCAGGGAGCGAACCCGAGAGCGATCGTCATGCCACGGCGGCGCTCCATCTCCAGGCGGTCGCAGTCGACGCCGGTGAGCGCCTGCACCAGCTGGGTCTTGCCGTGGTCGACGTGACCCGCGGTCCCGACCGCGAGCTCAGTCACGGCCCGAGGCCGCACGGATGGCGCCCAGCAGCTGCGCATCCTCGCCGGGCAGGACGGTGCGGGCGTCGATGGTCACGCCGTCCGCCCCCGACAGGACCAGGACCGGGGGTTCGCCGGCGAGCAGGCGCGCCCGCAGCCGCTCGGGCCGAGCGGCGGCGAGTCGCAGCCCGAACGACGGCAGGCCGGGGCCGGGGGTGGTCCCGCCGCCGACCGCCCCCTCGCAGCCGATCGTCTCCGCGGCGATCCCGGCCGCGGCCAGCTCCTCCACCCACCGGTCCACCCGGCGGCGCAGCTCAGCCGGCTCCAGCCCGAGCATGCGCCACACCGGGACGTCGCGGAGGCGGCCGGGCGTGACGTGGGCCAGCAGGGTCGCCTGGAGGGCGGCGAGCTGGAGCTTGTCGGGGCGCAGCGCGCGGGCCAGCGGGTGGCGGGCGAGGCGGTCCACCAGCGCCCGCCCGCCGGCGGCGATCCCGACCTGCCCGGCCCCGAGCAGCTTGTCGCCGCTCCCCAGCACCAGGTCCGCACCGGCGGCGAGCGCGGCCGGCATCGCCTCCTCGGCGGCGGTCGCTCCCGCCGCCGGATAGACGAGGCCGCTGCCGGCGTCCACCAGCAGCAGGACCCCGGCGGCGTGAGCGGCCACGGCCAGCTCGCCGGTGCCGGGCCGTCCCGCGAACCCCTCGATGCGGAAGTTGGACGGGTGCACCCGGAGCCAGGCGGCGGTGGCCTGGTCGGTGGCACGCCGGTAGTCGTCGACGCGGGTGCGGTTGGTGGTCCCGACGTCGACCAGGCGCGCACCCGAGCAGGCAAGGAGCTCGGGGATGCGGAACCCCCCCCCGATCTCGATCGCCTCGCCTCGCGACACCAGGACCGCGCGACCGTGGCAGAGGGAGGTCAGCGCCAGCAGGAGCGCCGCCGCCCCGTTGTTGGCGACGGTCGCGGCCTCGGCGCCGGTCGCCTGGCAGAGCAGGGTCTCGAGCAGGGCGCGACGGTCGCGCCGGCGACCGGTGGCGAGGTCCAGCTCCAGGCTGGAGTAGCCGGCCGCGATCTCGGCGACGGCGGTGGCCGCCGCCGCCGACAGGGGCGCCCGTCCGAGGTTGGTGTGAAGGATGACCCCGGTCCCGTTCACCACCCGCCGGAGCGGGCCCTGGACGGTGGCGCGCACCGCGGAATCGACCGCGGCGAGGAGCTGCGCCGGCGGCCGCGGTCGGCCACCGCGCCGCAGCCGAGCCCGCTCGGCGGCGAGCACGTGCCGGACCGCCTGGGCCACGACCGGATGGCCGAATCGGGCCACCAGCGCCGCCAGGGCGGGCTGCGCCAGGAGCGTCCCCGTCGCCGGGACGCGCCGCAACCGCCCCGCCGCGTCGCCGCCCGACTCCCGGCCCACCGAGCGAGCCTATCGCTCAGGGGACCGAGCGGAGCACACCGCCGTCGATCGGGATCGTGGTGCCGGTGAGGTACCCGCATGCCGGGCTGCACAGGAACGCGACCAGCCGACCCAGCTCCTCGGGCTGGCCGTACCGGCCCAGCGGGATGGTCCGCGCGACCTCGGCCATCTGGGCCTCGACGGTGGTCCCGGCCAGGCCGGCGCGATGGCGGGCGAGCTCCGTGCTGCGGTCGGTGCGGATGTGCCCAGGGGCCACCGCGTTGACACGGATCGGCGCCAGCTCCCGTGCCAGCGACTTGAGCAGCCCGGTCACCGCCAGCCGCAGCGCGTTGCTGAGGAGCAGCTCGGGCAGCGGTTCACGCACGCTGAGCGAGGTGATCGCCACCACCGCGGGGCTGGGGCTGAGGCGCAGGCAGGGAAGGGCGGCTCGGATCAGCCGCACCGCCGAGAGCAGGGTGCCCTCGAAGGCCGCCTGCCAGGCCGCGTCGTCGAGGGTCTCCAGTCGGCCCGGCGGCGGGCCTCCGGTGTTCACCACGACGCAGTCGAGCCCACCCAGGTCGCGCACGGCGCCGGCGACCGCGGTGGCGGCGCCGTCCGGGTGCGAGAGGTCGGCGGGGATGGCGACCGCTCGGCCTCCGGACCCGGCGATCCCGTGGGCGGCGGCCGCCAGCCGCCCCGGGTCGCGCGCCACCAGCGCCACTGCAGCCCCCTCGGCGGCGAGGCTCCGCGCGGACGCCAGGCCGAGGCCGCGGCTGCCGCCGCCGACCAGGGCGCGCAGGCCGGAGAGCTGCAGGTCCACGGGTCAGCCCCCGCGCGCGTACCACCCGACCACGTCGACGACCGCGTTCACCCGGCCGGCGGCGTTGTACAGGGTGACGGAGCCGGACGGGCTCAGCTCGGCGAGGACCAGGTTGGCGACGGTGGCGCCGGCCCGCCAGTTGAGGTCGGAGGCCCTGGGCGGGGCGCCCCCCGGGTAGACGGTGAGATACCCCGAGGTGGTGTCGCCGGTCACCGTGACCACCAGGGCGACCGCAGCGGGGGGGGCGGCGCCGGCCATCGGCGGGACCGACCCGACGCCGGCGACCTGGACCGTGAGGGTGCCGCCCGGCCCGAGGGTGCGGCCGGCGTTGGGCAGGAGACTGCCCTGGCGGGTGTCGGTTACCCGGAAGGGCGGCGTCGCCACGAAGTCGGACCCCGACCCGCCGGTATCGGTGGCGTCGCCGAACCAGCCGTCCACGTCGACGACGAGGTTGGTCGTGCCCCTGGCGTTGGCGACGGCGACCGCCCCGGTCGGCCCGACCGGCACGATGACCCGGTTGGCGACCACCCGTCCGGGGGGGAAGTTCAAAGAGGAGGCCAGCGGCCGCGGGGACCCCGCCGCATACGCGGTGACGTAGCCGGAGGCCGTCGACCCCGCCGCCGTGAGGTCGAGGGCGACCGCCGCCACTCCCGAGACCGGCACCCCGGCGGCCCCCGTGACCTGGACGGTGAGGACGCCGCCCGGTCCCGGGGCCCGGCCGGCGCCCTCAGCCCCGCTGCCGATGCGGGTGTCCGCCACCCGCGCGGGCGGGAGCGCATGGTAGAGGCCGGCCGGCCCTCCCGCCGTCCCCCCGTACCACCCCTCCAGGTCCGCCACCAGGTTCACCCGGCCGGCGCCGTTGAAGAGGGTGACGGCGCCGGTCGGCCCGAGCTGCACCGTGACCAGCCCGGCCACCGTGGAGCCCGCCGCGGCGCTCAGGTCGGAGGCGGTGGGCCGCGGTCCACCCGCGGGGTACGCGGTGAGGTAGGTGGCCCGGGTGGGGCCCACCGCGGTGACGTTGAGGACGACCGCGGTCGCTCCCGCCGCCGGGACACCGTCCACCCCTGCGAGCGGGAGCACAAGGCTCTGCTGCGGCCCCAGCGTCCGACCCGCGCCCGTCGCCCCCCTCCCGCTGCGGGTGTCGAGGACCCGCACCGGGGCGAGCGGGTGATAGACCCCCGGCGAGCTTGGCGGCAGGGCGACGCCGAGGGTCACCGGGATCGCGATCACGCGCCCGCCGGTGGCGGCGACCGCGATCGTGCCGCTGTAGTCCCCGGGGGCGAGGCCGGCCGCGTTGGCGGTGACGGTGAGGGTGGCGGGGGCCTGACCGCTGGCGGGGCTCACGCTGAGCCAGGCGGCCCCCGGCGCCACGGCGGCGGTGAAGGCGGCGCCGCCGATGGCGCTCGGGCCGCTGAGGGTGACGGTGGCGGTCGCAGTCGGGGCGGCCGGCGAGGCGGTGAGCGACACCGCGGCCGGCGTCGCCTGGATGCCCTTGCAGAGGTCGGCGGCGAGGACGCTCGCGCGGGGGCTCCCGAGACCGGTCGCCATGTCGTAGCCGGGGGTCGCCGGGTAGGCGCCACCGTTGGTGTGGGTGTAGTCGTTGTTTCCCGCCGCGATGTCGTTGAACGGCGAGGCGGTCGACGTCGCCAGTCGGTACAGGACCGGGTCGAGGAAGCCGACCGGGCTGTCGCCGGCGGCCTGGCACACCTGGTCGGCGACGGTGGCCACCGCCGCCCACACCGGCGCCGCCAGGCTGGTGCCGAAGAACGCCAGCCAGCCCGCGCTGCTGGAGCAGTCGCCGGAGCGGCAGTAGGCCACATAGGGATGGCTCCCCGAGGCCGAGGCCGAGACGTCGGGCACCTCACGGCAGGCGCCCGCCGCGTTCAGGCACGGAGCCCCTGTGCTGTACGCACTCGCGACGCCCGGCCCGGTCTGCCAGCTGGGCTGCGCCCACCGTGTCGAGAGGCCGCCGCCGCCGGCGCCGAGGTTGTCGTTCCAGGCGGTCTCGGTCGGGGGCGGCCCCAGCTGTTCCAGGTTGGTGCCGCCGACGCCGGTCACGTCGGGCTGGCTCGAGGGATCGTCGACGGCGAGCGTCTTCACCTTGTCGCTGGCGAGACAGTCCTCGGAACCGTCGTCCCCGGCCGCGGCGATGATCGTCTGGCCCTGGGCCGCCGCCTCCTGGAAGAGGCTGTTCTCGGCCGCGACGAACCCGCCGCCCCGGGCGTCCGCCTCACAGCTCCCCCAGCTGGTGCTGAGGACCCTGACCCGGTCAGCGCTGATGGCGGCGCTGTAGGTGGAGTAGATGACCTGGTTGGCGCCGTTGGGCCCCTCGTAGACGGTGATGCCGGCGTCGGGGGCGAGCCCGGCGAGGTCCTCGATGTCGATCGTGGCCTCGGACGTGCCGGGACCGACCTTGGCGCCGCCGCCGACCGGCACCATCGTGATCTGGGTCCGCAGGCCAAAGCAGGCCAGATAGGCCTGGACATCCGTCTGCGCGAAGCCCGCGAACTCGACGAGGCCGACCTGCTGACCCTGGCCGAGGTCGCCAGCCTGGTACAGGGGCGCAAAGCCGTAGGCCCGGGCGATCTGGTTGGCGGTGTAGCCCGTGAACTCGCGCCCGGTGGCCGTCGCCGCCGCGCACGGGACCGGCCCCGCCGCCGGACGCACCCGGATGCCGGCGGCCGGCGCGGGGCGGGCGGCCGCCGGGTGGCGGGCGACCTGGAGGCCCTCGGGATGGACCACCGGCAGCGTGTCGAGCCCGACCACGGCCTGGATGTCCCCGGCCACCCCGCCCGGAAGACTGGGTCGATCGAGGTTGACGAATCCGGTGGCGCCCCCGGGCAGCCGCAGGCGGGTGAGGGCGACGTGGAGGGCGGACTCCACCACCCCCGCCGGAGCGCGCACCGGGATCGCGAGCCGGTTGACGGCGGGCGGCCCGGGCTCGAGCCCGACCGCGCGCAGGACCGCGGTCACCCTGGCGAGGGTGGCCGGGGTGGCGCCGAAGCGGGCGGCGAAGCTCCCCGCCGAGAGGAAGTGACGGTACAGCGGCGATCCGGGCGTGGAGACCGCGGCCACGAGCGCAGCCAGGGCCCGGGGGGAGCGCGGCTGGAGGGCGATGGTGAGGCCGACGGAGCGGGAGGGCCTGACGGGCCCGAGTGGCCGCGCCTGCACCGGCAGGGGCTGGAACGCGCCGATCGCGCCGGTGCCGGCGGCCGAAGCCGGCGCCGGAGCGATGGCGATCGCCCAGGAGACGGCCACCAGGCATCCCACCGCCGCCCGGGAACGCGCGCGACGCATGCCACCTCCTGGCGGTCCCGGGTGAGCGCCGCCCAGGCAGCGGCCCGCCGCCCCAGCGAGGATAGCAATCTCCCGTCCGATCGTCCCCCGGGCACGATCGCGGGACGGTCAGCGACCGGGGTCGAGGTCCGCCAGGCCCTCGACCCCGGTCGAGGCCTGAGCGTGGAACCGGCGGGGGATCCGGCCGGCCCGCCGGGCGAGACGGCCGGCGTCGACCGCCTGCGCGATCGCCCGGGCCATCTCCGCCGGGTGCTGGGCCCGCGTCACCGCCGAGGCCACCATGACCGCGTCGCAGCCGAGCTCCATCGCGAGCGCGGCGTCGGAGGCCGTCCCCACCCCGGCGTCGAGGACGACCGGGACCCCCGCGCCCTCGACGATGAGGGCGATGTTGTGGGGATTGCGGATCCCGAGGCCGCTTCCGATGGGGGAACCCAGGGGCATCACGGCGGCGCAGCCCGCCTGCTCCAGACGGCGGGCGACGATGGGGTCGTCGCTGGTGTAGGGGAGGACCACGAACCCGTCCGCGACCAGCTCCTCCGCGGCGGTGAGGAGCTCGACCGGATCGGGCAGCAGGGTGCGCTCGTCGCCGATCACCTCCAGCTTGATCCACTCCGTCCCCAGGGCCTCGCGGGCGAGTCGAGCCGTCACCAGCGCCTCGCGCGCCGTTCGGCAGCCGGCGGTGTTGGGGAGGATCCGGACCCCGAGGCGGCGGAGGACGTCAAGGACCGAGCCGCGCGCAGTGGGGTCGATCCGCCGCATGGCGCAGGTCGTCATCTCGGTGCCAGAGGCCGCCACCGCCTCCTCCAGGACGGCGAGGCTGGGCGCACCCCCGGTGCCCAGGAGGAGCCGTGAGGTGAACGCAACCCCGCCGATCCGCAGCGGATCGGCGGCCTCGGCGCTCATCCGCCCTGCACCGCGGCCAGGACCTCGACCCGTTCGCCATCGGCGAGGGGTCGGTCGGCCCAGCCGCTGCGGGGCACCACCTCGCCGTCGACGGCCACCGCGACGCCGTCTGGGGATCGTCCGAGATCGGCGACGAGGCGCGCCACCGTGGTCCCGGCCGAGAGCTGGCTCTCGGCGCCGTTCACGGTCACCCGGACGGTGGTTCCCACCACGCTCACGGAGCCGCCGCCACGAAGCGGGCGGGCAGGAACGGCGCCATCATCTCCGGGACGGACCCGGTGGTGAGGATGGTGGTGATCGCATCGGCGGTCACCGGGGTGAGCAGGATGCCGTGGCGGTGGTGGCCGGTGGCGACCAGCAGACCGGGGACCGAGGTGGGGCCGAGGATCGGCGCGTTGTCCGGCGAGCCCGGTCGCAGCGCCGCACGGGCCTCGACCAGCTCCAGCTCGCGGGCGGCCGGGAGGACCGCGGCCAGGTCCTCCAGCAGGTCCATCACCGCCCCCGCCCGCACCGTGGTGTCGAAGCCCTGCTCCTCGCTGGTGGCCCCGACCACCAGGCGCCCGTCCCCCCGGGGGACGGCGTAGACGAATCGACCGGCCACCAGCGCGCCCAGGCTGCGCGAGAGCAGCGGTGCGTCGGCAGGCCCCCGCAGCCGCAGGATCTGTCCCTTCACCGGGCGCACCGGCGGGAGCGCCTCGGGCGGGAGGCCGGCGACCCCCCCCGACCAGCACCCGGCACAGAGGACCACCTGGGGCGCCCCGATCGCGACACCGCCGGCGGTGGTCACCCCGACGACCCGTCCCCGCTCCAGCCGGACCAGGTCGACGGTGTCGCGGACGATGGCCGCCCCACTGCCCTCGGCGGCCTGTCCCAGGGCGCGGACCATAAGGCGGGTCTCCACCTGGTGATCGCCCTCCGCCAGCACCCCGCCCTGGACCGCGGGAGCCAGCAGCGGCTCAAGCCCACGGCAGGCGCGGCCTCCGAGCCATTCGACGTGGAGGCCGAGACCCACCTGGTGCCGGTGGCGCTCAGCCAGCTGGGCGCGGTCCCCGCTGTCAGCCGCGACGGTGAGGGTGCCGCAGGTCCGGTAGCCGACGGTGGTGCCGGTCACCGCCTCCAGCTCGGCGACGAAGCTGGGATAGCGGCGGGCCGCCTCCAGGCTGAGGAGGAGGAGCGGCTCCTCGCCGTAGGCGGCCTCGGAGATGGGGGCGAGCATCCCGGCGGCCGCCCACGAGGCGCCGGTCCCGAGGCCGGGGTCGACCACCGTCACGCCCAGCCCGGCGGCGGCGGCCCGCCAGGCGATGGCGAGGCCGATCGCGCCGCCGCCCACCACCACGACATCGGAGCTGACTGGCATGGTTGACCTGCTCCACGCTAACAGAGCCCACAGGTCGGCCCTGGCTACGATGAGAGGATGACCCCACCCGCCGATCTGCCCGAGTGGCGACGGGAGCGGCTGGCCGCGGTGCGTCTGTACCTGGTCACGGACGAGACGACCCCCCTCCAGGACCTGCCCGACCTGGTGCGGCTGGTGACGGCCGCCGGGGTCGACGCGGTGCAACTTCGCCGCAAGGAGGTGCCCTGGCGAGACCTGGTCGCGGTCGCCGCCGCCTGTCGCTCCGCCGCCCACCGAGCCGGCGCGCTCTTCATCGTCAATGACCACCCCGAACTCGCGCTCGCCGTCGATGCCGATGGCCTCCACGTCGGCCAGGAGGACGCCTCCGTCACCACGGTGCGGACCGCCATCGGCCGGGGCCGGCTGGTCGGGGTGTCCACCCACGACCTGGGGCAGGCGCTGGCGGCCACCGCGGGCGGCGCCGACTACCTCGGGATCGGCCCCATCCACGTCACTCCGACCAAGCCCGGGAGGCCCGCCTGTGGGATCGGGCTGGTTCCGCAGGTGCGGGCCGCGGTGGCCCTCCCACTGGTCGCGATCGGTGGGATCGACTCGGGCAATGCCGAGCAGGCGATGGCGGCCGGCGCGGACGCGGTGGCCGTGGTGCGCGCGATCTGCCGGGCCGACGACCCGGCGGCGGCGGCACGAGGGCTGCGCGCGGCGGTGGACCGGGTGGCGGCCTCCCGTGGCCGGTCCACCCCCGTCCGTGCCTGACGACGGGGCGGTGGTGCGCACCTCGACCGCACCGGTCCCGCCGGTCCCCCGACCCGTGGCACGGTCGGGAGGGGGGCGCGCAGGGCGAAGACAGGGAGGTTGATCGGCACATCGCGGCCCGCCGCGCGGACGAGGGTCCCCCCGCATCCCCGAGCGCAGCCACGGCAGGACCGAGCGCCACACTCTGGAAGACAGGAGGACATGAGGCTCCCGCGCACGGCGATGGTGGCGCGTGCCGCCTGGCCGGTCGCGATCCTGACCCGGGAGACGATCGGCTCGCGGCGCAAGCCGACCATGGAAACCGCGGTCGCTCGGACCGAGCTCGATAGGGCCTGCGGACTGGCCCTGCGGTGGGTCACCGTCGGCGGCGGCGCCATGTGCCTCGTGCGATGGGATCAGCCGGCAAGAGGGCCAGACGGCAGCTGGCGCGGGTCCGCCTCGGGCCGAGGGCCGCGTTCTTCCTGGTCGCCACCGCGCTGATCCGGGTGGGAGGAGGCGATCACCGCCGGGCCGACGATCCTCGCGCCCGAGCTCCGGTGAAGATCGGGAAGGCGCGCCTCACGGCATTCGCCACGTATATCGACCGGATCCTGCTCCACCGCGCGGGGGTGGTCGTCCCGGTCGACGCCGCCTGGGCATGGTTGCTCGGGCGCTGCGGCTTGGGCCCGAGGGCGGTCACGCTCCTCGATGGCGCGACGGGTGCCCGGGCGTGACCATCACCGTCCGGCCGAGGACCCTGGTGGGTGCCGGCCTGTGGAGTCAGGTCGGCGGCTGATCGTCGATCCTGTGCCATCCTGCGTTTCGCGATCGCCATCGCACACCGACCAACAGCCGGGGCCGCCGCACTCGCGGTCGTCCTCCCGCTGTCCTGGTCGGCGTTGGCAGCGATGGTGCGGCGGGCCAGCCTCCATCCACCGCCGATCGATTTGCGCCGCTGCGGGGCCGATCCGCGGCCAAGCCACCGTCGCCACCTCGATGGGCTGCTGCACATGCGTCGCGACCGGCGGCGCGCACAGGCGGGGCCGATGGCGGAGACCCTCGGACCGACATGCGCGCAGGACGGTCGGTGGGGGCGAGGCGCCGCCGTCGTCTGCGGTCAACCCTCCCACCCCGGTCGGGTCGCCGCTGGGCCCAATCCTGACGCGGTGCCGAGGCAGGCGGATGGCGGCCGGCAGGGCTCATCGCCGGGGGGAACTGCCGCCGCCCGTCGGTGGAGCCGCCTCGGAAGGTCCCCGCACGGGACGGACCCCGGGGTGTGGGCGGCGATCGCGCTGCCGTCCGTGTCGGCGGCCGACCGGCGGGGGTCGCCGCCGCCGGACCTCGGCCCGGACTCCCCACTGGCCAAGAGCTTGCGGGAGGCGAGGGGAACGATCCCTCCGGGGACACGATGACCGCGCCCCCCATCGATTTTGAAGATCCTCTGGCTCAGTCCAGCGGTGTCCACCGGCGCCCGTCATGAGTTCGACAGGCTGCGCGGAAACCCTGGCGGGTCCGCGCGTGACCGCGCCTGACCGTCGGCGTTGCCGTCAGCATTGCCGTCAGGCTGCGGGCCACGGCACACGAGGGACAGCGGTGCGGGCGCCTGGACAAGCCCCTAGTCCTCAGCTTCGGCCGCGGGGGTGCGTGAAGTTGGGAGGAGTCCAACCCCCGACTTCCACCACGCCCATTGGGTGATGCCCGGCGCGGCCCACCGGGGCGTGGTCGCCGGACTTCGGCACTATGACATCTCCGATATCGTCGTCGGTAGTGGGTCAGTTTGGCCGGGGCTCGCCTTGACAGGTCCGGCCCATCCCGGTAGAGTCGCATCGGTCGCAGCGGGGGAGGGGCGTGGATGGCAACCGGTCCGGGCGCGGCGTGGCAGCACGCGAGGTCGAGGTGGCTGCTCGCGTCCGCCACCGGCACGCGCCGGCGGGGCCGGCGGGCGATCGCGGTCCTGGTGGGGGTGCTCACCGTCTCCACCGTCGCGGCGATGGCGGCGCCCCGAGCGGCGGCGACGCCCAGCGGCACGGTCAGATGGGCGCTGCCGCCGGGGGAGGTCCCCGACTGGATCTTCCCCATCACCAGCACCGCCAACTTCAGCAACGTCAACACGCTGCAGTTCCAATACCTCATGTATCGGCCGCTGTACTGGTTCGGCGAGAACGGCACCCCGGTCTTCAACCAGGCGCAGAGCCTGGGCCGTCCGCCCGTCTACTCCGACGGCAGTCGCACCGTCACCATCACGATGCGGCATGTCCGCTGGTCCGACGGCCACCCAGTGACGACCCGGGACGTGGAGTTCTGGCTGCGACTCCTGATCGCCAACAAGGCTGAGTGGGGCGTCTACGTCCCCGGGGGGTGGCCCGACCTCATCGCCGGGATGCGGTTCGAGACGCCGTACCGCTTCCAGATCACCTTCACCCACCCGGTCAACCATTACTGGGCGCTGTACAACGAGCTGAGCCAGATCGTCCCGCTCCCTCAGCACGCGTGGGATCGGACCTCGGCGTCGGGGGCGGTCGGCAACTTCGACCGCACCACCGCCGGGGCCCGGGCCGTGTACCGGTTCCTTGCCGGCCGCTCCAGGCAGCTCACCACCTACGACACCGATCCGCTCTGGCAGGTGGTGGACGGTCCCTGGCGGATCCAGCCCGGCACCGGCTACGCGCCCGCCACCGGCTTCACCACCCTCGTCCCCAACCTCCACTATTGGGGAGCGCCGAGCCGCGTGGCTCGCTTCGAGGAGGTCCCCTTCACCAGCGATTCCGCGGAGTTCGACGCCCTGCGCTCGGGGTCTCTCGACTACGGCTACCTGCCGGTGCAGGACCTCGACCAGCGGTCGTACTTCGCCTCTCACGGGTACACGTTCTCGCCCTGGGTCGCCTGGGGAGTCCGCTTCGTGCTCATCAACTTCACCAATCCTAAGGACGGCCCCCTCTTCCGGCAGCTCTACCTCCGCCAGGCGATGCAGCACCTCATCGACCAGCCCGCGTACATCCGCCGCATCTACCACGGCTACGCGTACCCGACCTACGGGCCGGTGCCGCAGGTCCCGCGCAACCCGTTCGTGACCCCGATCGAGCGTCGTGACCCCGACCCCTACGATCCCGCCGAGGCCCGGGCCCTGCTGCGTGGGCACGGGTGGACCGTGCACCCGAACGGGACCAGCGTCTGCGCCCACCCCGGGAGCGGGCCGACCCAGTGCGGCGCCGGGGTGGGGCGTGGGCGGCGGCTGGCGTTCACCCTGATCTGGGCTCCCGGGACGATCGTGGAGACCCAGACCGTGGAGGCGATGAAGTCGGCGTTCTCGGCGGCGGGGATCACCCTGGCGCTGAAGTCGTCCACCAACGCCGCCTCCCTGGCGACGCCCTGTGATCGCCACACCGGGTACGGCTGCACCTGGGACCTGATCGACTGGAGCGGGGGAAGCTACAGCATCACCTGGTCGCCGGACTACTACCCCACCGGAGGCGAGGACTTCGCCTGCGGCGCGGCCTTCAACGTCGGCGGCTACTGCGACCCCCGGGAGGACCGCTACGTCGCTGCCACCCATGAGCTCCCAGGGCTGGGGCCCTTCTACCGCTACGAGAACTACACCTCGGCGCAGCTGCCGCTGCTCTGGCTGCCCACCGCCCCGGCGCAGCTCTCCGAGATCTCCGGGCGGCTGCGCGGCGCGCTCCCCCAGGACCCCAACCTCAACATCTACCCGCAGACATGGTCGCTGGCGGGGTAGCCGAGGTCGCGCGCGGACCGGGGGCGCTTGGGCGCACCTGAGGCGCGCCTCGCCGAACTGATCGAGCCGTCCCTGGGCGACGCCAACCTCCCCGGGGTCGCGATCGGGGTCACCGACGCCGCCCGGCCGATCTTCTGCGGCACCTTCGGCAGCGCCAGCCTCGAGTCTGGTCGCGCGGTCGACACCGCCACGCTGTTCGAGATCGGGTCGATCTCCAAGTCATTCACCAGCACCCTCGTGCTCCGGCAGGTCGAGCGGGGGGTGATCGACCTGGACCGTCCAGTGCAAATCGAGCTGCCCTGGCTTGCGGTCGGCCCTCACACCGCGGCGATCACGCCGCGTCTCCTCCTCGCCCACCGCGCCGGGCTCATCCAGGGCGCGGAGTCGACGCCGGAGGCGGTCTCGGAGGTCCTGGCGCTGACCCGCGGGCCCGCCGCCTGCCCGCCCGGCGCCTTCCACTACTCCAATGTCGGGTACAAGCTGCTCGGTGTCCTGCTGGAGGCGGTCGGCGGCCGCCCCTACCCGGACCTGCTCCGCGAGGACGTGCTGGGGCCACTGGGAATGACCGCGACCGTCTCCGCCATCACCAACGACGTGCGTCAGCGGATGGCGGTCGGCCACGATGCGTTCCTGGACGACCGGCCGCTGCCGCCGGGAGGCCGCCTGGGGCCCGCGACGTGGCTGGAGACCGCGACCGCGGACGGCAGCATCGCCGCCACCGCCCTGGACATGACCGCGTTCGTGCGCATGCTGCTTGACGGCGGCGGGGGTCCCGGGGGCCGGTTGCTGGCCCCGCCGAGCTTTGCCGAGATGACGCGGCCCTGGTCGGCCCCCGGGGCTCCAGCGGCCGAGGGCTACGCCCTGGGCCTTGTCGTCGGGCAGGGCCCCCGGGGGACCGTCCTGCACCACGGCGGCGGGATGGTCGGGTTCCGGTCCGAGCTCATCGCCGACCTCGGGCGGCGCCTTGGCGTCGTCGTCCTCGCGAACGGTCCCGGTGACCCGTCATGGATCGCCCGGGCGGCGCTGACACTCTTCGCCGGGGAGGGCGACGGGTCCGATCCCGCCTCCGCCTCCGCCCCCGACCCCTGGACGGTGGGCGATGGGGCCGCGTACGTCGGGAGGTACGCCGACGGCACCCGCCGGTTCGAGATCGGCGACGCGGGTCACGGCCGGCTGGGGCTGCGCTGCGGCGGAGTCGCCGCCCGCATCAGCCGCGCCGGCACGGGGGCGCTGCTGGCCGCGCATCCCCGCCTCGACCGCTTCCTCCTCGAGGAGGAGCGCATCGACGGCCGGGTGGTGGGATTCCACCACGGCGGCGACTGGTACGGCCGCCAAGGGGAGCCGCGACCCGCGGCCACGGCCGGCGTGGACGGACTCTTAGCGTTCGTCGGCCATTACCGCTCGTACAACCCGTGGTTCGCGCACCTCCGTGTGGTGGCGCGGGCAGGGGAGTTGGTGGCGATCGCCCCCGGGGGCACGGAGGCGTTCGAGGGCAGCCTTCGGCTGGTGCCGGTCGGGCCCACGCGCTTTCGGCTCGGGAGCGACCCGACGACACCCGAGGTGATCGGGTTCGATGACATGGTCGAGGGGCGGTTCATGCGGGCGCACCTCTCCGGCGGGGACTTCCACCGCACCGCGTCGCCCTGACCGGAGCCCCCCGCGCCGCCCGCGGCGACGGTCCTGCAGCGCACGGGGCCGTCCGCCCGCGCACCGAGGACGTGTGCTTGACAGCGCCGCCAGCCCCGGATAGCCTGAGGTCGGGGTAGCCGCGGCCGCACCTGCTGCGAGCGAGGGGGCAGCCGCGACAGGCGGGTGACGGGGGTGGCGCCGTGAACGGAGCCGGTTCGCTGTGGCGGCGGGTCGCGCTCGGCGCGCCGGCGGTGCTGCTGGTACTTGCCGCCGGCGGCGCGGCGGTGCCCGGGGCGCACCCGCGGGTCGCCGGCGGGTGGCCACGTTCGCCCTGCCCCCCGGAGAGCTTCCCAACTTCATCTCGCCCTTCATCAGCGGGCCGGAGTCCAACAACGTCGACCTCTTCCAGTTCGCGAGCCAGCTGTGGCGACCGCTCTACTGGTACGGGATCAACGGCGAGTTCACCATCAACTACCACCTCGGTGTCGGGCGGCCCCCGGCCTACTCCAATCACGGCCGGGCGGTGACGATCACCCTCAACCACTACCTCTGGTCCGGCGGGCGGCGGGTGACCAACCGCGACATCGAGCTCTGGATGAACCTGCTCCGGGCGGAGCCGGCGCAGTGGGTGGGCTACGTCCCGGGGAACATCCCCGACACCCTCACCGGGATGAGCTTCCCGAAGTCCAGGCCCTACCAGTTCAGCCTCACCTTCAACAGGGCCTACAGCCCCACCTGGATCCTGTACCAGGAGCTGAGCAGCATCGAGCCGATCCCGCAGCGCGTGTGGGACCGCACCTCGATGCAGGGGCCGGTGGGCAACTACGACATGACGCGGGCGGGCGCGATCGCGGTGTGGAAGTTCCTCACCGCGCAGTCCAAGGACGCCTCGACCTGCGCCAGCAACCCCCTGTGGCGGGTGGTGGACGGACCCTGGAAGCTGTCGGCCTATGAACCCGCCACCAGGCCGAGGGGACCAGGGCGTGCCACCGACCGCATTCAGCGGCTACCATGACCGCGCCCTCCTCGTGGCGGAGCTGGATAGAGCCATCCGCACCTTGCCACAGGAGGGCTTCTTGTCGTCTGCGGGGCCACACGACGGGCCACGGCCCCACCGCCCTCGGTCCACGGGGACCGGCCAAAACCACAAAAGTCCAGCTGACCGGATTGCTCCGAAATCCGCAATGGGGACGACCCGGGGCGACGCCGTCGCGCGGACGGGCCAGGATCTGAGGGCGGCGACGACGGGGCCAGGGCCTCGCCCATGGCGTCCGTCGACTGTCGGAGAGGACGGGGTTGCACGCCCGTTCGGTCGAGGGTACGATTTCAGCGCCTTCCGCCCACTATCCGGGCAGGCCCCTGCCCAAGGAGACCGCAAATGACCGCCCTGGGTGGCCGACCTCGCGCGACTCTACCGGCTGGCGACTCTCCCGTGAGTGCTCGAAGATGACTACCCGTCGGAGCGGCAAGGGCAACTCCCCCAAGCCGAGAAGGCCAGAATCCTCATCGGTCCCCACCCGCTCGGCACGGCGAGCTGACCCTAACGCGGTTGCGAAGTCGTCGGCGCTCAAGGCTAGAACGATACTGGGCGACGCTGACTACCACCACTTCTGGCGCGGCTTCCTTCGAGTGATTGGAACTGAGCCTCAGGAAGTAACGAGCATGACCGGCGCGACCGGCGTATCACATCCAGTGCTCATCGGTGGACGCGACGATGTCAGATCGCGCTTGGTTGTGGTAGCGCCATGTCAAGACGCGCGTGAGGCAGCCCTGGTCCGCGCCGATCTCCAAGCGGGCACGCCGACGTCGCAAGTGTTGCTCATCCGTCCAGTCTTGATTGACCTGCCCGCAATCGCTCGCAGCCTGCGGCAGGCTCTGGGTCGCGGAGATTTCCGGATGACAGACCTACAAAGTCCCGGCGGCCAGGTTTCCGAAGCGCCCCTCGATACTATTGGTCTACCCATCGCGCGTGCAATCAGAAGCGGTGGGCCGACCTCGTCCGGCACATTCGGAGTCGGCGCGGGCCGTGCTCTCGGGAGGAGCGGCGTCGATCCCCAAAGCCGATGAGGACCGGGTCGGCATGATCCGTACCCTGCGGGTGGCTCGCCGCTCAGCCGTCCACAGCACCACCCAGACCATCAACCAGATTCACTCCCTGCTCGTCACCGCTCCGGCTGATCTCCGCGAGCCGCTGCGCTCGCTCACGGGCCGGACGCTCATCGAGACCCTGGCGGCCTTCCGGCCCGGGCCGATCACCACGCCGACGGCCGCGTCCAAGATGGCCCTGAGGGCTCTGGCGCGGCGCCATCAGTACCTCGGCGAGGAGATCGCCACCCTGAACGTCGAGCTCGAGCGTCTCACCCAGGAGGTCGCCCCCGAGCTGTGCGCCCTAAAGGGGGTCGGCCCCGACGTGGCGGGAGCGCTCCTGGTGACCGCTGGCGACATCCCGAGCGGCTGCGCTCCGAGGCCAGCTTCGCGCACCTCTGCGGCGTGGCCCCGCTGCCCGCCTCATCCGGCAAGGCGACCGGCCGCCATCGGCTCAACCGCGGCGGCAACCGGCAGGCCAACAACGCCCTCTGGCGCATCGTCATCGGCCGCCTCCGGTGGCATCAACCGACCAAGGACTACGTGGCCCGCAGGACCGCGGAAGGCCTCTCCAAGAAAGAGATCATCCGCTGCCTCAAGCGCTACCTCGCCCGCCAGGTCTTCCGTGCCCTGGTCGCCGGGACCGACCTCGTCCGGGCCGCTTGACAAACCATAGGAGCATCTAGAGCTCCACCACGTAGGGTGTGAGGTGAAGGTCGTTATACGAGGCGACCAAGGCCGGCCGTTCCTTCGCTGGCTCGTGCCCGACCGGGTTGCCCCAGTCGACCCGGACGACGCCCCACCGCCTCGGCACCGACTACTCTTCGGAGTCTCCACAGAGTTCAGCGTCCGAAGCGGCGGAGAGTTCGAGGAACTCCTCCATGTCGGCGACGAAGCCTGGGTCAGCCATAGCCCGCTCCCAGTCGGAGGCGGCTGGGGCGACGCGGACAGCCTTAGCGGAGGTTGTGGTCAGGGTACCTTCCTCCCCGACGTGGGCAGAGACGGTCATGGAGTGAGTCTAGCCTCGGGCCGACAGGCGCGGAGCCCCGAACTTCAGTTCGCCCGACCGAGAAAGCCGCCATGGTGACAGGCCCAGGCGCGGGCCAGGGTGCCCGGACCGCCTCGGGGTCGCCGCGGGCCGGAGGTCTGTGTCAGCGTCCAATTGGTATCGGTGCTGGTATCAGGTGCACCAATTACCTATGCGGCCGCATAACCACAAGCACCGGGACGGCGAGGCCATTCCCATCTTTTCGTATTGCGGGAGGCGAGGGGAACGATCCCTCCGGGGACACGATGACCGCGCCCCCCATCGATTTTGAAGATCGAGGGGCCCACCTGGACCCATGCACTCCCGAGCTGATCCTACCCTCGGAGCCCCGGGGAAGGCGATCGGTCCGGGGTGGGGCTCGCCGCCCCGCAGCCGGGCGGGGCCCGGCGGGGACTCGCGACCACCCCTCCCGGACGGCCGCTCGCCCCCCAAGAGCCGCTCCGATCGTCCCCCCCCTCGATTTGCCGATCGTGGCCACCTATAATGCGGGCTCGATGGACGACACCACGCTCGTCGATCTGCTTGGGCAGGTCGGCAATCTCTTCACGTCCAGCCTGGAGCTGAAGGAGAACGTCGACTTCATGCTCCGCGCGCTGACCCAGCAGGTCGGCTGCGATGTCGCCACCGTCTTCCTCCTCGACGAGGACCAGGGTCGCCTGCGGGCGATGGCCACCTTCCCCTACACCGAAGCGGTCGCCGAGGTGGCGACCTTCGCGGTCGGCGAGGGCATCGTCGGCTGGGCGGTTGCCGAAGGCCGCTCGGCGAGCGTGCGCGACGCCACCCGCGACCCCCGGTTCAAGGAGCTCAGCCGCGGCGATCCACCCCGCAGCGCCTTAGTGATGCCGCTGGCCTCTCCCCGCCGGGTGGTGGGCGCGCTCACCCTGGCCCGCAAGCAGGTGCGCCCCTTCACCGCCCTGGAGCAGGCACTGGCGCAGGTGATCGCGAACCAGGCCTCGATCAGCATCGACAACGCCACCCTGCACGCGGCGGTGCAGAAGCAGCTGGACGAGATCGCCGTCAGCAAGCACGAGCTGGAGATCGCCAACGCGCAGGTGCGGGAGAACAGTCGGCTGAAGAGCGAATTCCTGGCCAACATGAGCCATGAATTGCGCACGCCGCTCAACGCGATCCTGGGATTCAGTGAAATCCTCAAGGACAACCTCGTGGATCTCACACCCCAGCAGCGCCAGGAGTGCCTCCAGAATATTCACGCATCGGGGAAGCACCTGCTCGAGTTGGTCAACGACGTGCTCGACCTGAGCAAGATCGAGGCCGGTCGCATGGAGCTCGCCTACGACCGCTTCGGCGTGCAGGATGCGGTCAAAGAGGTCCACAACGTGATTCGCTCGCTGAGCGAGCGGCGCGACATCGACCTGAGCATCGACGTGGTGCCGACCCACCTGGAGATCCGTGCGGACAAGAGTAAGTTCAAGCAGGTGCTGTACAACCTGCTGAGCAACGCCATCAAATTCACGCCGCAGGGCGGCAAGGTGTGGGTATCGGCCCGGGCGGACAGCGAGGACCTGATCGTCGACGTCGGCGATACCGGGGTCGGCATCCCGGCCGAACACCACAAGCGCATCTTCGACGAGTTCTATCAGCTCGACCACGCGACCACCCGTCAGGTCGAGGGCACCGGGCTCGGACTGTCGCTGACCCGCCGGCTCGTCGAGCTCCACGGTGGGAGCATCTCGCTCGAGAGCGATCCGGGTCGTGGCTCGGTGTTCACGTTCCGGCTACCTCTG
>DATLUG010000014.1:0-41845 GCA_035533215.1 Candidatus Micrarchaeia archaeon | reverse complement strand
TCTGTGCGAGGACCCGTCGCATGCCACGTGGCCGCCCCAAAGCCCCGCTTGTCGTCGGCGACGACGACCGTCGAACCCTGGAACGCTGGACCGCGCGTCGCCGCACGAGTCAGGCCCTGGCGCTGCGCGCGCGCATCATCCTGCGCGCCGCGGACGGGACGTCGAATTCGGCGGTGGCGGCCCAGCTTCACATCTGCGACGCCACGGTGGGGAAGTGGCGTCAGCGCTTCCTCGCGCGCGGGGTGGGTGGCTTGCTGGATGAGCCGCGCTGTGGCGCGCCGCGCCGGATTACGGACGACCAAGTGGAGCAGGTGGTGGTGAAGACGCTGGAAACCACACCGGCGAACGCCACCCACTGGAGCACCCGCTCGATGGCCGCGGCTTCGGGGTTGAGCCGTCCGACGGTCCACCGGATCTGGCGCGCCTTCGGGCTGCAGCCGCACCGAGCGGAGACCTTCAAACTCTCGAACGATCCGCAGTTCATCGAGAAGGTGCGCGACATCGTGGGCCTGTACCTCCACCCGCCGGAACGGGCCGTGGTCCTCTGCGTGGACGAAAAGTCGCAGATCCAAGCGCTGGATCGCACCCAGCCGATTCTTCCCATGCGCCCGGGGATCCCGGAGCGGCGGACGCATGACTACCGGCGTCACGGCACCACCTCCCTGTTCGCCGCGCTGGACATCGCCACCGGCCGCGTCATCGGGGAACTGCACCGCCGGCATCAGACGATCGAGTTCCAGCGATTCCTCGTGGGCATCGATGCCGAAGTCCCGGCGGAACTGGACATCCACGTGGTCCTCGACAACTGCGGCACCCGCAAGACGCCGACGATCCAGCGCTGGCTGGTTCGCCACCCTCGTGTCACGCTGCACTTCACACCCACCTACTCGTCTTGGATCAATCAGGTGGAGTGGTGGTTCGGACTGCTCACCGAGCGCCAGATCCGACGCGGCACCCACCGCAGCACGCAGGCGCTGGAGGACGCCATCCGCCTCTATCTCACGCTGAACAACGAGGCCCCCACTCCCTTCGTGTGGGCCAAGACCGCGGATCAGATCCTCGCCAGCATCCAGCGCTTTTGCCTGCGTATCTCCGAGACGGGACACTAGCAAAGCCTTCGTCAACCATGTTGACTCGGGCTTGGCTCGCATCACCGGCTGCTCGATGCCCTCCTGCCCAACGTCCCTGCGCTGAGGTGCTTCACCCTATCCCTACCCGCGGCGGCAGCCGACGCACTCACCCAGATGTCGGAGGCGCACCGCCCCCTGCGTGCACCATGGCAGGGCGCCCTCGTCCCGGCCGGTTGTGCCATCGCAGGTGCTGTCGCCGGCACCGCTGCGTTGGGCCGACGGGACGGCACGTGACCGTTGATCGGCCCCCTCGCTGAGTTCACCCCTGCGCCCCCTCGTCGTGGAAAGCGATAGGTCTCGTCCCTAGCGAACCCACTTCTTCGGTGGCGGGTAGACGTATCTGGCGATCGTGCCCGACGTCCACGCGATCGCGAAGCCACCGAAGAGCAAGAGGAAGCTGTCCAGTTTGCTCTTGTCGTTCCCCACCGCCACAACACCCAAGATCACCGCCCATACGACAGCCAACCCCACACTGTATGCCCAGTAGTTGCGCGTCACACGAGTTCACCTCACACTGCGTCTGGTCCGCACGGCATGATGATGACAGGGTGCCGCGAAGGGAGGCCGCTGCGAATCCTCTTGGTGGTGGGGCTGCGCGGCCGGGACGCCCCGCCCCCGGCGCCCGACCAGGTCACATCGCCTCCTGCAGCCCTCCCCGTCGGGCCCAGACCTCCAGCAGTCGGAAGCAGACGTAGCCCAGGCCCGCGTAGACGCAGCCGGTGAGCAGCTCACCCGCCAGGAGGCCGCCGAGCCGGTCGAACCCCCTGCCCGCCACCGCCAGCCGGGCCGCCGCGATTCCGCGCGTCATCGGCAGGCCCCAGCTGACCGCCTGGAGGGCGGCGGGGAGGCGGCTCACCGGGAAGTTCACCCCGACCAGGATCAGGAACAGGAAGTAGACCAGGTTGGCGATGAGGAGCACGTCGCGATAGACGAGGCTGAGGCTGCCGAGGAGCAGGCCCAGGCCGGCGGTGGTGGCGGAGATCAGGACGACGCACACCGCCAGCGCCGGCAGGTCGGCGCGGCCCAGGGTCACCCCGTACAGGAGGGCGGCGACCAGGAACCCGACCGCGACGCTGCTGATCCCGTCCACGATCTGCATGGCGGCCCGCCCCATGAACATCGCCATCCGGTTGGCCGGGGAGGCCAGCAGCAATGGGAGGGTGCCGAACTGACGCTCGTTGCCGACGGTCATGGTGACGCCGTAGATCCCGTTGAGCGCCGTCACCTGCATGGCGTTGCCGACGGCGGCGTAGGTGGCGTCGCCGTGCCCGCTGGCATAGACCCCGAGCTGGACGAAGAAGATGATCTGGAACACCGGCACCATCAGCTTCGAGGAGGCGTAGCCGAGCGGCGTCGCCCAGCTGAACAAGGCCCGGTACTGGAGGACGCAGCCGGACACGAAGACCCGCAGCGTGCTCATGCCGCCCCCAGCTGGCCGGTGCGACGGGCCCGGACGTGGACCAGCCGGAACAGCGTCCAGGAGAGCAGCCCATACCCCGCGGTGGCGCCGAGGGCGAACGCCCACCAGGCCGGGTAGTCGGGGCGGCCGACGGGCTCGCCGAGGGCGGCATAGAGGCCGCGGATGGTCCAGGTGGGCGGCAGCAGGGCCGCCAGCGGCTGCACCCAGCCGGCCAGGATCGCCACCGGGAACATGAAGCCGCAGAGGAGGTAGGCCGGGGTCTCCAGCCCGTTGACCAGCCCTCCGGCGACCCGCGACCAGGCGAAGAGGGGGGCGATGACCATGCTCATGACGACGAAGGCGAGCAGGGTCAGGCAGGCCGAGACCGCGAACGGTGCCGGGTCGAGGTGGCGGAAGACGTGGTGGAAGAGCACCGCCCCCAGCAGCAGGTTGACGGCGAAGGAGACCAGCCCGAGGAGGGTGGCGGCGAGCACCTTGCCGGCGATCACCGCGGCCAGCGGGACCGGGCAGCCGAAGAGCTGCTCCAGGGTCCCCGCCCAGCGCTCCACCTGGAGGGCGTAGGCGGCGTCGAAGAGGGTCACGCTCCACAGCCCCACCAGGCCCCCGCCCAGAATCGCGAAGGCCAGGTGCTGGGGATGGCCGCCGAGCGCGTAGAGGGCCATCCCGACGCCGCCGAAGACCACCGGCTGGATAAGGACCTGCGCGTAGGAGATGGGGACCGCCACCAGCATGCGGAGCTGCAGCCAGGCGGTCCGCCACACCACCCGGAGCAGGCTCATCCCTCCACCAGCCGGACGTAGGCGTCCTCCAGGGTGGGCTCGCGGACCTGGACGCTGCGCAGCTGGCCATCGCCGAGGATGGGTCCCAGCCGCGCCACCAGCTCCGCCGGGGACGCGCACCGGATGGTGAGCAGCTGGCTGACCTCCCTCGCGGTGACGGTCACGCTGTCGACCCCGTCCACCCCCCGCAGGCGGTCCAGCACCGCCTCCCCCACCGCCACCACCTCGGCTTCGACGACCCCCAGCTCGGGGACCATCTGCCGGACCGTCGCGGGCGCGCCCTCCGCCACCAGCCGGCCCTGCCGCATCACCGCGATCCGATCGCAGATCGTCTCGGCCTCCAGCATCGCGTGGGTGGTGAGGAAGATCGTGGTGCCCTGGTCGGCGAGCCCGCGCACCATCTGGCGCAGATCGCGCGCCCCCACCGGGTCGAGCCCGATGGTGGGCTCGTCCAGGAAGAGGAGCTCGGGTTGGTGGAGCAAACCGCGGGCGAGATGGAGGCGCTGCTTCATCCCCCGCGAGTACCGCTCCACCCGGTCGTGGCCGCGTCCCTCCAGTCCCACCAGCTGCAGCAGATCGGCGATGCGGCGGCGGGCCAGCCGCGGCGGGATCCGGTAGAGGTCGGCGAAGTAGCGCAGGTTGTCGTAGCCGGAAAGGCGCCAGTAGAGACCACGCTCGCCCCCGAACACGAAGCCGATCCGGTGGCGCAGCGAGCGGCTGGCTCGCACCACGTCCTCGCCCAGGACCCGGGCGGTGCCGCTGGTGGGGAGGAGGAGGGTGGTGCAGATCTTGACCAGGGTGGTCTTGCCCGCCCCGTTGGGACCCAGCAGCCCGAACAGCTCACCCCGCGCGACGGTGAGGTCGAGCGAGTCGAGGGCGACCAGCTCCGTCTGCCCCCGGCGCACCCAGCTGCGCCGGGGGCGGAACACCTTGCGAAGCGCGCCCAGCTCGATCGCGGGCTCGGCAGCGGTGGGCGGGCGGCTCACCGCCCCTGGCCGCCCGGGTCCGCGGGGTCCCGCCACGCCTCCGGGTCCCAGTCCCGCTGGGGCAGCTCGCCGACGACCGGCCGCACCATCTCCTCCAGCCAGCGGCGATGCCCCTCCACCTGGGGGGGGACGCGCCGCCCCCACGAGCTCCGCCACCTGGTGGGGGGCACGATCCAGAGCCAGTGCGGGTCGAGGCGGGCTCCCCGCAGCACCTTCGCCTCCCAGCTGGCGAGGCCGAGGTGGATGCGGCGGGCGCCGGTGGCGATCGCATGGGCGATCGGCCGGTAGAAGGCCAGGTTGAAATAGGCGGCGGCGCCGGCTACCGCGTCGTAGTCGAACCCGGCGGCCCGTCCGTAGAGGGTGTCGCCCCAGCGGAAGAAGCAGGTGAACCCGACCGGCCGGTCCCGCCGCCAGCAGAGGAGCACCCAGCTCTCCCGGTCGAGCTCATCGGCCTGGGCACGGAACTGCTCGGTCAGCGCCGCCGCCGCCATCCGGTGGCCGTACTTGGCCTGGAGCGGGGACGCGAGCTCGCCGAGGATGTCGGCGCTGTCCGCCAGGCCGGCCTCGGTGACCCGCAGCCCGCTGCGCCGGAATCGCTCCAGCTCGCGCCGGACGGTGTGGCGGCGGGAGGGGCCGAGCCGGGCGAGGTAGCCGTCGAAGCTGTCCCATCCGATGTCCAGGGTGGCGCTGCCGGCCCCGAGCAGCAGCCGATCACGGGACCGCAGGCACGCCTGCACGTCCCGGGCGGCGGTCGACGTCAGCCACATGGCCCCGAGGCTGCGGCAGCCCGATCCGGCGCCGAGCCGGGCCGCGGCGGCGAGGAGCCGGCGGACGAGGACACGGGTGCGATCGCGCCAGTCGGGGTGGACGAGCCACTCGTTGACGTAGCCGGACCGGGTCCCGACGAAGAGGGTCGGGCGCCACTCGGCGGGCTGCGTGCGCTCGCCGAGGAGCCAGCGCCCTCCCATCGCGAAGGGGTCGTAATGGTCGAGCGCCGGGGCCGCCCCGCCGTCCCACCCGTAGCAGGGGAGAGCCGCGACCAGCCGTCCGCCCCGATCGCGGGCGAGGAGATACCGGGGCGAGGTGGCGTGGTCACGCTCCACCGCGCGCAGGTAGGGCCGGCTGACGAAGAGGCTCGCACCGGTGGCGAGCGCGTCCCACTCCGCGCCGAGGGCGGCATCGAGCGTCGCGACCGCGGTGACGGTGGTCGCGTCGGCGGCGGCCCGGGGCGAGGGGCGGAAGAGGGTCGTGTACATGCTCGGTGCGGGTGTCGGTGGCGGGCCGCCGGCGCGGCCCGGCGCGGCCCGACCATCCGGGGCGGGCGACGCGCGCTGGCGAGCGCGACCCTGGGGCGTAGCCACCCGGATCGCGCTGGTCAGGCGGGAGGGGCGGGCGTCTCGCGCCCGGTTGCGTAGGTGAGCGCGCCCGCCTGGGTGGCGCAGCCCTTCAGCTCGACGATCCGGCCGCCCGCGACGGTGACCACCAGGTGGCGCACGCCGTCCCCCAGCGGCCAGTCGTTCGGCTCCCCTCCGGGGTTGGGCCGGAACCGCACCAGCACCCGGTCTCCGATGGTCTCGGCCCCCTCCAGCTGGCCGAACGGGCCGTCGCTGGCGAGGCGACCCAGCACGTTCAGGATCGCCGCGCGGCTCTCGCAGTTCCAAGGCCCGTCCTCGACCGCGCGCCAGCGCGCGTCAGGCGAAACGTACTCGGTCAGCGCGCCGATGTCGCGACCGGCGAGGGCCGCCCAAGCCTGCCGCACCAGGGCCAGCCCGCCCTGCTCAGCCATGGGCGCATTCTGGCACACCGTCCGGCCCCGGTCCAGGCTCGCCGGAGGCCGCCGCGGGGGACGCTCGCGGCCGTCGCACCCGCTACAGCTCGCGGATCTCAGCCTGGCTGAGCGCCCCGAGGATGGCGGCCGCGGTGACCGCGGCACCGACCGGGAACAGCAGCTGCGGTCCCGGCACCGGGACCAGGGCGCCGGCCAGCCCGACCCCCAGCGGGAAGACGACGACCGAGGCCAGCATCAGGGCGGACATGGTCCGTCCCAGCCGCGCCCTCGGGATGCGGTGCTGCGGTGCGGTGATGGTGACCACGTTGCCCACCCCGAAACGGACCGCGGCGATCGCCGCGCCCGCGAGTCCGCCGGCCAGGTAGCGGAAGGGACCGACCCGGAGGACAATGGGGAGCGGGACCTGCCGCCCGCGCCAGGGTGGGCGCGGGGCGGCAGCGGTTCTCGGCACGGTGGCCGTGAAGCCGATCGTTCAGATCCGGCGCACGCCGCGCGGTGGCGGAGGGCGGGGGTCGAGCAGGGTCGTGGTCGGTCCGGTCCAGGAGGGCCGTATCGCAAGGCGGTGGTCGCCGTCGGCAGTCCCGTGCCAGCGCTCCCGCGACGATCACCGCCCGACTCCGGGCCTGGCCTCGTCGACGACCTGGTCGGTGTCGTCGACGAGGCCGCGGGAACGTCGAACCGCGATCTGCCCGCTCACCCGAGGCGGGTTTCCCCCGGGGTTCACCCGCGGGCTCCGCCGCTCGAGCGTCCCGGTCCGGCTCGGGGACCGCCGCGGCCATCCACCTGACCCGCCTCGCGGCCGGCGGGTGCTCAGCGGGAGCCAGGCGCAGGGAGGGGAGGAGCATCCGGAGCCGTCGGTGCCGGGGCCGGGTGAGCTCGGCGGGTGACGCGGGGGACCATCTGGTCGCTCCGGGCGGCGGCGCCCCACTCCGGTCCGGCGCTCCCCGACCCGCAGGATTCGGCCTACGACGGCCCGCCCGCGGTCGACGCGGCGCTCGCGGCGGGCCCCCGGTGGTCGCCTGAAGGGGCTCCGACCCCACCGTCGGCAGGCCCGATCGCGACCACGGTTGCCTGCCCGGGCCGCTCGCGGAGGTGGCCGGGCTCGACGCCGGCCGCACGAACCCGAACCGGTGCGGGGAGAGCGCAGGTGGCAGCCGCCGTCGGACGGGCTGCCGCCGACGGTGCCGGCGCGGCGGGTGGCCGTGGCCGGCCCCACCAGGACCAGCGGGTCCGGGATCGCGAACCGTCCCGGATCGGCGATGACGCGGATGCGACCGGGGTGGTGATGCGGGAATCGGGCCCTCCGGCCGAGCCGGGCCCGGCGGCGTCCCGGTACCATGCACCTCCATGCGCCCGGGGTCCGCCGCCGCGCCGCCCCGGACGGGCGACCGAGACGTGGTGGTCTTCGACGCCGTCGCCAAGGCGTTCGGGCAGGTGCGGGCGCTCGACGGCGCCTCCTTCCGGCTCGAGCGCGGGGAGACGGTCGCCCTCCTCGGCCCCAACGGGGCGGGCAAGTCGACCGCCATCAGCCTCATGCTCGGACTCCGGCCTCCCGACGCGGGCGAGGTGCTGATCTACGGCGAGGCGCCCCGCCGCGCGGTCGCCGGGGGCCGGGTCGGCGCCATGCTCCAGAGCACCGCCCGCCAGAGCGGCCTGCCCCCCGGGGCGACGGTGAGCGAGCTGGTGACGCTGGTCCGAAGCCTCTATCCGCGGCCGCTCGCCGCCGCCGCCGTCCTGCGCATGGCCGGGATCGAGGGACTCGGCGACCGGCCGGTGGACCGGCTCTCGGGGGGCGAGTCGCAGCGGGTCCGCTTCGCCGTCAGCTGCGCCGGGGACCCCGAGCTGGTCTTTCTCGACGAGCCCACCGTGGCCATGGACGTGGAGGCGCGCCGCGAGTTCTGGCAGACGATCCGGACCTTCGCCGCCGAGGGACGCACCATCCTGTTCGCCACCCACTACCTGGAGGAGGCGGACGCGGTGGCCGACCGGATCGTGGTGCTCAATCGCGGTCGGGTGGTGGCCGACGGGCCGTCGACCGACATCAAGGGCACCGTCGCCGCCAAGACCGTCCGCTTCACCCTGGATGCGCCTGACCGGGACGCCCTCGGCCGGCTCCCGGGGGTGACCCAGGTGGAGGTACGGGGCCAGGACGTCACCCTGCGCACCGTCGACGCCGACCAGACCGTCCGCGCCGTGTACCAGCAGGACCTGCCGATCCGCAACATCGAGGTGACCGGTGCGGGCCTGGAGGAGGCGTTCCTCCAGCTCACCCAATCGCCGGGCAACGGCGCCCCACCGGTGGGGGACGGCCGGTGAGCGCCACCCTCGCCCTGCTGCGCTTCGAGGTCGTCCGCACCAGCCGCTCGCGACGCTACCTGTTCTTCTCCTTCGGGTTCCCGGTCCTCTTCTACCTGGTCTTCTCGCACACCGGTGCGGGCGCGCACGTCCGCCTGATCGGCCTCGCCTGGCCGCTGTACTTCATGGTCTCGATGATGGCCTACGGGGTGCTGGGGGCCGGCATGAACGCGGGCGGGATCCGGCTCGCCGCGGAGCGGACGAGCGGCTGGACCCGGCAGCTGCGGATCACCCCGCTTCCGCCCTTCGCCTACGTGCTCGGCAAGATCTGCCTGGGGCTGATCCTGACCCTGCCGGTGATGGCCATCATCACCGTGCTCGCGGTCGTGGTCGGGCACGTGTCGCTGAGCTTCGTCGACTGGCTCAAGGTGATGGCGGCGTTGCTGGTGGCGGCGATTCCGTTCGCGGTCCTCGGGGTCCTCCTCGGTTACCTCATGACCAGCGACACCGGCGGCCCCCTGACCGGAGGGCTCCTGTTCCTGCTCGCCTACTTCGGCGGCCTGTTCCAGCCGGTGCAGTCGATGCCATCGGGGCTGAAGACCATCGCCTCTCTCACTCCCACCTACCACCTCGCCGGCGTCGGCTGGTGGGCGCTCGGCGGCCGGACCCAGGTGCTGCCCGATGTCGCCGTGCTGGCCGCCTACCTCGTCGCCTTCGCGGCGCTGGCGGTCTGGCGGGTCCGGGTCGACGAGGCCCGCCCCGGCGCCTGACCGGGACCGCGGGGCGCGTCTCCGACCAGGGCGTCGCCACGACCCCGAGACGCCCCACGGCCCTCGCGAGCGGGGCCGCCTTGATGGACCCCGGGGTGACCGCGGGCGAGCGGCTCGGGGACCGGAGCGCCTGCCCGGGGGGGCGCCGGTGGAGCGGGTGGCGGCGCGGGTGAGCCGCTCGGTGGGCAGGATCCGCGATCGCCGCTCGGGGGCGATCCGCACGCTCGACCTCCGGACGCGGGCGGTCGCGTGCGCGGCCGGGGCGCACCGCCCCCCCGATCGCCGATGATGGCCGGGCCGTGACCCGTCCCCGCCCGGAGTCCGCGTGAGCCGCGCCCTCCCCGGCTTCTTCGTCAGCCTGGAGGGGGTCGACGGGGCCGGCAAGAGCACCCAGGCGGCCAGCCTCGCCGCCGCCCTGCGGGCCGAGCGCCGGGATGTGGTCGCGATCCGCGAGCCCGGTGGCACCGGGCTCGGGGAGCTGGTCCGCGAGGTGCTGCTGCACCGGCACCTCGGCGCCGAGCCGGCGCCCCTGGCGGAGGCCGCGCTCTTCCTCGCGGCGCGTCTGCAGCTGGTGGCGGAGGTCGTCGGTCCGGCGCTGGCCCGGGGTGCCATGGTGGTCGCCGATCGCTTCGTCGACTCGTCGCTCGTCTACCAGGGGCTGGCCCAGGGCGTCGACCCCGACGTGATCCTGGAGATCCACCGGCTCAGCGGGGTGGACCGCCTCCCTGACCTCACCCTCCTGCTGGACCTCCCGGAGGGCAGGGCCGCGGGGCGGCTCGGGCGGGGACGGCCGCTGGACCGGATCGAGCAGGCGACGAGCGGGGGGGACGGCCGGATTCGCGAGGGGTTCCGCGAGCTGGCCCGGCGCTTTCCGGACCGCATCGTGGTGGTCGACGCCGACCGGCCCCCCAGCATGGTGGCCGCCCGCTGCCTCGAACTGGTCCGCCTGCGTCAACCCGCGGCGGTGCGCGCGTGACCGTGGCAGGCGGTCGCCGCTCGGTGCGGATGCGGGCATGAAGATGGTGCTGGCGGTGGTCCACGAGCACGACGCCGTGCGCACGGTGGAGGCGCTGGCGGCGCGCGGGTTCGCGGTCACCAAGCTGGCCAGCGAGGGCGGCTTCCTCCAGCAGCGCAACGTGGTCCTGCTCACCGCCGTCGACGACCTCGCCGTCGACGACGTGGTGGCGACCCTTCGCACCGCCGGCCGCTCGCGACACGAGCCGGCGCCGGAGCCCATCGCCGAGCGCGGAGCGATGCCCGCGGCTCCGGTGGAGGTGGAGATCGGCCGTGCGACCGTCTTCGTCCTCGGTCTCGATCGGGTCGACCGTCTCTGAGCGGCCGTATACTCCCGGCGTGCAGGCTGGGGCACGGCTGACCCGCTCCGGGCCCAGGGACTGCTGATGGACCCCGCGGCGCGGGAGGCCAGCGCGGCCATCCACCGGGTGGTGGACACGGTCGGGACCGTCATCGTCGGGGACCGCCACCAGATCGAGCTGTGCACGATCGCGTGGTTGTGCGGCGGCCATGTCCTGATCGAGGACGTGCCCGGGGTGGGCAAGACGATGCTGGCCAAGGCCCTGGCCCGCGCCACCGGCTGCCAGTTCGAGCGGGTGCAGTTCACCCCCGACCTGCTCCCCAGCGACATCACCGGGGTCAACATCTACAACCCCAGCCGGGCCGAGTTCGAGTTTCGGCGAGGCCCGGTCTTCACCCAGATCCTGCTCGCCGACGAGATCAACCGCGCCACCCCCAAGACCCAGTCGGCGCTGCTGGAGGCGATGGAGGAGGGCCAGGTGACGGTCGATGGCAGAACCCACCTCCTGCCCCAGCCGTTCGTGGTCCTCGCCACCCAGAACCCGATCGAGTACGCGGGGACCTTCCCCCTCCCGGAGGCGCAGGTCGACCGCTTCCTGCTCCGGGTCAGCCTCGGCTACGCCGACTTCGCGGGCGAGCTGGAGATCCTGGACCGCTTCCGGCGCAGCTCCCCCCTGCTCGCCATCGAACCGCAGGTGGAGGCCGGGGAGCTGCCCGGGCTGCGCCGGTCGGTGCAGGCCGTCCACGTCGACCCCACCCTGCAGGAATATCTGGTCCGCCTGGTGCAGCGGACACGCTCCCACCCGGAGCTGGCCCTCGGGGCCAGTGCCCGGGCCAGCCTTGGGCTCTTCCACGCCGCCCAGGGGCTGGCCCTGGTGCGCGGCCGCGACTACGTCATCCCCGACGACATCAAGGTGCTGGCCCCCGCGATCCTCCTCCACCGCTTGGTGCTGCGCGCCGCCGCTGAGCTCCGCGGCGCCCAGGCGGCGGAGGTGCTGGACGACCTCCTCGACACCGAGCCGGTGCCGGTGGTCGGCCAGCGCGCCGCCGGCTGAGCCGCCACGCCGCCGGCCGCCTCCGCATGAGCCGCGCTCCGCTCCTCGCCGTGCTCCTGGTGACGGGGTTCTTCGCCTACATCAACGGCGTCCGCCTGGCCTTCGTCGTGGTGTATGCGATCGCGCTCCTCGTCGTCGTCGCCGCTGGCTGGAGCTGGTGGGCGGCCGGCCACGTCCGCCTCACCCGCACCACCCCGCCCGGCCCCTTCGTGGCCGGCTCCCGGTTCGAGGAGCGCCTGCGCATCGAGAATCGCTCGGCCCTGCCGCTGGCGCTGGTGGAGGTGCGCGACCGCTCCCGCCTCACCGGGTACGAGCCGGGGCGGGCGTTCAGCCTGCGACCCCACCAGGTCCTGGCCTTTTCGACCGAGGGGACCTTCCGGGTCCGGGGCCGCCACCAGCTCGGGCCCACCGAGCTGCGTCTCGCCGACCCCTTCGGGCTCTTCCCGCGCACGGTGCGCCTGCCGACCATGACGCCGGTCCTGGTCTACCCGAGGCTCCACGCGCTCACCGCACCCTGGTCGCCGGGGGCCCGGACCGGTCGCGACGCCCCGCGAGGCACCCGCCCCAACGACCGTCCCCCCAGCGTCGCCGGGATTCGCGAGCACGACCCGGCCGACGGGATGAGCCGGATCCACTGGCTGGAGTCGGCACGGCGGGGCCGGCTGATCAGCCGGCTCTTCGACGCCGACGAGGGGGCCGACCTGCTGATCGCCCTCGACTGCCAGGCGGGGGTCCACGCCGGGGAGGCCCCCGAGCGCTCCTTCGAGTACGCGGTCAGCCTGGCGGGGTCGGTGGCCCAGCTGGCGCTCCGCCAGGGGCGGACGGTGGAGCTGGTGGCCAACGATCGTGCCCTCAGCCACCTCGTCCCCGGCCGCGGCACGGCCCACGAGGTCCGGCTGCTGGAGTGGCTGGCCCTCGCCTCCGACGACGGCCGGCTCGGCCTCGGGCCGCTGCTCGCGCGCCACCTGCCCGGCTGGCGGGGCCGGGGGCCGCTGGTGGTCGTCACCGGTGCTCGCGATCCCGGCTGGGTCGAGGCGATCGCGGCCCACAGCCGGAGCGGCGACCGACCGCTGGCGATCTACGTCGACCCCGCCACGTTCGGCGGGTGGCGGCCGCCGCTTCGCGTCCCCGCCCGCTGGCGGCTGGTGGTCGACCTCTGGCTGGTCCATCGCGGCGACGACCTCGACGCGCTCGGGGAGGGGGGCAGCCGTGCCGCCGGCTGATCCCGCCGTGCTGGAGCTCGCCGCCTTGACCGGCGCGGTCGGGCTCGCCGCCCTCGCGGCCAGCTGGAGCCGGCGGGGGACCGCCGGCGACGGCCCGGCCGCGGTGGTCAGCCTGCTGCTGGCGGCGGGGCTGGGCGTCGCCGCCGCGGCGGTGCTCGGCACGACGATCCTCCGGACGGCGGGACCGTCCCCGGAGCTGGCGGCCGCGACCGGGGTCCTGGCGGCGGGGGCCGTCGGCGCCGGCGGGCGCCGCCGCTGGGCCGCCCTCATGTGCCTCCCGGTGGCCGGGCTGGCCGCGCTCCTCCTCCTGCGCGGCCTTCCGGCAGGGTCCGGCTCGGGCCCGCTCGCCGGCCTCGGGCCGATCCTCGCCGGGCACCATCCGGGGCGCGCCCAGGCCTTCGGGCTGGAGCTCCTCCTCCTCCTCCTCGGAGGGTGGATCGGATGGTGGGCCCTCCGCGAGGGGCGCGCCCTGGTGGCCGCCGGAGCCGCGGCGCTGATCGCCGTCGCCGACCTGGTGAACGTTCCCGGCGGGCACGTGGGCCCAGCCTTCTGGCCGGTGATCGGGGCGGTCGCGATCGCCTCCGCGCTGGTCGGATGGGTTCACCAGGAGCGGGTCCGCACCGGCTGGCGCGCGCGACGGGTCGCCGTGCTCGACGGCACGCCGGGTCGGCCGTGGGGGGCGGTGGTGGCCGGGGCGATCGCCCTCACCGCGGCCTCGGCGGCGCTCCCGCCCCTCAACCTGGTCAACTTCAGCGGCCGGTTCTTCCACTACGGCACCCCCCGTGGGGGCCGGACCGCCCCGGGTGCCGGCGCCGACGTCGTCGGCTACTCGGAGTCGGTGATCCCCGCGGGCCCCTTGCGGTCGGTCCAGACCCCGCTCCTCACCTACACCGCCGGCGACCCCCGGCGGCCCGTGTACCTGCGCGGGGTGGTCCTGGACGACTTCGCCCGGGGCGACTGGTACCCGGCCACGGGCGCCGTCCGGCGATCGGGCCCCTCGCCCAGGGCCCGCCCGCTCGACGCCCGGCTCCGGCGCGCCGGCACCCCGCTCCGCGCCCGCCGGACCATCCGCCTCACGGTCCACGTCCTGGCCAGCGGCGACGCCGAGGTCTCCGACGTGCTCTTCCCGGGCGCCCCCGCCGACCTGCCCCGCTCGGAGACCCCGCTCGTGGTCCGGGGGCGCCGCGCGGGCGGCCGCCTGGCGTCGGTCATCTCGGTCCAACCCCAGGGCGGCCTGGCGCAGGTCGCCGGCGGGGGCGCCACCACCACCCTCGGGACCGTCTCGACCGCCTCCGACCGCCAGCTGCGCCTGGCCGGGACCGCCTATCCGGCGTGGGTGCGGTCGGACGCCGGCCTCCCCCCGGCCGCCCACGCCGAGGCGGCCGCCCTCCGCCGGATCGCGCGGACGATGATCGGGCAGGCCCGCGACCCCTACGACCGCGCCCTGGCGATCCAGGATGCCCTCCGCGCCGACGAGGCGTACACGCTCAACCCGCCCCCCGTGCCCGCCGGCACCTGGCCGATCCTGTACTTCCTGGAGACCAGCCACCTCGGCTACTGTCAGTACTTCGCCTCCTCGATGGGGGCCCTGCTGCGGTCGATCGGCATCCCGGCCCGACTGGTCAACGGCTTCGGGCCCGGCGAGGCCGGGGTCGCCGCCGGGGCCGTCCACCTGGTCACCGCCGCCGACGCCCACACCTGGGTCCAGGCCTACTTCCCCCGCTACGGGTGGATCCAGTTCGAGCCCACCCCGGACGGCTTCTACCTCGGCCGCGGTGAGGCGCCGGCGGCTGTGACCGGGCTGCCCACCCACCCCCGCCGAGTCGCGCCCGCGACCAGGCCGGCGCCGACCGTCCGGTCGGTCCGTCCCTCCCGCCCCCCCGGGCGTCCCGCCGCCATCGCCGTCGGACCGGTGGCGCTCCGGGTCGCGGCCGCCCTCCTCGCCCTCGGCCTCCTCGGCGGCGGAGGGGTGCTGGGCCTGCTCCGCCGGATGGTGGCCACCCCGCTGGGTGCGCGCCGCCGGCTGGGGCTGGTGCTGTGGGTGGGTCGCGGCGGGTGGGGGCGGGGCCGGACCATGTCCGAGCTGGCGGCCTTCTGCCTCGCGGCCGCGGGGCCCGCCGCGCCCGAGCGGGTGGCCCGGGCGCTGCGGGCCGTCACCGTGCTGGCGGACCGGGCGGCCTTCGCGACGGGGCCGGAGGCGGCGGTCACGCCAGCGGAGTGGCGCAGGGCCTGGGCGCCCCTCCGCTCCGCCTACCCCGGCCTGCTCTGGCGGGCCTGGCGCGGGCGCGCCGGCGGTGCCGGCGGCGCGCCCGCGTCCGCCCCGGTCCCGAGGATCGGATGAGCGGCGACCCGACCGCCGAGCCGGCTCCGGACGCCCCGCCCGAGCTCCGGCTGACCATCCTCGGCAGCTCGTCGTGCTTCGCCGGGATCGGCCACAACGCCGCCGCCTGCCTCGACGGACGGCTGCTGCTGGACTGCGGCGCCCCGGTCCTGACGGTCCTGCCCCAGGCCGGACTGGACCCGCTCGGGGTCGAGACCGTCCTCCTCAGCCACCACCACGCCGACCACAGCTTCCAGCTGGCGCTCCTGCTCGCCGCCCGCCGGTGCGCCCATCCTGAGGCGCCGCCGCTGACCGTCGTGGGGCCGGAGGGGACCCGGGCGTTCGTCGAGCGCCTCCTCCGGCTGGGATTCGGGGACCGGCTCGCGGGAGAGGTCCTCGCGCCCGGGGGGCCGCAGGTGCTGGAGTGGCGGGACGGCGACGGCGGCGAGCTCGGCGGCTTTGGCGTCGAGGCGGTCCGGGTCGTCCACGCCCCCGACCTGGAGGCGCTCGCCTTCCGGGTCGAGCGCGACGGGATCAGCCTCGGCTACTCCGGGGACACCGCCTGGTGCGACGGGATCCGCGCCCTCGCCCGCCGCGTCGACTACCTGCTCTGCGAGTGCACCGGCATGGACGGCCCCGAGCCGACCCACCTCTGGCGCGAGGAGGTCCTCCGGCTGATGGCCGAGGCCCCGACCACCCGCTTCATCCTCACCCACCTCTCGCAGCGGCGACCGCTGCCGGGCGCCCTGCTGGCGGCCGACGGGATCACCCTGCCGCTGGGCCGCCTCGGCGAGGCGGGGGCGGATCAGCCTCCCAGCGGGCGCAGGCAGGCGGCCGCGGCCGAGGGCCAGTAGCCGGCGCCGTCGAGACGCTCCAGCTCGGCGACGACGCCGTCCGCGACGCCGTGGCCGGCGTGGGCGATCCGGACCTCCTGCCGCCGCAGCGCCGGTCGCAGGGTCGGGGGGGCGGCCCGGCCCTCGTCGTGCACCCAGGCGGCCAGCACCAGCAGGTCGTGGTGGTGGCCGAGGAGGTCCTGGATCCCGCGCAGCTCGGCGAGGCAGTCCCGGTGGACGAGCGGCAGGACCTGGCCGAAGCACTCCAGCCCGTATCGGAGCCGCTTGACCGCGATCCGCCGGGAGTGGAGGGCGGCGCCCGGCGGCCCCCCGGGCGGAGCTGGGTCGCCGGGCGCCGCCTGGTCGCCGACCGGGGGGGCGGCCCCGTAGGTGGCGGCGCGGCGGAAGGGGGCGCGCAGCCGGCGCCGGGCGAGGGCGCGAGCCGAGCGCGAGCCGGGATGTCCGCGGAGGATGGGCGGGGTCCGCCCGAGGAGGGGGAGCAGCGTCGGCAGGGCTCCCGCCGCCTGCAGCCGGGTCTCGGCCACCGCCTCGTGGGCCCGGTCGAGCAGGTGGCGCAGGGCGGCGTGGGCCTGGCCGCGGCGGTCGAGCGGCGCGGCCGCCCCCGGCCGGGCGATGACGATCGCGTGCCCCCCCGCGCTCGGGACCACCTCGTCGGAGCGGTCGACCGCCACCGCCAGCGGCGGGAGGACCTCGCCGAGCCGGTCGAGCCGCACCTCGGCGTCGCGGGCTGGACCGAGGAGCCCGCCCAGCTCGCGGAGCGCCGCTGCCAGCTCCGCCGCGGAGGGGTCGAGGCAGTCCCGGAAGGCCCGCACGGCGCTGCGGAGGCGGCGCCCCGCGACCCTCGTGTCGTGCACGCCCTCGGGATCCCCCCCGGCACCCGTTCGGCCGACCGCCCGGTGGAGCGCGGCCAGCCGGGGGGTCAGCGTGGCCGCCGCCAGGTCGCAGCAGCGGAGGCGGTCAGCCGGTGCCGGCTCCCACGATCGCTGCGGTGGCCGGGTCACGCCACCAGTCTGCGCCGTTGCGCGCCAGCGCCGTGACCATGCCGTCGCGGATCCCGCGCTCGGAGAGCTGCAGGGCGGTGAGGTGGAGGAGGTCCATCAGCTGGGCCAGGATCACGATGCCACCGACGCAGAGCCGGATCCGCTCCAGGTCGACCCCGGAGCGAGCCCGCAGCTGTGCCAGCGGCTCGCGCCGCATCCGCTCCAGGATGCGCTCCACCGTCTCGGCCGCCAGCGTGGTTCGCACCGGCGGTCCTTCCAGGCGGGGCAGGTTCGTGATCGTCCCGCCGGTGCCGAGCGCCCGCACCGCGCCGGTGACCGGGCGCAGCTCGGGGATCCGGCCCTCGACCCAGTGCTCCATCGCCTGCCACTCCACCGCCGTCGGGGGATCGGCGCCGGCCAATTGGGCGACCATCCCCGAGCCCACCCGCAGGGAATCGACGTGCTCCAGCGGCCGGCCGACCTGCCCCACCGCCAGCTGGGTCGAGGCCCCGCCGATGTCGACCAGCAGGGTGGGCCGCCCCCGGGGCGCTTTGGCGGTGGCCCCGGCGAAGGCGAAGGCCGCCTCCTCGAGGGGAGCGAGGATCCGGACCGGCTCCCCGGCGGCCGCCGCCAGCCGCTCCGCCACCTGGGGCCCGTTGCTGGCCGCCCGGAGCGCCTCGGTGGCGCCGATGGCGATGGACCGCACCCCCGCCCGGCGCGCCGCCGCGACCTGCTGGGACAAGGTTCGCGCGGCCAGCTCCAACCGCTCCGCGCCCACCATCCCGGTCCGCGCGACGTCCTCCCCGAGCTGGACGAAGGCCCGCTCGCGGAGCCGCGGCTCGGGCAGCCAGCCCGGGCGCAGGTCGGCGACGAGGAGATGGATGGTGTTGCTGCCGACGTCGATGGCCGCGTAGCGGGCGGCAGGCGCGCTCACCGCCCTCCATCCGCCCCGCGAGCGCCGAGGGAACCCGTGCGGCGCCCGCCGCCGGCCTCCCCCGGCGGCGGGGCGGCGGGAGCGCGGGGCCCGGTCACCCCCGCCGGCGTGGTCCGGGGCCGGCCGGGCGCGCCCCGGCGCGGGTCGGCCCGGTCGTCGCGACCCGGCGAGCGGGGGTCCGCCGAGCGTCCGCCGCCGGGGTGGCCGTCGCCCGCGCCCGGGGGGTCGGCGCGGCCGCGGGAGCCGCCGCGGGCACCGCCGCCGCGCGGGCGCCGGCCCGCCGCGCGACCACCGCCAGCGCCTCCCGCAGGGCCTGCTCGGCGGCGCCCACGGACTCGGTCAGCCGCTCCGCCCGGGCGACCAGGTCGTGGGCCTTCTTCACCACCCGGGCCTGCTCCTTGCGGAGCTTGGCGAGACGCGCCGCCGCCGTCTTGACCGCCCTGTTCGCCCCGGCCATGTTCGCGACCTCCACGGTGCGGGGCGTCGGGCCCCGTCGGCGTCGAGCCCTACGGTGCCACGCCGACCGGGGCGCGTCCAGTCCTGGAATCCGCCCGCCGTATACTCCGGCCCGTGGCGGACCGGGTGCTGTGGGTGGTGCGTCACGGCGTGGCGATGGGGGCCGACGAGTGGCCCGGGCCCGACCCCGAGCGCCCGCTCGTCGCCCGCGGCTGGGCCCAGGCGGTGGGGTTGATGGAGTTCCTCGAGGGCCGCGATGCGCAGCACTTCCTCAGCAGCCCCACGGTGCGGTGTCGCGACACCCTGGTGCCGGCCTGCCATCGCGCCGGCCGCACCGTCCGCGACGAGGACCTGCTCGGTGACTGCAGCGGCCTGGACGTCGGCGAGGCGGTCCTCCGCACCCGGATGCGGCGGGTGCTGAGGGTCGTCGCCCAGCTCACCCCGGGGACCTGCGTCGCCTGCAGCCACGGCGACACCATCCCGCTGCTCCTCGCCGAGGCGGGGGTGTCGGGGCGACCGACCTGCCCGAAGGGGAGCGTGTGGGAGCTCCGGCTCGACGACGCCGGTACCGTCACCGCCGCCACCTACCGGGGGCGCCCCGGCGAGTCGTGACCGGCCCCGAGCCGGACGCCCTCCCCGCGGTGCTGCGGGGCCGCGGGTCCCGGCTGCTGGCGCGGCTGGCCGCCTACGGCTCCGACCTGGTCCTGCTGGTGGACGCGGAGCGCCGGGTCCGGTGGGCGAATGCGGCCGCCCGGCGGGTGCTGGGGCCGACCCCCGCCGGGGACGGCGGGGTGCTGGCGGAGCCGCTCACCCGCTGGGTGCAGGACGCCAGGCTTCCGCCGGCGCTCAGTCGGGCGCTGCGCTCCGGCCAGGTGGTCGAGGCGGAGGTGCAGGAGCAGCCCGACGGCCGCAGCTACCGGGGCCTGCTGGTGCCGATGGGGGAGCGGCGCCGGCCCGACTGGGCCCTGGTCCTCCTCCGCGACGACTCCGCGGCTCGTCGGGTCACCCGCACCCACCAGGACCTGCTCGCCAACCTCTCCCACGATCTCCGCACCCCGCTCGCCGGGCTCCGTCTCTTGGCGGAGACCTTGAGCGGGGCCGCCCGAGACGACCCCCAGGCGATGCGCACCTTCGCGGCCCGCATCGCGATCGAGTCGGACCGCCTCCACACGCTGGTGTCGGGGCTGCTCGACCTCAGCCGTCTGGAGGCCGGGCTGGACCGGACCGAGCCCGTCCCGACCGACGTCCGCCAGGCGGCGGCGGCGGTGGTCGAGCGGCTCCAGCCCCAGGCCGAGCGGGCCGGGGTCGAGGTCGTCATCGAGCCCGGCAGCTGCCGGGCCCTCTGCGACCTGCCGCGGTTCGAGCTGGCCCTCAGCAACGTCCTCGACAACGCCGTCCGGTTCACCCCCCGCGGGGGGCGGGTGACCCTCACCGCCGACGAGATCGAGGGTGAGCCGGTGCTCACCGTGGCCGACACCGGCCCGGGCATCTCGGCCACCGACCTCCCCAGGATCTTCGAGCGCTTCTACACCGGCGACCGCGCCCGCGCCACCCCCGGCAGCGGCCTCGGCCTCGCCATCGCCCGCCACGCGGTGGAGCTCCAGGGGGGCCGGATCGAGGCCCGCAGCGGGCCGGGGGCCGGGACCCGGATGCGGATCTGGCTCCGGTCGGTCTGAGCCGCCGGGTCCTCTACCATCGGCCCTGTGGAGGGGCAGAGCCTGGACGCGGAGATCACCGAGCTCCGTGACGACGTCCGCCTGCTCGGCCACCTGGTGGTGGAGGCCCTGGCCGCCGCCATGGGCGGTCTCTCGGGGCGCGACGGGGACCGCCTCCGGACGGTGATCGGGGGGGACGCCGACATCAACGAGCGGCATCGGGAGGAGCGCGAGCGCGCGCTCCTGCTCATCGGCACCCGCCGCCCCACCGGCTCCGACCTGCACCAGGTGGTGGGGCTGATGCTGATGGGCTCGGAGCTGGAGCGCATGGGCGACCACGCCAAGAGCTGTGCCCGCCTGGCCCTCCCCCTGATCGAGCTGCGGTCCCGGCCCCGCCTCGACGACATCGAGCGATTGGGCCATTTCGTCGAGGAGCAGGTGCGCGACATCCTGGAGGCGGTCACCGAGGGCGACGCCCGCCGCGCCCAGGACATCGCCGCCCGCGACGACCGCATCGACCGCATCTACCACCGGGTCTTCGACGACCTGGTGGAGACGATGCGCGAGCAGGCCGACCACGTCTACGCGGCCACCAACCTCCTGTTCATCGCCCACAACCTGGAGCGCATCGCCGACCGGGTCACCAACATCGCCGAGGACGTGGTGTTCCTGCAGAGCGGCCGGATCGTCGAGCTCGGCTGAGCGTGACCGAGCCCGCGCCACCCGCCGGCCGCGGCCGGCGGGTGCTCCTGGTGGAGGACGACGAGGCGGTCCGCATGACCCTGCGCTACAACCTGGCGGCCCAGGGGTACGTGGTGTCGGAGGCGTCCACCGGCACCGACGGGCTGAGTCTCGCCCGCTCGCGGACCCCCGACCTGGTGGTCCTCGACCTGATGCTGCCGGAGCTGCCCGGGCTGGAGGTGTGCCGCATCCTCCGCGAGGAGACCGACGTCCCCATCCTCATGCTCACCGCCCACGACTCCGAGGCCGACAAGGTGCGGGGGCTCAGCCTCGGCGCCGACGACTACATGACCAAGCCCTTCGGGGTGCGAGAGTTCCTGGCCCGGGTGGAGGCGCTGATCCGGCGCGCGGCGGGGCGGGCGGAGCGCTCCCAGCCGGCCGACCGGATCACCATCGAGGACTTCGTCCTGGATCGTGGCGCCCACCGGGTCACGGTCGGCGACGTGGACGTGCGCATGAGCCCGCGCGAGTTCGGGCTGCTGGCCCAGCTGGTCGCCAACCCCGGGCGCGTCCAGAGCCGCGACGCGCTCCTGCGCGCGGTCTGGGGGGCCAACTTCGCCGGCGACACCAAGACGGTGGCCGTCCACATCCGCTGGCTGCGGGAGAAGTTCGAGGCCTTCCCCCGGCTCCCCTTCCGGATCGTGACGGTCTTCGGGGTGGGCTACCGGCTCGACGTCAGCCCCGCCAAGAGCCCCGGGTCCGAGCCGGCGGACCCGAAGGACCCGGCGGAGCTTCGGCCCTGAGGGCACCGGGCTCCCCGCGGGGCGCGGCCCCTCGTCGGCCGACCGCACAATGGCCGCGATGAGGGCAGCGGACGACGGGCGGGCTGGGCCGCACACCGGGTCCGCCGATGGCGCCGCGGCGGCGATCCACCTGGACCGGGTGGATCGGCACTACGGGCGCACGGTGGCGCTGGACGGGCTCACCCTGACGGTGGGTCAGGGCGAGTGCCTCGCCCTGCTGGGCCCCAACGGGGCCGGCAAGACCACCCTGGTGGAGCTCTGCGAGGGGTATGCCCGGCCCGACGCCGGCCGGGTCCGGGTGCTGGGGCTCGACCCGGTCGCCGATGCGGCTCGGCTGCGCTGGCGGATCGGCATCATGCTCCAGCAGGGAGGCATGTACCCGACCATCCGGGTGGCCGAGCTCCTGTCGCTCTTCGCCCGCTTCTTCGCGGCCCCCGCCGACCCCGGGCGGCTGCTGGACGCGGTCGGGCTGACGGCGCGACGGGGGGCGCGGGTGAAGCAGCTCTCGCAGGGGGAGCGTCAGCGGCTCAGCCTGGCGCTGGCCCTGGTCGGCCGCCCCGAGCTCTGCTTCCTCGACGAGCCCACCAGCGGAATGGATCCGGGGGCGCGCCGCACCACCTGGGCGCTGCTGGCGGCGCTGCGACGGCGCGGGATCACCGTGGTGCTCACCACCCACGACCTGGAGGAGGCGGAGCGGCTGGCGGACCGGATCGCGATCCTCCACCACGGGCGGCTCCTGGCCCTGGACACGCCGGAGGCCCTGCTCGGCCAGGGGGGCCAGGACCGGCTCCAGGTGGAGACGCTGCAGCCGGTCGACCTGGCCCGGATGCCGCGGCTGCCCGGGGTCGGCCCGGCCACGGTCACCTCACCCACCGGCTTCAGCGTCGTCACCGCCGACGCGGCGCAGGGGCTGGCACAGCTCACCGCGTGGCTCCGCGACGAGGGCATCCGGTGCCGGGTCATCCGCACCGGGTCGACGACGCTGGAGGAGCTCTTCCTGGACCTCACCGGCGGGGGCTCCGCCCCCGGGGCGCCGGCCCCGGCACCCGCCGGCGTCCCCGCGCCGGTGGCGGCCGGCGGCGGCGAGTGACCCCCGTGCCGGCGCCGACCCCGGCCGCCGCGCCCGCCGGCCCGGAGCTGGCCGCGCTCCTGGACGTCCCCGGCAGGGCCGGCCCCGCCCGGGCCCTGCCCCGGGTGCTGGCCCAGGCCCGGGTCGAGTTCCTCCTCACCGTCCGCCAGGGCGAGAACGTGCTCGTCACCCTGGGGCTGCCGGTCATCCTGCTGGTCTTCTTCGCCAGCTCCCGGATCGCCCCCGCCGGCCCCCGCCCGGCGATCGACTTCCTGCTCCCGGGGGTCCTGACCCTGGCGGTGATGTCGAGCGGGATGGTGAGCCTGGGGATCGCCACCGGCTACCAGCGCGCCTACGGGGTGCTGAAGCGCCTCGGGGGCTCGCCGCTCTCGCCGGGCGGCCTGCTCGCCGGCAAGGGGCTCGCCGTCCTCGGGCTGGAGGTCTGCCAGGTCGTCCTCCTCGTCGCGGTCGCCGTCCTCGCCTACGGCTGGCGGCCCCAGGGGGACCTCGTCGCCGCGGCCCTGGTGCTGGGACTGGGAGCGGCGACGTTCGCCGCCCTCGGCATGCTGCTCGCGGGCGGCCTCAGGGCCGAGGTCACCCTCGGTGCCGCCAACGGCCTCTACCTGCTGTTCCTGGTCCTCGGGGGGGTGGTGATCCCGGTGTCCCACCTCCCGGCGTTCGTCCAGCCCCTGGCCCGGGTGCTCCCGGTGACGGTGCTCAGCGGCGGTGTGCGCTCGGCGATGTCCCGCGCCGGGACGGTGCCGTCCGGCGATTGGGCGCTGCTGGTGGTCTGGCTGGCGGTGACCGCGGTGCTGGCGGTGCGAGCCTTCCGATGGGAGTAGGGGGGGGGGCGCCGGCCGCCCGCCAGGAGGTCGCGCTGGTGACCGGGGCGGGGAGTCCCCGCGGGATCGGCTTCGCGTCGGCGGCACGGCTCGCAGGGTGGTGCCGGGCGGTCGCCGTCACCGCCACCGGTCCGCGCATCCAGCTGCGGGCCGACGAGCTCTCGGGCCGCGGGGCAGAGGTGCTCGCTGTGACCGCCGACCTCACCGACCCCGCGGCCGCCCAGCTTCTGGTCGCCGCCGTCCTGGAGCGCTTCGGTCGCCTGGACGTCGTCGTCGCCAACGCCGGGATCGCGGCCGAGGGCGAGCAGCCGGCGACGGCCCACTTCGCGACCATGAGCGCGGCCAGCTTCGAGCACGCGCTGGCGGTGAACCTGGCCACCGCCGTGCACACCCTGCGGGCGGCGCTGCCGCCGATGCTGGCGGCCGGGTACGGCAGGGTGGTGGTGGTGTCGTCGGTCACCGGGCCGCTGGTGAGCACCCCCGGTGATGCCGCCTATGCCACCGCCAAGGCCGGCCTCACCGGGCTGGTGCGGACCGTCGCCCTGGAGACGGCCGAGCGCGGGGTCACCGTCAACTGCGTCCTGCCGGGCTGGATCGCGACCGACAGCTCCACCCCGTCGGAGCTCCGCGCCGGCCGCCACACGCCGGCGGGCCGGCCGGGGACCGCCGACGAGGTCGCCGCCGCGGTGGAGTTCCTCGCCGGCCGCGCCGCCGCCTACGTGACCGGGGTGGGGCTGGTCGTCGACGGCGGCAACACCCTCCAGGAGGACAAGGGGCCGCCCCGGGCCGGCGGCTGAACCGGAGCCGGCGGGCCCGGCGGCCCCGGGCCCGGCCCCGCTACCATCGGAGGCGATGGAGACGAGGACCCTCGGCACTGGCGGGCTGCCGGTGTCCGCCATCGGCCTCGGCTGCATGGGCATGTCCGAGTTCTACGGGCCCCGCGACGATGCGGAGTCGATCGCCACCATCCGCCGCGCCCTCGAGCTGGGGGTGACGCTCCTCGACACCGCCGACATGTATGGGCCGTTCACCAACGAGCGTCTGGTCGGGGAGGCGATCCGCGACCAGCGGGCGGGGGTGGTGCTGGCCACCAAGTTCGGCAACGAGCGCCGACCCGATGGCTCCTTCGTGGGCATCAACGGCCGCCCCGCCTACGTCCGGGAGGCCTGCGACGCCTCCCTGCGGCGGCTGGGCGTCGAGCACATCGACCTCTACTACCAGCACCGGGTCGACCTCACCGTTCCGATCGAGGACACGGTGGGGGCGATGGCGGAGCTGGTCTCCGCCGGCAAGGTCGGCCACCTCGGGCTCTCGGAGGCGTCCAGCGCCACCGTCCGGCGCGCCCACGCGGTCCATCCGATCGCGGCGCTCCAGGTCGAGTACTCGCTCTTCACCCGCGACCCCGAGGCGTCCCTGCTGCCGACCCAGCGCGAGCTGGGCATCGGGCTCGTCGCCTACAGTCCGCTCGGGCGCGGCCTGCTCACCGGCCGGATCCGCTCCGCCGCCGACCTGCCGGAGGGGGACTCCCGCGCCGACCGCTTCCCCCGCTTCGCCCCCGGCAACCTCGAGCGCAACGTGGAGCTGGCGGACCGGGTCCGCGCGGTGGCCGAGGCCCACGGGGCGACGCCCGGACAGGTGGCGCTGGCCTGGGTGCTGCACCAGGGAGCCGACATCGTGCCGATCCCCGGGACCAAGCGGCGCTCGTACCTGGAGGAGAACGTGGGGGCGGCCTCCTGCAGCCTCACCGCGTCGGACCTGGCCACCCTGGACGCCGCCCTGGCCCCGGGCGCGGCGGCCGGCGACCGCTACCTCGACATGTCCACGGTGGGACGGTAGGGGGGCGACCGGCGCGCCACCGGGCCTGCGCCCGGCGCTTGCCGCCCGGCTCGCGGCGCCGGTACGGTGGCCGCATGGCCGACGCCGAGGCTCCCCGCGCCGCTGCCGGGCCGGTCCCGGCGGGCCGGGGGGCAGCGGCGATCGATCCGCGTCTGCGCGGCGAGGTGGTGGGCATGATCGTCGGCCTCCTCCTCCAGTACTCGGCGGGGATGGTGGTCAATCTCTTCGTCACGATCCCCCCCCGCCACCCGGGGCGCGGCGCCGCCGACTTCTTCGCCGGGGTCGCCCAGGTGGTGCCATGGGCGATCCGCCACGGGGGCGCGCTCGCCATCCACGCGTCGCTCGGGCTCCTGCTGGTCCTGAACGCCCTGCTGATCGTCGGGCGCGCCCTCCGCCTCCACCGGACCGGGCTCGGCTGGCTGGCGGGCGTGGGGGCGCTGGGGGTGGTCGGGGCCGGCTTCAACGGGGCCAGCTTCCTCGTCTACGACCGCGACCAGAACTCTCTGATCATGGCGCTCCTCTTCGCCGTCGCGCTCCTCTGCTACATCCTCTGCCTCACCCGGCTCGCCAGCCGCTGACGGCCCCCGCCCCATCCGGCACCTGCGGCCCGTGGACACAAGATGGCGGGTACACTCTCCTGCGGGCCCCCACATCTTGGGGCGCCCAGCGGACACGGCGCCCCGGAGCCGCGGCCGATCCGCCCCGGCCGGGCCCATCACGGAGCTGCCCCGGTGCGCTGCCCCTACTGCCAGAGCCACGACCTCCGGGTGGTCGACTCGCGCGACTCCGAGACCGGCGAGGCGATCCGTCGGCGGCGGGCCTGCAACAGCTGCGGCAAGCGCTTCACCACCTACGAGCGGGTGGAGGCCGTCCCCTTCTACATCGTCAAGAAGGACGGGCGGCGCGAGGACTTCGACCGCCACAAGCTCTTCACCGGCCTGATGACGGCCTGCAAGAAGCGCGACATCTCCCCGGACCGGATCAGCCAGGTGGTGGAGACCATCGAGGCCGACCTGCGCGGCCGCGGCCAGTCGGAGCTGCCCAGCGGCGACGTGGGTGAGCTGGTGATGAACCGGCTGCGCGAGCTGGACGACGTCGCCTACGTCCGCTTCGCCTCCGTGTACCGGTCGTTCCGCGACCTCTCGGAGGTGAAGCACGAGATCGACCAGCTGCTCTCGGCCGATGCCCGTGCACGTCCCCGCCGGCCCCGCGCCTGACCCCGCCGGTCTCACCCGCCGGCTCCGGTCGGTGCGGGAGGCGATCGACCGGGCCACCGCCGCCGCCGGGCGGCCGGCGGGCTCGGTGGAGCTGCTGCCGGTCACCAAGGGGCAGCCGGCCCGGGTGGCGGCGGCGTGCCGCTCGGCGGGGCTGTCCCGCCTGGGCGAGAACTACGTCCAGGAGTGCCGCGCCAAGGCCGAACAGCTGGCCGCGGACGGGCCACCGTTGCACTGGCACCTCCTCGGCCACTGCCAGCGCAACAAGGCCCGTCAGGCGGCGGCCCTCTTCCACGAGGTGGAGACGGTCGACAGCGTCCACCTCGCCCGGCTCCTGGGGGAGGCCCGCCCGGCCGGCGACCCCATCCCGGTCCTCTGCGAGGTGGAGCTGACCGGCCTTCCCGGGCGCACCGGCTTCAGCCCGGAGACGCTGCGGCGCCACCTCGCTGAGCTCCTCGCCGTGCCGGGCCTCGCCGTGCGCGGCCTCATGACGGTGGCGGCGCCCGCCGACCCCGGGGCCTTCACAAGGTGCCGGCTCCTGCGCGACGAGCTCGCCGCCGGCACCGGCGCCCCCCTGCCCGTCCTCAGCATGGGGATGAGCGACGACTTCGAGGCCGCGATCGCGGCCGGCAGCACCCGGGTCAGGATCGGGCGGGCGCTGTTCGGGCCCCGGCCGAGCGGGTGACGGCGGCGCCGGCCGGCGCCACCGTCGCCGGGCTGAGGAGGTGCTGCGGGCCGTGCCGGCGCGGCCGTGCCCACCCACCGCGGGCCGGCCCTCGTCGCGGGCCGGGATCGCCGCCTCGACGGTGGCCCCGGTCGCGGGCAGGCGGGCGCCCCCCACCCTGACCCTGGCTGCGGGCAGGCTCGCGGACGGGGGGCCCGGCGGATCGCATGCCCCCATCGGTCGCAATCGTCTGCCTTCGGCGCGGCCCCGGGCGGTCAGCCGGCCGACGGCTGGGGCGCGGGATGGATGGACTCGGCGGGGACCAGCCCCTGCACCACCGGCCACGCCGCCAGCGTGATCCCGGCCGCGACCACCAGGGCCAGGGGGGCGGACGCCGCCACCAGGAGACCGCCCAGGGCCGCCCCGATGGGGGTGCCGACGTAGTTGAGGCTCATGGAGATCGCGAAGGCGCGTCCGAACCAGACCCGCTCGGTGCGCCGCTGCCGGAGCGAGAAGAGGGCGACGTCGAAGGGGCCGCCGCCGGCCCCGATCACCAGCATCCCGGCCGCCGCCACCACCAGCGAGCCGGCGAGGGCGACGATCAGGGTGCCGACCGCGACCACCACGATGCTCCAGTTGAGCACCATCCGCTCGCGTCCGTCCGTCCCCAGCCGGCCCACCGCGAGTCCGACGACGAGCCCCATGGCGCCGGACAGCCCCCACAGCCACCCGACCGCGGCGGGCCCGGAGTGGAGGCGGTGCAGGACCAGGACCGGCAGCCCGATCGTGAGGATGCCCCAGCCGGCCGCGGTGAGCGACATCCCGAGGGCGAGGCCGCGCAGGGTGGGGTGGTGGAGGACGTATCGGAGGCCCAGGCCGGCGTCGCGGAGGAGGCCGCCCCGCCGCACCGGCGCCGCGGCGGGGACCCGCACCATCGCCACCGCCGCGATCGCCAGCGCGTACACCGCGGCGTTCGCGATCAGGGCCGGGCTCTCTCCCAGCAGCGCCACCAGGACGCCCGCCACCCCCGGCCCCAGGATGGTCGCCACCACGTAGGCGGCGCTGTCCAGCGCGTTGGCCCGGTCCCACAGGCGCTTGGGGACCACCGTGGGGAAGAGCGTCTTGGTCCCGGCCCAGCTGAGCGGGCTGGTCAGGCCGGCGAGGGTGAAGATCGCCAGCAGGCTCCACGGCCGCAGCGCCCCACCCAGCGCCAGGCCCCCGATCCACGCCAGCGACCCGCCCGCGATCCCGTAGTCGAGGGCGATGAGGCGGATCCGGTGGTGGCGGTCGAGCAGAGCGCCCGTCACCGGGCTGAGGACGATGCCGGGGAGCTGGGCGAGGACGGTCAGGCCGGCCAGCTCGGGCGAGTGGAACTGGCGCAGCGCGAAGAGGACCGCGACCACCGTCTGCATCTGGCTTGCGGTCCGCGCCAGCACCGTCGCCGCGTAGAGGGGACGGAACTGGGCCAGGCGGAGGACGGCGCCGTAGCCCGGTGGCCGTGGGGGGCGGGACCGCCGCTGGCCCTGGGCCGGCATCCCTCAGTCGCGCCGGCCGCGGCGGGCGGCGGCCGGGCTGGGGCCGTCCCCGCCGCGCTGGCGGCGACGGCGCCACCAGGCCCGGAGGTCGACGTGCATGGGGGTGAACTCGCGCAGCAGGCGGCGCTCCGAGTGGCTGAGCGGGGCCGGCGAGCCGCGGGCACTGAAGAGATCGGGGCGGGTGTGGCGCCAGTCCAGGACCGCGGCCCGGATGAAGACCGCCACCAGGCTCGCCACCGGGATCGCGAAGAGGGCCCCGAGGAAGCCGCCGACCTCGATCCCGGTGAACAGCGCGATGAGCGCCAGGAGCGGGTGGAGGTGGACGAAGCGAGCCTGGATCCGGGGCGCCAGCAGGTACCCCTCGATGACGTGGATGGCGAGGAAGAGGATGAGGGTGAAGACGGCGAGGAGCGGGCTCTTGGTGAGGGCCAGCAGGATGGCCACCGCCCCGCCGGCGAACGGCCCCACCAGCGGGATCAGCTCGAAGGCGAACGTGGCGACGGCCACCACCAGCGGGAACGGCACCCCCAGGATGGCCGAGCCCGTCCCGGCCAGGACCGCCACGATGAGCGCCAGCAGGAGCTGGGCGCGAACGTAGCCGCCGATGACGGCCTCGAAGGCATCGAGCCCGAAGCCGACCTCGCCCCGCAGCCGGCTGGGGAGGAGGTCGAGGAGCTGGCCGCGGAGCAGGCGCCCGTCCTTGAGCAGCCAGAAGGCGATCACCAGGGCGACCACCACGTCGACCAGGGCGGTCGCCGTGCTGCTCACCCCGTGGAGGAGCACCCCGGTGGCCTGGGGGACGAGGTTGGCGAGGTTGGTGGGCAGGATCCCGCCGTGGATGCGGATGCCGCGGGAGCGGAGCTGGTCCCGGAGCGTGTTCAGGGTGTGGTTGGCCTCGCGGACCAGGTGCGGGACCTGGCCCGCCAGTCCGCGGGCCTCGCCGACCAGCGGCCCGCCCACCAGGTAGAGGACGCCGGCCACCAGCACCAGCCCGCCGATCAGGGTGAGCAGGATCGCCGCCGGGGCCGGGATCCCGGCCGCCCGCCGGAGCCGGAGGACCAGAGGGTCGGCGAGGAAGGTCACCACGATCGCGAGCACCAGGGCCAGGATCACCCCCAGCACCGAGGCCAGCCAGCCGGTCACGACCAGGAGGAGCTGGTAGCCGAGGAAGACGCTGAGGAGGACGGCGGCGGCCCGCACCCAGAGCCAGGTGCGGTGCTGCGGCCCTGGGGCCGGAGGCGTGGCCTCGCCGGACGCCTCCGCCTTGGCCCCGGGGGCGATCGGCTCGGCTCCGGGTCGGGAGCGGGACGGGGTGGCCACCTGATTCGAGTGTAGGTCGCGGGACGGCCGCGGTCCGGGCCCCGCGCTCGCGGCATCAGCCGGCCCCCGCCGGCCGGAGCGCGTAGAGCTCTGGCTGCGCCCGATCTCCCGCCGCGCACCCGGATGGCTGGGCAGGGTGCCGGGACCTGACGCGCTGGCGCGATGCGGATCCGGACGGCACCGCAGGGTCGGCGGCGATCCCCTCAGTCCTCGACGCCGCTGGGGGCGGCGAGACTCGGTGGAGGTCCACACCGCACTGGTCGCCGCCGCCGAGCCGGCGAGCCGCGGCCGTCGCGGGGGCGGCAGCGCGGCGCCCACGGCGGCATCGTCGCCGCGACGGCGCGCGACCCGCCGCCTCCTGCTGACCACGGGCGATCGCGCGCGGTGCGCCGATCTGCCCGGGACACCGCGCTCAGCGCGGTCGCCGCGCGCCCCGTCGGAGCCTGAGCGGCCCGTCACGGGTCGCGATCGCCCGACCGGGTCGACTCGCGGGCCCGGTTCAGGCCGCCAGCACGGTCACCCCGTCGTACCCGGTGGCCCCGTTGGGGAAGGAGGGCTGGCTCACCGGTGTCTGCATGGTGCCGGTCCCGTCGACCGCCCGCACCGCCAGCGCGTAGGTGCCCGGACGAGGTCGCCAGACCGCGGTCCAGAGCCGCCAGGCGTAGGGGGAGAGCTGCGGCTGCAGGTGGGTGCGCTGCCAGCTGGCGCCCCCGTCGACGCTGAGCTCCACCCGCTGGATCCCGCGGGTGCCGGCGAAGGCGACCCCCCGCACCGCCACCGGCCGGCCCGCCGCCACCCGTCCGTTCTGCCCGGGGTGGTCGATGCGGCTCATGGTTCGGACGATCGCCGCCGGGTTCCAGGCTCGCTCCTCCCAGTAGCCGGCGACGGCCCGGGAGGCGGGGGCGATCGCGGTCAGCCACTTGGGGTTCTTCATCCCGTACCGGTCGACGACGAGAACCCGGGCGGGGAACCCGTGCGCGGCGGTCAGCCGGCGGCCGTTGAGGCGGTCGGCGACGAGGGTGGTGGGGGCGAGGGCGTCGGCCAGCGGCAGGCTCTCGGTGTACCCGTCGACACAGCTGAACGTGATCTCGACGGTGTGGGGCGGCACCCCGGCGCGATGGAGCAGGTCGGCGAGCCGCACCCCCTCGAAGACCCCGGTGCTGATGAGGGAGCCGCCGACGTCGTTGGAGATGCACTCGAGGGTCTGGACCTGGCGGACGTGGGGGAGGGCGAGGAGCTCGTCCCGGGTGAGCGCGAAGGGGCGGAGGCCGCCCACCTGGAGCCGCCAGCGCCGGGGGTCGACGGCGGGCGGCCCGAACAGCTCGATGTCCACCACGTAGAAGTCGGCGGTGGGGGTGATCCCGCTGAGGTCGCCGAAGTCCACCGCCCCGGCGCCGGCCGTCCCTGGGCCCACGGCCGTGGCGCCCGTGGGGCCGGCGCCGCCCCCGCCGGTGCTCGCCCCGATCCCCGGCGCGGTGGCGACGGCCGCCCGCCAGGCGAGGCTGCCCACCGCGACGCCGGCGGCGCCCAGCCCGGCCGCCCGGAGCACCGACCGCCGCGACCACTGCGGGAGCGGGGTGCGGCCGAGTCCCCGGCTGGGACGGACCCGCCGGCTCGACGCCTCCGCCAGGATCCACTCCAGGGGGGCCATCACGAGGAGCCACCCGAGGAACGCCGCCCCGGTGGCGCCGGTGGCCAGCGTGCCCTGGCCGACGGCGACCAGCGGCAGGGTGAGCAGGAACAGGGCCAGGGTCTCCCCCAGCGCGGCCGCCAGGTGGCGGACGGCCCGGGGAGGGTGCGGGTCGACCCCGGGCGCCCGGTCGGCGAGGCGGCGTCCACGGATCGCCCCGACCACCGCGCCGGCCGCCAGCACCACGGCGGCCAGGCCGAGGAGGAGGAGCGGCCGGCCGTGCTCCTGGAGGGCGTCGATGAGGGCCCCGAACACCGGGCCGGGCAGCAGGAGGGTCACCCCGTCGGCGACCACCTGGGGGAGGGCGGGCCAGCCGGTCGCGGCCTGCAGCCCGAAGGAGAGGACGAGGCCGATGCCGGCCGAGGCGAGCCCGGTGAGCGCGCCCCGACCGGTCGCCGGCGTCAGCCGGAACGGGCGCCCGCGGGCGCGGTCGGCCCGGTCGCCGGGAGTGGCTGCGGGGGCGGTCGGCGTGGTCATCCGCCCTCTCCAACGGAGCGCGGGCACCTCCGGATGGCCCGGGCCTCGCCCGGGCGCTCAGCGCCGGGGCGGCGCCGGCAGGCGGCCGAGGTAGGGGAGCTCGCGGTAGCGGCCGTCGAGGTCGAGCCCGTATCCCACCACGAAGTCATCGGTGTCGAGCGTGAACCCGACGTAGTGGGGTCCGGAGGGGACCTCCCGGAGGTGGGGCCGGTCGAGCAGGGCGCAGACCCTGAACTGCTCGCAGTGGCTGCTGAGGGCCCGCTCGATCGCATCGAGGGTGTGGCCGCGGTCGATGATGTCCTCGACCACCAGCACATCCCGTCCCTCGCCCGGGAAGACGCCGTTGACGTAGTGGACGTCGGGACGGATGGTGTCGCTCCCCATGCCGCGGTAGCTGGCGACCGAGAGGAACTCCACGGTGAGGTCGCGAACCCCGATCTCGATCAGGGCTCGGATCAGGTCGGCGGCGAACACGAACGCCCCCCGGAGCACGACCGCCAGGGTGAGCGGCCGGTCGCTGCGGCCGGCGGCGATCTCGCGCGCGAGCGCCTGCACCCGGCGGTGGACCTGCTCGGCGGTGTAGAGGACGGGCGGGGCTCCGCGCCAGGCGGCGAGCGCGTCGCGCGGTTCGGCGGCGAGGGTGTCCGGCTCGACGGTCAGCTGCTCCTGGCTCGTCGCCATCGGCTCTCCTCCCGGCCTCGCGGCCCTGGCTCCCGCGGAGCGCACCTCTGCCCTGGCTGCGCTCATTGTCCCACGCCGCTCCCCACGTCCGGTCGACCGCCCACGTCCCCGGGGCCGGGCGGTGCGAGGCCGAGCAGCTCGGGGACGTCGGCGAGCCGGGGCACGGCCGGCCCGCGCCAGGCGGTGTCGTGGTCGTAGTGGACGAGCGCCACCGCGGTGGCGTCCTCGGCCCCCAGCCGGACCGCGGCCATCCCGACCCGGGTGGCGCCGGTGAGCTCGTGGCTGTCGCCGTCGCCGACGTAGAGGCACGCCTGCGGCTCGACCCCGAGCTCCCGGCACACCCTCCGATAGAGGCTGGCGTCGGGCTTGCGGCAGCCCACCTCGCTCGAGAAGACGGTCGCGTCGACGAGGGGCGCCAGCGGCAGGGTGGTCCAGATCGCGGGCACCTCCGGCCCGCAGTCGCTCACCAGGCCCAGGCGGTACCCGGCCGCCCGCAGCCTGGCGAGGGTCGGGACGGCGTCCGGGCGGGCGACGAGATCGCTGGCGAGCTGGGCGCGGCGAAGGTCGGCGGCGGCGTCGACCGCACCCGGTGACGGGACCACCCCCAGCCGGCTCGCGAGCGTGCGCAGCACGCCGTGCTCGTCACCCATGGCGCCCGTCGCCCGCTCGGTGAAGGTGACGTGGAGGAGGGCGTGGAAGGCCTCGGGGTCGACCCCCAGTATCCGCGCGGTCGCGGCGGCGTCGGCGGCGCGCCGGGCCATCGGCGTTCCCGGCACCAGGGTGCCGAACAGGTCGAACACCACCGCGCGGATCCGGCCGGGGTCGATCGCGATCGGGACCGGAGCGGGACGCACGGCGGCGACGCTACCAGGGACCCGGGACTCCGGCGCCTCGCCGCTCACGCCACCGGGGTGGCGAGGCGGCCCGACACCGCCCGCTGGAAGGCGTCGGCGAACCGCTCCGTCTCCTCCGGAGTGAGGGTGGCCACCGTGACCCGGAGCCCGGGCGGGGAGGCGAGTCGGTACGCCTCCCCGCCACGGACCGCCCAGCCCATCCCGAGCAGGGATTGGGCGGGGGTGACCTCCTCGCGCACCGGGATGTAGACGTTGAGCCCGGAACGACCGTGGCCGGGGAGGCCCCGCGCGGCCAGCGCCGTCAGCAGCCGCTGTCTCCGCTCGGCGTAGCGGGCCGTCGCGGCGGCCATCTGCGATGCGACCTGGGGGTCGCTCCAGAGCCGGGCCACCAGCTCCTGGAGGATGGCGCTGACCCAGCCCGTCCCCAGGAGCTGCCGATCCGTGATCCGCCCGATCGTCTCGGGGTCTCCCGCCACGACGGCGAGGCGCAGGTCCGGGCCGAGCGACTTGGCGACCGATCGGATCACCACCCAGCGCGCCGGCGCACGCCCCCCGCAGCAGGTCACGGTCGGTGCGCCGGCGACCCCGCGGGCATGGTCGTCCTCCACCACGAGACAGTCGGGGTGGCGGTCGAAGAGCCGTCGCAGGGCACGGCCGCGGCCGCCGGTGAGGGCGGACCCGTAGGGGTTCTGGGCCCGGGGGGTCACAACGCTCGCCCGGGCCCCCCGGGCCAGCGCCCGCGCGAGCGGCTCCGCCCGCATCCCCTCGTCGTCCACGGGGACCGGGTCGGCGATGAGGCCGAGCACCGCCAGCAGGTCCAGCACCGCGCTGTACGCCGGGTCCTCCACCGCCACCCGGTCACCCGGACGGAGCCGCGCGGCCAGCGCCCGCTCCATCCCGTCCAGGGCCCCCCCGACCACCGCGAGATGGCGTGCGTCCACCCCGTCGTGCGAGAGGTCGGCGGTCGCCCGCTCCCGCAGGAGGGGGTGGATCTGGGGCTCACCGTACCGGCGCCGGTCGGCCCGCAGCCGCCGCAGGTGGGGCGCGAGGTCGGGGAGGAGATCGGGGTCGGGGTTGCCGTCCGCCAGGTTGCGCACGCCCGCCGGCGGCGTCTCCATCCGGCGCCCGACCAGGGCCGGGCGGCCCCGGACGAAGGTCCCGGCCCGTCCCCGCGTCGACACCAGCCCGCGGTCGCGGAGGTGGCCGTAGGCGGCCGCGGCGGTGGTCGGGCTCACCCCCCGCTCGGCGGCCAACCCTCGCACCGGCGGCAGGCGGTCACCGGCCGCCAGCTCGCCGGACCGGATCGCGGCCTCCAGCGAGCGGGCGATGGCGCCGCCCCCGCGGCCGGCGACCTGGTACGTTGTTCGTGACATGGATCATCATTGTACTGGTACATAATGTCGGTGACCCGACAGGTCGGCCCGGCCCCGGCCTCGCCCCGGGTTCGGGTCCGCCGCCACCCGGACCGCGGGCGGTACGACTGGGACGCCGCCGCTGCGATCCTCGACGAGGCGCTGGTCGTCCATCTCGCCGTCGCCGTGGGGGACGGTCCCACCGTCCTGCCGACCCTGGCGGTGCGCCGGGGCCGGACCGTCTACGTCCACGGCGCCCGGGCCAACGCGCTGCTGGGTGCCGCCCTGCGGGCGCCGGTATGCCTCTGCGCCACCGTCGTCGACGGCCTGGTGCTGGCCCGGTCGGGCTTCCACCACTCTGCCAACTACCGCTCGGTGGTGCTGTTCGGCCGTGCGATCGAGGTGCTCGACCCGGCCGAGAAGGCCGAGGTGCTGGACCGCCTGATCGACCGGATGTCACCGGGCCGGGCGGCCGAGCTGCGCCGCCCGCTGCCAACGGAGCTGCGGGCGACCCGGGTGCTGGCGATCGTGGTCGAGGCGTTCTCGGCCAAGGTGCGGACCGGCGGCCCCGTCGATCTCGGCGCTGATCGCGACGAGGCCGTGTGGGCCGGGGAGGTGCCGCTGCGGATGGTCGCCGGGGCGCCACGGCCGGACCCCGCGTGCCGCGGCGATCCGCCGGCGCCGACCCTCCCCCAGCATCTGATCGCCCCGCCCGAGGGCCCGAACGCGGCGCCGCTCAGGCTGCGGGGGGCGGGTCGACCGGCACCATCACCCGCACCTGAAGGGTGATGCGCACGAGGTACGGCGGGCAGGCCGTCCCCGCCGGACACACCGGCTGCCAGGTTGCCGCCACCGACGCCGAGCCGGGGCGCCCAGCGATGAACGCGCTGGTGCCGAGGGACGCCGCCGTGACCGGCGGGATCGGAGCCAGGACGGGGTCGTCGGAGGAGGTGTACGGCCCCACCCGGGTGCCGGTCGGTGCCGGGGGCGGTCCCAGCAGCAGGGCCTGCCCGACCGTGAGGACGATCGTCTCCCCGCTGCGCGGACGGGGGACGACCAGCGGCGGCCGTCGCCACCCCTTCATCCCCAGGGCGGGTCCGTAGGCGGCGCCGAGCCAGACGCCGCCCGAGTCCGCGATCGAGATCGTGACCTGGCGATGCCAGCTGCCGAGGCACAGTGGTGGCGGCAGGGGCCAGCGCGGCAGGATCGGGCAGGCGATCAGCCTCGGCGCCCGCGCCGGGCCCCCGGCGGTGGCCGCCGCGCACATCAACGCGGGCTTCGCCGCCATCGGGAGCGGGCGCTCGACGCAGGGGAGCAGCCGGAACCAGCCGTCGAAGGTGACATGCCAGACCAGCGCCTCCGGCCCCTGTCCGGTCGGGTACGGTGGCCCCCAGGCCCGCACGCTCCGCACCGAAACGGTGCGCAGCATCATCGGGCCGAGGGCGCCGAGCCTCTGGGGCGAGTCCGCCAGCCGCTCGGCCCGGGCTGCCGTCAGCCGAGCCGTGTGGGCCGCAGCCGGCATCGCCGCCATCGCCAGCACGGCGACCGTCGACGCGGCGGCGAGGGCCTGCACCCGTCCCCGGCCGCGGCGACTCGCCCCGGCCACCGGGCACCGCTCGGTCCGGCCGGTCATCAGCTCCACACCCCCGAGACGCCCCGGGGCGGGCGGCGGGTTCCCTCCGCCGCCGGCCCGCCCGGAGCGTCCATCACGCCGGCTCGGTGCCGGCCGGCAGGGGATGCCAGCGTCCTCGTCCACGTGGCAGCTGGCGCAGATCCGGTGGCACCCGCCGGCCACCGTGAGGGGGACGCCCCGTGCCGCCGCCCCTCGGATCCGCGGGACCGGTGTGAGCCGCTCCCCCCGGCGCACCCGAGCGCCGGTCCCGGGCCACCCCCGGGTCGGCGAGGCGGAGCGGAAGGCGGTCGGCGGCAGCGCGGTGACGGCGCGAGCGCGGTGCGCTCCGGGAGGAGGAGGGTCGGGGAGTCGGACGTGGCCGGATGGTCACGGGCGGTGGCGTCGGGTTCCAGTGGTCCGTCGAGACCTGGCGGACCTCCGTGCCGATGTCACGGTGCGCTGCTGGTGGGCGGCGGCGGGGTCTCGGGGCCGCCGGGCCGGACGACCGATGGGGGCGGGCACGCCGAGGGGGCGGCGTCCTCCGCCGATCCGCCCGGCTCCGCGTCCCCGCCGGCGCTGGCGCCGCCACCCACCACCTGCCTGCCATGCGCCGCCGCCGCGGCGACGATGCCGCCGAGCGTGCCCTGCGCGGCCCTGGCGGCGGTGGCGTCGCCTCCGGGCCCGCGCAGGATGAGCGCCCCTCCGACCGCCGCCAGTGCGCCCAGGGCGGGACCGACCACGTACAGCCACACGTGGCTGAACTCCAGCCGGACGAGGTCCGGGCCCAGGGACCGCGCCGGGTTCATCGAGGCGCCGCTGATCGGGCTCGACCAGAGCCCGGCGAGGGCGATGTAGCCGCCGACGGCGATAGCCGATAGCGGTCCGACGTTCTGCGCCCCCGCGGCCGTCCCCAGGATCGTGCTCACCAGTCCGAGGGTGAGCAGCCCCTCGACCACCATCGCCTGGACGTCGTTGATCCCAGGGCCCGGAAGGGTCGAGCCGAGCAGTCCCACCCGACCGAACAGCGCCGCCAGGACCAGGCAGGCGAGGGTCGCCCCCGCCAGCTGGACCGCGACGTAGCCGGGAAGTCGGCGCCAGGGAAACTCGCGACGGAGCGCGAAGGCCAGGCTGACGACGGGGTTGAGGTGGGCGCCCGACACGGTGCCCATGAAGAGGATCACGGCCATCACGGTGAGGCCGGGCGCGGTCACCGCGGCGGCTCGGCCGATCGCCCCGTGACTCACCGCCGCGACCACGCCCCCCCCGGCGCCGGCCAGGACCAGGAAGAAGGTGCCGAGGGCCTCGCTGAAGAGCCGGCGCCACTCGAGCGAGGCATCGTCGAACGCCGTGACCCAGGGCGGCTCCGCCGCCAGGAGCGCGGAGCGGTGGCCCCGCCGCTCCGGTCCACCTCGGCGCCCGGTCGTCCTCGTCGCGCCCAGGGTGTCCGCGGTCACGCCGGGCGCGGCTGGGCGCAGCGCCGGCCCGGCCAGGCTCCGTCGACGATCACCGGCCGACCGTAGCACCGGCCGCCGGCGCTGTCCATCTCGCGGTCAGCCGGAGTTGACACCGTTCGCCCCGTCGTCGCCCGTGGCCAGGGAATCGCCCCGCCGGTGGCGCCGCGCTCCCGCCCGTCCTCGAACGCCGCGCGCCGATCGCGGCGCGGTCCACCCTCCCACCCGGTCAGGGGTTGTGGGCGAAGATGGAGCGCGCCGGCGACAGCATCCGCGCGGTCCCCACCCGGCCGTCGGCATGGACGTCGGCCCGCAGCGCGCCACGTTTGAAGGTGACGCGGACGACGACGACGGGCGCCTGCGTGTCGGACACCGGCGATCCGGCGTGACCGAGGCCGGTCGGGTGCGTCACCACCACGGTCGATGGCGCCCCGCTGCGGCCGGGAGCGGCCGAGGTGACGACGACCGGCGTCGGCCCGTGGACGACGATGCCGCGGCGGATCGCGATCCCATCCCGGCGCGTGTTCGCCGTGGCCCGGTGGGCGTTCGGCACCCACGGGCCGCCACCACCTGGGAGTCGCGAGCGAACTGGCAGGACCTCGGTATCGCTGCGCCCGCGGCGAGGCCGGTGGCGGGGTTCAGGCTGCCGCTCCGAGACAGCCAAGGGGGCCGGCCACGGTGTGGGGCGTCCACCTCACCAGTGTTCTCCCGAGGACGTTCCCAGGCGCCGGCTGCCGAGCGAGGTGCGCAGGCCATGCCTCCGACCGACCCGTCGACGCTGCGCTGGGACGCGAACGGGGCGCCGTTCCAGCGGCCCCGTCGGTTGCTACGCCTCCGGGTCGGGAGCGGCGGTCGCAGCCGCGGGCTTGGCGGCGCGCACGATGGTCCCGTGGAGTCCGTCGGCGACCGGGTGGGTGAAGGTCAGGCTGATGTCCAGGAAACCGGCCGCGCGCAGCTCGAGTTCGAACTCGCTCACCGAGAGGGCTCCCGCGACGCAGCCCACGGTGCTCCCGCGCCGGGCCCGGTCCGCCGGCGTCAGGCGATCCTCCGCGACGACGTCGGTGACCGCCAGGCGCCCTCCCGGCCGCAGCACCCGAAAGCTCTCCCGGAGGACCGCCGCCTTGTCGGGGGAGAGGTTGACCACACAGTTGGACACGATGACGTCGACGCTGGCGTCGGGAAGCGGGATCGCCTCGATGGTGCCGGCGACGAAGTCGACGCTGGTCGCCCCTGCCCGGGCCGCATGGCGCTCCGCCAGCCGGCGCATCTCGGCGGTCATGTCGAGGCCGATCACTCGCCCGGTGGGACCCACCCGGCGGGCGCTGACGAGGGCGTCCAGCCCGGCCCCCGATCCCAGGTCCAGGACCACCTCGCCCGGGCGGAGGTCGGACACGGCGGTGGGGTTGCCGCAGCCCAGGCTGGCGGCGACCACCTCGTCCGGCAGGCCCTCCACCTCCGCTCCGTAGAGCGGCGCCCCGAATGCAGAGGAGTCGCCGGCGTCATCGCAGCAGGCGGGCGCGGGGACGGACGTCGCGCAGCAGCCGGAGCCGGCCCCCAGCTGGGTGGCGGCGCTCGCGTAGCGGGCTCGCACCGCCTCGCGGAGGATGGCGTCGTCGGGATCAGGCATCTACGGTCTCCTGGTGAGCCGGGGGGTCGGTGACCAACCCATAGCCAAGTGTCGATGGGTAGCGTGACCCAAGCCATAGCCAGATGTCAATGGGTTGGGCTAGACTCGGCCAGGATGTCCGCCGCCCCGACCGCCGGTTCGCCGCCAGCCGGCCCCCGCACCCGCGGCTGCTGCGCCGCGGTCGCCGACCCGCTCGCCGCCGATGTGGCCGAGCGGCTGGCGACCGTCTTCGCCGCGCTCGCCGATCCGACCCGGGTTCAGATCGTCCATGTGCTGCGAGCGTCGGCTGACCCCGTCTGCGTGTGCGACCTCACCCCGGCCTTCGCCCTCAGCCAGCCCACCGTGAGCCACCACCTGGCCCGACTGCGCCAGGCCGGCCTTGTCACCAGCACGCGGCGCGGCATCTGGAGCTTCTACCGCCTCGCCGATGACCTGCCCGAGGCGGCGCTGGCGGCCCTCGACGCCATCCCGTGAGACACTCCTTGTCAACCACAAACAGTAGTTGGCTCTGGGCACGCGATCCGGCCGCCCGGGAGACGGCATGCCGGCGGGTGGCGGCATGGGTGGCCTCGGTGTCGAGCACGGTGTGGGAGAGGCAGTGCCAGAGCACCTCCGGCCAGCGGTGGCCGAGCGCACGCAGCGCGGCGTGGTGGCGGTGGCCGCGGGCGGCGGAGGCGTCGTAGAACTCGCGGGCCCAGCCCGACGTCGTCCGCGAGCAGACGTCCCACTGGTGGATGGCGTTGGCGAGGTGGTGATGGCAGTCGGGGCGGTGGGCGACCACGTACGCCGACGTGCCGGAACGGCGGGTCACGGGCGGCTTGCCGGCGTAGCACTCGAGGGAGTTGGGCGTGGCGAACTGCTTGACGTGGTCACCGATCTCGGCGGCCACCCTGGCGGCGAGACGGACTCCGAGACCGGGAACGCTCAGGTCGATCTCGCCGCCAGGGATCCGCTCCCCCGGGGTTGCCTCCGCGGGGGCAGCGGCCCGGCGCGAGGGACGGGGACCCAGCAGCAGCGTCTCCATGCGTCGCCCCCAGCGTCGGCGTTGCGCGCTGAGGCGCTGCAGCTGGCGGACCGCGCGGCGGATGCTGTCGGTCCTGGCCGCCAGCATCGCGGGGCGCGCGATGAAGCGGTCAGCGGTCAGCGCCGTGGCCACCTGGTCGGCGAGCCGGTCCGGCTCGCCGTGATGCCCGCCCCGCGCCCCCGCCCCGAGGGCCGGCCGGACCGCCCCGGCCAGGCTTGCGTGCGTGGGCCAGCGCTCGAGCGGGGCCAGCGCGGTGGGAGCGCCCAGGTCGTCGCCGGCGAGCTGAGGGCCGCCGGGAAGGTCGTGAGCACGTCCATCCGCACCCGGTTGAGCTGCCGGCGCTGGGCCGGGGCGGCCCGGCTGTCGTCGCGGGCGATGGCGCGCAGCTCGCCGGCCGCCTCCCCGTGCGGGATGAGCGGCCGCAGCGCCGCGAAGCGGTCCAGCCCCAGGTGGCAGGCGATGCGGGCATCCTCCCGGTCGTCCTTCCCGTGCGCGCCGGGCCACGCCGCCGCGCCACCAGATCGGGGTTGACCGGCACCACCCTGCAGCCCGCCTCCAGCAGCGCCTCGACCAGCAGGCCGGGGCGGGTCTCGATCACCACCCGGACCTCGGCGGGGTCCGGCTCCAGGGCCGCAACCCGGGCCAGCAGCCGGGCCATCGCCGGCGGCTCGTGGCACACGTCCAGCTCCTCGTCCACCCCCTCCCCGGGCCGCCCCAGCGTCACCCGGTGGAACTCCTCAGCCCCGTCGATTCCCACCGCCAGCCTCACGCCCTCCCATGCGCCGCCGTGATCCAACCGGAGTCCGGCAGCCGTGCTGATGGACGAGTCCTGACGGGACGACACCCTGGTGGGCTTCGCGTCTCCAGGGCCGCCCATCCCGGACGCCGTCTCACGTCAGTCCTCACGCGACAAGCGGGGGGAGCGTTCCGGGGCGGGGACCCCTCGGATGGGGGTAGAGCCAGCAGCGGGGTCGCCAGTTCGGATGCCGCCGGACGCGACCTCAGACGTGGGTGGGAGGCTCCCCGAGCGGGTGCCGCCACGACTCGATCCAGCCCCGCCGCCGGGCCAGGCCGAGCACCGCCGCCGCCGCCGCGCCGAGGGCCACCAGGAAGGCGAGGAATCCGGCGACCAGCAGTTCGGGGGAGGGCGTGA
>DATLUG010000013.1:0-17340 GCA_035533215.1 Candidatus Micrarchaeia archaeon | reverse complement strand
GTGGCCGCCAACCCCACCAGCCTGCCGCCGGACGGGAGGTCCCAGTCGGTGGTCACCGCGACCGTCACCAGCTCCGGCACGCCGGTGAGCGGCGACGCGGTCGACTTCAGCGTCGCACCTGCAGCCTGTGGCCGGCTGGTGTCCTCCAGCGTCAACACCACCGGCAACGGGACCGCGAGCACGACCTACATCGCCTCGACCACTGTCGCCACCTGCACCGTCACCGCCATTGACGCCACCCACGGGGGCTCCGGCACGGCCGCGATCACCCAGCCGGGGGCGGCGGCGGTGACCGTGGTCGCCAATCCAACCATGCTGCCGCCCGACGGCACGTCCACCTCAGTGGTCACCACCACCGTCCTCAACGCCGGGGGATCGCCGGTGTCGGGTGACACGGTCGACTTTGCCACCAGCGGTCCAGCCTGCGGGACTCTGTCCGGGACGGTCGTCGTCACCAACAGCAGCGGCCAGGCGCAGTCGACCTACACGGCGGCGACCGTGGTCGGAACCTGCACCATCACCGCCGTCGAGACGGCTCAGGGTCACAGCGGCTCCGTCACCATCACCCAGGTTGCCGCGGTCGCGCTGAGCGCCGACCCCGCGACGCTTGCCGCCAACGGCACGGCCACCTCGGTGGTCACGGCCAGCGTGACCGGCCCCTCGGGGGCGGCCCTGGCCGGCGACGCCGTCAACTTCACCGCCAGCGGGACCTGCGGCACGATCACCCCCACAGCGGCCACCACCAATTCGAGCGGCCAGGCCCAGACGACCTACACCGCCTCGGGCACCGCTGGCAGCTGCACGGTCACCGCGGTCGAGACCGCATACGGCCGATCGGGGAGCGTCGCCATCACCCAGACCGCACCTGGGGTGGCCGCGGGCAGGTACTGGCTGGCCACCGCCACCGGGCATGTCTACCAGTACGGAGGCGCACCCTTCGAGGGGTCACTGGCCAGCCGCGGGATCCGTGCCAGCGACGTGGTCGGGATGGCCGAGGGGCCGGGCGGCATCGGCTACTGGCTGGTCACCAGCACGGGCCACGTGTACCAGTTCGGCAGCGCCCACTTCCGGGGCTCGCCGGCGAGCCACCGGATCCGCCTCGCCGACGTGGTCGGGATCGCCGCCTCCAGAGGCGCGACCGGCTACTGGGTCGTGACCCGCAGCGGCCACGTGTACCAGTTCGGGACCGCCGGCTTCCTGGGCTCGCCGGTGAGCCACGGGATCCGCGTCAACGACGTGGTCTCGATCAGCGCCACCAACGACGGGCTGGGCTACTGGGTCGCCACCCGGGACGGCCACGTGTTCCAGTTCGGCACCGCCGGATTCCTGGGCTCACCCGCAAGCCAGCGCGTCCAGCTCCGTGATGCCGTCGGGGTGGCCGGGTCCCACAGTGGACAGGGATACTGGGTCGTGACCGCCGACGGCCACCTCTACCCGTTTGGAGTGGCCGTCCAGGATGGCTCGCCGTCGACCCAGGGGGTGACGGTCACGGACGTCGTCGGGATGGCGGGGACCGCCGATGGCCACGGCTACTGGATCGCCACCTGGGGCGGGCCGGTGTACCCGTACGGCGACGCCGCCGTGGGCCACGCCTCCACCTCGACCGGAGTGGTTGCGATCGTGCGCCGCTGAGGTCAGCGCCAGGCAGCGGGGCGGCCGCACGCATCGCGGCCGCCCCGAACCCGCGCAGCGAGCCGCCGGTTCCTGCCGCCGTGGGCCGGCCCGCGGGACACGGCCGGGGGCAGGAGGTCTGCTCCGCCGGCCCCGGTCACCTGACGGGCGGCCGCGCCTGCCGGTGCGGAAAGGGGCGAGCCACCCACCGGAGCACGCGCGACCTCGCCGATTCGGTGATCGCCGAGCCCTCCCCCTTCGCCGAAGGCCAGACCACCGCGAAGCGGGCCCCGCCCCCGGCGAGGTTGGTCACCTCCCAGCACCCCCGGGTGGCGCGAACCACCGAGTCGGCGATGGCCAGGCCGAGGCCGGCCCCCTCGCCGCGCGCGGTGGCGCGGTGAAAGCGGTCGAAGATGCGGCGCACATCGGTCTCTGGGACCCCCTCGCCGTCGTCGAGCACCGACAGCTCGACATGCCGTCCCTCCCTGGCGCGGATGGACACGCTCACTCGGGAGCGGGCATGACGGCACGCATTGTCCACCAGCACGCCGATGAGACGGTCCATCCACTCCGCCGGCACCGAGCCCAGCAGCACACTGTCGGGCGCGTCGACGCCGACGGTCACCGAGCGCGCCGCTGCCACGGTGGCGAACCGCTCGGCAGCAACCTGGGCTGCCGTCGCGAGGTCCAGGATCGCCGGCCTGGGCGGCTCGGGCTGGGAGTCGAACCGGGCCAGCCAGAGCAGGTCTTCGACGATCCGACGCATCCGCCAGACCTCTCCGCTGACGCGAGCGAGAGCCGGGCGCATGCTCCGGTCGTCGCCGGCCAGGGCCAGATTGGTATCCGCCTGGATGACCGTCAGCGGGGTGCGCAACTCGTGGGAGGCATCGGCGGTGAAGGCGAGCTGGCGCTGCCGCATCCGCTCGACCGGGCCGGCCACCCGGCTGCCGATGGCGAGCGCCCCGAGGAAGACGAGCACGAGGAGAAGAGGACCCACGACCAGCTCGGCGGTGACCAGTCCGCCGAGGAGGCCCGTCACCGGGGCCAGGCTGGTCCCCACCACCACCCGCCCCGCATCGGGGAGGCGACCGCCCATCAGCCGGAAGGGGTTGCCCGCGACATCGGCGCTGGTGGGTGAGCCCACCGCACAGAGGCCCCGAGGCAGGACGGGGGCGGCGCCAACCGCCCGACAGCCGCCCCGGGGAAGCTTCACCCAGGCGAAGAGGGGCTGATCGAAGTCGCGGCGGGGCGCAGCCTCCGAGATCGGCGGGCCGCTCGCGGCCCCGACCCGTCCCAGCGACTCCTGGAGGCGCTGGTCGACCGCGCCGGTCAGATTGTGGGAGACCAGCAGGTCGGTGGCCGTGAGGACGGCACCGAGCCCGACGGCCACCAGCGCGGTGACCACCGCAGCCGTGCGGAGCGCATGCCGTCGCAGGGAGCTGTGGGGGCGACGTCTCATCCGCCCACCAGCCGATAGCCGGTGCCTCGGACGGCCAGGATCGAGACCTGGGAATCGCCACCGAGCTTGGCCCGAAGCCGGGCCATGTGCGCCTCCATGGCGTTCCAGGTCGCCTCCGCACCGGGCCAGGCGTGCTCGGCGATGCTCTGCCGGGTCACCACCACCCCGGCTCGGTGCATCAGCAGCTCCAGGATGGAGTACTCGCGGGGGGTGAGGGCGACCAGCCGCTCGCCGCTTCGGACCTCACGGGTGGCCGGGTCGAGGTGGAGTCCGGCCACCCGGAGCGTGGGACCGGAGGCCGAGCCCCCTCGGCGGATCAGGGCCCGAAGGCGAGCGAGCAGCTCTTCGAACTCAAACGGCTTGACCAGGTAGTCGTCGGCTCCAGCGTCGAGGCCGCGCACCCGCTCCCCGGTGGTGTCCCTCGCCGTGAGGAGAAGGAGGGGGAGGCCGCAGCCGCGCCGCCGCGCCGCCGCGATCACCTCGACCCCGTCGAGGCCCGGCATGCGCCAGTCCAGGACGGCGACGGCGTAGTCGCCGACACCCAGCATGTGAAGGGCATCATCGCCGCGATCCGCCGTGTCCACCAGGTAGCCGTTCTGGCGCAGCCCACGGGTGAGGACCGAGAGGAGGGCCGCATCGTCCTCGGCCACAAGGAGTCGCATCACCGACACCCTACGCCCCCCCCCGACCGGGGGTCACCGCCAGCCACGCGCCGAGATCTCTCGCGGGCTGAGCGGGCCCCCCGACCCGCTGGAGGGCGGGGGGGCGGCCCGTGGGGGGGGCAGACCATGCCGAGGAGGCTGATGGGGCCGCCTGACGGGATGCTGACCGTGACGGCGGGGGGGGCCGTAAGCCTTCCGTCAGGAGGATCGCCGAAAATGGCGACCGATGCATCCCGCCACCGCCCCGTCGGAGTCACCGTCCGATCTGGCGGCCCCCGCCGCAGCCGCCGCGCGACGCTCGCTTCGGGTCCCTCGCACCTGGGGGCTGCGGCCGAGCGATGCGGTCCTGATCGTGCTCGGCAACGCCGCCCTCATCGTCGGGATGTGGATCCGTCACGGCCAGCTCTCCCATCTGGCCAGCCCGGGGGCGGTGCTCACCGCCGCCGGACAGATCACGGCCCTGCTGGGTACATACTCGGCCCTGGTCCAGGTGGTGCTGATGTCCCGCAGCCCATGGCTGGACAGCCTCTTCGGCATCGATCGCATCGCCGGCTGGCACCGCTGGTTGGGTTTCGCCACCGTCTACCTCATCTGCGGCCATGTGGTCTTCAGCACGGCAGGTTTCGCCGCGGCCGACGGACGCACCCTGGCGACCCAGACCCAGGTCTTCCTGACCACCTACCCGTACATGCTCATGGCCTACGTCGCGGTGGCCCTGTTCATCCTGATCGCGGTGGTCTCGGTGCGAGCGGCGCGGCGGCGGATCTCCCACGAGAGCTGGCACTTCGTCCATTTCTACGTCTACCTGGCGATCGCCCTGAGCTTCGGCCACCAACTCGCAGTTGGCAGCGACTTGGTGCACGACCCCCTGGCACTCGCCTACTGGTTGCTGCTGTATGTCGTCGCCGGTGTCCTGATCGTCGTCTTCCGGTGGGCGATCCCGGCGACGATGGCGATGCGGCACCGGCTCGAGGTCCAGCGGGTGGTGGCCGAGACCCCCGAGGTGACCTCCATCTACATCACCGGTCGAGACCTTGGCGACCTTCCGGTCCGCGCCGGTCAATTCTTCAAGGTCCGCTTCCTCAGTCGAGACCTCTGGTGGCAGGTCCACCCGTTCTCCATCTCGGCAGCGCCCAACGGGGAATACCTTCGCATCACCGTCAAGCAGGTGGGCGACTTCACCGGCTCGCTGCGTGGCATCCGCCCCGGAACGCGCGTGGTCCTGGAGGGTCCCTACGGCATCTTCACCTCGGTCCGGCGGCGGTGCTCCCGGTCGCTGCTGATCGCGGGCGGGATCGGCATCACTCCGCTGCGGGCCCTCATCGAAGAGATGCCGCATCGGAAATCGGCCTCGACATCGTCCCATTCCAGCAAGAATGCGATCACGCTCCTCTACCGGGCCCGCTCGTGGCAGGACGTGGTGTTCAAGGCCGAGCTTGATCAGATGGCGGAAGCCCGCGGCGCGGTGGTCCACTACATCGTCGGACGCCGCGGCCGAGAGGTCGACCGCCACCCCTTCGCACCGCGATTGCTGCTCGCCACCGTGCCCGATCTGCGCAAGCGCGACGTGTTCATCTGCGGTCCGCGGGAGATGGTCGACGGCGTCACCGCCAGCCTCCGCGCACTCGACGTCCCCTCCAACCAGGTCCACGTCGAGCGATTCGCCTACCTCACCTAAGGTCTCCCGCCATGCCCCTTCGCGCCACCGTCACCCTCGCTGCCACCGCCGTTGCGGTGGTGCTCCTCATAAGCTTCCGCACCCCTCCGGCGGCCCCCGCCATCGCGGTGCCGCCCTCCCCGACCCCGTCCGCGGCCCCGAGCCCCGCGGCCACTGCCACACCCTCGGCGTCGCCGCCCTCGGGGGGCGGCTCTCCGACGCCGACGCCGACGCCGGCGTCGACGCCGAAGCCCACGCCGGCGCCGACTGGGGCCGGGCTGAAGGACGGCACCTTCCCCGGGCAGACCTACTCCGCCCTCTACGGAAACATCCAGGTCCAGCTGGTCGTCACCGGGGCGCGGATCATCAAGATCACGGCTCTTCAGTATCCCAATGACAACCCGCAGTCGTCGTACATCAACTCCCAGGCGCTGCCGCTGCTCCGCCAGGAGGTGCTGCGGGCCCAGAGCGCCAAGATCGACGGCATCGGTGGGGCGACCTACACCAGCTACGCCTATTACGAGTCCCTCCAGTCGGCGCTGAAGCAGGCCCGCGCCTGAGGCGGCGGCGGGGAGCGCCGCCTCCGTCTGGCGCCATCCCAAGCCAGCGGTTGCCGGCGTCGGCGCCGGCGGCCGATCCTGCCCCCACCCACGTGTCAGCCACGGTGCGAGCCGAGCCGATGATGGGCACGGTGATCACCGTGGACATCCGCGACCCCGCGGTGCCCGCGTCCGCCGTTGATGCCGTCTTCGCCTGGTTCGGCGAGGTGGATCGGGTCTTCAGCACCTTCCGCGAGGAGAGCGAGATCAGCCGCCTCTCCCGCGGCGCGATCGGCGAAGATGCGTGCTGCGGGCAGGTGCGCGAAGTGCTCGGGCTGTGCGCGGAGGTCGAGCGGCGGAGCGGCGGCTGCTTCGACATTCGCTGCGGCGGGCGCCTCGACCCCTCGGGCCTGGTCAAGGGCTGGTCAGCGGAGCGGGCCGCCGCCATGCTGCTCGCCGCTGGGATCGGCAACTTCCTCATCGACGCGGGCGGCGACATCGTCGCCCGCGGCCGGCCCGGCGACAATCGTCGCTGGCGGGTCGGGATCCGACACCCCGAGATCGCTGACCGGTTCGCCGCCGTACTGGCGGTCCGCGATCTCGCCGTCGCCACCAGCGGGACGTACGAGCGGGGCGAGCACATCGTCGACCCCCGCACCGGCCGCCCGCCCCCGGGGCTCCTCAGCATGACCGTGGTCGGGCCCAGTCTCACCTACGCCGATGCCTTCGCCACTGCAGCCTTCGTCATGGGCGAGGGCGGAGCGGGGTGGGTGGCCGCGATCGACGGGTACGACGCCCTGGCGGTCACCGCCGATCACCGGATGGTGTGGACCCCCGGGCTGGAGGCCGTGCTGGTGCGCCCAGGCCCGCCGACCGACTGACCCCCCAGCCGTCGGCCCGCTGTCAGGCAACCGCAAGGCGCCTGCCGTAGCGTGCCAGACGATGGTCGACACCGCGTCCCGGTCCGCGCCCACCCGCCTGCCGCAACGGCGGCCTGGAGATGCTCGGTGATCGGCCCACACCGAGCCCTCACGCCTCCCGCCCCCCGCCGCCAGCCTCGGTGCGGGCATTCTCTCGGTGCAGGTCCAAGCGCAGCCGACCGCGTTCGACCCCCCGGCGCGCCGGGGCGGCTGCGGCTCGCCGCCGACCTCCTCGACAGCCGCACGGGCCGCTCCGTCCCTCCCGACGGCGCCGCTCGTGCAGGGCTGCTGGCAGCGTCGACCGTGAGCCTCCCGTGAGCGAGCGCCGGCCCGATGCGGTCGAAGCCAACCGCCGACTCACGGCATCCGTCGCCGCGCTGCTGCTGGTGCTGCTTGCGATCCAGGGAGCGACGGTGGTCCTGATCCGACCCCTGTTGCCCCTACACGTCTTCATCGGGATGCTGCTCATCCCACCCATCCTGCTCAAGCTCGGGTCGACCGGCTACCGCTTCGTGCGGTACTACCTGGGGGACCCTGCGTTCCGACGAAGGGGTCCCCCCCTGCTGGCCCTCCGGCTGCTCGCCCCTGGGCTGATCGGGCTGACGGTCCTCCTCTTCGCCAGCGGGGTCGGTCTGCTGTTCACGGCCCCCGGCGGGGGGCTACTGCTCACGCTTCACCAGGGCTTGTTCGTCCTGTGGTTCCTGGTGATGACGATCCACGTGCTCGCGTATGTCTGGGAGCTGCCCGCCTCCACCAGCGCCGATTGGCTCCGGGGCCGCTCGATCCCGCGGGGACGCGCGACCCGGGTTCAGCTGCTCGGCGCCAGCCTGATCGCCGGGGCAGTCCTCGGCGCCGCCCTCCTCCCTCTGGCCACTCCCTGGATGCACTGGATCGCCGTGGCCGGCGGAGGGGGCTGAGCCCGACCGGGGGCTCCGGGCGGACGCCGGCCCGCACTCACGCACGCAGCGGACCGGGCCCCCGCATGTGGCCGTCGCGACGCCCTCAGGCGGGCGACACTGGCGGTCCGCCTCGGTCGCGGCATCAGCCATGCGCCGGCACGGTCTTCCTGACCGAACCCGGGGCGACGTCGGAGCGGACGACCGCGGGACGGGGTGGGCCCCCGTCCCCGACGTGGGTCGGGCCCGCCCGTGCGCTGCTCGCGTCGACCGCTGACGCGGGAGTTCACACCACCGTCCCGTCGCCGCCGGCGGCCGGGAGGAAGCGACCACGGGGATGCGGACTCACGACCTCTCCCCTGTCGACGACCACCTCGCCGCGCACGATGGTGGTGCGCGGCCGCCCGCGCAGCGACCAGCCCGCATAGACGTTGTAGTCGGCGCGGGTCTCCCGTCCGGAGTCGCTCAGGGTCCATTCCGCGTCGGGGTCCCAGATCGTGAGATCCGCGTCGCTGCCGACCGCGATGGTGCCCTTGGCCGGGTAGAGGCCGAAGACCCTGGCCGGGTTGGTAGCGGTGAGGGCCACGAAGCGCTCCAGCGAGAGCCGGCTCGTCGTCACCCCCCGCGAGAAGAGGACGGGCAGCATGACGTCGACCACGCCCAGTCCTTGGCGGAGGGTTGCCACGTTCTGGCTGGGGTCGAGCTTGTGAGCGCGCAGCCAGGGGGCATGATCGCTGCCCAGGGTCTGGATCGCGCCACCGCTCAATCCGCTCCACAGCGCTTCCACGTCTGCCGGCTCCCGCAGCGGCGGGGCTCCGACATAGAGGGCACCGGTGGGCGCCTCCAGCCGGTCGCGGGTGAAGTACAGGTACTCGGGACGGGTTTCGACCAGGATGTCCTGGCCTCGCTGCCGCGCACGGCGGGCTTCGGACAGAGCCGCTCGGCTGGACAAGTGGACGATGTACAGGCGCGCGCCGGCGGCGCGCGCCATGCTCGCCGCCCGGGCCACCGCACTCGCCTCGGCATAGTCGGGCCGGCTGTCAGCGTAGGCGCGCACGTCGCAGCGTCCGGAGCCGATCAGGGCCGCCGCCCGATGTGCGAGCACCGCCTGGTCCTCGCAGTGGACGAGGACGGTCATGCCATGCGCAGCGGCCGCCTGCATCGCCTCCATGCAGGCCGCCACGTGGACGTCGAAGGCGGGGTCCGTCATGAAGAGCTTGAGGCTGCCGTGGCCGGCAGCGGCCAGCGCTGCGATGTCCGCCACATCGGAGGCGCGAGGCGGCCGAATGACCGGGTGGAGGATGAAATCGACAACGCTCTGGGTCTCGGCCTCACGGCGGACTCGCGCCATCGCGGTCAGCAGCGTCTCGTCGTCTCGGGCTGAGGTCATGTTCCCGACCGTGGTGATCCCGCCCACGGCAGCCGCACGGCTGCCGGTGGCAAAGTCATCGACCCAGGAATACGCGGCCGAGGCCGGCGTGAAGTGGACGTGCGCGTCGACGCCGCCGGGGAGCACCAGCATCCCCCGCGCGTCGATCACCCGGTCGCCCGAGAGCTGGTGGCCCAGCGCCGCGATGCGGCCGGCCTCGACGCCCACGTCGCAGCGGGAGCGGCTGGAGCCCGTGACGACGGTGCCTCCGGCGATGACGAGGTCCACGGTCGCGGTCAGGCCGTGCCGGATTCCGGTCGGCGCCGACCGGGGGGCCCCGCGATCAACGCGGGATCCCGAGTCCGCCCGCATCGATGACCGCCGCCCTCCGAACTGGCGCCGGCGTCTCCACCTCGGCCCCGGGTCGGATGACGCTGAGCGCGAGTGGGAGCTGGCCGTCCAGGCCATCGCGGCGGCGGCGGTCGCGGGAGCCGGCGCCGGTGGCGAGGCACCCCGATGCCACAGCTCCGATCTCGGCCGGACAGGCCGAACCTGGCTGGCGATGGGGGTGGATCCACACGTGCTGCTGAACCGCCGCCATGGCCGTACGGTAGTCGATCGCGGCGGGTCACGGCACGCCCGCAGGCCGCGGACGCGAGGTGAGCCGGACGGGCCGGATCATGGGGCACGGGTCGGCGCCGAACCACCCGGCCGGGATCCCCTACGGATCACGTCGTCCGGCCGCGGCCCCGCCGCACCCGGGCACCGCATCCACCCGGCCGCCCGCGCCACCCGAGTCGGGTCGCTTACCCGGCGGGCACGGGCGGCGCCTCGACCGCCGCAAGCTGGCGGGCCCGCTCGGCCCAGGCTGGCGCCTCCAGCTCGGCGAACGCCGCCGACGCGGCGGTGGCGGCAGACGCAGCCGCGACCAGGTCGCCCTGGCCGACGAGGAAGGTCGCCTCGTCCAGCTGGGCACGGGCGAGCCAGTACGGATAGCCGAGACGGCGGAACCTCTCGACCGCGCCGGCGAGGTCGCTGGCGATCCGGGCTGGATCGCCTCCGCGCGACCGCGCCAACAGCCCGCTTAGCCGAGCCAGCTGGGCGAGCAGGTACGGCGGCACCACCCCCGGGGGGCGGGCGGCGAGGTCGGACAGGTGGCGCTCGGCGGTGGCGTGCGACCCCGAGGCGATCGCGGCCTCCACGACGTCGGGCCAGAGCTGGCGCACGGTCTCGTGGCTGATCCCGAACGCCGGGGCCGACTCGGCCAGCAGCGGCTCGGCTCGGTCGAGCGCCTCGGCGGCCCGGCCGGCGGCAAGTGCCACCGCGACGAGTGCGGCGCCGGCCATGGTGCGGGCCTGGACGTCGTCGTTCGACGCCATCGCCTCGACGGCCGGGAGATGGGGACTCGCCAGGGCGGGGTCGCCCCGCCAGCCGGCCAGCACCGCCAGCCGCACGTGGATATAGGCGCGGTCGTTCGGGTGAAGGTTCAGGACCTCGTCGTGGAGGTGCTCCCCGGCCAGCCGCACGGCGTCGGCCCACCGCCCGCGCAGCGACCACACCCACAACAGGTTGCTGACGGCGACGACCAGGAGCCCCCGGTTGCCGGCGCGCCGAGCCAGGGCGATCGCCTCCTCGAGGTGCCCCTCGGCCTCCGGTCGGTCAAGCTGCGCCTCGGCGTCGGCGAGGTTGCCCACGGCGGTGATCTGGGCCGTGAGGCGGCCGGTCTGCGGCGCCAGCCGCAGGCTCCACTCATAGTGGATCACCGCCTCCTCGAACCGCCCCTGGCGCATCAGAACCGCCGCCCGCTGCTGGGCGCCTCGCGCCACCGCCTCGACCACCTGGAAGGCCTGACCCTCGGCGAGCGCGCGTTCGGCGCTGACCTCCGCGGCCTCGTGGCGGCCGGCCACGAAGTGGTTGGAGGCCAGGTAGGCGTGCAGCAGCGCGCTCTCGGCGTCCGCAGGGCGATCGGCCCGCGCCGCCAGTGCCGCCTCCAGCACCGCCAGCGCCTCGGCCCCCTGGCCGAGCGACGCGTGCGCCAGCGCCCGTAGGTGCGAGAGCGCCACCGCCTCGACTCCACCGGGAGAGGGATCGGGGGCGCGGCGCTCGGTCACCGCCAGCGCCACCTCGTAGTCCCCGGCCGCGATCGCCGCTTCGGCGGCCGCCACCTGCCACGCCTCGGCGCTCGCGTCCCCGGGGGCGAGGTCCCGCGCCCGCTGGTAGGCGCGCAGCGCCGCCGCCGGCGCCCCCACCGCCACCGCCCGCGCCCCGGCCCGGGCGAAGGCGGCTGCCGCCGCGTCCCGCATCGCGTCCGCCTCCGGACCCTCCGGGGTGGCGGCCTGTGCCGCCTGGAGATGCACCGCGATCGCCTCCGCGACCTCGGCCCCGGCGTCCGGCAGCGCACCCTGGAGATGGGCCGCCGCCGCGACGTGCGCCGCCCGTCGCTCGGCGCGGGAGAGCCGGTCGTAGGCGGCGCTGCGCATGAGCCCCTGGGCGAACACGTACTGCCCGCGGTCGGCGGCGAGCGGGTCGCCCCGGACTCCGAGGACCTCGGTCCGCCGCAGCTCACCGAGGGCCACCTCGAGCTCGTCCTCGGCCAGGGCCGCCACCGCCTGGGCGGCGGCCGGCGGGAACGGCCCGGCGAAGACCGCCAGGCGGCTGGCCAGCTCGCGGGCCGCGGGGCTGAGCGCGTCCAGACGCGCCGCCAGCAGCGCGGTCAGCGACGCCGGTACCGGCAGGTCGCGAAGTGAGCCTGTCACCACGTAGCGCTCGCCCCGCCGCACCAGGGTGCCCTGCTCGGTCAGCGCCCGGACCAGCTCCACCGCGTAGAGGGGGATGCCCTCGGCAGCCGCCACGATCGGCGACGCCGTGTCGTGGGGCAGGTCGGGGACCAGCCCCTGAAGCAGCTCGCGCATCTCTTGGGGGGTCAAGGGTTCCAGGGTGAGCGCGGTGGCGTTGCGGCGCTGCGCCCCCCAGCCCCGCCGCCGATCGGCGAGCTGGGGACGGGCCAGGGTCACCACCAGCAGGGGGCACTCGGCGGACCAGTCGAGGCACGACTCCAGAAAGTCCAGCAGCCCGGTGTCGGCCCACTGGAGGTCGTCCAGCACCATGACCACCGGTGCCTGAGCCGCCAGGCACTCGAAGAAGCGCCGCCACCTGGCGAAGAGGTCTGCCCGCTCCAGGGACGGTCCGCTGAGGCCGAGCAGCACCGCCAGGGCCTCTCGCAGCGGGGCCAGCTCCCCGAGCTCGAGCTGGAGGGCCCCCAGTCCCGTGTCGAGCTGGGACGCCAGGTCCTCGGCCGGCAGGTCCTCGGCCAGCCGCAGCCGGCCGCGCACCATCTCCGCCAGCGGCCAGAAGGCCACCCCGTCACCATAGGCGAGGCACCGTCCCCGGTGCCAGAACATCTCAGCTTGCAGCCCGTCGAGGTACTTCTCGAGCTCCCAGGTCAGGCGGGACTTGCCCACCCCGGCTAGCCCGGTCACGGAGAGGAGGCGAGCCCGCCCCCGGTCCGCGACGTCGTGGTACAGGTCCTTCAGCCACGTCAGCTCGCGGCGCCGGCCGACGAAGGGCGCCTCCCACTCGCCCCCCCGGCCGCCGCCCCCGATCCGGGCCAGCACGCGCACCGCCTGCCACAGCGCGACCGGTTCGGGGAGCCCCTTCAGGGCATGGGCCCCGGCGGCCACGTACTCGATCCCGGCGCTGCTGGCCTCCCGGGTCGCGGCATCGACGTAGACGGTCCCCGGTCCAGCCACGGACTGGACGCGGCTCGCCAAGTTCACCCGGTCGCCGGCGACCAACCCCTCGCCGGGGCGGACCCAGGTCGCCACCGCGCCCGTCACCACGCCGACTCGCGTCGCTAGCCCGGGGCGCTGGCGCGCCTCCCCGTACGCCGCCACCTGGTCGACCAGCTCCAGTCCGGCTCGGACGGCCCGCTCCGCGTCGTCCTCCATCGCCCCGGCGGTTCCCCACACGGCCATCACCGCATCCCCGATGAACTTCTCCACGACGCCACCGGCCCGCACGACGACGGTCCGGGCGACGTCGAAGTACCCGCTCAGGAACTCCCGCACCACCTCGGGTTCCTGGGCCTGGGCGAGAGCGGTGAAACCGACCAGGTCGGCGAAGAGGACGGACGCGACCCTCCGGCCACCACCATCGGAGTCGGCGGCCGGACGGGCGGCGACCGGGGCCGGGTGCGCCGCCGGCTCGACGAGCGCGGCGCCGCAGGCCCCGCAGAACCGCTGGGCGGGGTCCGCCAGCTGGCCGCAGGCCGGGCAGGCATGGCGGAGCGGGGCCCCGCACTGGCCGCAGAACCGGTGTCCGGTTGGATTCGCCGCACCGCAGAGGCTGCACCCGGCCGCCCCCTCCAGCGGTGCTCCCGCGGTCATGGTCGGCAACGGTAGCAGTCCCGCCCAACCGGGCGGTGGATGGCCGCGCGCCGGGCCGACTGGCTGCGGGGCGCCCGGAGCCGGTCCGATGCCATGGCCGATGCGGCGCCGCGCACGGTGCTCGGGGCAGTCCTCAGGGTGACGGAGGAGGCTCCGCGTCGGCCACGTCCCGACCAGGACCGCTGACGGCCCGGGGTCGCGGACCACGCGTCGCGCTGGGCACAAGGCTCGGTGCGCTCCGGCGCCGGTCAGCGCGGGCGCTCGGACAGCCAGGCGCTGTGACCCGCCGACACGCGCCGGTGGGGGGCGGCACCTCGGGCACGCCCGAGGTGCCGCAGCGCGGGGACCTCGCCTCCCCCAGGGCACCCGAGCCGCCGCGGCGGGCGACCGTGCGTCGCCGGACGGGAGTCGTCGGCACGTGAGGGGTCGCAGCGCCTCGGCCACGACCCCTGCGCCGCCGGCAGCCGCGGAGCACGCCCGCAGGGGGTCAGGGGGTCTCCCCCCCCCGGGCGTCGGCCGACGATCGGCGGCCGGCCGGGCCGGAGCGGCTGCGGGAGGGGGCACCGTAGGTGAGGCGGGTGGGCCGCCGAGCGTACCGATGGCGAGCGCTGGACCTCGGGGGGGGGCCGGCCTGCTCGTGGCCATCGGGGGGGGGTCGCGATCATCCTCCTCCTCGCCCGCCTGGGCCCCCCCCGGCCACGCCGGTCACCCCACCCAGTCCAACTCCGGCGCGCTCCCGCGGCAGCGGCAGGCATCGATTCGAATCACCCCGACCGACGGCCACCTCCCGCTCGGCCACCGAGGCCGTCTCGTCGCAACGGACCGAGCGGCCCGGCGCGGACGCGCTGGCTGCGCCGCGATCCCCGCTGCGTCGCCGTCACCCCGCCGGGCTGGCGATCGCGCGGGCCAGCAGAGCCGCCACCATCACCGCGAGCGCCCGTGGTCGCACCGGCGCCGCCGTGGTTCGGGCGCACGGAATCCGTCGCCTCCGATACCGCCTCCCGCGGACACTCAGCGTGGGGACGACGGTCGAGGCCGACAGCATCGACACCCTCACGAACGGGACAACTCCGCGGTCGTCCCGATCCCGCTGCATTGGTCGCAGTGGCCTCACCACCGGGACACGGTCGGGGCGAAGCGGGTCACCGCGCACCACCTGGGAGTGGCGCGGCTCACCGTCCGCGGCCCGGACGGGCTCGCGGTCCGAGCCCTGGTGCGGGTCGTGGCCACCGTTCCGACCAGCGTCGGCTCGGCGACGCGGGGCCCTGCTGCTCATGCCCGCTGGCGACGGTGGGACGGCAGCGCCCCCAGATCGACACCCGCACTGGCGCCCCCATCGCGGTCCGAAGCCTGATTGTCCTCACCATCCGCCGGCACGACGCCAACTACGTCGAGGGCGTGAACGGCAATCCCAGCATCGACGACGACCTCGGCGGCTCGGGTCCGTTCCGGGCCCTCATCGACGATCGCCACTTCGGCTGATGGCCCCACCCCCTCGCCGACCAGCCCATGACTTCGGCGGTGCTGGCAGGCGCCTCCTACCGCTGGCGACCGGGCTCACCTGGATCGAGGTTGCGCTCCCCGGAACCGCGGTCCCCGCAGCCGGCTCGGAGCGGTGCTGAATCCGCCAGCTCGGCGGCGCAGCACCGCTCAGCATCGCGAGCGTCGGCCGGGACCGCCTCAGCCGGGATCGGTGACCCAGTCTCGGGTGAGGAGGAGCCAGAAGGCCAGGCCCGCGAACTTGCCATATCGTCGGAAACCCCGCCGGATGGCCACGTCCGAGGCCGGTCTTCCAGTGATCGCCGCATAGGTCGGCCGCGTCCACGAGTCCAAGACCAGCAGCCCGTAGCGACCCAGCGATACCAGCATGACGTGGGCGGCCGCGTAGGGGCCGACGCCGGGCAGCCGTAGCAGGCGAGCCTCCACCTCGTCGTCGGGGATGGCGGGGTCGGTGAGGCCCTCGAGGTCCAGCTCGCCGCCGGCGACGGCGCCCGCGAGCTTCGTCATGTACCCGCCCCGGTAGCCGGCGCGGACGACATCGCGGTAGAAGCCGTCGGAGGCGGCGGCCATGGCCGCCGGGGAGGGAAAGGCCCGTCCCCCTCCCGGCCCGGCGGTACCGAGGTGCTGGACGAGCGCTCCGACCATCCGCTCGGTGGCCGACCACGCACAGTTGGTGGTACAGATCGTCTTGACGACATCCTCGAAGACGGTGGCGCCGCGCAGCATCCGGCCCGCGCCGCTGGTCGCCCAGGCCAGCCGAGGATCGGCGCCGGCGACGGCGTAGAAGCCGGAGAGGTCCTCGTCGAGCCGGAGCATGTGCCGAACAAGGCGGGCGAGCTCGTCGGCCTCGGCCGCACCGACCGGACCGTCCGTCACCGCCACCAACGCGGTCGCCCCGGTACCGGCAGAGACTCGAACGCTGCGAGCCTCGCCGGGCCCGATGGAGAGCGTCGTCTCCAGGGTGCGCGACATCACGTCTACGCGATTGGGTGGCAGCGCTGCCACTCCGTGAGAGGCGAGGGTACGGCCCAAGTCGATCGGCTCGCCCCCGCGGCCCAGCAGACGGAGCTCCGCGATCACGGCGTCCGTCTCGCCACCGCCGATCGTCCCGTGCAACTGGCCGCGGTCATCCCCCCCCCGCCTTCCCCGCACCCACCCGGAGGAGGCGCGGGAGGCGCAATCCAACGAGCGCCCACCGCTCGCCTGCACCGTGCCCAGGTCGCGGGTGGCACCCCGCGATCCTACCAAGGAGAACCTCACCCGGGTTCTTGTCCCCGCCTCGCACGCCCCACCTCCGATCGCTCCCGGCGGCTCGCCGACGCCGACTCGGCTGCGGCGGCCGGAGGTACGGCAAGTGGCGGGACCGGAAGACCCGCTACGCGCCGGCGGGTGGTCGTGGAGCCGCCCAGACGTGCACGGTCTGACCGCTGCCGCCTGGGCGGCGCCGTCGCAACGTGGAGTGACCGGCACCGACAACGGGCCCTGATACGATTGGCGGATGTTGGCACCCGGATTCCCACTTCGCACCCAGCGCCTCGATCTGCGACCCTTCGCGGAGTCCGACCTAGACGCCATGTACGCCATCCATAGCCGCGTCGACGTGACCCGCTACCTATATTGGGACCCACGAACGCGTGCGCAGGTCCGCGAGAAGCTGATCGAGCGCGCCCGGCTCACTCGCCTGCAGCGTGAGGGCGACGCGCTCGTCCTGGCCGTGGTGCTGCGCGAATCCGGCGAGCTGGTCGGCGAGGTCAACCTGCACTGGGCGAGTCGCGAGCACCACCAGGGCGAGGTCGGCTTCATCCTCCATCCCGGCCACCGCGGTCGGGGCTACGCCACCGAGGCCGCCCGGCCCTTGCTCCGGCTCGGCTTCGTCGACCTCGATCTGCACCGGATCATCGGGCGCTGCGACGGGCGCAATGCCGAATCCGCCCGGGTGATGGAGCGACTGGGAATGCGCCGTGAGGCACACCTCCACGAGAACGAGTTCGTCAAGGGCGAGTGGTGTGACGAGCTGGTCTATGCGGTGCTGGCACGAGAATGGGAGGCCCGACCCAGCATCTGACTCGGGCACCGACTCGCAGCCGACCGCCCCGGTCGGAGGGTCCGCCGGTCGCACCTCGAGTGCGGTCGAAGCCGTTCGGAACCCGCGTGCGCCGGGCCATCGGGTGGCCGGCGGCCGATGGCCCGGCACGGACGGCGGCCGCAGCCGGTCAGGCAGAGCCGATCGACTGGAGGAGCTCCGCCACCGGGAGTGCGTGCGCCGTGATGTCGTCCCGGCCGACCATGGTCGTGGCAGCCAGGAGCGCGCCGAGGATCGCCTCCTCGGTGGCCTCGACCAC
>DATLUG010000012.1:0-41982 GCA_035533215.1 Candidatus Micrarchaeia archaeon | reverse complement strand
CCTCAGGACCGCCCCCGGAACGCCTCCGCCAGGCGGTCCCGGGTGACGTCGAGGTGCTCCGGGACCACCTTGACGTCGGCCAGGACCGGCATGAAGTTGGTGTCGCCGGCCCAGCGGGGCACCAGGTGGACGTGGAGGTGGCCCTCGAAGCCAGCGCCGGCCACCCGGCCCTGGTTCCAGCCGCCGTTGAAGCCGTCGCATCGGAGGGTCTCGGCCACCACCCGGGTGGCGAGCTGGACCTCAGCCGCCACCGCCCCCCAGGCACTGACGTCCATCTGGGCGAGGTCGCCACCGTGGCCGTAGGCGGCGACCATCAGATGGCCCGGGTTGTACGGATAGCGGTTGAGGAGGGTGAAGGCGCCCTCGGCGCGGTGGACGATCAGCCGGTCGCGGTCCTCCCCGGCCTCCTCGCCGGGCACGCAGAAGATGCAGGCCGGAGGGGTCGGCCCGGCCGCCGCGCCGATGTAGCTCATCCGCCACGGCGCCCAGAGGTGGTCCATCGCCCCCAAGTCTGGCAGGCCGTGCGGGTCCGCCCGCGCCCGTGGCCGCGTCCGGCCCTTCCGTCAGTCACCCGACGGACGACGCCGGAGCCGCCAGCCGAGTTTGACGGCTCGCAGGACCGGAGGGTAGACTACGGCGGACGCGGGATCGGCCGGAGACGGCCGAAATTCCGCTTGCCAGGCGGTCGCCCCCGGGCGGCCCGACAGAGGTCTTCCGTCTTCCCATGGGCTCGGTGATCAAGAAGCGGCGCAAGAAGATGCGCAAGCACAAGCACAAGAAGATGCTCAAGAAGACCCGCTGGCAGCGCCGCAGCACCTGAGCCCGGCCACCCCCCCAGCGGCGGTCCATCGGCTGGGGCCTCGCCCGGGAGGCGCAGCGGTCCGATGCCGCTCGGCCCTGCCTATACTCGGGGTTCCACGGGGCGATAGCTCAGCTGGGAGAGCGCTGCCCTCGCACGGCAGAGGTCAGGGGTTCAAGTCCCCTTCGCTCCACAGCCCCCTCGGACGCGCGGTGGGGGGGGCCGCCCGGCTGCCGGCGAACGCCGGCAGCCGCTGGGCTCAGTAGTCCTCGTCGGTGAGGTCGGCGAAGTAGGCGGAGGCGGCGTGGTCCAGGAGCTCCTTGGAGAGCTCAGGCTGGACCCCGAAGTAGTTGGCCCCGTGGATGAGGTGGTCGACGAGGTCACGGGGGTGGCAACCGTGGAGGGTGCGCCCCTGCTTGCGGTAGTGCTCCTCGATCAGGTACGTCACCATGTCGTCGTCGTAGTCGAGCCGCCGGCTGGCACACATGCGGCGGAAGATCTCGCGGTACTCGGCCTCGCTGGGGTTGGGGACCTTGACCTTGTAGCGGACCCGGCGCAGGAAGGCCTCGTCGACCAGCTCTCGGGGCTGGATGTTGGTGGAGAGCATCAGGATCTCGGTGAACGGCACCGCCACCGTGGTCCCGGCCCGGGCGATGTTGAGAAAGTCGTAGCCGGCCTCCAGGGGGACGATCAGGCGGTTGAGCAGGTCCCGCGGCGAGATCGACTGCCGGCCGAAGTCGTCGATGAGGAAGAGGCCGCCGTTGGCCTTGAGCTGGAGGGGCGCCTCGTAGAAGCGCATCCGGGAGTCGAAACCGAGCTCCAGCTCCCGGCCGTTGAGCTCGCCGCCCGCCCGCACCACCGGTCGGTGGCAGAGCATCCACCGTGTGTCGTGGGCGGGGAGCGCCCACTCCACCGGGTGGTGGTGGACGGGGTCGAACAGGCGGATCACCTCACCGTGGACGTAGAGGGCATGGGGCACGAAGATCGGGTCTCCGAGCAGGCCCGCGCAGGCGTCGGCGATGGTGGTCTTGCCGTTGCCGGGAGGGCCGTAGAGGAAGATCGCCTGGCGGGCGCTGAGCCCGGGGCCGAGCCGCTGGTAGACGCTGGGCGCGAGCACCAGGTGCTCCAGCGCCTGACGCAGCATCGGGTGGGTGATGGTGGGGGTGTACTGGCTCTGGTGGCGGACCACCGCGATGTAGACGTCCAGCGGCACCGGCGCCGGGCCGGCGTACTGGCTCAGCTCCAGGACCTCGCGGGCCCGCTCCCGGCCGGCCTCGGTGATGAGGTACTGGAGGCCCTCGGCGAACGCTTCGTGGTCGCCCACCGTCCCGCGCACCCCGGTGGTGCCGCAGTAGCCCTCGTTGCTGAGGCTCTTCAGCACCTCGCCGGCCATCACCCAGGGCAGGCAGACGTGGCGGGCCAGGTCGCGACCGAGCATGCCGCCGTTGAAGTAGAGGACCTTGAGGACCAGGTCGTTGACGAACGAGAAGGGCAGCCCCGTCTCCTGGGCGCTCTGCGGGATCGGGGGGAACCCGACCTGAGGCTGAGGGACGGTGGCGGAGACGGGGATCGCTGACATCTGCTGACGACTTCCCATGGGGGCGGCGCTGACCGCCCGGCTGCCCTGTCGCCCGTAGGGATACCAAGTCTTGGAGCCCTCGCAGCCGGCCGCTGCCGGTCGGTTGCCGGCTCGTAAAAGGGCGGGACACAGTCGTCACGCAGCGTCACGTCGTCCGCGGGCCGTGAGCGGCGGGGGCCGCCCGACGGCCCCGGACCGGCAGGGCGGCCCCCACCTTGCGACCGGCAGACCGCAGCCCGCACCCTGCCATAATGCCGCCCGGTCCCGCCGGCTGGGCGCGACCCCCGGACCGCCTCCACCTCGGGCGGGCGGCCGTGGCCTGACCGCGCGGCACGGCCGCCGAACCCGGAGCCCATGCGCGAACGACTGCAGGCCGAGACGGCGGCGCGGAGGAGGCCGGTGCGGGCGGGCCTGCGCCGGCCGGGGTCGCCGTCCCGGGGGAAGCCGGTCCCGCGCCACCGGGCCCTGCGGCTGATCGGCTGGCTGGCCGGGATGGCGGTGCTGCTCGGGGTGATCGCGGTCGCCGGCGCCGCCATCGTCTACGCCTCCTACGAGGCCGGGCTGCCGCGGGTGGCGGGACTCCTGCGGATGGGGCCGCCGCGGGACAGCTACCTCTACTCCCAGGACGGGGTCCTGCTGGCGGTCCTGCACCAGCCGGGGGTCCACCACATCCACGTCCCCCTGCGGGCGATCAGCCGGTATGCGGTGGAGGCCACCGTCGCCGTCGAGGACCGCCACTTCTACCAGACCGGCAACGCCGTGGTGGGGGGCACCGACCTTCCCCGCCTGATCGAGGCCGGCCTCCACGACGTGCTCAACCGGCACAGCCTCCAGGGCGCCAGCACCATCCCCGAGCTCCTCGCCAAGATCTCCTTCCTGTCCGACAACCAGTCGCTCTCGTACAAGGTGCGCGAGCTCCTCCTCGGGGCCCAGATCTCGCAGCGCTTCACCCGCAACCAGATCATGCAGATGTACCTCAACCGGATCGACTTCGGGAACCAGTCGATCGGCATCGGCACCGCCGCCGAGCTCTACTTCCACATCCCCGCCAGCCGCCTGGACCTCGCCCAGGCGAGCATGCTGGCCGGGGTGCCCAACGCCCCCACCCTGTTCGACCCGCTCAACTACGTCGGGGGCCACGGCCCCAACTACGCCAAGCAGCGCCAGCAGGTGGTGCTGGAGGCGATGGTGGCCAACCACTACATCTCGGCGGCGCAGTCGGCGCGCGCCTTCGCCGAGCCCCTCACCTACCACAGCTGGCAGGACAGCGAGCCCCACCGGGCGCCCGACTTCGTCGCCTACGCGGTGAGCCAGCTGCGCCAGCAGTTCGGGGAGGCGTATCTCAACCCCGGTGGCTGGACCATCGTCACCTCGCTCGACCTCCACGACCAGCTGCTCGCCCAGGGGGTGCTCCAGAACCGGGCCACCCGAGCCCAGCTCGCCTCCGGGTTCAACATCCGCGACTCGGCGCTGGTCTCCCTCGACCCCCGCGACGGCGAGGTGCTGGCGATGGTGGGGACCAACAACGACAACGGGCCCTGGGGGCAGATCAACATGACCACCACCCCGCGGCGGCCCGGGTCCACCTTCAAGCTCTTCACCTACACCGCCGCGATCGCCTCCGGCGAGTTCACCATGACCACCCCGGTGCTGGACGCCCCCATCGACATCAATGGATACAGCCCCCACAACTACGACTTCACCTACCACGGAATCTGCCCGGTGCAGCGGTGCCTGGGCGACTCCTTCAACATCCCCGCGGTCAAGGTGGAGATGGCGCTGGGGCTGCCGGTGGTGGCGAGCATGGCGGAGCGGATGGGGGTCACCTCGCTGCTGCAGCCCGGCAACAGCTACGGGCCGGCGCTCACCCTGGGCGGCCTCGGCCAGGGCATCACCGAGCTCCAGCTCGCCACCGGCGCCTCGGTGCTCGCCAGCGGCGGCGTCCTGCACCAGCCCACCGCGATCCTGAGGGTGGTGAGCGACGGCCGGCCCCTCTACCAGTACGACCCCGCCCAGAACTCGGTCCAGGTGGTCTCACCGGCGGTCGCCTACATCATGAACGAGATGCTGTCCAACAACCAGAACCGCATCCAGGAGTTCGGCCTCTACAGCCACCTCACCCTCACCGGGCGCAAGGTGGCGGCCAAGACCGGCACCACCGACCTGCAGACCGCCAGCGGCGCCTACAGCCCCGACATCGAGGACAACTGGACGGTGGGGTGGACCCCCCAGCTCCTCACCGCCCTGTGGGTCGGCAACCCCGACGGGGCGCCGTTGGCGGGGGTCACCTCCGGGATCACCGGCGCCGCCCCGCTCTGGCAGTCGTTCATGCAGGTGGCGCTGCAGGGCCGAACCCACCTCTGGTACCACAAGCCCGGCGACGTGGTCCAGGTCGGCTACGGCTCGGGAGCCGACTTCTACCTGCCCAGCACCCTGGCCACCGCCTACGCCGACTACCCCTGCCCCACCGCCTATCTCAGCGATTGGAACGGCGTCTGTCCACCGGCGGGGTCGGCGGGGTGACGCCGAGGGGGGCCGCCCCGAGCGCCTGACCGCGGCCGCTCGGCGGGGCGGGTGCCGCCCGCCCGCGCCCGCGCGGCCGGGGTGCCGGCCTCAGCCGTCGGGCACCGCCGGGGCGGCCGGCCGGGGGGCGCGGGGCCGCACCGCCCGAGCCGGCCCCCACAGGCCCTCCAGGTCGTAGTAGGCGCGCTCACCGGGGACGAAGACATGGCCGATGACACTGTCGAAGTCGAGGCAGGCCCAGGAGCCCTCCTCCTGCCCAGTCGTGGACAGCGGGGAGATCCGCTGCCGCCGCGCCTCCTCCAGGATGGCATCGGCGATCGCGCGCACCTGGCGGTCGGTGTCGCCCTCGCAGATGACGAAGTAGTCGGCGATGGCGGTGCGGCCCCTGACATCGATGCGCACCACCTCGCGCGCCTTACGGTCGAGGGCGGCGTCGGCGATGAGCCGGCTGAGCTGCAGGGGCGTCACGGGCCGCGATTATCCCACCCGACCGGGCTCCGATCGGGACCGGGGCAGCGCGGGCCCCTTTCCGCCCGGGGACCGGTACCAGCCGCGCGCGGCGATGTGGGCGGCGACCGGCGGTGGCAGGACGTCGTCGCAGGCGTCACCGCGGGCCAGCCGTGCCCGCACCTGGGTGGCGCTGATGGCGGGGACCGCGATCGCGGCCCGCTCCCATCCGCCCGGGACCAGGATCCCGGCGAGCGCACCCGGGTCGAGGGGGGCGACTCCAGGGCGGTCGTAGAGGAGGAATCGGACCCGGCGCGCCAGCTCGCCTGCCCGCTCCCACCCCGCCAGGCTGCGGGCGGCGTCCGCGCCCAGGGCCAGCCAGAATCGGGTGTCCGGGTCGCGCCCCTGCAGGTCGGCGACGGTGTCCACCGTGTAGGAGACCCCGCCGCGCACCACCTCGCGGTCGCAGGCGAGCAGACCGGGCTCGGCGGTGACCGCCAGCCGCACCAGCTCCAGGCGATCGGCGGCGGAGGCCACCGGCGGACGGCGGTGGGGCGGGACGGCGCTGGGCACCAGCCAGGCGGCGGCGGCGCCGACGGCCGCCCGCAGCGCCCCGGCGGCGACCACGTGGCCGTCGTGAACCGGGTCGAAGGTGCCGCCCAGGAGCACCACCTCCCTGCCCACCTCAGCCCCCCGCGCCCGGGTCGGGGTCCGGCACGAAGGTGAACGCCTGGTCGCCGATCTGGACGGTGTCGCCCGAGACCGCACCCAGCCGTCGCAGCTCCGCCTCCACCCCGGCACGTCGCAGTCGGCGCTGGAGCCGCAGCGTCCCCTCGGCGTCGTCGAGGTCGGTCATGACGACGGCCCGGACCAGGGCCGGGTCCGTCACCACGAAGCCAAGGTCGCTCCGGTGGACGACCGCGGCCGCCCCCCGGGCCGGCGGCCCCTGGTAGAGGCGGAAGGTCGGCTGGCCATCCGGGGCGGCCGCCCGGCGCGCCCCGCGCCGGCTGCGCGCGCTCACCTCCGGACCCACCGCCGACGCCGCTGCCGCGGCGGGGCCGGTGGCCCCCGCCGCGCCGTCGCCAGCCACCACCGCTCCCGCCGCACCCAGGAGGTCGGCGCAGCCGGCCCCGGTCCGGGCGGACACGGCGTGGGGGGCGGGAGCCTGCGGAAAGGCCCGCGCCATTCCCCGGCGCAGGGCCCCGAGCTCCGCTCCGGTGACGGCGTCGACCTTGCTGAGGGCGAGCAGGCGGGGCTTGGCGGCCAGCTCGGGGCTGTGGGCGGCCAGCTCCGAGGCGACCGCGCGGGCACCGCCCACGGCCTCCTCCAGGGGGAGGGTGGCATCGACGAGGTGGACCAGCACCCGGGTCCGCTCCAGGTGGCGCAGGAAGGCGATCCCCAGTCCGAGCCCCTCGTGCGCGCCCTCGATCAGCCCGGGGACGTCGGCCACCACGATCGCACGGCCGCCCGCGAGCTCGGCCACCCCGAGGTTGGGGCTGAGGGTGGTGAAGGGGTAGTCCCCGATCTTGGGATGGGCCCCGGTCCACGCCGCCAGCAGCGTCGACTTGCCGCAGTTGGGCAGCCCGACCAGGCCCAGGTCGGCGATCACCTTCAGCTCCAGCCGCACCGTGCGGCCCGTCCCCGGCTCCCCCAGCTCGCGCAGCCGGGGCGCCCGCTGGACCGACGTCGCGAAGGCGGCATTGCCGCGGCCGCCACGGCCGCCGCGGGCGACCAGGACCGCCGTCCCGGGGCGGTCGACGTCGCCCAGCAGCGAGCCGTCGCCGACATCGCTGACCACCGTCCCGACCGGGACCAACAGCCTGCGGTCGGCCCCGTCGGCCCCGTGCTTGTGGGCGCCCCCACCGGCCCGTCCGTCCCCGGCCCGGAACCGCCGCGCCGTCTGATACGCCTGGAGCGAGGTGAGGTGGGGATCGGCCACCACCAGCACGTCGCCGCCACGGCCGCCGTCGCCGCCGTCGGGGCCCCCCTGGGGGACGAACTTCTCGCGTCGGAAGCTGGTCGCGCCGGCGCCCCCGCGACCGGCCGCAACCTCGACCACGACGTCGTCGACGAACACTTGGGGTCAGTCGGTCCGGGGCCGGCGTGGCCGCGGGCCGGCCCCGGGCGGGGCGGGGCGGGAGGGCCGGGCGGACGCGCCCAGCTCGGGGCGGCGGGAGGGCGTCGTCCGCCCCGCCTCAGGCTGCCGGGGGGACGACCCGGACGCGGGTGCGGTCGGCGCCGTGGCGATCGTAGACGACCTCACCGGCGCGGAGCGCGAAGAGGGTGTGGTCACGGCCCACCCCGACGTGCTGGCCAGCCAGGATCCTCGTCCCCCGCTGGCGGACGAGCACCGCGCCGGCCAGGATCACCTGGCCGCCGTGCACCTTCACCCCCAGCCGCTGCGACTGGCTGTCGCGGCCGTTGCGGCTGCTGCCGCCGCCCTTCTTATGCGCCATCGCTCGGGGACCGCCGTTGGGCGCGACGCCGCGGTGCTGCGGGCGGCCCGGGAGCGGACGTCTCCGGCGCCGCGGAGGCCTCGTGGTCGGTCGGGTCGGGGGCCGTCCCCGCGCCCGATCGCGCCCTCGGCGCCGCGGGCTCGGCCGTGGGCGTCGGTGCCGACGCCGGGGCCTCCTGGCCCCCCGGTCGGGACCGGGCGGGGCGGGCGGACGCCCGCCGGGCGGCGGTGGTGCCGGGCAGCGCGACGGTGTCGATGCGCACCTCGGTGAGGGCGGCCCGGAACCCGAGGCGGCGGCGGTAGCGCTTCTTCGGCTTGTACTTGAACACGATGATCTTCTCGCCCCGCGGGTGACCCAGCACCGTCGCCTCCACCAGCGCCCCGGTGACGACCGGCGTGCCGATCAGCGCGTCGCTGCCGTCGGGGGCGAGCAGGCGGACATCGGCGAACTGCACCTGGCTCCCGGGCTCGGCGAACATCCGGTCCACCAGCAGCCGCTCGCCGGGGGCGACCCGGTACTGTCGGCCGCCGGCCTGGATGATGGCGTACATCGTCTGGGTCACTCCGGGTCGGGCCGGGGACGGCCCTGGCGATGGCACCGGGTCCCTGCCGCCGGTGACGGGCGCGCACCGCCGGGCGGCCAGGCGCCGCGCCCGGCGCAGTGTACCAGAGGCGATCGCGGCCGGCGGCCCGACGGGGTAGCCTCGCGGCGCGGGCTCAGGGCACCGTCACCGGCGCCAGGGCGGCGTAGTTCTGGACGGTGGCGCCGGCCGTCCCGGAGCCGCTGATGAGGCTGGCGCCGGCGGCATAGCTCCCGGCCGTGACGGTGGCGGGGAGCTGGACCTGGAAGACGAGGATCAGCAGCCCGGGCCCGTTCGACCCGGCCCCGGGGACGTCGTATCCCGCCCACACCGGGACGGTCGAGCCCGGAATCGGTGCGGTGGCGCCCGCGGTGCTGGCGGTCCCGCCGACGGTCTGGGTCCCCTGGTACACGAACCCCTCGGGCAGCGCGACGCTCAGGTTGGTGCCGACGGCGGGGCCGCTCCCGCTGTTGGTGACGGTGGCGCGGTAGGTGACGGTGGTCCCGGCGGCGGCCAGTCCGGGGGCCACCCGGAGGGCGAAGTCCAGGCTGGGCGCCGGCGCCACCGTCATGGTGAGGGTGGGGCCGTCCTGCTCGGAGCTGGTGGCCGCGGTGAGGACGTCCGGGGTGAGCTGATAGCGCCCGGGCGCGCCCTGGGCCTGCACCTCGATCGTCAGCGACACCGAGGCGGGGTTGCCCGGGACCGAGGGCGGGATCGTCCACGCCCCCCACACCGGGGTGGCGCCGCCGGTCGGCGGGTCGACGTCGGCGGTCCGGACCGCGCCCCCGATCTCGGCGATCGACAGGGTGGTGAGGTAGCGGAGCCCCGCGGGGAGGGCGACCCGGAGGGCGACGCCGCTGGCCGCCTGCTGGGTCTGGTTGGTGAGGGTGACCTGGAAGGAACCGGTCTGGCCCTGCGGGACCGACGCGGTCGAGGGAGTGCCGCTGCTGTCTACCGCGGTGCTCGTCACCTGGAGGAGGACCGCACCGCCCGCCCCGGCACAGCCCGCCAGCCCGCCGGCGGCCAGCATCCCGGCGGCGGCCGCCGCCGCGCGCCGCCGCCATCGGACGGGATCGCGTCGCCGCCGCCCGGAACCCGTCGGGGTCGCGCCCCTCGGGGTCACGCCCCCGGAGTGCAGCTCAGCGCAGCCCGAGCCCACTCCGGCTCGCACTGGCCAGCGGCCGACGGGTGGCGGCCGTCTTGCCGAGGACCAGATGCCAGTCGGGCGCGGTCGGCAGCGGATTCGGGTAGCCGACGTCGGTGAGCAGGCGGACCGCCAGCTGGCAGTCCAGCCCGATGACGGTGTCCATCCTGCCGGCGACGGCATCCACCAGCGCCCCGCCCAGACCCTGCACGGCGTAGCCGCCGGCCTTGTCGAGGGGCTCGCCGCCGGCAACGTAGTGGTCGAGCTCGCCATCGTCGAAGTCGCGCATGCGCACCGCCGCGCGCGACACCCCCATCCGCTCGGCGCCGGTCCGCACCGCCAGGGTGCAGACCCCGGTGAGCACGGTGTGGCGCTGACCGCGCAGGAGGGTCAGCATCTCGCGGGCGCGCTCGGCCGTGCCGGGCTTGCCGAGGGGGCCGGTGGGGCCGACGACGATGGTGTCGGCGGCGATGATGTAGGCATCCTCGCCCCGCAGCTGCTCCGCGACCTGCTGCGCCTTCATCCGCGCGACCAGCTGGATCGCGAGCTCGGTGCACAGGCCGGGCTCGAACCGCTCGACCGCTTGGGGGTCGACCATCCGGAACCGGAGCCCGAGGCGCTGCAGGAGGTGGTGTCGCCTCTCAGAACCGGATGCCAGGATCAGGTCGGCCACCGGGCGACTCCTCCCACCGTGCGAACCTCGGGCACGGCCGGGGTCCACGCCACCAGCGTGCTGGCCCGAAGTCTAGCATTCGGGCCGGTCGCTCCCGGGGCGGCCGCCCCGGCGTCCCGGGAGTGGGCCGGACCAAAGCCGTGGGGCGGCGCGGTGGGCCAGCGCCAGGCCCGACGCCATCGCGGCCCAGACCCCCACCGCCGCGATCGGGTCGAGGTGGGCGGCGCGGGGCACCCACAGCGCGGAGATCACGGCGGCGTGGGCGGCCCAGGAGACGCTGCCGAGGGCACCGCCGCCGGTCCCGCCCGGGACCAGCCGGGGGAGGGCGACCGCCGCCGCGACGCCGATCGCGACCCTGGCTGCCTCCGGCGCCGCCCCCGGGAGCGCCAGGACCGACGACCAGGTGGCGGAGCCCGCCGCCAGGAGCAGGCCGACGAGGGCAGCCGCCCAGGCCCCGTGGACCAGCAGCCAGGTCGATCGCGCGGGCGCCTGGTCGAGGCCATCGGCGGCCCAGAGCGCGGCGACCGTCACGGGGACCCCGAGCGATCCCAGCGCGATCGCCGAGGCACCGGGAATGGCGGTGAGCGGATTTGCCGGCCAGGGGAGCGCGACCACGGCAAGGCCGGCGAGGACGATCCCGACCCCGGTGAGCCGCGCCGGGGCCACCTCGGCGAGTCCCGACCACCGTCCGCGGCGGCGACCTCGCGCCGTCCCTCGCGCCGCGCCCACCCGGTGGGACCGGGGCAGCGCGGTCGCCCCCAGCGCCGAGAGGGCGACCGCGAGGAGGGTGAGCCCTCCGGGGTACAGGACCAGCCCGGCGACCAGCGCCAGCAGCGTGAGGAGGGCGCTCACCAGCGCACCCCGTACACCAGCGGCACCAGGACGGGCCCGAGCGGCCCGGCGAGGAGCGCCGCGCCCGCGGCGAGCCATCCGACCCCGGCCGCGGTCCCGCGGCCCTCGCGCGCGGCGCCAGGCTCGGGCGAGCGGCCCGAGGCCGCCGCGAACCCGCCGAGCGCCCCCCGTGCGCCCCCGATCAGCAGGCCGCCCATCGCCAGGGTGACCACCGCGGTGGGGAGGAACGCCACGGTGGAGGCGGCGGCGAGCACCAGGAGGCGGCCGGGGAAGGCGCCAATCGGGGGGAGCCCGCCGGCGGCCAGCCAGCCGGCCACCCGTGCCGGCCCCGGGGCGCCCGACGCGAGCGCGGGGGGGACCACCAGCGTGAGGAGGAGGAGCAGGAGCGCGCCCAGCAGCCCGTCGGTGCGGCCGCTGGCGAGACCCACCGCCATCAGGCCGACGTCGGCGGCCTGCAGGGCGGAGACGCGGGTCCGATCCGGCCCCCCCGCGGCCACCGCGGACCACACCACGGCGGTGGCCAGGCCGAGTCCGAACAGGAGTGCCTGGAGGGAGGCCGCCACCGCGCGCGGCTCGCCGGCCAGCAGGGTGGCGACGCCGAGGAGCCCCACCGGCACGCACCAGGTGAGGCCGAGGTCCGCCTCGCTCGGGGCGAGGCCGGCCGCCAGCACGCTCCAGGGGGCGAACGGCAGGAGTCCCACCAGCGCGGCCATGGCCACCGCCACGCAGAGGCCGACCAGGGATGGCGCGGTGTGCGTGAGGCCGACGGTCGGCGCCAGCGCGGCGCCCGCGAGCAGCCCGATCGCCCCGATCGCGACCGCCCGGCTCACCACCGCCCGCAGCGCGCCGGCTCCGTCGACGGCCCCCCACCGCCCCGCCACCAGCAGCGGAACCAGAGCCAGCAGGAGGGCGAGCGGGACCATCCCGCGGGCGCTCGTCGCCAAGACCGCGACGGGCGCGACCGCGACCGCGACCGCCAGGCTCCGGCCGCGTCGCTGCGCCCGCCGCCGGCCGAGCCAGCGCAGCCAGGCGCAGGCCGCGGTCAGGGCGAGCAGGCCGCCCCCGACCCGGGTCAGCTCCAGGGTCCCGAGGCCATCGGACAGCGGCCCCGCCGGTGCCCGCCCGTGGCCGGCCGCCGCGGCCGGACCCAACAGCACGACGACCGGCCAGCCGGCGGCGAGGACCAGCAGGATGGGTCCCAAGGCGCTCGACCGGACCCGCGGCAGGGCCGCGGCGGGCGCCAGGACGAGGGTCAGCGCCGACCCCAGGAGCAGGGCGCGGGTCACCGCGCGAGCCGCCTCGGGATGGCCGCCAGGATGAGGCCGCCGGCAGGCGCTCCCACCGCCAGGGCCGCCACCGCCAGCTCCTCCGTGCCGCCCCGCAGCAGGAGGAAGGCGCTGGTGGCGACGGCGGCGGCGAGGATCCCGAGCCCGATCTCCTGCGGGGTCCGGGCCAGGGCCGCCCGCAGGATCCCGACCTCCCACAGGAAGGCGCAGCTGAACACCGGGACCGGCGTGACGACCAGGCCGGCGGCCACGTGGCCGGCGAGCCACCGGGCCGCGAGGAGAGCGGCGATCCCTCCGGCGACCCGCAGCGCCCGGGACCCGAACATCTCCGAGGGCGGGGCCGGCAGCAGCGGACCGAGCGCGGCCGATCGGACACCGGAGCCGCGCGCGCCCAGCTCGATCACCACCGCTGCCAGGACGCAGGGGCCGAGCACCACCGCGAACGCCGCCAGACCGCCCGAGAGGCTGGCCAGGCCACCCCCGGCGGCGCCCAGGACGGTCACCGCCAGCACCGCCCCGCGGCGGCCGTCGACGAGCAGCGCCACCACCCCGCTGCAGGTGGCGGCGAGGGCGAGCCAGGCCGGCGTGCTCATGGGCTCAGCGCACCACGACCAGCCACGCCAGCGCCGCCACCGCCGCCAGCCAGAACCACTGCGGCTGGTCGCGGACCGAGCGGGTGACGAGGCCGGCCCCGACCGCGGCCGCCTCCAGGCCAGCGGCAGCCCCGGCGGCGACCCGCGCGCGCAGGCGCGACAGGGCCGCCTCCAGGGCCAGCCCCTCGGCGGCACGCTGCCCCTCGGGCAGGCGCGCGACGGCGGCCCCGACCGGGGTCGCCGTCCCCCCCGCCGGACCGGGGTGCGCGGCGAGGGCCCCGAGCGCCCACCAGAGCAGGAGGCCCAGCCCCGCGACGATGGCCAGCTCCCCTCCGGGCCAGGTGACCCCGGCGAGACCGTCGCTGAGCCAGCGCGGGGAGCCGGCCAGCCGGGACCCGGCCGCGCCGGGACCCACGATGGTCGGGACGATGAAGCGGAAGACGGCCCCCGGCACGGTGGCGGCCGCCAGCAGGGTCGCGGCCGCCAGGAGCGCCCCCGGTTGACCGGCGACCGGCCGCTCCGGCGGGTCGGGCGCGGCCCCCACCGCCCGACGGACGGCGAAGGCGGTCGCCGCCATCGCGGGGAGCCCAGCGACCCAGGCGACCAGGACCGCGAGCCCTACGAGCCGGCCGCCCGACCCGGCGGTGGCCGCCACCAGCACCCCGATCCCGAACCCGAGGGTCGGCGGCAGGGTCGACGCGGCCACCAGGAGGGTCAGCGGCACCACGCCGGCTCCGGAGGCCGCCCGCGCCCAGCCCGGCAGGGCGGGGAGCACCACCGCGGTCACCGCCACGACGAGGGCGGCCGCGATCCCCAGGACGAGCCCGTCGGGGCCGCCCTGGGCGAGGGCGGCGAGGGCCACGCCGGCCTCGGCGAGCAGCACGCCGCGCGCCCCCCGTGCCACCGTGGGCCGCGGCCAGACCGCGGTGGCGCCGCCGACCAGGGCGCTGACCATCCCCAGCGCGAGCAGCGCCCCGGTGCTCGTCTGCGGCGGCCACGTCGACCCGGCGAGCTGGATGACCCGGGTGGTGGCGGCGATCCCCGCCGGGACCGTCGCCACGGCGAACCAGCCGCCACCACCACCAGCGCCCGGACGTCGGCGGCGCCCGCGCTCGTCCACCCGCACCGTCCAGGCTCCGGTGAGACGGACCCCGCCGGCCGCGAGGAGGAGAAGCAGGAGCTCCGGACCCACGCTGCCGGGCGGGATCACGGCGTAGTCGGTGCTCCCGACCTGGCGCGAGACGGTGAGGACGGCGGCGAGGAAGCCGAGGTCGGCCGCGAAGGTGATCCCGGCTCCGAGCCAGACCCGGGCGGGCAGCCGCGGAGCCTCCGCCCGCCAGGCGAGGCCGAAGGCGGCGAGGCCGGCGAGCACCAGCGCCATCCACAGGGTGACGAGGTCGCCGGCGAGAGCCGCCAACGTCCCCGCCGCCGCCGCCGACACGGCGAGGGTCGCGATCCAGCGGTCGCGCGTGGGTGCCCCCAGCCCGCCCAGCCCGGCGCAGGCGATGGCCACCAGGGCCAGCGTCGCCCCGGTGGGATCGGCGCGGATGGTGAGGGGGAGGTGGGGGGCGAGGCTCCACAGCTGGAGGACCAGGCTCCCCCCACCCGCCACGGCGGCGAGCTGCCAGGCGGCGGCGGCGAACGCCAGCGCGAGGCCGCCGGCGGCGAGGGCCCGGATCCTGCCCGGGGAGGACCAGCCGCGGGGCCGGCCCGGCACGATCGGCCGGCCGGCCGCAGTCCACCCGGCCACGGCCACCCCGGTCAGAGCCAGCACCGCGAGCGGGGCGGCGGCGAGGACCGCGAGCGGCACGTGGTCGCCCTACGGCCGTCGGTGGCCGCCGGCGCGATCCATCGTCAGCGGACCGGCCCCGGTCCCCCGCCCGCGGGCCGGTCCCCGTTCCCGCCGCCCGCCAGGCTCGCGCGGAGCACCTCGGCCCGGCGCTCGGCGTCGGCCAGCTTGGCCCGCTCGGCGGCGACCACCCCGGCCGGGGCGCGCTCCGCGAACGGGCCGGCGAGGTTGGCGGCGAGGGCGGCGACGTGTGCCTCCACCCGCTCCAGGTCGCGGGCGGCCTGGGCGGGGTCGGGACCGGCCCCGCCCTCCGCGATCGCATGCCACACCAGCTCGCTGGCGCCGGCCACCAGGACGTGGCCGCCGGGACCGTCGGCCTCGTCCAGGTGCCACTCGACTCCCGCCATCCGGGCGACATAGGCGCGGCCGGGGTCGCTCGCGACGGCGTCTGGCCCCCGGCGCAGCCGCGCCGTGGCGAGTGGCCCGCGCCGCCTCGGGCGCGCGGCACCGAGGGACTCCTGGAGCGCGGAGCGAAGGGCCCGGGTGACGTCGAGCACCTGCCCCATCCGGGCCACCGACTCGGGATCGCGCCAGGTGGCGGGGAGCGCCGGCCAGCCGGCGAGGTCGAGGGTCGGGGCCCGGCCGGCGAAGCGGCTGGCACAGGCGTCGGTGACGAACGGCATGATCGGGTGGAGCGCGGCCAGGGTCGCCAGCAGCACCGACCCAGCGACCCAGCCAGCCGCCGGTTGGGTGGCGAGGCGGTCCTTGACCAGCTCCCAGTACCAGTCGGCGAGCTCGTGCCAGCTGAACTCGTAGAGCGCCTCGATGGCGTCGCTGAGGTCGTAGCGCCGGTACGCGCCGGTGACCCCCTCCAGCACCGCGCAGGTTCGAGCCAGGATCCAACGGTCGGCGAGCTCGAGCCCGCTCCGCTCCGGCTCGGCGCCGAGCAGGATCCGGTCCTCGCCGTCGCGGGGGAGCCGGTCCCAGAGCATCCGGGTCATGTTCCAGAGCTTGTTGGCGAACCGCGCCCAGCTCTCGATTCGGCGCTCGTCGAAGCGGGTGTCCTGGGTGCCCATCGCGATCTGGGCCGCCCAGGCGCGGACCGCGTCCGCCCCGTGGCGCTCGACCATCTCCAGGGGGTCCACCCCGTTGCCCCTGGACTTGCTCATGACCTGGCCGTCGGGGGCCAGGACGGTGGCGTGGATGAGGACGTCGCGGAAGGGGACCTCGCCGGTGAAGCGGAGCCCCGTCATCACCATCCGGGCCACCCAGAGGCGGAGGATCCCCCGCGCCGTGCTGAGCACGCTGGTGGGATAGAAGCGGCGGAACTCGGGGGTGGCGTCGGGCCAGCCGAGGATGGCGAAGGGCCAGAGCGCCGAGGAGAACCAGGTGTCGAGGACGTCCGGGTCGTGGGCGAGGACGGTGGACCCGCAGGTCGGGCACAGGTGGGGCTCGTCCACCCAGCTGAACCCGTGACCCTGGTCACAGGTCGAGACCGGGATCCGGTGTCCCAGCCAGAGCTGGCGGCTCACGCACCAGTCGCGCAGCCCGTCGAGCCAGCCCAGGTACTCGTCGCTGAAGCGGGCGGGGTGGAAGCGGATCGCCCCGGTGCGCACCGCCGCCGCCGCCGGCCCCGCCAGCTCCGCCATCCGGCACCACCACTGGGGGGTGACCAGCGGTTCGATGACGGTGCCGCAGCGATCGCAGTGGCCCACCATGTGCACGAGCGGTTCCTCGCGCACCATCGCGCCCGCACGGCGCAGCAGAGCGGCGGCCCGCTCCCTGCCCGCGGCCACCGTGAGCCCGTCCAGCTCGGGCAGGTCGGGGGTGCGCAGCCGGCCGGCGAGGTCGATGACGCTGACGACCGGAAGTCCGTGGCGCTGGCCGATCTCGTAGTCGTCGGGGGCGTGCCCGGGGGTGATCTTCAGCGCCCCGGTGCCGACGTCGATCCGGACCATGGCGTCGGCGATGACCGGGATCGCGCGACCGGTGAGCGGCTCCAGGACGCTCCGACCCACCAGCCCGGCGTGGCGGGGGTCCTGGGGATTGACCGCGACCGCCACGTCGGCAGGGATCGTCTCCGGCCGGGCGGTGGCGACCGTGATCCCGTCGGGCTCCGCCTCCGAGCCGCCGCCGGCGGAGCCGGGCTGGGCGGCGCGGTAGCGGACGAAGTAGAAGGTGTCGTGGTGCTCGCGAAAGTCGATCTCCTCGTCGGAGATCGCGCTGCCGCAGCGCGGGCACCAGTTGACGATGCGTGGGCCGCGGTAGATGAGGCCCGCGTCGAAGAGCTCCTTGAAGACCCGCCGGATCACGTGGACGTAGGGGTCGTCGAGGGTGAAGCGGGCCCGGGGCCAGTCGCAGGTGGTGCCCAGCCGGCGGAGCTGCTCCAGGATCTCTCCCTGGACCTGCTCGTACCAGGCGTCGACCCGGGTGGCGAAGGCGGCCCGGCCGATCGCCTCCTTGGTCGTGCCCTCCTCGGCAAGCTGGCGCTCGATGACGTTCTGGGTGGCGATCGCGGCGTGGTCGGTGCCCGGCACCCAGCACACCTCCTCACCACCCATGCGGTGGAAGCGGGCGAGGGCGTCCTGGAGGGCGCCGTTGGTGGCGTGACCGAGGTGGAGCCGTCCGGTGATGTTGGGCGGCGGCAGCGCCATGCTGAAGGGTGGCCGCGAACGGGCGGGGTCGGCATGCCCGATCCCGAGCCGCTCCCACACCCCGCGCCAGTGTTGCTCCTCGCTCCTGGCGCTGAACTGCTTCTCCATCGTCCGTCGACCGGCGGCCGGGCCCCCTCGGGGGGCGGCGGCAGGAGCCCGGCCTCCCTCGCTCAGGCCGACGCCGGGCGGGCGCCCACCGGGGAGCGGGGTCCCCTCGCCGCGGGGAGCCCGCGCTCGGTCCGGACCCGCCGGGCGGCAGCGACGAGATGGCGGAGGGAGGGCTCGACCTCGGCCCACCTCCGGGTCTTGCAGCCGCAGTCGGGGTTGACCCAGAGCTGGGCTGCCGGCAGCACCGACAGCGCCCGCTCCAGACGCTCCACGATCTCGGCCTCGGTGGGGACGACCGGCGAGTGGATGTCCCACACCCCGGGACCGACCTGGCCCGGGAAGCCGTGCCGGGCGAAGCCCTCCAGCAGCTCCATCTGCGAGCGCGCGGCCTCGATCGAGAGCACGTCGGCGTCGAGCTCCGCGATGGCTGGGAGGATGTCCCCGAACTCCGCGTAGCACATGTGGGTGTGGATCTGGGTCTCCGGGCCGACCGCCCCGGTCGCGATCCGGAAGGCCTCCACCGCCGAGTGGAGGTAGGCGGGGTGGTCGGCGCGGCGCAGCGGCAGCCCCTCGCGGAGGGCCGGTTCGTCCACCTGGATGATGCGGATCCCGGCCGCCTCCAGGTCCTCCACCTCGTCGCGGAGCGCCAGCGCGATCTGACGGGCGACGGTCGCCCGGGGCACGTCGTCGCGCACGAAGGACCACTGCACGATGGTGGTGGGCCCCGTCAGCATCCCCTTGACCGGGCGCTCGGTCCTGCCGGCGGCGAACACGGTCCAGGTCACGGTCATGGGGTGAGGCCGGCTGACGTCGCCGAAGATCACCGGCGGGCGGGTGCAGCGCGACCCGTACGACTGCACCCAGCCGTGGCGGGTGACGGCGAAGCCCGCCAGCTGCTCGGCGAAGTACTCGACCATGTCGGAGCGCTCCGGTTCGCCGTGGACGAGGACGTCCAGTCCCGCCGCCTCCTGGATCCGGATCCCGTCGGCGATCGCGGTCTCCAGGACCCGCTCGTAGGCGGCCTGGTCCAGCTCGCCGGCCCGCCGCTGAGCCCGGGCGGCCCGCAGGGCGGCCGTCTGGGGGAAGGAGCCGATGCTGGTGGTGGGCAGCAGCGGGAGCCCGAGCGCCTGGTCCTGGACCCGGCGGCGCTCGGCCAGCGCCTCCGGCCGGCCGGCCGCCATGGTCGGCACCTGCTCCAGCCGGCTCGCGACCGCGGGGTCGTGGACCGCCGGCGAGCGGCGCCGCTCCGCCGCGGCGTCGCGCGCTCGCTGCAGTTCGTCGGGCTCACCCCCGGGGCCGCCGTCCGCGGCGCGGGCCAGGCTCACCACCTCGCCGAGCTTCTCGGTGGCGAACGCGAGCCAGGTCCTGAGGTCCGGGTCGAGCCCGCGCTCGGCCGCCAGGCTCACCGGAACGTGCATCAGGGAGCACGACGGCGCCAGCTGGACCCGGTCAGGGCCGAGGCGCGCCACCGCGGACCGGACCAGGGGCAGGGCCCGGTCGGGGTCGGTGCGCCAGACGTTGCGGCCGTCGACCACCCCGAGCTGGAGGGTCATGCCCTCGGGGAGGGCATCGAGCACCCGCGGCAGCGCCTCGGGGGCGCGAACGCAGTCGATGTGGAGTCCGTCGACCGGCAGCTCGCAGACGGTCTCCAGGTTCGGACCCAGGGAGCCGAAGTAGGTGGCCAGCAGCAGCCGAAGCCCGCGGCCGGAGGCGGCCAGCTCTGTGTAGGCGCGTCCCATCGCCTCCAGTGCGGCGACCGGCAGGTCGCCGACCAGGCAGGGCTCGTCGACCTGGACCCAGTCCGCCCCCGCCTCGCGAAGCGCGCCGAGGACCGCGGCGTACACCGGCACGAGCGCATCCAGCCGTTCGAGGCGAGCGGCCCGGCTGGCGTCGGGGGCCTGGCCGGCGGCACCCAGGGCGGCCCCGCCGTCCTGACGCTGCTTGGCGAGGAGGAGGAAGCTCACCGGGCCGAGGAGGACCGGGCGAGTCTTCACCCCGACGGCCAGCGCCTCGGTGAACTCCGCCACCGGCTTGCGGCTGGCGAGCCGGAAGGTCTGCCCCGGTGCCAGCTCGGGCACGAGGTAGTGGTAGTTGGTGTCGAACCACTTGGTCATCTCGAGCGCGGCCGCCGCCGGGCGGTCGGGCCCCGCCTCGCGGCCCCTCGCCATCGCGAAGGCCAGGTCGAGGTCGGTGGCACCGCCGTCCCAGCCGAAGCGGTCGGGGATGCAGCCAACCATCAGTGCGGTGTCGAGGACGTGGTCGTAGAGGGAGAAGTCGTTGCTGGGGATGTGGTCGATCCCGGCCTGCTGCTGGAGCTGCCAGTGGCGACGACGCAGCTCAGCGGCGGTGGCGAGCAGCTGGTCACCGCCCACGGTCCCCGCCCACTGGCGCTCCAGCGCCCACTTCAGCTCGCGGGTGGCCCCGATCCGGGGGAAGCCGAGATTCGACGCCGTGGTCATGATCCTCCTCGCTCGGCCCCACTCGAGCGGCGGCCGACGGCCGCGCCGGTGTCGGCCGGAGCTCCAGTCTACGGGAGCGCCGCACGACCGTGACCGTGGTCCCTCGGTCGGGCCCCGGCGCCAAGGAGCGGATCCCCGATCGCGCGGCCGCGGGAGGCGGCCGCGGTCAGGCGGAGGCTCGAAGCTCCTCTTCGGTGTGGAGCTCGGGCTCGGTGGAGTCGAGGATGGCGCGCTCGGTGATCACGCAACGCTTGATCTCCGGGCGTGACGGGACCTCGAACATGCTGTTGAGCAGCACCTTCTCGATGATGCTCTTCAGCGCGCGGGCGCCGGTGCCGCGCTGGAGCGCCTGGGCGGCGATGGCCCGGAGCGCCCCTTCCTCGAAGGTGAGCTCCACGTCATCGAGGGCGAAGAACTTCTGGTACTGCTTCACGAAGGCGTTGCGGGGCTCGGTGAGGATCCGCACGATGTCGGCCTCGTCCAGGTAGTCCAGCGCGACCGTGATCGGCAGTCGGCCGACGAACTCGGGGATCAGCCCGTAGCGGAGGAGGTCCTGGGCCTGCAGCTCGCGCAGCAGCTGACTCGAGGCGCGGTCACGGCGGGTGCGGTGCTCCGCGCCGAAGCCGATGCTGCGCTGGCCGATCCGCTGCTCGATGATGCGCTCCAGCCCGTCGAAGGCGCCGCCGCAGATGAAGAGGATATTGGTGGTGTTGATCTGGATGAAGTCCTGGTGCGGATGCTTGCGCCCGCCCTGGGGCGGAACGTTGGCAACCGTTCCCTCCAGGATCTTGAGCAGCGCCTGCTGCACCCCCTCGCCGGAGACATCCCGGGTGATGGAGGGGTTGTCGGACTTGCGCGCGATCTTGTCGATCTCGTCGATGTAGATGATCCCGCGCTCGGCCCGGGCGATGTCGAAGTCGGCGGCCTGGATCAGGCGCAGGAGGATGTTCTCGACATCCTCGCCGACGTAGCCTGCCTCGGTGAGGGAGGTGGCGTCGGCGATCGAGAACGGGACGTCGATGGTGCGCGCCAGGGTCTGGGCCAGCAGGGTCTTGCCGCATCCGGTCGGCCCGACCAGGAGCACGTTGGACTTCTGCAGCTCGACGTCGCCGGCGACCTTGGCGTTGGCGATCCGCTTGTAGTGGTTGTAGACCGCCACCGCCAGGGCCTTCTTGGCGATCTCCTGGCCGATCACGTACTGGTTGAGCCCGCTCCAGATCACCTGGGGGCTCGGCACCGTCCCCGGCCGGGTGCGCTTGGTGGTGGTCGACCGGGTGTCCTCCTCGAGGACCTCCTGGCAGAGCTCGATGCACTGGTCGCAGATGTACACGCCCGGGCCGGCCACCAGCTTGCGGACCTGCTCCTGGCCCTTGCCGCAGAAGGAGCAGCGCGGCTGTCGGCGCCGGTCGTCGCTCATGCCGCCGGCTCCGGGAGCTCGCCGCCCAGCTGGGCGGCGAACTGCTCGACGCACGCCGGGCAGATGAACGCCTGGGTGCGAGCCCGGCCGGCGACCAGGGCGACCGCGGCGGCGGAGGCGCCGCAGAAGTTGCACTGGGGGGCGTCGACGCGGGTGATCGCCCGAACCAGCCCGGGGAGGCCCGGCGGCCGCCTAGTGCCCACGCTCACGCCGCCAGCGTACCGCGTGGCATCGTCGGGTGGGCGCTCCATCGATCACCGTCGCTCACGGCGCCGTCCCATCGGCCCACCCAACCCGAGCTAGCCGGCCCTGCCGCCCGCAGCTCCACCCCCGGCGGCGGGGGTCGCGTCGCCCCCGGCAGCGGCCGAGACGGACTCCGGCCGGGGTGCCCCGTCGGACACCGCCCCGATCCCGTCGGGGCTGGCGCGGTGGCTCTGGATGATGTGGTCGATGATGCCGTAGGCTTGGGCCTCCTCCGGGGACATGTAGAAGTCGCGGTCGGAATCGGTGGTGATCTGCTCCACCGGCTTGCCGGTGTGCTTGGCCAGGATCTCGTCGAGGGTCTTGCGCAGGCGGAGGATCTCGCGGGCGTGGATCTGGATGTCGCTGGCCTGACCGGAGAAGCCCCCCGAGGGCTGGTGCATGAGGATCCGGGTGTTGGGGAGGGAGAAGCGGAGGCCGGCGTCACCGCCGGCCAGCAGGAGGCACGCCATCGAGGCCGCCAGGCCCATGCAGGTGGTGCTGACCCGGGGCTTGACGTATTGCATCGTGTCGTAGATGGCGAACCCGGCCGAGACGCTCCCTCCGGGGCTGTTGATGTAGAGGGAGATGTCCCGCTCCTCGTCCTCGCTCTCGAGGTAGAGGAGCTGGGCCATGACCAGGTTGGCGATCTGGTCGTCGATCGGCGTGCCGATGAAGATGATGCGGTCCTTGAGCAGGCGCGAATAGATGTCGAAGGCCCGCTCGCCTCGGTTGGTGGTCTCGATGACCATCGGGATGAGCGCCATGGAGGGCTCCTGTGCGAGGCCGCCCGCCTCGGGCGGGTTCGACCGGGGTGTGGGCCCGTGCGAGGCCGGGTATCCCGGGGGCTCGCCGTGGCCGGATTATAGGTCGGGGCCGGCCTCGCCCTGGCCGTCCGCGATCGCGACCAGGCGATCGGTGGCCTTCCTCCAGAGCAGCTCCCGGCGGAGGGCGGGGCGGGCCTGGTCGCGGCGGGCTCGGTCGCCGCGCCGGAAGAGCTGGCCCAGCGCGCCCTCCACGTCGGGGTCGGCGACCTCCAGTCCCTCGGCGCGGGCCACCGCCTCCAGGGTGAGCTCCAGCTTCACCCGCTCGGTGGCGGGCTGGCGGCGCTGGCCACGGACCTGCTCCAGGCTCTGGCCGGTCGCCTGCAGGTACTGCTCGACCGAGATCCCGGCTCCCCCCAGGCGGAGCTCGAGGTCGCGCAGCTGGCGGTCGACCTCGCGCTGGATCATCGCCTCGGGCACCTCGACCGAGGCCAACCGCAGCGCCTCCTCCAGGACCAGGTTCTCGCGCCGGGAGGCGGCGAGCTCGGCCGCCGCCGATTGGAGGCGCTCCCGCAGGGCGGTGCGGAGGTCGTCCAGCGACTCCCCGAGGCCGGCGATCGAGGCGAGGTTGTCGTCGATCGGAGGCAGCTCCTTCGCCTGCGCCTGCCGCACCGTGCCCCGGACGGTCACCCGGGCTCCCCGCAGGTCCGCCTCTGGGTAGTCCTCCGGAAGGGTGAGGTCGGTCTCCAGGGCCTCCCCCACCCGGAGGCCGATCAGGGCATCGGCGAGGCCCGGGAGCACCACCCCGGGGTCGAGGTCCAGGGTCTGGGTCCGCCCTCCCCCGCCGACGGCTTGGCCGTCGCGGTGCATGGTGAGGTCGGCGGTGACGCGGTCACCGGCCTGGATCGGTCGCTCGCCGGCGTCGAAGAGCACAGCGTGCTCGCGCTGGACGAGCTCGACGGCGGCCTCGACGTCCCGTCCGGTGACCGGATCCGGTCGAAGGGGGACCCGGAGGGCGCGGTAGCCGCCCAGCTCCACCTCGGGACGGACCACCACCGTGGCGGTGAACTGGAACGGCTCCCCCTGCTCGAGGGTGACCTCCCCAACCTCCGGCGGGGTGACCGGCTCCAGGCCGGTCTCGGCCAGGGCTCGGGCCCAGACCTCCGGGAGGAGCAGGTCCACCGTCTCCTGACGGATCGCCGGCCAGCCGACGGTGCGCTCGAGGACCGCCCGGGGCGCGTGGCCGGGGCGGAATCCGGCGATCCGGACCTGTCCGGCAAGGCGCCGGATGGCCCGCTCCACCGCCCGCTCCACCTCGGCGGCCGGGGCCACCACGGTCAGGACGGCCTCCGAGCCGGCGCGTCGATCGACCGCCACCTCCAGCGGGGTCGTCACCGCCGTGGTCATCCCATCACCGCCATCTGTGCCACCCCGCGGGCCCGATCTCGCCGGCGCCGCCCACGGCCTGGGCCGCTCGCCGCCCGCCCCGTCGTGCGCGGACCGAGGCTCGAACTCGGACGGGTCACCCCACGGGGTCCTAGGCCCCGCGCGTCTACCGATTCCGCCATCCGCGCCGCTCGGAGCTGGCCGCGGCTCGGGGTCGTCCGGCGCCGCCGGAGTATAGCAACGGTTCCCCGGGACACCACCGTCGGCCGGCGGGTTCGGTCCGCAGGGGCGCCCGCGGCCGTTTCGTATGATCGGGGGCGTGGAATTGAACGCAGAGGTCGCGGTCCCGGCACCGTCGCCGGTCCGCCGGGGACGTCCCCGGCGCGTGCCGGTCGCCGAGGGAGCGGAGAACAGCATCCCGCGGGCGCGCCGAGGACGGCGCCCCCGGGTCGCAGCGGCGCCGGCGGGGTCGGTGGTGGAGGAGATCGTCTCCCGAGTCGAAACGCTGGTCGCCGACAACGACCGGCTGCGCCGGGAGAACGCCGCCCTTCACGACACCCTCACCCAGCTGACGGAGGCGCTGAGCGGGATCGCCCCGAGACGGCGCGGACGGCCCCGGCGCAGCGTCGTCTGAACGGTGCCCCAGGCCCGGTCGCGAAGCAGCGCCGGCTGACGGGCAGCGCCCTCCCTGCTCCCGGACGCGGCTGGAATCCAGTGCCCACCCACGGCCTCGACATCCATCTCCGCGCCGCCTACGATGGCAGGGCGACCGCCAGCGGGCGGCGGGAGTCGCAGGGCCCCGGGGCGGCCCCATCCCTCACCAGGAGGTCAGGTCCGTGGACCATCCAAGTCCGTCGCTGAGTCCGGTGGACGACCCGCGTCAGGTGGTTGCCAAGATCGAGCAGAAGGCGCTCCGCCTCTCGGCGCTGCTGCGCGAGCTCGACAACCACCCCATCCCGCTCGATCCCGACCTGCAGGACGAACTGGATGCGGTGCTCGACCAGCTCGGCTGCCGGATCGCCGCGACCCGGGCCCTCCAGCAGCGGGGCGCCGTCCCGGTCGCCTGATCCACGAGCCCAGCCGCGGCCCGCACCACCCGGGCTCACCGCGATGCGAGAGCGCCCCGGCGGCCGGTCGAGTAGAATCAGGCCCCGTGCGCCCATAGCTCAGCCCGGATAGAGCACCAGACTACGGATCTGGGAGCGGGGGTTCAAATCCCTCTGGGCGCGCCAGTGTTCGAGAGCACATCCGGGTACCTGCCCTCGCCGGCCGCCTACGCTGACCGCTGATCCGACCGCAAAACCGAGTCCGCCTGCTCGGCGGGTATGGGGTGGGACGCGACGGGGCGGCCGGGGCGCACGGTACCGCCGCCAGCGGAACCGTGCACGGGCTGGATCCGGGCGAGCCGAGCACGGTCAGCAACCGGACGGGGATGGTCGCCGACGTCTCGCTCCCCGGGACGACGCCGTCACGCGCGGACAGCCACGCCCGCTGGCTGGCGGCGGAACGTGTGAGCCGTCCCAGCCAACTGCCCGCGGCTGCCTACCAGGGCGCGGTGGCGGCGGACGCGCCGCTGCACTTCTGCGCACAGGCGGCGACGGCGGGACGAACCGCGATCGATGTACAGGTGGTGGCGGCCCGGACGGCGGCCGGGCTGCGCGAGATCGCCCGGCACCCGGTGTCCGCGCCCGGGTGGACGCAGATCCTGGCCGCCCACCATCCCGGTCACCCCGACGGGCGCCAGAGCCGGTCCCTGCGGGCGCGGCCGCACACACCCGGAGGAGGCCGCCGTCCTGGCACCCGGGCCTGCGGCCCAGACCTGGCTGCGGGCGGCCGCGGCCCAGGGGGTGGCGCGGATCCGCGCCACGATGGCCGACGCGGTGATGCTGGCGGCGGGGATCGGGGTAGCCCCGGTGGCGACGGCGCTGGCCGCGGGACCGGCCGCCGGCCGCGTCGGCGCCGGCGACCTTGGTCGCCATCGTCGACGCCCACTGCACCGAGCCCCCGCCGATGCCCTGGGACCTCGAGTGCCTCTCCGCCGCCCAGCTCGCCCCCACCGATGCCGACCTGGCCGCCTGCGTGGCCCGGCTCCAGGCCCCGGGGAGCGCGGTCCCCGCCTGCTGGCACACCCACGGCCGGTTGGTCGCCAAGCTCGCGGCGCTCGCTGCCTGGCGCACCCAGGCGTACGCCCCCGGCGACGCCGCCACGTGCTGGGGGGTCGGCGCCACTCGCCTCCAGCGCGCCTGGGTGCCCGTCACCGTCCACCAGGGCCGCCACCCCCCGCCCGACGCCCCCTGGGACGAGCCCCTCCCGGTTCCCGAGCTCGCCGCCTGGGTCCGGGCACCCACCCTGATCCTCGGCCCGCCTCGCAGCGGCAGGACCCGCCGCCGGCTCATCCCCAACGTCGCCGCCTGGCGGGCCCCCTCCCCGTCGCTTCCACCCGCCGCACCCTCATCGACGCCATGCTGCGGAGCTCATCCAAGTCCTCCACGATGAAGGCCGCTAGGCCCCCCGGAGTGGTGATCATCGAGCCGTGCCGGCATCGGGCTCGGTTCGTTGGCGGGCAAGACGGGCCCCTGGCGCGGCGAGGCTCTTGATCGTGTGGTCGACCACTCTCCGCACTGGCTTGTGTGGCGTGCACCTCCGGGTCCGTTCACCGTCGACCGGAATCTCGAAAGGGCTGCCGTCCCAGCGCGGCGACGTCGGGGCCACCTCGAGGACGTGGACGACCACGCCGGTGACGACATCGGCGGGATGCCGCTGGTCGACCGCAGGTCGGAATCAGACATGACCGCGATACGGCGAGGCGCCACCGGTTGCTGAGGGGAGCGCCCCGCAGGGGTTCCCAGAAAGCTCGCACTGCTGATCTGACCACCAGAGTCTCTGCCCGCAGGACGTTCCGACCCACGGGACACGCCACAGGTAGCCGTGGATCCGATCGGGCTGTGGGGTCTTCACTGCCCTACTCGCTCGTACACGCTGATGTGGTGCCAACTGGTGGCGGTGAATGGCTCGTGGTTCCAGCCTCCTCAGCGGGCGCGCAGTCGAAGGCCGGTCGTGCGGGCCATGAGATCGAACTCCGGCGGGTGGGCCAAGCGCAGTCGAACGGGGCTGAACACGATGCCATCGGAGCCGATGCGCACGTGTGGCGTTTGCGCGTTTTCGGTCCGGAGGCTGACGCCGGCCGGGTGACGGGGCCTGGGGGCGGAGCGGCTCACTGACCGGCGCTGATGTCCTGACGCTTCGGACGCGTCGACCCCTTCCTGATGGCGGCGACTGTCGTGGCGTGTTTCGTGGCCGTCGGGGCTTTGGCTGGTAGCCGGGCGAGCCTCGTCCTCGCCGGAGGGGCCCGCCTTGCTTGCATGCTCGCCATCACATTGGTGAGGAACATGCCGATCAACCTGTGGGTGTTCCGCTGGGACGAGGAGCGCGGCGACCCCGAACCGTGGCGTCGGATCCGGCGCCGCTGGGACGCACTCCATAGCGTCCGGAGCATCCTCGACGTCGCGGGGCTCTTGCCTGTTGCCGCTGCGGCCGCGTCGTCCTGATCGATGCGACGCCTCGGGTCGATGTGCATCTGGGCAGAACAGTGTCCGCGCTCGCAGCCGCGACAGCCAGGCACTGGAGACCTTCGACCCGGCGCTCATAGTGGCGACGCTCTGCAACGACGTCACCATCCATGTCGCCGTCCACGACCAGCCGCTTGCGGGAAGGGTGACCGCCGCGTTCCTCTTCGAGGTCCTGACCCAGGAGTTGACCCGGTTGGTGGTGGTCGAGGAGATCGCAGAGGGCCCCAAGAGCGTGGTGGTCTTCGAGACCTCGCCTCGCGCCGAGCACGCGTGCGGCCTCAACGTCGTCGCCCACGGAGCTGACGGGCTGGTCCGGGATCTGACGGTCTTCTTCCGACCGCTCGCCTCGCTCCGGGCGCTCGCCGACGTGATAGGCGCCCGCATGGCTGAGCGCTCCGGCCCGCCTCCCGAGGGCTCGGCTGAGATGGAGCGGATCCTCGTGGTGGGGCGACTGGGATGATCGGTGCACCCGTGGCCCGTGCTCTGCGCGCCGTCGGCCATCATGGACGCCTCTCGTGCGCGACCGCACCCGGGCGAGCGTGCTTATGGCAGCGGGTTCGGTCCGACAGGTCGACGCCGTAGCGTTGAGCGAGGGTGGCAGAGTCCGGCTCCGGCTGCCCGACGGAGCGCCGCCGTCCGGCTACGACGAGGTCGAGTCGCCTCCTGCGGTTGGTCGCAGAGTCGGTCATCTCATGATTGATGCGGAGGACCACCTTCCCGTCCCCGGCGTGCCGGCGCAGCAGCGCCGACGTCCGGAGGACGTCGAGCGCAACGCCCCAGCAGGCTGCCTTGGAGTGTCGGTCCGACCGACTGCGGTCCTGCCATCGATTCCACCAACGATCCAACGGTCCCGGTAGGGAGAGGCCCCAAACCAGGATCTGGGGGCCGAGCACGGTGACGGCTCAGCTCTGACCGGTGCCGCTGTCGGACACCTACGCTGACTCCAGCTCGAGCGATCGCCCTGAGACCCGACCGTGGTCCGCGACGGCCGCCCGGAAGCCTGGGTGCCAGCCCAGGTTGCCCTCCGTCAGCCGAGAGTGGATCCCGTCCCCCCCGGTTGCCCACTCCAGGAGCCCGTGGACCTCGACGACGCCTCTCGCGACGCCCACAGTGACAGCGTTGCCGACCAGCTTCCACTGTGGCCCCTTGCGGTGTCCGAGGTCCGCAGGTGCGGTTCATCCGCGCGGGAAAACCTGCAGCGCCTCCGCATCACCGATCGCGGGCACCACGAGCGCCCGCCCGCACCCCGCCCGGCCGACCCATATCGCAGGTGGTGGCGGGATCCCGAGCGTGGAGCCGCCCTTCAGGTTCGGGACCGAGTCCCGCCCATCCCAGTCCTCCGTGTCCCTCGGTCCAACGGACGCCGAGGCTGTCATCCCGATACCGCTGGGGGCCTGGCTCGCCGTGATCGCCCGCGAGCAGGACCTCGCGCGGGTGGCCCAGCGTGGACGCCAGCAGGAGCACCCGGCGCCGACGCTGAGGCACCCCAGCGACCCGCGAATCCACGACCCGGACCGCCCATCGATGGCCGAGCTGACCTCGGCGCTCGACCAGGTACCTCATCGCGGCACCCCGGTCGAGAGTCAGCATGTTCTGGCCGTTCTCGATGAGGACCCCGGGGCACCGCTCGGCCCCTCGCTCGGCCACGGTCGCGGAGTCGGAACAGGTGCGCCACCAGCCCCGCTTGCGCACCCCGAAGTCCGGCGGTCCGCCCGGCCTGCGAGAGGTCGGTGCAGGGGAGGCCGGCCGCAACGGGGTCGAGGTCACCCGAGAGGTCCGGCACCTCGCCAAGGTCTGGCGCCACCGCGCGTCGAACCGGGTTCGGAGAATCGCTCGGGCCGGCTCGCACGCCTCCCACCGGAGGACGGTGTGGACCTCCAACTTCGAGGCGTGGAGACCGTCCTCGATCCCGCCGATCCCAGCAACGTGGCCCGCCACCCGAACGGAGCGGCCCCCCTGAACTCGCGCCCGCGATGTCCCTCGGCCGGGGCCCGGGCGGGCGAGCCCTTTGCGGCGGGTCCCATCGTGGGTGTCCTCCCCTCCATATGGTGTGCTGCGAACACCGGTTCCCACAACATGTGGCCCTCGCGCCGACCGGGCCCCGAGTGGGTGGGCCGGTCCCGCACCTGCGCCGAGGAAGGGGGCTCCCGAACACCCGGGAGACCTCGGGCGCCAACGAGAGCGTCCCCGAGGCGATCCCGAACGGGGTGCGCAGAAGGGGGGCACGCGGGCGACGGCCGACGGCACCCCGCTGGTCGGAGCTGATCGAACCCACTCGAAGGTCGAGTGTCCGCGCCTTTCAGAGCCAGCCTCGATCGGAACGTCTCGGCGCCGTACCCGTGATCGGGAGCGCTTCCACCCATAGCCGAGCCGCTCCAGCCGGCGGGGGCTGGGGAGGGCCGTCACCGGCGGCGCGGCGGAGGTCCGGGCCGCCTCACCCGCGTAACGAGCGGGGAGGCCGCCCCGTTGACGTCGCGAATGCATCAGCTCATACGTCGCGTGCCGAGGTCGGCGCTCGTCGTCGCCGCCATCGCGGGTGGGTTCGGCTCGATCTCGGTCGCGCCCGCCGCGGCGGCCGCCCACCAGGCCGGCGCCGTCACCGCCGGCGCTCCCAGGTTCCTCGCGCAGTCGGTGAGCTTCATTTCGAACGACGCCGGATGGCTCCTGGGCGCCGCCCGTTGCCGCAGCGGCTGGTGCACGGCGGTCCGCCGCACCGCGGATCGCGGGCACACCTGGACCGCGGTCAGCGCCCCGCCTGCCCGCATCAGCGGGGACGGCTCGAGCCTCGATCACATCACCGAGCTGGTCGCGGCCGGCCCCCTTGACCTGTTCGCCTTTCGTCCCGGCCTGTGGTCCAGCCATGACGGCGGGACGCGCTGGGAGCCGGTGCGGCTCCCAGGCCCGGTGGTGGCGCTGGCCGCGGGCGGCAGCGCCGTGTATGCGGCGGTGATGCCCTGCTACCAGGTCGCGCAGCGGTGCGAGCGGGGAGGGCACCTCTACCGCAGCCCGATCGGCCGCGACGACTGGCGGCGCGTCCCCGGGCCGGTTCTCTCCCCTCTCTCCTCGCCGGAGCTGACCGTCCACGGCTCGGCGGTCGTGCTGCTCGCCGCCGGCGCCAGCGCTTCCCCACTCCTCGTCGCCCCTGACGGCGACCACTTCGCCCGCCGCCGTCAGCCCTGTCCCAGCGCCCTGGCCGAGGGCGGGATGGCCCCGGTCGGCCTGGCCGCGAGCGGACCCACCGACCTCGCCATCCTCTGCGCCGGCAATGCCGGAGCCGGCAGCGCCCAGAAGTCGGTGTATGTCTCCACCGACGCCGCCCGCACCTTCCATCGGATCGCCGACCCGCCCCTGGGGGGTGACCCGGGGCAGATGGCGGCCGCGTCTCCCACCACCTTCGTGGTGGCCGCGGCATCCGGTGCGAGCTGGCTCTATCGCACCGTCGGGCACGACACCCGCTGGACGACCGCCCGCAGATTCGGAGATGGCGGGGTGGGCTTCACCGACCTCGGATTCAGCGATCGCCTCCACGGGGCGGCCATATACGGCGAGGCGTCCGTGGCGGAGAGCGTCACCGGCCAGCCCCCGCCCCTCCCGGGCGTCGTCTACCTGACCAACAGCGGCGGCCGCACCTGGTTTCCGATCGCCGGTTGAGGCGGCGGCGCTCCCCGCTCCGCGAGTGGTCCCGTCCCTCCTCCGCCGCCGCCAGCCCGGCTCACGACCAACCGGCTACTCGGACGCGGCGAGGCCGCGCCTTCCGATCGCCGGCCGGCCTCACCCGCCCCTACAGGCCCGTGGACAGGAACTGACGGGTCCGCTCCTGCTGGGGGTTGGCCTGCAGCACCCGAGGATCGCCCGCCTCCACGATGGCGCCGCCATCCATGAAGACCAGGGTGTCGCCAACCTCCCTGGCGAACCCGATCTCGTGGGTGACCACGATCATGGTCATCCCCTCGGTCGCGAGCTCGCGCATCACGTCCAGCACCTCGCCCACCAGCTCCGGATCGAGGGCGGAGGTGGGCTTGTCGACGAGCATCAGCATTGACTCCATCGCCAGCGCCCGCGCGATCGCCACCCGCTGCTCTGGCCACCCGACCGCTGGATCGGGTGGGCATGGGCCTTGTCGGTGACCCCCACCCGGTCGAGCAGACGGTCGGCCCGCTCCCGGGCGACCGCCTTGCTCTCCCCCCGGACCGCGACCGGACCCACCATCACGTTCTCCCGCCTTGATTCGCAGCCCCATCACCGCCCCGAGGGCGTGGCCGAGCACGATGTCCCAGCCCACGATCGACGTGTGATTGGCGCCGAAGACCTCGTCGGGAGCGTAGCTGGCATCGGTGGCGACACTGAGGGCGCCCTGGCGGCGGTACGTGGCCGGCACCGCCCGGGCGATCGCGGGATCGGTCGTGGCGCCGAACGGACCGGTGAGCGCGACGGCCCGGCTGCCCTCGCGGGCCCCGGCCGCGCTGGGGGCGCCCGCGGCAGCGGTCAGGAGCACGACCGCCAAGCCGGCGGCGGCGATGACGCGATGCGGAAGTGGGCCGAGTCCGGTCATCGTTCTCCCCAACTCGGGGATGCGCGCAACGGTGCACTCAGGATCCCCGAGAGTCGCCGCCTTCTAGCACCGGGGCGCTGCCGCCCCGCTCCCCCACCCAGCGGTCCGACGCGCGCCCGCCGGCCGGAGCGCTGGGCGCCGCACGACGGGAGCGCCGCTCGGGTCGGACGGGGAGGTGGGCCACCCGCGTCGCGGTCGGCGAACGATGTCACCCGACGGCCGCCCAGCCGGGAGCACCTCGCGGGCTCCCTGGCTCTGACACCGCCTCTCCGTCGTCGTCCGTCCGCCGACGGGTCGCACCGCCCTGGCCGCCTGGCGCCCCCAGAATCTGACGGCGCACTCCGACGGGTCGGGGCGCCCGTGGGCAGGGCCGGAGACGACATGGGGGCGCTGGTCGGGCGTGACGACCCGGTCTGCCACCCGATTCGCAGCCGCACCGGGAGAAGGCTCGAGCGCTGGAAGACCGCGTCGGCGGCCGCCGACGCATCGTCCGCGACCCACGCCCCTCACCCGTGCGCTCCGCCTCCTCCCGCAGGGGCCCCGGAGCCGGCAGGCGGTGAGCCGGAGGCTGCGCTCGGCCCCCCCCGGTCGACCACCACGCCGACGTCATCGGCCGCCGCGCTGGTCCCCATCCGGGCCGCGCCCGTAGGTCGTCCCGCACGAGGTGTCGCCAGCGCGTGGCCGGCAGATTCGGCGGCTCCTCGGCATCCGCGCCCGGCGCACCTCGCCACGCGCCAGCTCGGCCCGCTCGCTTTTCGCGTCGGCGTCGGCACGGGGAAGGGCTCGACCCCGGACCGCCCCCCGGGTCGGTGAGCCGGCAGGCGGCTGCCGGCCCCCAGGCGAACGGCTTCGTCCGCCTGCCCACCCGGTCCGCCGCCCCCGGGTTGCTGTTCGACTCCATCGGCTCGCAGCGACGGCTCGCTCAGGAGTGGGACGCCGGCCGCCCCGAACCCCACCGGACCGGGGGCGCCGGTACGCTGGGGGCCGCACCAGGCCGGGAGGGCACCGACTGGACCGCCGCCGTCGCCGGGCCAGTCCCGCCCGGTTGCCCAGGGGAGAGATGACCATGTCGCGACCAGCTGCCGACCGCACCGCCGCGGAGTTCCCGCCCCGCCCAACCCGTCTGCCGTGACCACCCAGCCTCCGGCCCTGCCTGCCGGGTTTCCCGAGCTGCGGAACGGGCCGCCCTGGCTGACCGAGGAGATGGTGGCGGCCGAGCCTGGGCTGGTCGAGCCGATCTGTCGCCAGGGGGGCGATGCCGGCGCCGTGGCCGACCTGGTGCGGCGGGCGCTAGCCGCCGACGAACCGGTCGCGGTGGTCGGCTGCGGCACCAGCGAGCATGCAGCGATGGCGGTCGCCGCCCTGCTGCGTGATGCGCTCGGGGCCCGCGAGCGCCGGGGGCGGATGGTCGCGTCGCGGCAGGCGTTCGAGGCGGCGCTCGACCCGTGGCCGGGCCTCTGCCTCGCGATCTCCCACGAGGCAGGCACCCGGGCCACCCTCGCCGCCCTCGACACGGCCAGAGCCCGGGGGGCAGCCACCGCCCTCGTCACCGCTGCCCCTGATGGGCCGTGCGCGGCACGCGCCGACCAGCTCGTCACCACGCCGCTCGTCGACCGGGCCTGGTGCCACACGGTGGGCTACCTCTCGCCGATCCTCGCTGGGGCCGTGATCGCCTCCCGGCTGAGCGGGAACGACCTCGACGCCGCGGCCCTGCGACAGCACCTGGAACGGACATCAGACGCGGCCGCCAGCCAGGCGCGGCCGGTCGCGGCGGCGCTGGCCGACACCTCGGTGCTGGAGTGCGCGGGGAGCGGTGTCGACGCCATCACCGCACGTGAGCTGGCGCTGAAGGTCGAGGAGGGGGTGCGCCGGCCGGCCGTCGGCCGCGACCTGGAAACGGTCCTGCACGGGCACCTGGTCGCCCGCGACCGGCTCGCGGGCCTGGTGGTCGTCGCCACCGAGCCGCGGGCGTCCGAACGTCGCCTCACCCGGGCGGCCCAGCTGCTGGCGGCAGCCACCCGCATCGGGGTGCGGACGGCGGCGATCGTGGCCGCCGACGCGCCGGGGACGTGGGCGGCGGACGCGACCACGGCCGGGCGGCTGGTCGTCCCGCGAGCTCCCGGCGTCCCCCCGCTGCTCGCGGCGCTGGCCGGGTCGGCGATGGCGCTTCAGCGCCTCACTCTGGCGCTGGTCGCCGCGGCCGGCACCAACCCCGACCTCATCCGGCGTGAGGAGATGCCGTACCGCGAGGCTGCGGTGCTGGCCGAGTCGAGCTTTCCGGGGTAGGCGCCGGGTTCGTCGGCGGCGAGCTCGCTCGGGCTGCGGCCGGCGCGGCTGGAGGCGCTGCAGCGGGCGGCCGAGGCAGCGGTCCCGGGTCGGTGCCATGGCTGACTCCTGGACCGCGCTCGACATCGCCGCCGCTCCCGAGACCGTTTCCCGGCACCTCACCACGGGGTCGGGGATGCGGGCCGTGGATGGGGCGGCGCGCCCAGCTCGATCCGGTGGCGAGCGGGGCGCTCACGGTCGACATCGACGGGGCGCCGATCTGGGGCCGCCACCTGGAGATGGATCCCGCCCGCCGGGTGGTGGCGTCGGGGGCGAGGCCGGCCATCCCGACGGTCCGCCGGCGTGCGCGCGCGTCACCCTCGCCCTCACCCCGGCGGGGCGCGGGTGGAGCTCCTCCACACCGTGGACCCCGAACCCGCGGCCCGGAGCGACGCCACCCGGGCCCGGGGCGCCGACGCGACGGCACCGTCGTGACCGGGGTCCCCGTCCCGATCGCGGATCAGCCGCCCAGCTCCTGTTCGACCGCTCGCCGCCGACCAGCTCCGTCATCGGGGTGTGCCCCTCCGAGCCCGCTTCCACACCAGGGGCTCCGGGTGAGCGGCAAGGTCTTCGCCACGCTGGCGCACGGCCGGCCGGTGGTGAAGATCCCGCCGTCGCAGGCCGCGGCGATGGTCACCGCCGGCGAGGGCGCCCCGTTCGAGCCGCGACCGGGCCGGCGGGAGTGGGTGACGGTGGAGCCACCCCTCGGGCAGGCGCCAGAGCGCTGGCGCGAGCTGGTCGACGACGCTCGCTCGCAGGCCGCCGCCCTGACCGATCCGTCCCCGGCCGCGCATCGTCCCGCGACCACCCGTCCCGGGCGGGAGCGCTGAGGGCCGGGGGCCCCTGCGGAGGGCCCGGCCGTGGCGGGGGCGCGGCGCGCCCCCGCCCCCCCAGCTCAGGCCGCCCTCCCCTCGTCGACGCCGAGGCCGATCCGTCCAACCCTCACCCCGCCGCCCGGGGCCAGCGGTGAGGGCGCCACCCGGAGCACGGTCGCCAGCCACCCCGGCAGCCACCAGTTCCAGCGACCCAGCACGCTGACCAGGGCCGGCACCACCAGCGATCGGATCACCACGGCGTCCAGCAGGATCCCGGCGCCGAGGCCGGTGGCGAAGACCTTGATGTCGGTGACCGGCGCCGTCGACATCGCCACGAACCCGAGGAAGAGGATGAGCGCGGCGCTGGTGACCAGCCGCCCGGTCCTGCCGATCCCGGTGGTGACCGCCATGGTGGTCGAGCCGGTGGCGTCGTAGGCCTCGCGCATCCGGGAGAGGATGAAGACCTCGTAGTCCATCGACAGCCCGAAGAGGAAGGCGAAGACCATGATCGGAACCCAGATGGTGACCGCCCCGGTGGCCGGGACCCCGCCGAGGAGCTGACTGCCGACGCCCATCTGCCACACCAGCACCATCGCCCCGAAGGCCGCTCCGACCGAGCAGAGGTTGAGGACCACCGCCTTGGCCGCCAGGACCACCGAGCGGAAGGCGCGGGCGAGGAGCACGAAGGTCATGAGGCCGATCAGGGCCAGCATCAACGGGAAGGTGCCGTAGACAGCGGTGATGAAGTCGGCCTGAGCCGGCCCGGCGCCGCCGACCCCCAGCACCCCCCGGAGCCCGGACGCCATCCGCTGAACCTGTGTGATGGTGGCGCCCCCGGTGGCCGAGCTGGGCTCCCCGACCGCCAGGAGATCCACGATCGCCGTGCCGGCCGCACGGTACGCCGCCGTTGCCGGGGCCACCGCGGTCTCCACCCCGCGCACCGTGCGGAGCCGGCTGGCGATCGGGCCGGCCGCATCCGCCGTGGTGAGGACCTCGATCGGGCTGAGCACTCCCGCGGGCACTCCGCCGGCGGTGAGGGTGGCGAGCGCGGCCGCCGCCGGTCCGGTCCGGGCCAGGGCGATGGCGCTGGGCTCGCCGAGCCGGATCGACATCGCCGGGACGAGCAGCGCCGCCAGGATGCCGGCCCCGGTCACGGCCGCCAGGCGACGGTGGCGAACCACCAGGCGCCCCCAGGCCGACCACGGCCGGCTGGCCCGGGCCTCGTGGCGGACCCGGGGCCAGTCGAGACGCGGGCCGACGGTGGCGAGGAGGACGGGCAGGAGGGTGGTCGCGACCGCCACCGAGACCAGCGGAATGAGGAAGCCGGCGAACCCGATGTTGGCGAGGAACGGCACCGGCAGCACCACCAGCGCCAGCAGGCTCACCGCCACGGTGAGGCCGGAGAAGACCACCGCGCGCCCGGCCGAGGCCATCGCCTCCTGGACCGCGACCACGTTGTCGGCCCCTGTGGCCCTTTGCTCCCGCCATCGGGTGACGACCAGCAGGGAGTAGTCGATCGCGACCCCGAGCCCGATCAGGGCGACCAGGAACTCGACGATGAAGCTCACCGAGGTGAGGTGGGTGAGGCCCAGCACCAGCAGCAGGGTGGTGGGGATGGCCACCCCCGCCACCAGCAGGGGCAGGACCGCGAGGAAGCTGGCGAACACGAAGGCCAGCACCACCAGCGCCCCCAGAGCGCCGAGCATGCCCTCGGTCGCGGCCGAGGTGCCCGTGCCGCCGCCGCTGCCGCCGGCCAGCTGGTCCAGCCCGGTGACCCCGGTGGGCCAGCCGGCGGGCGCGGCCGCCCGGGCCGCGCGGGTGATCGGCCCGGTGACGTCCGGCTGCGACATGCCGCCGGCGCCGGGGGTGAAGAGGAGGGCGAAGCTGGTCCGGCCCCCGCGGGTCGCGAAGTGAGGGTTCCCGGTGGTGGCGGCGTCGGCGAGCCGGGTGCCGGGGACGGCTGCGGCGGCGGCCGCGAAGGTTCGCGCCACCCTCCCCCGCGTGGCGGTCGCGGACGGCGCCACCCCGGCCGGCAGCGTGACCGTGACCACGGTCGGGGTCTGGCCACCGCCGTTGTGGTAGAGGCGGTCGATGCGAAGGTTGGTGAGGTAGCCGGGCTGGCCGGGGAGGGAGAAGTTCGCCGACAGCCGCTTGGTGGTGGTGCCAGCGGTGGCGATGCCGGCCGCGGCCAGCAGCAGCCAGCTGGCCCCGACCAAAAGCTTGTGACGGAGGACGAATGCGGTGAGGCGGGTCATCGGTTCTCCTTCCGGTGGTGCGGCGAGGGCCGGGTGACGGCTCCGGAGGGCGCCTGCCACCGATGATCGCGGCGATCCCGGTCGTGGTCGTCCGCCCGCAGATGGCATTCCGCCCTGCACCGAGCGGAGTGGGCCGGACCTGCCGGAAGAGGCCGGGACGGGATGACTACTCCCCCGGCGGTACGCCAGCAGCCACCTCCGGGACGACGACGGGCGTCGCCGGATCGGGTAGCCTCCTGCCGTGGACATCGCCGCCCCGGGGCCGCTGCGGCGGGTCCTGGGCGACCCGGCACGGCGACGCTGGGGCTTCGACGCGCTGGTCGCGCTGGTCGTCACCGGGATCGCGGTGGCCGGGTCCGTCGGCGAGGCGGGCGCGGTCGCGACCTACCTCCCCCGCGGCTCCCATGCGCACGTGGTCGCGCTCGGGCCGCCCGGGATCGCCCTGGTGGCGATCGCCGGGGCCGCGCTGCTCTGGCGACGCCGCTGGCCGGTGGCCACGCTCCTCGTGACCTGGTCGGCGGTCACCGCCTACACGGCCCTCGGCTATGTCGACGGCGCGGTGGCGATCGCGTTGATGTTGGCGATCTACACCGTCGCCACCCTGGACAGCTATCGGCGATCGCTCGCGCTGGGGCTGCTGGCGACCGCCTCGGTGACGGTGGCGAACACCCTCGTCAACCCCTACGGCCTGCTCGGCGGCCCGGTCACGGTGGTGGCGGTGATGTGCCTCGTGGTGCTGGTCTACGGCCACTACACCGCCAGCCGCCGCGCCCAGGTGCGGGAGGCGGAGGCGCGGGCGCGGCGGGCCGAGCTCAGCCGCGAGGAGGAGGCGACCCGCCGGGTGGCGGCCGAGCGCCTGCGCATCGCCCGCGAGCTGCACGACGTGGTCGCCCACAGCATCGCCACCATCAACGTGCAGGCGGGGGCCGCCAGCCACGTCATCGCCGACCACCCCGAGCAGGCGGCCGAGGCCCTTCGGGTGATCCGGGCCGCCAGCAAGGAGGCGCTCCGGGAGCTGCGGGCGGTGCTGAACGTCCTCCGCCAGGCCGACGAGGGCGAGTCGACCCAGCCGGCCCCGGGCCTGAGCCAGCTCGACGTCCTGGTGGCCGCCGCCAAGCAGGCCGGGCTGCGCACCACGCTGTCGATCAGCGGCGAACCGTGCGCGCTGCGGGCCGACGTCGACCTCGCCGCCTACCGGATCGTGCAGGAATCCCTCACCAACGTGCTCCGGCACGCCGGGCCCGCCTCGACCACCATCGCGCTCGCCTACGGCGCCGACCATCTCCGGGTCCAGGTCGACGACGACGGGGGGCGCGGCACCGCCAACGGAGGGGGTGGGGCGGGCACCGGCCACGGTCTCACCGGCATGCGCGAGCGGGCGGAGGCGGTGGGGGGGGCGGTCGAGGCGGGTCCGCGCCCGGGGGGCGGCTTCCGGGTCCTGGCCCGTCTCCCCGCCCTGCGGTCGGAGACCGCCACCGCGCCGTGATCCGGGTCCTCCTCGCCGACGACCAGCAGCTGGTGCGTGCCGGCTTCCGGATGCTGCTGGACTCGGCCGCCGACCTCGAGGTGGTGGGCGAGGCCGCCGACGGCGAGGAGGCGATCCGGCTGGCGCGCGAGACCCGGGCCGACGTCATCCTGATGGACGTGCGGATGCCCCGTCTCGACGGGGTGGAGGCCACCCGCCGGATCGCCGCCGACGAGGACCTCGCCGGGGTGAAGGTGCTGGTGCTCACCACCTACGAGGCGGACGAGATCGTGTATGCCGCGCTGCGGGCGGGCGCCAGCGGGTTCCTGGTCAAGGACACCGAGCCGAAGGAGCTGCTCCAGGCGGTGAGGGTGGTGGCCCGCGGCGACGCCCTCCTCTCCCCCGCCATCCTGCGCCGGCTCATCACCGACGTCGCGAGTCGCCCTGCGCCGGGCTCGGAGCCGACGACCGCGGCGCCGGCGGCGCTGGCCCTCCTCACCGCCCGCGAGCGCGAGGTCCTGACCCTGGTCGCCGCCGGCCTCAGCAACGACGAGATCGCGGTCCGGCTCTTCCTCAGCCCGCTCACCGCCAAGACCCACGTCAGCCGGGTGCTGAGCAAGCTGGACGCGCGCGACCGCGCCCAGCTGGTGGTGATCGCCTACGAGAGCGGCCTGGTGCGGGCCGGGGGACCGGCGTAGCCGGGAGCCGTGACCAGCCCCACGCCCACGTTCCACCTCGACAGCGGCACCGCCCAGCTCAGCCTGCACGGACAGGACCGCGCCCTGGTGGGTCGCGACCTCCTCCTCTTCGGCGTCTTCGACGGAATCGGATCGCTGCCGCAGAGCGGGCTCGCCGCCGCCTGCGCGGCGGCCGCCCTCACCGAGGCTTCGCGGCGAGCGGCCGGCGCGGGGGCGGCCGATCCGGTTGCGGCGCTCATCGACGGCCTCCAGGCGGCCCACCGGGCGATCGTGGCGGACCGCCTCGGCGCCACCACCGCGGTGGCGGTGCGGCTGCTGCCCGAGGCGGTCGCCTGGGCCTCGGTCGGCGACTCCCGCCTGTACGTGAAGGCCGGCACCGAGCCCCTGCGCCAGTGGACCGCCGACGAGGGGGTGGGCAACCGGGTGGACAACTGGCTCGGCGAGGGGCTGCCGCTCCCGAAAGCGCGGGTGGACCAGGCCGGGGTCTTCGCGATCACCCTGCCCCTGACCCTCCTGCTGGTGACGGACGGCGTCACCGGGGACTTCGCCCCCGACCACCTCAGCCCGGCCGAGCTGGAGGCGGCGGTGGCCGGCTGCTCGGCTCGGGAGGCGGCGGAGCGGCTCATCCGCATCGCCCGCAAGCGCGACGACCGGACGGCGGTCGTGGTGCGCTGCACCCGGCCCGGCTGACCGCGCGAGCGCCGGGTCGGGCGGGGCCTGTCCTCGGTCGGGCACGTCGCGGCGGGGCGCCGACCGGGCGACCACCGCGAGCACGAGCCCGCATCACCCGGCGACGCGGCCCGGCGCTGGAGGATGCCCCGCCGGGCGGGGCGGCACCCGCGGCGCGGGCGTGCCGTGGGCGGTCGGGTCCGCCGGCGGGACGGAGCTGGTTCCGGATCGAGGAGACCGGTGCCATCGTTCCGGATGCTCGGGGGAGCGCTCGGCGCAGCCGCGGTGCGCGGACCACCGCGGCCTCCCGAGGGTGGGCACGACGCGAGCAGGTCCCTCCGGCCGGCCCCCACCACGGCCCGGACCGCACCGGCAGACCCACCCCGAGCACGTGTGCCGGCACCGCGCACGGGTGCCGGCACCGGGAGGGCGACGGGGCGCCGGCCCCGTCGGAGATGACCGCGGGCGCGTCCAGGGTCCCGCCCGGCCCCGCGCGTGAACGGTACCGGCGACGGGAGGCTTCGGCGGTCGGCTGGGGGCGGTCGCGGTGGCCGGCCAGGGCCCGATCCTGGCCGCGGATGCCGGCGTGATGGCATCGGCGGGCCGCGCCGGGCTCCGGTCAGGCTCCCCCCACGAGGGCGAGGTCGGCGGCCTCGGCCCGTGCCCACTCGTCGTCGACCAGGACCGGCTCCAGGCCGCCGCGGTCGAGCAGCGACGCCGCCAGGCTGGCGCGGTAGCCGCCCGCGCAGTGCACCCAGATCGGTCCGGAGGGCAGCTCGGCGAGCCGCCGCTCCAGCTCCGGCAGCGGGATGTGGAGCGCGCCCGGCAGGTGGCCCGCCGTCCATTCGTCGTCGCGACGGACGTCGAGGACCGCCGCGGCTCCATCGGATCGCAGCCGGTCGGCGAGGCCCCGGAAGTCGGACACGGGATACGACCGCGTCCGTCCGCCGAGGGTGTCCGGCGCACCGACGGTGAGGCCCGCGGTGCGGTCGATCCCGATCCGGGCCAGGTTGCGCTGCGCCGCCCGGCCCTGGTCCTCAGTCTCGGCCAGCAGCGTCACCGGCATCCCCCAGGGCAGGACCCACCCGAGGTAGGTGGTGAAGGGGGTGGAGAGCTCGGTCCCGATGGTGCCGGCGAGGTGGCGAGCGGCGAAGGCCCGACGGGGGCGGAGGTCGACGACCCACTCACCCCCGGCGACACGGTCGCGCAGGACCTCGGGGGCGACCCTCGGCGGAGGGCTGAGGTCCAGCGGGGCGGGCCCGGCGCGGTTGACGAGGCCCATGTGGTGGTAGTACGCGGGGTAGGCCACCAGGCCGGAGAGGAGCCCCCGCGCGAACCGGTCGGGGTCGTCGATCTGGAGGGCGGGGTTGGTGCGGCGCTCGTTGGCGATGGTGCTGGAGTCGCCGCCGCTGCTGCGGGTCGAGGAGCAGAAGCTGCCGAAGCCGTGGGTCGGGTGGACCGTGACGTCACCGGCGAGCTCGGAGCCCAGCCGGCGCACCGACTCGTGCTGGCGGCGGGTGAGGCGGTCGGTGCAGGCCGGGGCCACCAGGTCGGTGCGGCCGACGGTGCCGTAGAGGAGCGACCCGCCGGTGAAGACGGCGTGGGGGCGACCGCCCTCCTCCAGCACGTAGGCGACGTGGCCCTCGGTGTGGCCGGGGGTGGCGACGACACGAAGGGCGACGCGCCCGGCCTGGAGCCGCTCCCCGTCCCGGGCCGCCACGCAGTCGAAGCTGACGAGGTCGGCTCCGCCGATGACGTAGGGCGACCCGGTCCGTCGGGCCAGCTCCAGCCCGCCCGTGACGTAGTCGTTGTGGAGGTGGGTCTCGACGACGAGGCCGATCCGGACCCCGGCGGCGCCGGCAGCCTCCAGGATGCGATCGAGGTC
>DATLUG010000011.1:0-33458 GCA_035533215.1 Candidatus Micrarchaeia archaeon | reverse complement strand
CGGGGCGCAGCCACCGTGCGGGAGGAGCTGGGCCTGACGCGGGAGGCGTTCGAGCAGGCCGCTTCCCGACACCTGGAGCGGTCGCGCCATCTCGCCCACCACCTCTCCAAGGCCCTGGCGATGCACTCCGCCGATGCGGTGTGGACGGCCGCCGCCCGCCACCTCGTCCCCGACGCCCGCGGCCAGCGGGCCGGGCCCCCCAGCCCCGGGCGCTGGTGGACGTTCCAGACCCTCCCCGGCCGGGCCTGCTCGCACACCATCGCCCACAAGTGGGAGACCTTCCGCCTGGTCGGCACCCTGGCGGGCCACCTCGACCGCTACCGGAGCCCGAGCCTGTCAGCCGTGGCCACCGTGGGGGACGCGGGAGGGGTCCCCCGGGGCGGCTCGGTGCTGGCCCAGCCGCGCCATCTGCAGGCCCCCACCGCGCCGCGCTCGGGCTCGTGGTGGGAGCACCGCGGCGCGCTGGCGGTGGTCTTCGCGGGCGGCCCGGCGGCCAGGGCCGGGGACCTGGTGCTGCCGGTGCGGCTGCCCGCGGGGGCCGGCGCCTGGGCCCACACCGCCCACCACCTGACTGATCCCGGGGCCTGGCACAAGCTGGACCTGGTCCGCACCCGCGCCCCCGGGCAGCGCGGCGGCTGGCGCTACGCCGCGCACCTGCTCGTCCTCGCCCCGCCCTACGTGGCCCCCCCCACCGCGGCCCGGCGGGCGGCGGCCGCCCAGCTGGACCGCCGCGCCGGGGTCGATGTCAACGTCAGCAATGTGACCGTGGTCTCGTTCGCCGCGGCGGGCACCGACGGGCGCCGGACGGTGGTGACGCTGGACCAGGGGGAGCGCCAGCGGCTCGCGGCCGCGGCCGACCGGGCGCGGCGGCAGGCGCGTGCCCTCGACCGCTCCCGCCGGGCGACCAACCGGGCCCAGTACGCCTGGTCGCGGGCGCAGGAGCGGCGGGCGGCCCGCCGGGCCGCGGCCGGGCTGCGCCCGGTCACGGTCAGCCTGCCGCGGGGGCCCCGCCGCCCCACCGCGGCCGGGGTGCCGGAGCAGGCCTACCGGCGCGATGCCTGCTCCGCCGCCTACCGGCACGGCCGCGCCCGCCTTTCCGTGGCCGCCGCCGCGCGCACCCGGGCGAGCCAGGCGCGGGCGCGCCAGGTGGCCGCGGACCTGGTCGCCACCCACGGCGCCCGCGCCGTGGTGGAGGCCGCCGACGTTGGGGTCTGGGCCCGGCGCTGGGGGCGGGGGGTCGCCGCCTTCACCCCCGGCCGGCTGGTCCGGGCGCTCGCCGCCGAGGCCGCCGCGGTGGCCCGGCTGGGGGCGGCCCCCGGCCTGGTGCGGGCGGCCACCCGGCCGACGGCGTGCTCCCAGCACTGCCTCTGCGGGGCCCGGGTCCCCAAGACCCTGGCCGACCGGGTCCACCGCTGCCCCGCCTGCGGGCTCACCGGCGACCGGGACGCGGTCGCGGCCGCGGTGCTCGCCTTCGTCACCGTCACCGATCCCGCCGACCCGGGGACCGCCCGGGTCGACGTGCCGGCGGCCAGGCAGGCCCTGGCCGACTGCCCAGGGCTGCACGCGGTCCTGTCCGAGTCACGCGCTGCCCCGCTCGGCCGTCGACGTCGCCGGCCGGGCGGGTGGGCGCCGGCCAGCGCCCGACGGCGCCGGGCTGCTCGGCGAACTGCCGGGTCTGTCCGCCCGACCATCCCGGATGAGCCTCCTCGGCCCCACCATGGGCCCCCGGAGACCACGCCGCGGGCATCGGCCGGACATGCCGGACGTGGCCGGGATCCTGTCCACCGACAGGACTTTTGGCCACGGGCTTAGAGTGAGACGGGGACCGGGGGCCCGGACCCGGCCACCCGACGGCGTGACCGATCAGCAAAAGGGGAGGGCGAGGCGGTGAGCAACGACTTCGTGATGCGGATCGACACCATCCGCAAGCAGGCTCGCCAGCACATCGACCAGGGCCCGATCACCAGCTCCTACGGGGCCGACCGCGAACGGGTGATCAAGGTCCTCAACGAGGTCCTGGCCACCGAGATCGTCTGCGTCCTCCGCTACATGCGCCACTACTACGTCGCCGACGGCCTCCAGGCGGAGCCGGTCAAGCAGGAGTTCCTGGAGCATGCGAACTCGGAGCGGGACCACGCCGACCAGGCCGCCAAGCGGATCGTCCAGCTCGGGGGCGAGCCCGACCTCAACCCCGCCGTCCTGGCCCAGCGCAGCCACACCGAGTACGCCGTCGGCCAGTCCCTGGCGGACATGATCAAGGAGGACCTGGTGGCCGAGCGCATCGCCGTCGCCAGCTACCAGGAGATCGTCCGCTGGCTCGGCGACGGCGACCCCACCAGCCGCCGGATGATGGAGGGCCTGCTCGCCGACGAGGAGGAGCACGCCGACGACCTCCGCTCCCTGCTGGCCGGGCTGCCGTCCACATGAGGGCCGCCGACGCCCGCACCGCAGGGGGCGCACCCGGCCCTGGAGCCGACCGCACCGGGCCCCCGGCATGACCATCGCGCCGACCGACCGGCTCGTCGACCGCCTCGGCTTCCTGGAACCGCTGGGCGAGGCGGTGCACCAGCTGGTGGCGAGGCTGGAGGCGGCCGCCGGGCCGCCGGGGGCGGCGGTCAAGGACCTCCTCAACGGCACCTGGCTGGGACATCCCCTCCACCCGGCGCTGACGGACATCCCGCTCGGCGCCTGGTCGGGTGCCTCGCTGCTCGACCTGGCCGACCGCGGGGCGGGCGGCGACCTCGGCCGAGCGGCCGACCTGCTGGTGGGCGTCGGCTGCGCCGGGGGGGTGGCGGCCGCCCTCAGCGGGGTGGCCGACTGGCAGGACAAGTACGGCAAGGAGCGCAACCTGGCCACCCTGCACGCGGTGCTCAACGTCAGCGCCCTGGTCCTGATGTCGGCATCCCTGGCCCAGCGTCTCCGGGGCGCCCGCGGTCCCGCCGTCGGGATGTCGGCGGCGGGCACCGGGGCTGCGATCGCGGGCGCCTATCTCGGCGGCGACCTGGTCTTCCGGCTGGGCATCCAGGTCAACCGCAACGCCTTCAGCGAGGGACCCAGCCAGTGGTGCCCGGCGGCCTCCGCCGGCGAGCTCGAGGAGGGCGCCGTCGTCCGGCGGGAGGTGGGCGGCCGCCAGGTCATGCTGACCCGCCTCGACGGCGAGATCTGCGCCGCCAGCGCCATCTGCTCCCACTCGGGAGGCCCTCTGGACGAGCTCGGGGTCGAGGACGGCCAGGTCCGGTGCCCGTGGCACGGGTCGCGCTTCGCCCTCCGCACCGGCCGGGTCACCCGCGGTCCCGCGACGGTGGCCAACCCGGTCTTCCAGACCAGGGTCCGCCAGGACCGGGTGGAGATCCGACTCCCGCCCCGCTGAGGGCCGTCGCGGGCCGCCGTCACGGGCCGCGGTCACGACCCGCCGTCGCGGCCCGCGGTCGCGGCGCGTTCCCGGCATCCCGGTCTCTGGGGGCCGCGCGTCGCGGTACGATCCGGCGGCCGGCGGCCACCCGGGTCGCGCCCCGTCCGGCCCACCTGGAGCTGACCGCCCATGCCCCGCCTGTACGTCCTGCCCCTCGGCGAGGCCTGCTGCGACAAGGGGCGGGTGCTCACCCCCGGCGTCGGGGAGGGGACCCGGATCCACATCCCGATCACCGCCTACCTGCTGCGCACCGATGGCGGCCGGATCGTCGTGATCGACACCGGCATCCACCGCAGCCACGTGGACGACCCCGACCGGACCTGGGGCGGCACCGAGCTGGGGGCGCTGCTGCGCCCGGTGATGCGGCCCGAGGACACCGTCGACTTCCGCCTGGCCCAGCTCGGTCTGCGCGGGACCGACGTCACCGACGTCGTCAACACCCACCTCCATTTCGACCACGCCGGCAACAACGACGCCTTCCCCAACGCCACCTTCCACCTCCAGCGCGAGCATCTCGAGGCGGCCACCGACAACCCCAGCTTCCCCAACCACTACTGGCGCCTGCCCCACCTCCGCTACCGCCTCCTGGACGGCGAGACCGACCTCGGCGACGACGTCATGGTCTGGCCCACGCCGGGCCATGCACCGGGGCACCAGTCGGTGCGGGTGCAGCTCCCCCGCGACGGTGCGTTCGTCATCTGCGGCGACGCCATCTACGACGCCGACAACGTCCGCCACGACAGCTGGGGCGGCCACGCCGACCCGGTGGCGGCCCGCCGGAGCGCCCACGACCTCCTGGAGCGGGCCCGGGGCTGGCGGGCCACCGTCTTCTACGGCCACGACCCCGAGCAGCGGCGGACGGCCCGCACCCTGCCCCTCTTCTACGAGTGAGCCGGGCCGTCGCCCGCGGCGGCCGCCCGGCGGGGCGCCGGCCTCGGTCAGCCGCTGGCCGGCGCGGGCGGCCCCGGGCCCACCTCCTCGGCCAGGAGGTCCATCAGCAGGCCATCGTGCCAGCCGCCGCCGTCGGCGTCCCGCTCGTACCGGCGCAACCGCCCGACCGGGCGGAAGCCGACCGCGGCGTAGCAGCGGATCGCCGCCTCGTTGTCGGCGGCGGGGTCGATCACGACCCGGTGGTGGCCGCGATCGCGCACCAGGTGGCGGACCACGGTGGCCACCGCGTCCCGGCCGATCCCGCGCCGGTGCACCGCCGGGTCGACGAAGATGTCGACGAAGGCGTGCCGGTAGCGCGGCTCGTCCACCTCGCCGTACTGGACCATCCCGCGGACGGCGCCGTCGACCAGGATGGCGAAGCGCGTCGCCGACGGGTCGTCGAAGGGCCAGCCCGGGGAGCTGTCCTCGTCGCCCCAGCGGACCGCGACCTCGGGGGTGCGCAGGATCCGCCGCAGCCGGGGCACGTGGGCGGGGGCCACCGGGACCAGCGCCACCCGCGCCCCGCGGAGCTCGCCGCCGGTCCCGCCGCTCAGTCCAGCACCGCCGCCCGCGCCGCCGCGGTCACCCGGGCGACGCTGGGCAGGTAGGTGTCCTCCATCCGGCCGGGGGGGTAGGGGACGTCCCAGGCCGCCACCCGCCGCACCGGGCCGTCCAGGGAGGCGAAGGCCTCCTCCTGGATGGTGGCGGCGATCTCGGCGCCGAACCCGGCGGTGAGGGGCGCCTCGTGGACCACCACCACCCGGCCGGTGTCGCGGGCCGCCGCCACCACCGCCTCGGTGTCCAGCGGGACCAGGGTGCGCAGGTCGAGGACCTGGGCGGAGATCTCCTCCGCCGCCAGCGCCTCCGCCGCCCGCAGGCAGAGCTCGACGGCGGCGCTCCAGGCGATCAGGGTGACATCGGTGCCGCGGCGGGCCTGGCGGGCGACCCCGAACGGCACCGCGTGGTCCCCTGCGGGAACCTCCTCGCGAGCGCTGCGATACAGCCGGTCGGGCTCGCAGAAGAGGACCGGGTCGGGATCGCGGATGGCGGTGAGCAGAAGCCCCTTGGCGTCCGCCGGGCAGGCCGGCATCACCACCTTGATCCCCGGCATCTGCACGAACTGGGCCTCCAGCGAGTCGGAGTGGAACTCCGGGCTGCGGATCCCCCCCCCGCACGGGGCCCGGATCACGACCGGCACCGAAAAGCGGCCCCGCGATCGCTGCCGGAAGCGGCCCAGCTCGGCCCCGATCTGGTGAAAGCCCTGGTGGCTGAAACCGAGGAACTGGAGCTCCGCCACCGGCCGCAGGCCGCTGACGGCGAGCCCGATGGCGGCGCCGATGATGGCGGCCTCGGCGAGGGGGGTGTCGACCACGCGGTCCATCCCGAACTCCTGCTGCAGTCCCTTGGTGACGCGGAAGACCCCGCCCAGACGGCCGATGTCGAGCCCGAGGCAGATCACCGTGGGATCGGCGGCCATCGCCACCCGGAGGCCGTCCCGGAGCGCCTCCACCATCGTCATCCGGGTCACGCTCAGCCCGCCCCCTGGGCGAGGGCGCGCGCCCTTTGGCCCTCGACCCGCGGCGGCGGCTCGGCGTACACATGGTCGAAGCACGCGGCCGGCCCCGGCAGCGGCAGCCGCTCGGCGGCCGCGATGGCGGCGTCGAGGCGGGCGTCGATCGCCCGGCACGCCGCCTGCTCCCGCTCCTCGTCCCACTCGCCGTGGGCGGTGAGGTACCGGCGCACCCGCAGGATGGGGTCCAGGCGGCGGGCCGCCCCGAGCTCGTCGGGGTCGACGTAGGCGCCGGGGTCGTCGGTCGTGTTGTGGAAGCCGAGCCGGTACGTCTGCGCCTCGATCAGAGTCGGGCCGTCACCCCGGCGGGCGCGCGCGACGGCCTCCAGGGTGGCCTGGTGGACGGCGAGCAGGTCGTTGCCGTCCACCACCACCCCGGGGAAGCCGTAGCCGAGGGCGCGGACCGCCAGGGTCGGGGCCGCCGACTGCAGCCGGCGTGGGGTGGAGATCGCCCAGCCGTTGTTCTGGAGCAGGAACACCACCGGGGCCCGCATCACCCCGGCCAGGTTGCAGGCCTCGTGGAAGTCCCCCTCCGAGGAGGCGCCGTCGCCGAGGTAGGTGAGCACCACGGCGTCGGTGGCCTGGAGGCGAAGGCCCCAGGCGAGCCCAACCGCCTGCGGCAGCTGCGCCGCCAGGGCCACCTGGACCGGGAGCAGCCGGACCCCCTCCGGGATCCGGCCCGCGGCCGGACGCCCCATCTGGGCGGCCACCAGCCGCTCCAGCGGGTGTCCGTGGTGGAGGCAGGCGGCGAGCTCGCGGTACTGCGGCACGAGCCAGTCCCGCGCCGGGTCGACGGCCAGGCAGGACCCCACCACCGCCGCCTCCTGTCCCTCGGCGGGCGAGTGCACCCCCCAACGCCCCAGCCGCTGCATGGCGATGGCGCGGACGTCGAGGCGGCGGGAGAGCAGCATCAGCTCCAGGCCCGCGCGGATCGACGCGAACGACAGCGACGCGGGCGCCCCCGCCCGCAGCCGTCCGCTGGGGGCGAGCTGCGATCGGCGCCGGACGGCGGAGGTCACCGGAACTGGGATGATAGCGGGCGGGAGCCGCCGTCCCCGGCCCGAGCCGGCGGCCGCGCTCCAGGGAGGCAGCGGTGCGTGCCGTCGTGTGGCAGGGGCCGGAGCTGGTGCGCGTCGACGACGTGCCGGCGCCCGAGCTGCGCGACCCCGACGACGCGATCCTGCGCGTCACCACCACCGCCATCTGCGGCTCCGATCTCCACCTGGTGCGGGGCAAGCTCCCCCGGGTGCGCCCGGGGACGGTGATCGGCCACGAGTTCTGCGGCGAGGTGCTGGCGGTGGGCCCGGGGGTGCGCCGCCACCGGCCTGGCGACCGCTGCGTCGCCGCCATGTACACGGCCTGCGGCCGCTGTCCCAGCTGCCTCGGCGGCCGCCACCCGCAGTGCCAGTCGTATGCGATGTTCGGCTGCGGCGCGCTCTTCGGAGACCTCGACGGGGGCCAGGCCGAGCAGGTGCGGGTCCCCTGTGCGGACATGACCCTGGCCCCGGTCCCGCCCGCCCTCGCCGACGTCGAGGCGCTCTTCGTCGGGGACATCCTGGCCACCGCCTACACCGCCTGCGTCGAGGCCGCCATCGGCGCCGGCGAGACGGTGGCGGTGGTGGGCTGCGGGCCGGTCGGGCAGCTGATCATCGCCTGCTGCCAGCTCTTCGCGCCGGGGCCGGTCTTCGCGGTGGACCCGGTCCCCGACCGGCTCGCCCAGGCCGCCCGCCTGGGCGCCATCCCGCTCGACGGGACCGGCGACGTCCGGCGGGCGCTGCGCGAGCACACCGGCGGCCCCCGCGCCACCGTGGTGCTGGAGGCGGTCGGCAGCGCCGCGGCGCTGGAGACCGCCTGGCGGCTGGTCGACACCGGCGGCCGGGTGATCCTGGTGGGGCTGCTCGTCGACGAGCCCTGGCCGGAGTCCTGCGGCCAGACCTGGCTGCGAACCCTCACCGTGCGGTCGGTGCTCGGCCGTCCCTACACCCACCGCGACACCCTCCTGCGCCTGATCGGGCAGGGGCGCCTGCGGCCCGCGGCGGTGGTCAGCGAGACGCGGCCGCTGGAGGAGGCCCCGCTGGCGTACCAGCGGCTCCTCGCCCGGACCACGGCCAAGGTCCTGCTCCGCCCCTGAACCCGGCCGCCCTCCCGCGGCCGCCGCCGCCGGCCGGCCGGCCGGCGCTCACCCCCCATCCGTCAGCAGGGCCGAGAGCTGCTCCGGGCTGACGTTGCCGCCGGTGCACATCAGCCCCACCCGCCGGCCCCGCCAGCGGTCCCGGTGGGCGAGGGCCGCCGCCAGGGGAGCCGCCCCCGCCGCCTCCACCAGGTTGCGGGTGTGGGCGAGCATCGACCGCATCGCACCCCGCAGCTGCGCCTCGGTGACCAGGACGAAGTCGTCGAGGTGGGCCCGCAGGATCCGCTGGGGGAGGTCGAAGGCGGTCCTGGTGGCGAGCCCCTCCGCGGCGGTCGCCATCGGCGCCTCCACCAGCCGGCCCTGTCGCCACGAGTCGTGGGCGGCCGGGGCGGCCTCCGACTGCACGCCGATCACCTCCAGCTCCGGGGCCAGCGCCCTGGCCGCGAGGCAGGCGGCGGCGGCTCCGGTGCCGCCCCCGACCGGAACGATCAGCACCTCCAGGTCGGGCTCGGCCTCCAGGACCTCGACGGTGGCGGTGGCGACCCCGGCGATGAGGAGGGGCTCGTCGCCGGAGTGGATGTAGCGGGAGCCGTCCCGGCGGCTGCGCGCCTCGCAGGCCTCCCGGGCGTCGTCGAAGTCGCGCCCGCTGAGGACCACGGTCGCGCCGAGCTGGCGCATGGCCGCCACCTTGACCGGGTTGGCCCCTGCCGGCGCATACACGGTCGCCGCCACCCCGAAGCGGCGGGCGGCCCACGCCACCGACTGCCCGTGGTTGCCGGTGGAGGCTGCCACCACCCCCAGGGCACGGGTGGCGGGGTCCAGGCAGGCGAGCAGGTTCACCCCCCCGCGCACCTTGAAGGCCCCGGTCGGGAGGTGGTTCTCGTGCTTCACCCACACCCGGGCCCCCACCAGCTCGCCGAGCCCGGGCCAGTCGTGGAGCGGGGTCGGCAGCAGGTGGGGCCGGATCCGCGCCCGCGCCGCCAGCACGTCGGCCATGGTGGGGGGCGCCGGCCCCCGGTCGGGGCCGGCGGCCGGCCCGGCGACCGTGCCGGCACCCGCCGGCGCGGCGGCCGCGGGGCGGTCAGAAGTCATAGAGGCGGGCGGTGTTGGCCGAGAAGATGGCGGTCTCGACCTCGTCCAGCCAGCTCCGCCGCGCCCCCAGCTGGAGGCAGCGCTCGCGCACCGCGCTGAACGCCTCCTGGGCCACACGGGCCGCGAACCAGTGGGTCTCCGGCTCCCCGTGGCCGTCGGTGCCGACCAGCACCTTGGCGGCGGGGGCCAGCTCGAGGATGCGCAGGAGGCGGTCGGCGACCAGCGCCGGGGCGAAGAGGTTGAAGAGGGAGCACTCCGCATAGACGTTGGGGTGGGTCAGGGCCAGGTGGGCAACGGCCTCGTGCCAGGGGTAGGCCCCGTGGATGAGGACCACGGTGGCCGCCCCGCCCTCGGGGCTGCGCAGGAGCTCGCCGAGCAGCAGGGGGTCGGCCTCGGCCAGGCGGATCTCCGAGTCGCCGAACCCGGTGTGCACCTGGACCGGCCAGTCAAGCTCCGCGGCCCAGCCCAGCGCCTCCCGAAGCAGCCAGTCGCGGCAGGCCGTGCCCCGCCGGCGCACCGGCAGGTCCTGGTCCTGCCGCAGCGAGGCCTCGGCCCGGGCGAGGTCGGCCTGGGGGTCGACCGCCAGGCCGGTGCGGTAGGCGAGGACGGTCTTGAGGCCGCGGTACCCCGCCGCCACCGCCTCGCGCACCGCCGCGTCCAGGGTGGCGCAGCACTCCTGGGCGGTGGCCCCCTCCGCGATCGCCTCGTCGATCAGCGGCTCCAGCCGGAGGATCGGTCGCACCGGGCAGCCGGCGGCGGCGGCGGTGGCCGCCAGCCCGCCGCTGGCGAGGGGCCCCCAGCCGGGGTCCACCACCAGTCCCTCGAGGCCGGCCGCCCGCAGGAGGCCGCCGACGTAGGCGGGCCAGTCCCGGCTCGCCTCGGCGCGGGCGTCCGCCACCTCCTCGACCGCGCACCCCAGGTGGTCGGCGAGGCGGACCAGGAGGAGCTCGTGCCACAGCCGGCCCCCGCCGAGGGCGCGCCGCCGCTCCGCCGCCGCCATCCCCGGCTCGACGTCGAGGCTGATGGCGGCGACGTCGAGCGGGCCGCCCGCCGGCGCGATCGGATGGCAGTGGCTGTCGATCACGTGCGGGTCCGGCCGACCCGGGCGGCCGCGGTCACGACGTCGTGGGCACGGGGGTCGCCGGCTGGTCGAGCGCCGCCGCCGCCTCGCCCCCCTCCTCGCCCAGGATGGAGCCCACCCGGGCCACCCGCTGGGGCTGGCGCGTCTTCAGGTACCAGAGGATGCCGCCCCCGACGAGGAGCCAGCCCAGGTTGACGTAGGGGACGATCAGGAACGGCAGCGGCGGCACCGAGCCGCCCCAGACCGAGCCGTAGACGGCCAGTCCGAACACCACGATCCCGATCACCGGGACCAGGCCGTGGACCACGGCGTTGTCGTTGCGCTGGACCCGGTGGAAGTAGCTGACCCGCCCACGCAGCGGACCACGTAGACCAGCACCACCGCGATGGTGCCGATGCTGGCGTAGAGATAGTAGTTGTCGAAGGGGCCGCCGCTGACGTACCAGAAGAACCCGGTCAGGAAGGACACCACCGTCGCCAGCCCCGCGATCACCAAGGTGACGTTGATCGGGGTCTGGCGCACCGGGTGGGTGCGCCCCAGCCAGGCCGGCAGGACCCCCTCCCGACCCATCGCGAACATGGTCCGGGTGGCGGCGGTGGCGCAGGCCAGGCAGACGATGAAGGCGGACCCGATGGCGGCCAGGTCGACGAGGATCATCATCGGCCGTCCCACGAAGGTCTGGGCCAGGGTCGCCAGGATGGCGGGGTTGGTGGCCCAGGCCTTCGACCCCGTCGCGTTCACCCCCACCCCGATGGCGATGTTGTCGGTGGTCCAGGTGTAGAAGACGATCGCGAAGACGACCGCCACGATGATCGAGATCGGGATCGCCCGGCGCGGGTTGCGGGTCTCCTCCCCCAGCACCGCGGCGGTCTCGAAGCCGATGAACGAGGTGACCCCGACGATGAGCCCGTAGAAGACCCCGCTGAAGCCGCCCAGCAGGGTGTGGCCGAAGGTGAAGGGCTGCAGGGTCTGGCCGAACCTACCGCCCTTGGCGGTGAGGATCACGTCCAGGACCACGATCACCGCCACCGTCACCACCGCCACGTAGAGCAGGGCCCGGGCGCTGAGCCGGATGTCGTAGACCGCCAGCGCCACCAGCGCCGCCATCCCCGCCAGGAAGATCACGAACCAGAACCAGTTGGGCATCCCGTGCCAGATCTGGGACTGGATCAGGCTGGCGGTGAAGCCGCCCACCCCGGACATGGTCATGGGCACGAAGCAGAAGAAGCCGAAGGCGTACATCCAGCCGGTGAGGAAGCCGACGTTGCGCCCCAGCGAGCGACTGGAGTAGGTGTAGGCGTAGCCGGCCGAGGCCATCCGGCGGGGGAACCCGATCACCACGAAGGCCAGCGCCAGGCAGCCGATGCCGCCGATCAGGAAGGCCAGCGGGGTCGAGGTCCCCGACGCCGCCGCCGAGCCGGTGGTGTTGTAGGCCATCGCCATTGCCGGCGACAGCACCGCGATGGCCACCGCCACCGCGTCGACCGTGCGCAGCGACCCCTTGCGCAGCTGGTGGCCCGGGCTCTCCGCCGACTCGGCCAGAACCGTGATGGCTGACGCGGCCATCTCAGAGGCCTCCCATCTCGTGCCGGAGAGCCCGGCACCTGCCGATCCGACCCATCAACTCGGCCGCGGCACCGGCGGGGCGTACTCCACCTGGAGCCCCGAGGCCACGGCGTTGGAGCCATTGAAGAAGTCCACCACCGCCATCAGTTCCAGCAGCTCGGCGTCGCCGACGCCCAGGCTGCGGAGGGCGTCGGTGTGGCTGTGGAGGCAGTCGTGGCAGTTGTTGGTGGCGGAGACCGCCACCGCGATGATCTCCTTGGTGCGTCGGTCGAGCCGTCCCTCGGCCATCACCGCCTTCAGCTTGGCCCAGGTGGCGGCGAGGTACTCCGGGCGGTGGGCGATCGCCTTCCAGTAGTTGGGGACCCGCAGGCGCTGGCGGGTCTCCAGGATGTCGCCGTCGTCGACGTCCTGGACCAGACCCTGCGCATCCGCCTCCTCGACGAGGGTCACCAGCGCCATCGCCGCTCCCGCTCCGCCCCGCCGATGGTGGCCGGCACGGTCACGCCGGGGTGGGGGTGGTCTGCGGCGCCGCCAGGGCCTCCGCGGCGGGGGCCGGCACCGCCGTGCGCCATTCCGCGAAGTCGTCGGTCTCGGCGTGGACGATGGCGAGGTAGAGGGCCTGGATGGCCCGGGTGATGGGGCCGGTGCTGCCGTCACCGACCATCCGTCCGTCGATGGCGGCGACCGGGGCGATCTGCACGCCGGTGCCGCAGAGGAAGCACTCGTCGGCCCCCAGCAGCTCGCTGCGGTCCACCCGCCGGACCTCCACCGGGATCCCCCGGCGCTGGGCGATCTGGAGGACCGAGTCCCGGGTGATCCCGACCAGGAGGTCGTCGGTCGCCGCCGGCGTCACCAGCATCCCGTCCACGACGAGGAAGAGGTTCGAGGACGACGCCTCGGCGACGTGGCCGTCACCGGTCAGCATGATCGCCTCGTCGAAGCCCCGCTGGCGGGCCTCGTTGGAGGCCATCGCCGCGTTGACGTAGGCGCCAGTGGGCTTGGCCCGCGCCGGGATGGCGTTGTCGTCGATCCGGCGCCAGGCCGAGATCATCAGCTGCAGTCCCCGGCGGGTGTCGAGGTAGTCCCCCATCGGCTGGGCGAAGGCGCAGAAGTCGGTGGGGATCCCGTCCAGCATCACCTTGATGGTGGCGCCCGACTTGTACACGATCGGGCGCAGGTAGCAGTCCTCCCGGAACCGGTTGCGGCGGAGCAGCTCGACCGCGATCGCGGCCAGCCGGTCCGGCCCGAGGGCGGGGTCGAGGCCCAGCTGGAGGATCCGGGCGGAGCGCACCAGCCGCTCCATGTGCTCGCGCAGCCGCATCACCAGCAGGCAGCCGCGGGGCTCGCTCCAGTAGGCGCGGATCCCCTCGAAGCACCCGGTCCCGTAGTTGAAGGCGTGGGTGTCGATCGGCACCTGCGCCTCGGCGCGGGGGACGAACCCGCCCCGGAAGTAGACGATCCCGCCCGGCTCGCTCACACGTACCTCCCCATCCCGCCGGCGACGTCGATCGACGCCCCGGTGATGTAGCTGGCCCGGCGGCTGGCCAGGAAGGCGACCATGCCGGCCACCTCGTGGGGCTCGCCGAAGCGGCCCATCGGCACCTCCGCCGCCGCCATCCCGCGCAGGAACTCCTGCTCCGAGAGCTCGGGGGCGCGGCGGCGGTGGACGCTCTGCCACTGCGGCGTGACCACGAACCCGATGTTGACGCTGTTGACCCGCACCCCGTCGCGGGCGACCTCCATCGCCAGCGCCTTGCTGAGGGCATGGCAGGCGGCACGGTCCACGGTGGTGGCGAAGAAGCCGGGGTCGGGCTGGCGACCGTAGACGGCGTTGATGTTGATGATGGCGCCCACCCCGCTCGTCCGCAGGTGGGGCAGCGCCGCCCGCGCGCATCGGATCTGGGCGAAGAGCTTGACATCCAGGTCCGCCTGCCAGTCCTCGTCGGTGAGGCTGGCGAAGCTGCCGGGGTGGGCGCGGCCGGCATTGTTGACCAGGATGTCGACCCCGCCCAGCTGGCGGGCGGCCTCCTCGACGAAGGCCCGCACCTCCTCCGGCCGGGTGACGTCGGCGGCGGTGGCGACGACCGTGCCGCCGTGGCCGCGCAGCGCCTGGGCGGTGGCCTGGAGCTCCTGGTCGTGGCGGGCGCAGAGCGCCACCGCCACCCCCTCGCCGACCAGCTCCCGGGCGATCGCCGCCCCCAGCCCCTTGGAGCCACCGGTCACGATCGCCCGCAGGCCGCCGAGGCCCAGCTCCACCCCTACCCCCTCGGGGCGCCGCCCTCGGCCGCGGCCCCGCCGGCGGCGGCGAGGTCGAGGAGCGCCTGCCGGGGGGGATGGAAGGTGTCGTACTCGAGGCAGGCGACGTCGTGGGTCCTCGCCGCGTGGGGCACCCGGGGCGGGATCACCGCCACCATCCCCGGCCGCAGCAGCCGGGTCTCGCCCGCGATCTCGAACTCCAGCTCGCCCTCGACCACCACCGTGACCTGCTCCTCCTCATGGGCGTGCCGGGGCGCCTCGGCGTGGGGGTCGAAGGCGACCGCCATCACCAGAACCCCCTGGCCCAGGACCGGGCGGAACACCAGGCCGGGACGAAAGCTGACCGCCGGGACCTCGGCGGCGAGGTCGACGAACCGCCCCGGCAGGGTGGGCGGCGGCATCGACCCGGGGTCGGCGAAGTAGTCCGACGGCGCGCTCACGGGTGGGCCGCCCCGCCCCCCGGGGACGCCGGGCCGCCGGTCTGCCATGCCGGTCACGGCGCCTCGATCACGTGAGGGATCTCCCGCCGCCGCCGCCCCGCCCGTCCCCACGGGCTGTCAGGTGCGCCGCAGGGTGCACTGTATGATGGAAAGGTGGCGATGGGCAAGTCCCCTGACGAACTGCGCCCACCTGGCGGCCACCGCCTGCCATCGCCCGCGGGCCGCGCGCTCGCGCCGCCGCCGCGCCCGCTCCCCCCCGCCGTCGACACCATCGACGTGTCCATCCTCGTCCACCTCCTCCGCGATGCCCGCGCCTCGCTCCGTCACATCGGCCAGGCGGTGGGGATGTCGGCGCCGGCCGTGGCCGAGCGGATCGGACGGCTGGAGCGCACCGGGGTGGTGCGCGGCTACCGGGCCGAGGTGGACTGGGAGCGCCTGGGCCTGGGACTCGTCGTCTACGTCGGGGTGGTGGCCGATCAGGGGGGAGAGCAGCCGCTGGCGGTGCGGGAGCTGCGCCGCATCCCCGAGGTCGAGGACGTGGAGGTCGTGACCGGGCCCCTGGACCTGCTGGTCCGCCTGCGGGTCCGCGATCACCAGCACCTGCGCGACTGCCTCTTCGACCGGATCTGGAAGATCCCCGGGCTGCACCGCACCGAGACGTTCATCTGCCTCGGGCGGCTGCCGCCCAAGGCGTTCGACCTGGAGCTGGCGGAGTCCCTGCTGGCCTCGGCGCCGGGACGGGACGGGCTGGGCAACGGAAGGGGTCCGGTGACGGCCGGGCCCCCGCGAGCCGGGCGCCCCAGCCCGCCCCCCCGCAGCGGCGGCGGGTGACACCGGATGTGCGAGCTCCTCGCGGTCGCGTTCCCCGAGCCGCAGCCCTTCGAGCGGGTCCACCCCTGGGCGCTGGCGCTGGAGCGGCTGGGGGTGGCGGGGTTCGGCTGGGGGGTGGCCTGGATCGCGGACGGCGCCGTGGCGGGCTACCGCAGCCCCGGCCGGCTTGCCGACGACCGGCTCGGCGCCGACCGCGTCCTGAGGGTGCGCTCCAGCCGCTTCCTCGTCCACCTCCGCCGCCCCTCCCAGCTGAGCACCACCGGCCTCGCCGACTCCCAGCCGTTCGTCAGCACCGCGGAGGCCCTCGCCTTCGCCCACAACGGACGGTTCGAGCGGGCGGAGGCGCTGCGGCCCCGGTTCGCAGCCCGGCTCCTCGGTCGGGCCGACTCCGAGGTCGGCTTCCAGCTCTTCGCCGAGCTCTGCCGGGGCGGGACGGCGCCGGCCGCGGCGCTCGCCGACGCCCACCGCCAGCTGGGCGGTCCCGCCAACCTGGTGGCGCTCACCGGGGACGGCAGCTGCGTCGTCCATGCTGGCAATCCGGGCAACGACGTCTGGCAGTTCCGGCTCCAGGATGCCACCGTGGCCAGCACCGCGCTCCACTCCGCCGACGAGGCGCTCTTCACCCTCTGCCTCCCCGGCGCCCGGGAGCGGCGCCGGATCGCGGGCGGGTCCACCCTCGCCGACCCCCTGTCCGCAGGCCGGGCCGCGCCCCCCGGGCGGAGCCAGTCCACCGCCCTGAGGAGGTAGGGATGCCCGCGACGCCACCGCACGAGCTGGCCGTCGGCAAGGTCGGCTTCGTCCGCCAGCACGGCCTTCACACCGAGGAGCAGGTGGAGGCCGGCGAGCGCGCCGCCGCCCAGGTGCAGAGCCAGGGGATACGGACCGTGCGGGTGAGCTGGGCCGACCAGCACGGCGCCACCCGGACCAAGTTCGCCTCCGCCCAGGACTTCGCCGTCGCGCTCCGCAACGGCCTCGACATGACCTCCGCGCTGCTCAGCATGGATTCCAGCAACCACGTCTTCACCCACCTCTTCGCCCCCGGCATCGGGCTCGGCATCCCGGAGCTGACCGGCTCCCCCGACGTGGTCCTGGTCCCCGACCCCACCACCTTCACCGTGCTGCCATGGGCGGCGGCGACCGCCTGGGTGCTCTGCGACATGTACTACGCCGACGGGCGGCCGGTCCCGCTCTCCACCCGCTCGGTGCTGGCGGGCCAGCTGGCGGCCGCGCGCGCGATGGGGTACGAGTTCCTGGCCGGCCTGGAGGTGGAGTTCTACCTCACCCGGCGCGAGACGGGCCGGATCGGACCCGACGAGACCGGCTGGCCGGCCGCCGCCCCCCGGGTCAGCATCCTCGCCCAGGGGTACCAGGCCCTGTCGGAGACCCGGCTGGACGAGCTGTCCCCGATCCTCACCGTCCTGCGCGACCACCTGGAGCAGATGGGGCTGCCGCTGCGCACGATGGAGGACGAGTGGGGCCCGGGCCAGTGCGAGTTCACCTTCGACCCCCAGGCGGGGATGGCCAGCGCCGACACCATGGTCCTGTTCCGCAGCGCGGTCAAGCAGGTCTGCCACGCCGAGGGCTACCACGCCACCTTCATGTGCCGGCCCCACCTGCCCAACATCACCTCCAGCGGCTGGCACCTGCACCAGTCGCTGCTGCAGCTTGGCACCGGCGCCAACGCCTTTGCCAGCCCGGAGCGCGCCCTCTCCCCCACCGGCGAGCAGTTCGCCGCCGGGATCCTGGAGCACGCGCTGCCGATGACGGTCTTCACCACCCCCACCATCAACGGCTACAAGCGCTTCAAGCCGTACTCGTTCGCGCCCGACCGGGTCAACTGGGCGGTGGAGAGCCGGGGCGCGATGCTGCGGGTGCAGGGACAGGGTGGCGACCAGACCTCCCATCTGGAGAACCGGCTCGGCGAACCGGCCGCCAACCCCTACCTGTACCTGGCGGCCAACATCGCGGCCGGACTGGACGGCATCCGGCGCCAGCTCCAGCCGCCGCCGTTGGTCGAGACGGATCCCTACGTCGAGGACGCGCCCCGGCTGCCGTCGGCCCTGTGGGAGGCGGTCGACGCCCTCGACCGCGACCCCTTCTTCCGGGAGGCGCTGGGACGCGAGATCGTCGACTATGTGGTGATGCTCAAGCGCTTCGAGGTCGACCGCTTCCTCAGCGAGGTGACCGACTGGGAGCAGCGCGAGTACTTCGAGTTCTTCTGATGGAACCGGCCCCGGTCCCGGTCCCGGTCCAGCACCTGGTGCTCTTCCGCTTCCCCGCCCCGCCGACCGACGCCGAGGTCGCCGACATGCGGGGCCAGATCGCCGCCTGGGTCGGCGCCGTCCCGGGCCTCCGGCGGGTGCGCTTCGGCCGGGACGTGAGCGGGCGCTCGCAGGGGCACCAGGTCGGCCTGCTGACCGAGTTCGAGAGCGCGCAGGCGCTCCAGGCCTACTTCCCCCACCCGCTCCACCAGGTCTTCGCCCGCTGGGTGGCCGACCACGGCTGCGTGGTGCTCGCCTTCGACCACCCGCTCGACGGGTCGACCGTCCTGCTCGAGCCGGCATCCGGCTGACCGGGCCGGACCACGCCGGCCGCGACCGGAGCCCGGAACCTCGTTGAGCCCGGCCGCGGTGGCGGACCTGCGCCGGGCCGGGCCGGCCGACCTCCCCCAGCTCACCCGGATGCTGACCCGGGCCTTCCGGGACGACCCCACCACCTTCTGGCTCTTCCCCGAGCCCGGCTCCCGCCTGCGCCGGCTGGAGCGGATGATCGCCTGGGAGCTGGCGACCAGCCCCCTCACCGGGGGCGAGCTCGTGGTGGCGGGTGAGGCGGCCGCGGCCGCGCTCTGGCTCGCGCCCCACCCGGATGGGGGGCCGCCCCGCCTCGGCTGGCGGGCGCAGCTGCGGCTCACCGTCGGCGCCGCCCGCGTCTTCGGGCGGCGGCTGCCGGTGGTGGCGGCGGGCTTCGCGCGGCTGGCTCAGCAGCTCCCGCCCCAGCCCCACCGGTACCTCTCCATCCTCGGCACCGAGCCCGGCCGACAGCGGTCCGGCCTCGGCACGGCCCTCCTCCGAGAGGGCCTTTGTCGCAGCGACCGTGAGGCGGTGCCGACCCTCCTCCACACCGCGACCGCGGCCGACGTCACCTTCTACGGGCACCGCGGCTTCACCGTCGTGGGTGAGGCCCGGCTCCCGCGCGGCCCCCTCCTGTGGGCGATGCGGCGCGAGCCCGGGGCCGGCCGCGCGGGCGGCTGATCGGCGGTCGCCGCGATCTCCGCCTCAGCCGCCGACGGTGGACATCTCCACCCGCCGCGGGTCGGCGGGCGTTCCGCCCGCGCGCAGCTCCGAGTAGCGGTCGGCGCGGGCCTGCCAGGTCCCGGCCATCCGCTGCAGGAGCTCCGCGTCGGAGGCGCCCTGGCGCAGCGGGGCACGGAGGTCGTCGCCCCCGGTGGCGAAGAGGCAGGTGTACAGGCGGCCCTCGGCGGAGAGGCGGGCCCTCGTGCAGGCCCCGCAGAAGGGCTCGGTGACGGAGGCGATCACCCCCACCTCGCCCCCGCCGTCCAGGTAGCGGTAGCGACGGGCGACCTCGCCCGGCACCCGCGGCGGCAGCGGCTCCAGCCGGTGGACCGCGTCGATGCGGCCGATGATCTCGGCCGCCGGCACCACCTCATCCATCCGCCAGCCGTTGGTGTGCCCGACGTCCATGTACTCGATGCAGCGCAGGACGTGGCCCTGGCGGCGGGCGAAGTCGACCAGGTCGAGGAGGCCGTCGTCGTTGAGGCCGCGCCGCACGACCATGTTGAGCTTGATCGGACAGAACCCCGCTGACCGCGCCGCGTCAATGCCCTCCAGGACCGTTGCCACCGGCACCCCGACGTCGTTCATGCGCGCGAAGGTGGTGGGGTCGAGGCTGTCCAGGCTCACCGTCACCCGTCGGAGGCCGGCCGCCCGCAGTCCCGCGGCCTTTCCCGCGAGCAGGCTGCCGTTGGTGGTGAGGGCGAGGTCCTCCACCAGGGGGAGGGCGGCCAGCTGGTCGACCAGCCGCTCCAGGTCGCGCCTCACCAGCGGCTCGCCGCCGGTGAGGCGCACCTTGCGGACGCCGATCCGGGTCGCCACCGCGACCAGTCGTGCGATCTCCTCGAAGGTCAGGATCTGGGCCCGGGGGGCGAAGCGGAACCCGGGGCCGTACACCGACCGCGGCATGCAGTAGCCGCAGCGGAAGTTGCAGCGGTCGGTGACCGAGACCCGCAGATCGCGGAGTCGGCGGCCGAGCCGGTCGGTCGGGGCGGACGCCGAGGACATCGTCACCGACGTCCGAGTCTACGCCGCCGCCCGGCTGAGCCTCGGCGAGATCCCCGGTTCGGCTGCGAGCTGGAAGTCGAGGTGGGCCCTGATGTCCTCGGGGCCCACTCCGTCATGGGCTGGCGGTCCGCCTCGACCGGACCGCAGTTCTGCAGCAGGATGAACCGCATCGCTTCATCCCTCGTGGCGCTGCGGCCCCCTGGTGGTGCCGCTCCCGCAGATGTCGAGGCTGCGAGGCGTTTGTCGACATCGGGGGGCGGCCCGGGGGCGCCGGGCCAGGCACCCGCCACGCCGACCCGCGCTTCCGGGAGGGCAACCCCCAGGTCAGCTCGCCAGCGCAGCCCGGAGCGATTCCCTCAGGGAGTGGGTGGTCGCCACCACCGCGGTCGGCTCGTAGCCGCAGTGGGCCATGCAGTTGGCGCACTTGGGGTTGCGACCGCGCCCGTACTGGTCCCACAGGGTGGTGTCCAGGAGGTCGCGGTAACTGGTGGCGTAGCCCTCGCCGAGCAGGTAGCAGGGACGCTGCCAGCCCAGCACCGAGTAGGAGGGGATCGCCCAGGCGGTGCAGTTGAAGTCGACCTTGCCCTCCAGGAAGTCGAGGAACAGGGGCGAGTGGTTGAGACGCCAGCGCTTGCGCCGGCCGTCGGCGAAGGCCTCGCGGAACACCTCGCGGGTGCGCTCCACCTGGAGGAAGTGCTCCTGGTCGGGCGCCTTCTCGTAGGCGTAGCCGGGCGAGATCTGCATGTTGTCGACCTGGAGGTCGTCGTTGAGGAAGTCGAGCACCTCGCGCACGGTGCGGGCGTTGTCCTGGGTGAAGAAGGTGGTGTTGGTGGTGACCCGGAAGCCCCGGCGCTTGGCCTCCCGCACCGCGGCCACCGCCTTGTCGAACACCCCTGTGCGACAGACCGACTGGTCGTGGCGCTCCCGCAGCCCGTCCAGGTGGATCGACCAGGCGAAGTAGGGGTTGGGGGTGAACAGGTCGAGCTTCTTCTCCAGCAGGAGGGCATTGGAGCAGAGGTAGACGAACTTCTTGCGCTCGACCAGGGCGGCCGCGATCTGGTCGATCTCGCGGTGGACCAGGGGCTCGCCGCCGGCGATCGACACCACCGGGGCCTGGCACTCCTCCGCCGCGTCGATGCACTGCTGGACCGAGAGACGGCGCCGGAGGATGTCGTCGGGATGCTGGATCTTGCCGCAGCCGGCGCACTCCAGGTTGCACTGGTAGAGCGGCTCAAGCTGGAGGACGAGCGCGAACTTCTCGTTGCGGCGGAGCCGCTGGCGGGCGACGTAGGCCCCGACCTTAACCTTCTGGCGAAGCGGGATGGACATCGGGCACCTCGGCACGGGCGGACGAAATGGTTGTGCCAGCATAATCAACTCTCCAATGGTCGGAGAGTCAAGCCCGTGAACGGACCGGCTCCCGGGCCCGACCCAACCCGCCTGAACATCGGTCAGGTGGCGGCGCTCACCGGGATCACCCCCGGGCGGATCCGCCACTACGAGGCCCGGGGCCTCGTCCGCCTCGACCACGCCGCCAGCGGCTACCGCCACTTCAGCGCCGCCGACGTGCTCCGGCTCCTCCACATCGATCTCCTGCGCAGCCTGGGGATGGGCCTCGACGAGATCCGCCGGTCGCTGAGCGGGGGCTCCCAGGATCTGCGGGCGGCGCTGCTGCGCCACCGTGAAACCCTCGGCGGGGAGCGCGACCGGATCGACCGGCTGCTGAGAGCGGTCGACACCGCGCTCGCCGAGCCGGAGGCCCCGGCGGAGCGGATCGTCGCCCGGGTCGCCTCCGCCCACCGCGAGAGCCTTGGCATCTTCGGGAGGCTGGCCCAGCCCCTCTCCGATCAGGCCAGCGCCGCCTTCGGCCGCCTGCTGGGCGAGGACTGGGGGCTGCCGGTGCCGGCCCTCTTCGGCCAGATGGTGCTGCCGGCGGCGATCACCGACCTGCTGGAGCGCCTGGCCCTGGTTCCCGAGCACCCCCTCCTCTTCCAGCGCATGCGCGGGCTGGCGGCGCGGATCCTCGCCCTCGTCGCCGAGGACGCTCCGCCCGCGGCCGCCGACCGGCTGGGCTCGGAGTGGGTCCAGTCCCAGATCGATGCGCCGCTCCCGGAGCCGGTGGCCACCCTCTTCCGCTCCGCCTGCGCCCGGGCCCAGGCGGTCGACGTGCTCAACCGGGGCTTCGAGCTCTGGGCCGAGTCGATCTCGCCGCTGGCGGCCCAGGTCCTGCGGACCACGCGGCGGGAGGCCGGGCGCCGCGGACTCGTGGTGCTGGGGATGGTGGTGGTTTCGCGCCGCCCCGCGGCCGCCCACTCGGCGTCATCATGAGCGGCGCGCACGGTCGGGGCCAGGGGCTGCGGGAGCCCGGCCCGGGAGGACGGTCGGGGTGATTCCCTGCCTCGGCATCGACATCGGCGGCTCGGGGATCAAGGGCGCCCCGGTGGACACCGAGACCGGCCGGCTGGTCCGCGACCGGGTCCGCATCCCGACCCCGGTCCCGTCCCGGCCAGCGGCGGTGGCCGCGGCGGTCGCCCGCATCAGCCGCCAGTTCGGCGAGGGCGACCGCATCGGCTGCACCATCCCCGGGGTCGTCATCCGGGGGGTGATCCGCACCTGCCCCAACCTCGACCCCGGCTGGGTCGGCACCGATGCCCACGCACTGCTGGGGCGCGCCACCGATCGGACGGTCGTCGTCCTCAACGACGCCGACGCGGCCGGGCTGGCCGAGATGGCGTTCGGGGCCGGTCGCGGCCGCGGCGGCGTGGTCCTGATGGTGACCCTCGGCACCGGGATCGGCAGCGCGCTCTTCCTCGACGGCCGGCTGGTGCCCAACACCGAGATGGGGCACCTGGAGATCCGTGGCCGGGACGCCGAGCGGCGCGCCTCGGCGCGGGTCCGGGACCAGCGCCACCTCAGCTGGAAGACGTGGGCGGCCCACCTGGACGAGTACCTGGAGCGGGTGGAGGCGCTGCTCAACCCCGAGCTCATCATCCTCGGGGGGGGGGTCAGCGCCCGGGCCGACCGCTTCCTGCCCCGCCTCCATCCGGCCTGCGAGGTGGTGGCGGCCCAGCTGCAGAACGATGCCGGCATCGTGGGGGCGGCGCTGCACGCCCGAGCGGCGGTGGAGGCGGCCCAGGGCGAGGCCGGCGGGGCGCTCGCCCGTCCCCTCCCGGCCGCCCGCCGGGCTCGGCCTATACTGAACGGCCGTTCCGAATAGGAGACCGCGCATGGCTGCCCGCACCCCCGTCCCCGCTCCGATCGACGCCGCCGGGCTCGCCGCCACCCTGGCCCCGCTGGGCGACGCCCACATCCTTCCCGGCGCCGCCTACACCGCCCCCGAGGTGCTGGCGTGGGAGATCGAGCATTTCTTCGACGCCACCTGGGTCGTGGTCGGACGGTCAGCCTCGATCGATGCCGGCAGCCAGCGGGCGGTGCGGGCCGGCACCGAGCAGGCGCTCCTCACCCGCGACGCGGACGGCGCCCTCCACTCGTTCTACGACGTCTGCCGGCACCGCGGCCACGAGCTCCTGCCGGTGGGCACCGAGGTCCGCAAGCGCGCCATCAAATGCCCGTACCACGGCTGGGCGTACGGGTTGGACGGCGGGCTGCGGGCGGCGCCCCGCTTCGACGGCGGGCCCGGCTTCGACCCCGGCCAGTACAGCCTGGTGCCGATGCGGATGGAGGAATGGCACGGCTGGATCTTCGTCAACCCCGACGGCAATGCCGAGGCCCTGGGCCCGTACCTCGGCAACCTCGGCGAGCTGGTCGGGGACTGGGAGCCGGAGCGGCTGGTGACGGTGGAGCGCCACGACTACGAGGTGGCGGCCAACTGGAAGCTGGTGGTGGAGAACTACCACGAGTGCTACCACTGCCCCAGCATCCACCCCGAGCTCTGCCGGGTCTCCCCGCCCGACAGCAGCCGGGACCTGGTCGCCCAGGGGATGTTCGCCGGCGGCCCGATGCTGCTGATGGACCACGCCGAGACGATGTCGCTCGACGGTCGCAGCCTGGGCCTGCCGCTGCCGCGGCTGGACGCACAGCGGCGGCGCGAGGTCCACTACTTCGCGGTCTTCCCCAACCTCCTGATCTCCCTCCACCCGGACTACGTGATGACCCACCGGCTGGAGCCGATCGCCCCCGGCCGCAGCCGGATCGAGTGCGAGTGGCTGTTCGCGCCCGAGGCGACCCGGAAGGAGGGGTTCAGCCCCCGCTATGCCGCCGACTTCTGGGACATCACCAACCGCGAGGACTGGCAGGCGTGCGAGGCGGTCCAGCGCGGGGTCGGGTCGCGGGGATTCCGGCCCGGGCCGCTCGCCGGCCGGGAGAGCACCGTGTACCAGTTCGACACCATGATCGCCCGCGGATACCTGGAGGGCGCGGTCCGGCCACCGGAGCCGGTGGAGGCTCAGCCCGGCGCCACCGGGTGAGCCGGAGCCGAGCGGGCTGACCGCGCGGGCGGCCAGGTGACCGGGCTCCAGCGGGCCGCCGCGCAGGAGCTGTTCGAGAGCCTGGCGGCCGAGTCCCTCCGCCAGCCCGGGGTGGGCCGGCGCCGGATGTTCGGCCGGGACGGGCTCAGCGTCGACGGCAGGTTCGGCGCCTTCCTCGATCACGACCGCCTGGTGGCGAAGCTGCCTCCCGCCGCCGCCGCGGCGCTGATCGCGGCCGGCGACGCCTCCAGCGCCGAGGGCCGCAGCCGAACCGTGCGGCGGGGGGTGTCGGTGGCCCTGCCGAGCGGACCGTTCGATGCCCTCCGGTGGCGCCGGCTGATGAACGGCGCCCGCCGTCACGCCCGCGCGCTCGCCTCACCGGCGGGGTCCGACCACGAGGCCGGTCCCCCGATCTGCGCCGCCGGGCGGCGGCCCGGATCAGCCTGCCGGTGGACGTGGTACGCCTCCGGGCGAACGGGCAGCTCGACGCGGCCCCAGCCCAGTCCAGCACCCAGGCGACCGCGTCCGACCGGCGCTGCCATCGCCTCGCTCCGAGGCGGCGATGGTCGGACTGCGACGGCAACCAGGCGCAGGAGGCGGCGGTGGTGGCGGCTGACCCCGGTCGTCCTGACGCGACAGGAGGACGCCGCAGCGACCGGATCGGCCCGGATCCAGGACCGCTCGTCGTCGACGCCGTGGCCGGCCCGGGGATCGGAGCCACCGTCACGATCGACCCGCTCCGGAGTGTGGCGGCAGGAGGCCGCGTCGACGACGGACGGAGCGGATGACCGGACCACACCTGCCGGTTCCAGACCAGGCCGAGCGCCTCGCCCGGTCGGAGAGCGGCGAGCGCCCGCTCCCACCGCATCCGCGGATCGACCCGATGCCGGGCCGCACCGACCGGACGAGGGTGCGGGCCCGCGGCAGCGCAGGGTCCTCGAAGCTCGACCCCACCCCCTGCACGGTGGGCCAGGCACGAGCACCCGGCGGCCGACCGCGGCCATCGGGGGCGAGCGGCTCCCGCATGGGCACGGCACCGCCGCCGGCGGCGAGGCCGCCCGTGACCACATCGGTCGGGCTGGCCGGCCGGATCGCCTGGCACCGCTCCGCCTCCTCACCGACGTCGTCGGGACGGGACCGGGGCGGCCAGCAGCCCATCGCAGTGGGCGACCGGGCCGGCGGCGCGCGCGAGGGCTGCAGCGGCGACAATTCGGGGTGCGCGCACGCGCCGGGGCTCGCCCGAGCGCCACGGCCGCGGATGGGAGGCGGATCATGACCGAGAGTTCGGCGACCAGCGTCTGGCACGGCAGCCTGCGGGAGGGTCGGGGACGGACCAGCTTCGGAACCGGGGCGCTCCCCGAGGTGGCGGCGACCTGGAGCGCCCGGGCGGGGACCCCAGACGACGGCACCACCCCCGAGGAGCTGCTGGCGGCCGCGCACGCCACCTGCTACGGGATGGCGCTCGCCGGCGGTCTCAGCCGGACCGGGCACCCGCCCGAGGAGCTGCGGGTGCGGGCGACGTGCACCTTCGACCCCACCGCGATCGGGATCACGTCGATGGTGCTGGTCGTCGACGGAGCGGTCCCCGGGATCGACACCGCCGGATTCCAGGCCGCAGCGTCGGCGGCAAAGGACGGCTGCCCGGTGTCCAAGGCCCTCGCGGGGAACGTCGAGATCACACTGCGAGCGACCCTCCGCTGAGGTCCAGCGGGGCGCCAGCGTACGCTCACGGGTGCCGAGCGCGGCCAGCGGCGATGGGGCGTCGCCAAGTGGTAAGGCAGGGGACTTTGGATCCCCCATTCGAAGGTTCGAGTCCTTCCGCCCCAGCCGATGTTCGAATTCCGATTCCACCCGATTCTCGGCATCAAGGCTGGCTGCTTGCGCTTTTGACAGCCAAGATGATAGCCACGAGCCGGGGACGAGCCCCTGAAATGTTCGTCCCGACGAACACGGCCATCGGCCGGGCCTCCTCGCGTATTGGCCGTGGGCGTTGGAGACAGCCGCCGTCCTGGGGACCACGCGGTCACCCGCCTCTCACCGCCAGGGCAGGCCACCCACATCGCCCAGGGTGGTCTCGCCGCCTCCGCGGGATCTCGCTTCGAGTTCCTTGACCCGATCCTCCCGCGGCCGGATCGCAGCGTTGATCTCTCGGCGAGCGTCGTGGCCGACAAGGTTCGGTGCCTCACACCCGTGGGCGATGGCCCACGCTCGCGGGCACAGTGCACCGCCCTCGGGGGCGATCCACGGCAGGACCGCCCGGAAATGCTCCCGGAGATGGACGTAGTCGGGATCCCCCGCCACCCATGCCCCCCGATCCCGATCGGCCTGACGTACCCACGGGGCGCGAGCCTCCAGGGCAGACAAGCGAGATCGGACCTCTTTGGCCGCCTCCAGCTCTCGGACCGCAACGGCGATCTGCGCGTCACGGAGCACCGCCCTGTGGATCGCCGCCAGCGCTCCGGCCGTAGCCGCACTGGCCTCGGCCGCCCCCTCGGTGCTCGCCGCCCCCCGCGTCCGCTGCGCTGCCCACGGGGTGGTGGTGACGGCGGTGCCCTAGGAGCGTGGGTCGGCAACGTGGGGACTGGAGGCCACGGAGGCGCTCGTCAGGCCGGAGTGTGACCTGGGAATCCCGCGGGTCGGTGACGGAGCGGGTAAGGGGTCCGTCGGGCCGGGCCCGGGGCGGAGGGACGCGGTCATCCGGCGGCCAGCCTCTGCAGAGCTGCGGTCCCGCGCACCTGGAAGAGCTTGCGCAGGTTGTGCATGGCGCACAGGAGCTGCCACTCACGGGTGGCCCCGGCCACCCCGCGGAGCAGGAGCCAGCGCGCCTGCTGCAGGGTGTGGAGCTGGCCGTAGACGGGTTCGACGATGGCCTTGCGCCGGGTATACGCCGCCCGGCCCCGCTTGGTGCGCAGCCGCCGGGCCATCCGCTCCTTCGCCGTCGCGGCTGTCGGGAGGCGTCCCCGGGGCGCGGCCGGCGGCGTCTGCCCGTGGGGGAAGCGACCGGTGGCGATCAGCACCTCGCTCGGTCCGCCGGCCACCGCGGCCAGGTTCGCCGCCGAGCAGTACCCCGCGTCGGCCAGCAGCTGCCGCGGGGCTCGGCCACAGGTGGCGATCGTGGCCGCCACCATCGGCACCAGACTGGGACGGTCCGCCGCTCACGCGGTGACCGCGGCGGCCACGATCACCTGCTGGGCCGCGTCGACCACCGCCTGGCCGGTGTATGCCTGGTGAAAGGCGCCATCCGCCATCTTCATGATCCGGCACTCCGGATCGGTGAAGTTGCGCTGCGCCTGGGGCGCCGGCACGGCTCCAGCGCTCGCGGCGTCGACCGCCGCCGTCCCCCAGTCGGCGTCGGCGCCGCGAGCGTCCGCCTTGGCCCGGGCGGCCTGCGCCGCCGCCGCCTGGGCCAAGGCGTCCAGCGCGGCCTTCGCCGCCAGGATCTTCGCCACCCGGGTCTCCCGGCCGGCCAGCTCCCCGGGGAGATCATCGTCCCGCTGGTCCGGACCCAGCCGGGCCTCTTCGGCGGCGTCCACCCGCTCGGCGTCGGCCAGCAGCGCGGCCACCTCGGCAGCCAGGTGCGCCTCCCGCTCGCCCATCCGCCGATAGCTCATGGCCCGATGGCGGCTGATGTTCGCGCGCCGCTTGGTGCTGTCCAGCGCCACCTGCCCCAGCTTCACCATCCCCGCCGCCTGGCACAGGCGCAGGGACTGCACGAACAGCTCCGCCAACGCCGCCGCATGCCGCTGGCGGAAGCGGGCGATCGAGCGAGAGTCGGGCCCGGCTCCGGCCGCCAGGTAGCGGAAGGCCACGTCATCGACGCAGCGCCGCGCGATCGCCCGCGACGACCGGCACCCAGTTGTGTACCAGTAGAGCAGCAACTTCAGCATCAGGCGCGGGTCATACGGCGGAGAACCCCGCTCCTCGGTGTACGCCGCACGGATCGCGGACAGGTCCAGCGCCTCTTCCACCAGCTCGCTCACGAACCGCACCAGATGGCCGTCCAGGAGCCAGTCCTCCAGCGACGGCGGCAGCAGCAGCAGCTGGTGCTGGTCGTACGGGCGGAACGTCTTGTCGACCGGCCCGCGGGCCAGAGCCGATGGCTCTTCAGCGGCGGGCGGACGCGGGGACAGCGCGTCGCCGTGAACGGGGGTCATGCACAGATGTTCGCAGGTTCCCGTCTCCAACACCAGCCCTAGGACGGTTACTGACCCGCGCTCCTAGTGTCCCGGAACCGAGGTTCGCAAATAAAATCGCGCGATGCTGGCGAGAATCTCATCCGCGGACTTGGTCCACACGAAGGGATGGGGATCGGTGTTGGAGGTGGCGAGGTAGAGCCGGATGGCATCTTCCAGCGCGCGGACGGTGCGGTGGGTGCCCCGACACAGCTGCAGGCCGGTGAGGTCAGCAAACCAGCGCTCGACGTGATGAACACAATTGACCGCCGCCGCCACCGCCGCCGTCAGTCGGGAGGACGGTCCGAACCACGGCGATGTCGCCGTTGACCGCAATCTCCCGGACGAGCAGGCGGCAGAGCGCCTGGCGGCCATCCGCATCGAGGGCGTCGAGTCCGACGGCCGCGCGGGCAGCGAAGGCGAGCGCGTCCCCAGCCTCACGGGCGACCCGCTCCCGCCAGTCGTCGTCGGCCTGGAGCGCCGCGATGCGGTTCCGCAGCCCCTCCTGCTCGGTCTTGAGGCGCGTCATCTGCGGCCGCATCCGGTCGTCGGGGATCAGGCCCTTGCCGTAGCCGTCGACGAGCCGGTCCATCTCGGCCGGGATGGCGGTCAGGCGCCGCTGCGCCGCCTCCGCCTCCCGCTCCCACCCGTCTCGGGTGGGAGCGCCGTGCTCCAGCCGGCGGGTCAGCTCGGCCTGGAGGACGGCGGGCTGGCGGATCAAGGCGGCTATGCGGTCCCAGATCGCCCCCTCCAGCGGCTCGGCCGGGATCGCCCGGGACCGGCAGGCCCCCGAGCCGTCCACTCGGGGGCCGTGCTGGCACTGGTAGACCCGCTGCTGACGGAAGGCCCGGTACGCCCCGGTCATCCGGCGCCCGCAGGCGGCGCAGGCGACCAGGCCGCGCAAGAGGTAGGGCCGCCGGCCGTTGCGACGGGCGAACGCCTGGTTCTGGTCGAGCCGCCGCTGGGCCGCCGCCCAGGTCGCCGCGTCGACGACCGGGGGCACCGGGACGTGGCACCACTCCGCCTCGGGCCGGAGCGCGGCGCTGGACCGCAGCGTGCGCTGGACGGTAGCCGCCACCGGCTTGCGCCGCCGCTGGGGCTCGACCGCCCGGTGCGTCCATTGGGTGAGGTCGCCCACGGCGGCCGGATTGCGCAGCCAGTCGTGAAGCGTGGTTATCTGCCACTGGCGTCCCCCCGAAGGCGTCGGCTGGCCGCCCGTGGTCAAGCGCTCCGCGACGCGCCGGAGCGTCAACCGCTCGTCGACGAAGAGGTGATAGACGAGTTGGACCACCCGGACCCACGCGGGGTCGAGGACCACGGTCGGACCGTCGGCCGCCATCCGGAGCCATCGGGGCAGCTTGCCGGGGTTGACGACCCGACCCTGCCGGGCCTTCTCCAACTTCCCCCGCATGGTGCGTTCCCTGATCGTGTTGCGCTCCAGCTCCGCGAAGACCCCGCGCATCTGGAAGAAGGCCCGCCCTTGCGGGGAGGCGTCGAATTCCTGGGTCAGGAATTCGGGCCGGACGCCGTGCTGGGCCAGAGAGCGGGCCACGGCGAGGAGGTCGGCGAGATCGCGCGACACCCGGTCCGGGTCAACGGCTACGAGGATGTCCACTTGGCCCGCGGCGATCGCGCGCTCCGCTCGGCGCCAGGCCGGTCGGTCGAGGCTGCTCCCGCTCTCGTCGTCGGCGAAGATCGGGGCGTCGCCATCCGGCACGATCTCGTAGCCGCGTTCCGCGACCCGCTCCAGCAGCAGCCGTCGCTGGGCGTCGAGGCCGTAGCGCTCCGCCTGCAGAGCGGTCGAGACCCGCGCGTAGCAGAGCGCCTGGGTCATGGCCGCTTCCGGGGCCGCCCGGGACGGCCGGTGTAGGTCCGGGCGAGCCGCTCGACGTCGGCGGCCCGGACGACCCAGGTGCGCCCGATGAGCCGGCCCGGCAGCCGACCCGTCCGGATCAGCCGCGAGGCCGACAGGGGGTGGATCCCGAGTCGGTGACCGACCTCGGCACTACCCATCAGGTTGTTATCCGTCATTGTTGTAACACTTTACCCCCGCGGAGCCGCCGGGGGCAAGCGAGCAGGCGGCATGGTAGTGGGTCAGTTTCATGGGGGTGGCTCACTCAGCTCCAGCGAAGTCGGGGTAGGATGGGGTTGTGCCCGACCGAACACGCAAGCGCCCTCGCGACCTCAACGCCCTCGCCCAGGCCATCGTGACCGAGGCGACCGAGGGGCCGCCCCCCGAGCCGGAGTCGGGGAAGAATCCCGCCGCGGTCGCCCTGGGACGGCTGGGGGGGAGGAAGGGCGGGAAGGCGCGGGCCGCGAAGCTCACGCCGGAGCGGCGGTCAGAGGCCGCTCGGCGGGCAGCGGCGGCACGGTGGGGTGCCCGCGATGCCTAAGGAGAACCCGCCGCCGCCACCCGCGGCCCCACGCCCCCTTGAGCCGGACGTGCGCAAGTCGGGTAACCCTACCCCAAGACCGCCCGCGCCAGGATGACGACACCGGCGACGAAGAGGGCCTCTGCTGCCGTGGCGCCTAGCACCCAATAGACCCCGACCTCCCTCGCGGCGTTCGCCACCTTGTTTGTCTTCGACCCAGCCGTGATGTCCTCGACCACCGCGTGCTGGATGGCGGTCGGGGTCATATCCCAAAAACGCAGCCATAGGCTTTCGTCGTAGTCCGCAGCCCGATAGGCGCGAGGCCACAGGGTAAACACGGTGGCTCCCACGACGGTCGCATACGCAATCGCGGCGCACGCGGACAGCAGCACGATCAACCACCGCCAGGATCCCGAATGCGGCTGGGAGATCCCGGCGAGCCCAACCAGCACCGTCGCGGCCGCAAATAGGTTGACGGCTTTGGCCTCCTGGCGCTGGCCGTCATGGATTCGGCTAGCCGGAGCCCCCCGCAGATGCTGATAGATCAAACTAATTGTGTCCGGGCTTGGGCTGGGCTCCCCGCCCAGCTCCGGTCGCCCGCTCATTCGCTCCCCCTCCCCTCCACCACCACCTGAATCGAGCCCTCCCCCGGCTCCCAGCGGACGCCGTGGCGGCGAAGGGCGTCGTCAAGTTCGCCTCTTTGCTCCAAGCCATTGCACCAAGCCTTGACGGCTCTGACGAGCGAATCGGCAGCCGAATCAGAATCACGGCCATGACCGACCATTTTGAGTAGAGGGCTCCGAGCCTCGATACCGCCCTTGATGGGGGAGAAGGCCGCCCCGATGAGCACCCGCATAGGCTCTCTCCTGAATACGAATCCGAGACCTATGGCGGACGCTATCATGGCGGCTACCCCGATGCGCCGAACGGTACCTAGATTCGTTGCCGCCTGGCTTCGGTGTTTTGGGGCGCGCATTGCGCTACGCGACCGTATTCTGGTACCCTTACTGCCATGCCAGCCACCCCAACCCTCGACCCGCTGACGGAACGGCCCTATGCGGCCGCGGCCAACGTCGTCACAGTCCTCACCCGAATTCGAAGTCGGAACCTGCCCGACACGATCGGCGACGACTTCTATCGCGTCTGCGGCATTGGGGAATTCGTCTTCGGCCGCGTCACTCGGGCCCTCACGTTCTTGGGCCTGATCAGCGAGGATGGCGCCCCCCTCGATCGGTTGAAGGCCATAGCGGCTGCCACTGAGGCCGACTACCGGGAGCTTCTCGCCGCGGCAGTGCGCGAAGCCTACGCCGCGGACTTCAAGCATGTGGACCCCACCCAGGATCCGCAACTGACCATCGTGGATCACTTCCGCCGGTACCAGCCGCGGTCGCAGACGATCCGAATGGTGATGCTGTTCCTGGGCCTCTGTCGCGAGGCGGCCATTCCAGTTCGTGACGCACCCCGAGATCGAAAGATGGCGAGCCGCTCCCCGTCCAAGAAGGATCCATCCCGGCGTCCGGTACAGACCCGGGTCGAGGCAGAGCCCCGTCCGATCCGGGGCGGTACGAGCACGTCCAGGGGCGATGGCTCGCTTTTGAACGTGACCGTGGCTGATATCGGAGCGCTCGGGGAGGAGGAGTTCGTTGAGGTCTGGGCCGCCCTGGGCAAGGTCGCGCGAGCCCGTGCCCGATTGCTGGCGACTCCCCCGCCCGAGCAAGGTCCGCCGAGCGACGGGCCGACAAGCGAAGGCCAGCAGGAGGAGCCATGACACGGTAGGGGGCGGCGCCGCGGGGCTGCCCGACTAGCTCTCCCCGCGACGACCGCCCCGCCACACCGAGCCGGGGGGCCGTTGGTCGCGGCTCCCCGGTCACCTTGTCTAGGGGGCGTGGTCGAAATTGACCGCGCCTCTTGGCATTGTAGCCCAGCGTTCGCCAGGGCAAAACTGCTCAATGGCATTGCCTTTACCTGCGCGCTCACGCATAATGGTCAGTATGAACCAGTTGCCCCAGGCCAAGCGCGTCGCGGTGGTCAAGGCCCTCGTGGAGGGCAACTCGATCCGGGCCACCGTCCGCATGACCGGGGTAGCCAAGAACACGATCGCCAAGCTGCTGGTGGAGCTGGGCGCCGCCTGCGCGGCCTACCAGGACGAAGCCCTCCGAGGGCTCACCTGCCAGCGGATCGAGTGCGACGAGATTTGGAGCTTCTGCTATGCGAAAGCCAAGAATGTCCCGGAGCCCTTGGAGGGCCAGTTTGGCTATGGGGATGTCTGGACCTGGGTGGCGATCGACGCCGACTCCAAGCTAGTCCCGACCTGGCTCGTCGGCGACCGGAGCACCGTGGACGCCAAGGCGTTTATGACCGACCTGGCCGAGCGCCTGAGCACCCGGGTCCAGCTCACCACCGACGGCCACCGCCCCTACCTGGAGGCCGTCGAGAGCGCCTGTGGCTCCGAGATCGACTACGCCGTCCTCCAGAAGCTCTACGGCTCCGACCCCGGGGCCGAGAAGCGGTACAGCCCGGCCCCGTGCATCGGGGTGGACGTTCACAAGATCCAGGGGCGGCCCGACCCGAAGCTGATCTCCACCAGCTACGTCGAGCGGCAGAACCTCACCATGCGGATGGGGATGCGGCGCTTCACCCGGCTCACCAACGCCTTCTCCAAGAAGGTGAAGAACTTGGCCGCCGCCGTCTCGCTCCACTTCATGCACTACAACTTCGCGCGGCCCCACAAGAGCCTCGCTAGTGTAGTGTTCGCGATTTGACTTGACTATCGGGGGATGATGCGGTAGGGTGCGCGTGTGTGGCAGCGAGCGCCGCCGCTGACGGTCGGACCGGACCAGCTCCGCGTGTTGGAGGCGTGGGTCCGCGCCCCCACCACCA